>CAZHUH010000008.1:0-10512 GCA_964535505.1 uncultured Oscillospiraceae bacterium
GCTGACTGATTATTCTGAAACAAGAGTGTCCCAAATATTGAATCTTCATTTTTTTTGACCATTCCTTTCTGCGAAAGGTGCAAAACGAAAAAAGAGTATTGACTTAATCGCAGTATTTCGATTTTATTCGTCCGTCGTTAAGAGACGGTTTGTTGTCGGCTAAGAATTCGAACGCTAACCTTTCACCGCAAGCCGTTTCGTCGTCGTTTGCCGCCGTTTTAGGCGCAAAGTTACACTTTGCCACACTTTTTTGTAGCGGCGGTTTTCAAGGATAAACTGTTGTTTAACTCGCCTTTGCGAATAGCCCCTTGCACTTGCATAGGATTCCGCGCATCGGGAACTATAACGCTTTTTCTTTATTTGACACGAAGCGCAAACGGCGTTCAACCCGCTTTTGTGGGGCGGCCGCTTTTCAAGCGCAAATTGTATTTGCGACGGCAGGATTGTTTGCCGTTATCAAGTTCAAAACGCACTTAAACCCGCTTTTGTCGCAAAACTCCGTCAAATACTATGCCACGCATAGTTATTTGCAATTTACTCTTCAATTTTACACCGCAAAGCCGTTTGTGTCAATGCCGCGCAAAATTTTTTTTTCGGGGCTGTTTCAAAATAACGGGGACGTATGCTCAAAAAATGCACAAAATGCTCCATAAACTCAATAATTTGATTATAATTTGCACTATTTACAAAAATAAGTAGATTTTTTTTGTTTTTTTTGGTATAATAAATGTAATTCTGTAATTGCGTAGTTCCTCATGGAATTTGACCATTATTTTTCAAATAGTATAGCAGATCAAAATAACCGGAATAGGATTACCGCATAGCCGCGTTCGCAAACTTGGTTGGTTGTTTTAACTGCTATTTCAGACGGCAAAAGCTTAAACAAAACGTTAAAGCCGTGCTTGTTGCCGAGGGAGACTTGTTTATGAAAGTTTGGAAATTGGAATCGCCCAAAAAAATGAGCTTGGAAGAATCTGCGCCCACCGCGCTTACTTCCGGTTTTGTCAAGGTGAAAATAGAAGAAGTGCTTTTCAGTACCACCGATTTGGACGTGTTTAACGGCGTGGCAAAACGTCCCTATCCTTTTGTTATGGGGCGAAACGCCGTGGGTGTAATTTCCGAAGTTTTCTCCAAAGAAAAAACGCTTTTCAAAAAAATGGACCGTGTTGCCATCGAGCCTTACGTGGTGTGCAATCGTTGCGAAGAATGTTTGCAAGAAGATTTTCAACGTTGCTCGGAATTGCAATATATGGGGCAAAACAGCGAAGGGTTGTTGAAGAACTTTGTGGATGTTTCAATCAACCAAGTTCACCGTTTGCCTAATAACCTTTCCAACGAGCAAGCATTGTTTGTTTCCTACGTGGCGTTTTGTTTGAATATCGTAAACGCCTTGCATCTAAAAAAAGGCGGACACGTTGTAATTTTCGCATCCACCAAAACGGGCATAATTCTGTCGCAGTTGGTTGCTTACTATCAGTCGGTGCCCATTTTGGTTTCCAACAACGAAGATCTGTTGGAAAGTGCTCGTGAATTGGGCATTTACTATTGTCTAAACAGTCAAGAAGTGGATGTGGAACGCGAAATTCTCACCACAACCGGCGGCAGGCTTTGTCGCAAAGTGGTGCTTTTCAGCGACAGCGAATTCAGCGTAAAAGACGTTTACCATGCGGCAGCCTTCAATGCGGATATCTGTTTGGCGGGCATGTCCAACAAAGACAGCAAACTTTCGTTGGCGCAAATCAGCCAAAAACACCTCAATATTTTTGGCGTTTACAACGGCGTTGGCAGTTTTTCTTCCGCAATTAATCTGCTTGTTACAGGCACCGTTCAGGTGAAAAAACTCATTGGCAGCACGATAAGTTTCAATTCGTTGGATAAAGAATTGCCCAAAATAAAAACTTCGGATTTGGTGCTGAAATCCAAAATTATCAAAGTAGACTAGAGTATCTCCTCTTGCGCCCGAGGCTCGGGCGAAACACAAAAGAATTCAGCCATGCGCCTTTTGCATGGCCGAATTTTTTGTAACACAAAGGATTCGGAAATGCGTTTGCATGGCCGAATTTTTTGTATTCGGCAATGTGAAAATGTGCTTGCGTTTACATATTTTGTAATAGGAGCGTGCGCAACGGTGCTTGCGGGTTAGTGTCGCCGAAAGTCGTTTTTCGCTCCATGCTTAAATCGTTTTTGCAAAATATACGGCGAATTTCAACAAATTTCGGCGGTTTTGTGTTACAATATATTTCAATAATCAAAAACGTTAACATTTTTAAGTTTAGTTTGAAAAACACACATAACGGAATACTGCGTTGTGCTTGTGTGAAAGTAAGCCCGCTTCGGCAAACTTTCCAAATAATTTTGTGACAGGGGCATGTATTAAAATGGAAAAAATCGCAAGTTTCAAAATCAATCATCTAAAACTTCAAAAGGGACTGTATGTTTCTCGCAAGGACGTTTGCAACGGAGTAACAGTTACCACTTTCGATATTCGCCTTACTGCGCCCAACAAAGAGCCTGTGGTGGACATGCCTGCGTTGCACACAATCGAGCATCTAGGCGCCACTTTTTTGCGCAACTGTCCGCAAAAGGAAACGGTGGTGTATTTTGGACCAATGGGCTGCCGCACCGGTTGCTACTTGGTGATGTTTGGCGATTTGCAAAGCGAGGACGTGTTTCCGCTGGTGGAAGAGATGTGCCGTTTTATGTTGCAGTTTCAAGGTGATATCCCCGGGGCTACTCCCGTTGAATGCGGCAACTATTCCGAACAGAATTTGAACATGGCAAAGTTCTACATTTCCGCCTTTTTGCAAGAACTCATCGAGCACAAGCGTTTTGAGTATAATTAAGCGCGATGAAACGGAGCGCTACATCTTAGTCGAGCGCAGCGAATGCATTTGCGGGGTGTAAGCCGAGCCCTCTCGTATCAAGGCAGTGACACATTTTATGAACACAATATAAAAATTACTATTTATTACTTAAATAAAATAGCAGCTCCGAAGTTCTTCATTAAAAATGTTAAAAGTTTGCCAACGGATATTGGTAAATATCTTTTTTCATGCCACACTCATTTGCTGTGAGTGATTATATGTCTTATTTAAAAAGGATTGTTGACGAAGATTTACAATTAAGATTGGAGTCTGTCGGCGCCACTATAATCGTCGGACTCAAACGGTGCGGCGAAATCACTACCACCGAACAGAAGGTGAAAAGCGTTTTACGCATAAACGATCCCGTATACGAACTGACGCCAAATCTTTGAGCTACATTCTTGTAAGAAACTAACTCCTGCACTCATTAAGAATAGGCATATACACTCTTTGCGTCATGTGATGGTATCCAGGCAGAAACTTATACTTTTCAAAGAATCTTTTTCCGCAGCAACGACAAACATATATCATTTCTCATATCACTTGTCGCCGTCAAGCAACAGAAACTCACGCCGAAAACATTTTTAACTTTTCAAACCGCATATCACCGTAGTGCGATAGTGCAAAACAAACTCAAAAAACAAATTTCATTTTTCAAATCGCTTGTCTGTGCCTTCGAGTTTGGCCACAAGGGTTATTTTTTGGTCAATTAGTCGCGAAAAAATGCGTTCATCGTATCTGTCGCGGATATCTTGCAGCACAAGGTTGGTTGAAACAAAAGTCTGTTTGCCCCCTGCCACACGCTCGTTCAAGAGCACAAATAAAAATTCCGCCGTAACGCCGCGGTAGGTTATTTCCGTGCCCAAATCGTCAATCACCAAAACGTCGCAACCAATCAAGCTATCCATAATGGTTTTGTTGGTGGCAAGGTCGCTCAAATGACATTCCAAAAACAGCGAGTTCAAATTGTAAGCCGTCAAAAAAGTTACGCTTTTGCCCAACGTTGCGCACAAATTTGCACATGCGGTAAGCAAAAAAGTTTTTCCCGTGCCGTTTTGCCCCATAAGCAAAATGTTTTGAAGGTTGCCCTTTTCGCACACATTTTTTGCCGCTTTATAAACGGATAAGTTGTGCTTGTTTGTTTCGCGCGAAATTTCAAAACGGCAAGAAGGGGTTTGCAAATTGCATTCTTTCACAATAAGTTTACGCACTTCCGTTTGCAAGCACGAGCACATTTTATTTCCCACGTAGCCGGTGTCTTGGCAGGCTTTGCAGAAAAATTTGGGCTGCAAATCGTCCTCTGTCATTTTATATTTTTTCAAAAGTTCGTTGCGCAATACGGAATACTTTTCAACGTTCTTTTCTTCCTCTTGCTTTTTGAAAACGGCAACGGCAACTTCCGCCTGTTTAAGTTTTTGTTCGCAAATTCGCCAATCGTCGTTGCCGCGCAAAAGTTGCAACCGTTCGTCCAAGCGGTCAAACGCATTTTGGCGGCGGCTTTCCACAACTCTTTTGGCTTCTTGTATAAGTTGTTGCTTGTTCATCAGTCCTCCGTGTCGTCAAGTGCCGTAAACAGTGAGTTAAGTTGTTCGTCGGTGTAGGTGCGGCGTTGCATATCGTTGCCGATAACCGCACGCTTCATTGACGCTGTTGCGACAGATTGTTTTTCCGCTTGCGCTTGTGCCAAAGTGTAAACGCCTTTTTGCTTGTAGTAAGAAAGAATCTTGTTAACGTATGCCATCGGCGAAAGGGTGCCTGCGGCCTTTTCGGCAGCAAAACAAATAACATCTTGCGGCATATTCCAAAGGGTTGTCCAGGTGCGATAGAGCGTTCTGTCGTTGTTGGTAACGTTGCGCTCTATGCCGGCTTTGTTCAACAGCTCCTTTATGTTTTCGTCCAACGCTTCAAGATTGGTTAGGTAAGAATCCAACGCCGAAAGTGTCGTTACCCCGTTTTTGTAAAGTTTGTCGATAACGTTAGCAAACCCTGCCAAGGTGCGAATGCCGCTGCGGAAACAATATTTTGCCACCGCAAGCAACGTTTCGTCGTCGTAGCCTTTTTTTACCCAGCCGACAACATATTCGTCGATAATGGCATCCACGCTTTGGTAAAAAAGCCCCAATGCGCGGTTTATGGAAATTGCCAACTCGGTGTAGCGCTGTTTTTCCGTTTGATATTGTTTTATTTCCGCAACGGAAAGCGCCCCCTTTTTGTAGTATTCCAAAAGAGTAGAATCAAGTTTTTCCATACTTTTGCGGCTCAAATCTTTTGCCACGGCAATAATAACATCGGTGGAAAACCCCAAATTTTTTGTCCATTTTTCAAAAAATTCTCTGTCCGTATGGTCGAATTTGCGCGAAATCTTCAAAACGGCAAATAACAACTTCAAATCTTCGTCGTATTTTTGTTGACTGTTCAAATTGTCTTGAACGACTTCCAACGTGGTTGCGCCTTTTGCCAATTGGTTGCGCGCTACCGTCAAAACGTAGCGGTAGTTGATGTCGTTGCCTTTCAGCGCAACGCAATATTTTGCCACTGCAACCAAGGCTTCCGGTTGAAAAGTAGTGTCCTCCAAAAAAGTGTAGTATTCGTTAAGTTCGTTTGGAGTAAGCATGCGACCTTCTATGGCGCTTTGCATATCCTTGTTGAATTTTCTGTATTTAGATGCAGATATCTTTTTTGTGGCGTTTAGCGAATCGCGCATGTTCAGATACAAAATTTTGGGCGGGTTGTCCGCAGTAACATGCACCAAACCCAGTTCTTCCCAATAGAAATATGCCGCCATCACTTCTTCGGGGGAAAGGTTGGTTTTGCGCGCAATGGTTTCGCACGAGTTGTCTGCGCCGTTTGATTCCGTCAAAGTTAGCCCCAAAAGGTAAACAGCCACGCACTTATCCGGGGCGTCGGGCAGATAGTTCAAAATAAATTTATTGTCAACGCAGGTTACGCCGCTGTCAATAAGTTGTTTTTCTTTGTCGCAAAAAGCCATAAAATACCCCTTTTGCATCTAAAGTCTTGATTATTTTCTCACAATAGGTTATAATTATATATACCATTTTCCGTTGGCAAAAACACTTGCGCAAATGCCGTCAAACGCTTTTACGCATTTTGTTAAAAATCATTGTAACACAAAATTATGTCCATTTCAACAGTTTGGCGGAAAAAAGTCGGCGATGGCGGCAGTTTCGCCTTGGCGGAAACTTATCCAAAATGGGAGATTCACTATGAGAATAAACAAGGTTACAGCCATAAATTCTCAATCAAAACAACGCGAGATATTCGTGTTTGGCGATGCGACAAGCGGCAAGCCCCTTTTGCCTTGCGAAAATTTGTGCTCTTATTTGGATTTTTGTTTCAAAAATGCAAACATTGCGCCTGCCTACGTTGAAGTGGATTATTTTTTGAACGAAACGGAGTTTTTGCTTTCAAAATTGCAAGGTCGCGACGGCATAACGCACGCTTCATTGAAACAAAAGCAAAACGAACAGTGGCAAACAATTGCGCGCGACGAAGAAGCGCTAAAACGCGTTCAATCCGATTTACAACTTTCTTTTTCGGCGTTGCCTGTTTGCATCACGGCACAAACGGTGGAAGATTTTCACGGCAACTTGTCGGAAGTTTCGCAACTGAAATCTTATTTGGAGGCGGAAAGGGAAATTGCAAAAGTTTCTGCCGATACTCGTGCTCAAAAGGAAGATGCGGCGCGCAAATTGCGCGAATTCAGTCAAAAATCGGTAGAGAACGTTTCGCATGAGCGACTTGCCCAAGCGCAATCGGAAGTTGACGAAGTGTCAAAGCAACTTGCCTTGGCGACTCAAAAACTAAACTGCATCACAAGCAGCCGAGCAGACGGCGGAATTCGCACCGCAATCGAACAAAAACTGCAAATTGCCCAGCGCCGCTACGACAAATTGCTGTCTTTTTCCGAACAGGCGGATGCGGCGCGCCGACAAGCGGAACAAACAAGCACCTTGTCGGATAACGCAACCGCACAACATTCGTCCGACAATTCAATTGCCGAGCGCATGCTCGACGGCACAACTGCGGAACGCTTGCAAGAATTGGCTGAACAATGCTACGAATACGAAACTAAGTGTTGCGAACTAACTTCCGAATTGGAATGGAAAGAGCAAGAACTTGCCGATATTGTTTCGCAATATGACGAACGTCAGTTGCAGTTTGCTCTTTTGCAAGACAAGCGCAGCAGCATGGAAACGGTAAAGGGCGAATTGGATTACATAACTTCGCTTAGCAGCCAAAACGAGCAGCTTTCCCAACTGCTTACAAAACTTTTCGAAAAGCAACGTCAATTCGAAAGCGACAAAAAAACGTGTTTAAACAAACTTTCAAGTTTGGAAAAATCGCTGAACGAAACTCGCGACGGGTTGGAGGCTTTTCAAGTTTCCACGCAGACGGCAAGCGAAGTGATGGAAGCGGTGCGTGTAGATGCGCAAATAGACGAAGTAAATGCGCAACTGGAAAAAATCCAAACGGAGTTGACGGTTAAGGAAAGCCAAATTGCCGAAAAAGAAGGTCGTTTGGCGGTGCAAAAGAAGCGTTTTCGTTCCGTTGCGGATTTGGACGTTGCCGTTTCACCCATCAAGGCAAAGGATACCATTTTGCAGGTTTTGGATACCAAGTATTCCAAACTGGAAGCAATAAACGTTTCACTCGCGGAAAAACAGCGCAATTTAGAGCGTGCGTTGGACGACTATAAGTACAAAATTTTGCAACTGGAAGATTCGCGCACCAAGCTTACCGCACAGCGCGACAAAGCGCTTTTGCGCAAACAAGAGGAATTCAAACGCGAAGTGCTTTTGAACAGTCAAAAAACTTTCAGAAAGGATTCTACAAGCGTTTTTGCCGCCACAACAAGTTTTCAAGATGCGGAAATTCAAACGTTGGAGCAAGAAATTGTCGACCGCAACGCCGACAGAGATTTGTTGGTGCAACGTGCCGCGCAGTTGGATGGCGCAATAAAAGAAATAAAGCGGCATAAGGAAATCAACGCCGCAGAAATGGAAACTTTGCGAGGCGAAAAAGAAAATATCAACAACCGTTACAACGAAATTGTATCACAAAACAATTCCGATGCGGTGTTCAACTACCTAAAAGCCCTTAACAACGACAGTAGTACCAAGTATTTGTTGGATATGCAGCAAGACGCCGTGCGTTTGGACGCGGAAGTTGCCGAACTGAGGCATTACACCGACTCTTTGAAGGAAAAAGCCTCCGGTTTGAAATATCGCTTGAACAATTTGAAGGGTCAGTCGCAGGAAGATTTGCCGAGCAACGTTTCCGAAACGGTTGTTTCCAACGACCAAGTTAAGGACAAATTGACGGATATTGGCGAAAAAATAGCGGCAAATTGCGATATGTATATTGCCGAGTGCAAGCGTTTTGAGGAACTAAACACAAAATTGCAAAGTATAAATTCCGCCATTACCGAAGCCACTAGAACGGTAAAAGTAAATCAAGCGCAGATAAAAAAATCTACCGAAAAAGCGCAAAAACTTGCAGGCGAAGAAGATTTGGCACATGCGGTGCAAAACTTCAACTACGATTTGAGCGATATCGAAAGCGAACTGCAAATGTTGGCGGAATCCAAACAAGCGCTTATTGAAGAAGTGTTTTCCAAGCGGTTGGAATTGGAAAAAATGCAGTGGCTTTGCAGCGAAAAACGCCGCGAACACGACTTGCTTGCCGAAAACCTGCCGGCAGAAACCTCCGTTGATGGCGCAAATGTCGAAGAAAATGTAGCGGAAAACGCAGAAGTGTCGGAAGTTGCCCTTGAAAGTACGGATACGCTTGAAATCGGCGAGGAAAACACAGTTGTTTCCGAAACGCTTGCCGAAAGTGCGGATGTGCCGGACAATGCCATTGAAAGAGACGAAGTGTCTGAAAGCGCCTGCGGAAGCGCAGAAGTTTCTGACGCTGTTGTCGAAGACCCCGATATGGCAAAAGCTGTCATCGAAAGCGTCGAAGCGCCCCAAACGGTTGCGGAAAGCGGCGAAGCAGCGGAAAACGACGTGGAATACGCGGCGGAAACGGCAAATGAAGAGATACTTGAAAGTGCCGAAGCGGCGGCAGGCGAAAAGTGCGAAAATGCCGCCGAAGAGTCGGCATCGGATATGCTCGAAGAGGATTTGCCGAACGCCGAAGTTTTGCGCAAAAAAGTGCGCAAATACGACAATTTGAAGGCACGTCTGGCCGAAAAAGTGCACAACTACCAAGCTGTTTTGAAAAATTTCCCTCAGGAAACAACCGATGAGGCGCTGGCGGAACAGCAAAAACTTGTGGACGAATTGTCGCGGCGCCAAAGTCAAGCGGAAAGCACGCGGCGCGAACTTACGGAAAAATTTGTTGCGGCAAGCATCGCCAAGATGAAAGTTACTGCGGCAGCGGCGCAAGTGGGGGTGTTGTCCTCTTTGCAGCAAACTATGAAACACATGGACATGGCGTCGTTGCTGTTTGCCGACAAAATTTCCGCTTTGCTAAGCATTGCCGCAAACGAAGCAAGCAGCCTTTTGAACCAAAAAATTCGGCTGTGGGCAAACGACGGAAAGCTTCGCATTTCCACGGCAGACGGCACATTCGACTACGACGAGTTGCCGCTGTCTACAAAAACCGCAGTGTACACAAGCTTGATATTATCCTCCAATTCATTGGACGAAAAATGTTTGGTGTTCGACCAAAGCGTTCAATCACAAAACGACCAAAGATTTCAAGAAACTTTGGCGCAGACGGACGGTGTGCGTTTTGTAGTGGACGCTCGGTTCGACACTCTCTAAACCAAAGCCATATAAGGCGCAGCTTGTGCCTTTCCGACGGCTTACGAGGCGTCTGACTTCGGTTGGCGGCCGCGCGGCCTTGTCGGTGCGCCCACACTTTTTTTCGAAGTACGCTTGAAAGGACACAATCCGCAGCCATTTTCCGCCTTTGGCACTGCGTAACCTATGATTGTCTGTGCCGTGAGGCATTGCAAACGGCGCAACAAAAAACGAAATTATTGCACACGTGTGTGCGAATTTATAATTTGCAGGCAAAATTTTGCCGCCAAACAAGGTGGCTTTGCCGAAAATAAGGAGACAAAAATGATATATGAACAATTGAAAGAAGCCAATGTGGCGGCACTCAAAAACCATGATACAAACGCCAGAGCCATTTTGTCCGTTTTGCTTAACAAAATCAAACTTGCCGAAATAGAAAAGCGCACGCAAAACGCCCAACTTGTCGATGCCGATGTGGTTGCCATTTTGCAAAAAACGCTGAAAGAACTTGACGAAGAAAAACAAGCGTTCGAAAAAGCCAACCGTGCTGAAAACGTGCAAGCGTTAGCAGCGCAAATTGCCTTTGTAAACGCCTATTTGCCCAAAATGATGACGGCAGAAGAAATAAAAGCGGAAATTTTGAAGTTAGACGACAAATCGGTGCCCTCGGTTATGAAACATTTCAAAGCCAACTTCGCCGGCAAGTGCGATATGAGAGAAGTGCAAAACGTACTTCGCAGTTTGTAGTATTGTTTTTGCGCAAGCGGCAAAGCGACAGAGATTTGTATACGTAGCCAACTTTATGCGATTTGTCTTATCCTGCGAAGTGCAAAACGTACTTCGCAGTTTGTAAAACCAATACGTTATTGCTATGCGAA
>CAZHUH010000008.1:10612-52027 GCA_964535505.1 uncultured Oscillospiraceae bacterium
GAAGTGCAAAACGTACTTCGCAGTTTGTAAAACCAATACGTTATTGCTATGCGAAAAACACGAATTTTTCCGTTTTCGTTGATACGTATTGCCGAAACTGTATTTTGAAGGGTAAAATTATGATCAAATTTGTAAGCAAATTAAACTCCGATTCAGTGATGCAACTGAACAAACACACCGTCAAAAAGTCGTGGTGGCTTTTTCTGCTGGTTTCTTTGATATTTGTAATCTTGGGTGCGCTCAACCTTGTGGGAGAAGAACCCGACATCGTTTTTGGCATATTAGCCATTGCGTTTGGTGTGATATTCACGCCGATGTGCTTATTGTTTACGTCTGTTGTCGTGAAACGTCAAAGTCAATCGATGCCGTCGTTAAGCGACGAAACGGTGCAGACTTTTGTTTTCGACAACCAACAAGTAACCATCACCGCGCAAAAAGGCGAAGATTTTCACTCCGAAACAGTTGCCAAGTACAACTATTTCTACAGAATCGAGGAATCTGCCACTCACTTTTTCCTGTACATTTCCAAAAATCAATCGCACATCCTTCCCAAAAGCGATTTAGTCGAGGGCAGTTTGGACGACTTGAAAACAATTTTTGCCAAAAACATGGGAGCAAACTACAAAATTCGCAAAAAATAAAAAGCAATTTTGCGGTAGCGCAAAAGCAAACTCAAATCATTAAAAATTGTATTTTTTCAAAAAAACACGGCGCTGTCGGTGAAAAATTCCGACGGCGCCGTTTGGCTTCAAAACAGTTGCATAATTTGTCTAAATATACGTTTTCGTGCATACGTATGCGCAAAATCAAAGCTCTTGCGCCGTCAAACTCACGCGGTAAAGTTCCGTGTAGGTGGGGCCGTTTTTGCCCAACACGCTTTGGTACAAAACCACTTCTGTTGCGGCAAATTGCTTATTAAACACGTCTACGCTTTTGGTAACTTCCGAAAAAGGTAGCGAAAAACCGTATTGACGAATAAGGGTGATGTGCGGACGATAGGCTCTGTGTTCCACGTCGAAACCGTTGTTTTCCAAAAGTTCGCCCATTTTGTCGTGTAAAACCGTCAACGCACCGTTTTGCCTAATTTTTGCGCAAACGATATCTCCTCCGCGCAAAACGGAAAATTGGTGCAAGGCAATCGTCGGTGCAGGCAAATCTTTTATGCCGTCCATCGCACTTTGAACGTAAATAAGGTCGCTTTCCGCCACTTCGCCCAAAAAGTGCAAAGTAATGTGCAAGTTTTGTCTTTCGGTAAATTTGCCTTTTGTGGCAAATTGTTTGAACTGCTCCGCCGAACGCATCAAATTGTCTTTTGTTTTTTCCGGCAGTTCCAAGGCTACAAAAATTCGCATAACTTTCACCTCGCAGCTATTATACCACGTTTTTGGACGATTTTCAAGGCATAGCAGACAAAAACCGTGAGATAATGTGTCAGAAAAAGCCGTTGGACAATTTGGCCGACAACAATCATTTGCGCCAAGTGCGCCTTTCTACGCCTTGTGTCTTGTGCGGCGTGTTGTTTGCGCCATTAAACTCGTTCCAAAACCTCAACTCCCTATCGTCATTGCGAGGAGTGCGGCGACGCGGCAATTCGTTTAAGTATAGCAAAAATATTGTCATTCGACGAAAATCTGTTTTCACGTTCCTAATCGGTAATCTGCCCCAAAATTTCCTTGCCTTCGGCAAAGTCGGTGAAAATCGTGGCAATTTCCGTGCCGCCCACCTTTTCAAAACATGCTATCATCTGTGAAGGCGCCGCAATGGCAAACATTGCCTCGTTGTAGTAGTTTTTAAGCGCCTTGAAAAACTTTGTTTTGCCCATTGTGTCATACACGGTGGAAAACAACAAACTGCCCTTAACGTAGGTCATCACCACATATTCGTTGTCGTTTCTGAAATTTGCCACACTTCTGAAAGTAGTGTCGACGTTTTCGTAATACTTGTTCAAAACGTCCACGTAGGTGGTGTATGTTTTCAAATTTGCAAGCACGTTCTTATCAAGTTGTATCACGTCGGCATCGTCCAAGTACAAATAGGTAACAAATTCCGCCAATCCTTCGTCCATCCAGGCATTATTTATTTGGTCATTGCCCACCGTTGCGTAGAACCATTGGTGCGCCACTTCGTGCGCAATGGCTTCTTGATAGGCTTGCGAACCGCTTGTTACCATTGTAAGCGACGGATATTCCATTCCGCCGTAGCAAAAATCCGTTTCGCACACGGAAATTTGGTTGTATGGGTAGTTTCCTATGTTTTGCGCGTAGTATTCCAGTGCGCCCACAGCCGTTGCAAGAGAGTTTTCGGCATTGGCGTCGCCAAAGTAGAAGTAGTTTACCGCAACGTTTCCCACCGTTTGCGAAAGTTTTTTGAACTTTTCGCTTGCCACAAACGCAAAATCGCGTACGGCCTTTGCACTGTATTTGTAAGTTACGTAGCCGTTTTCCGCCGACGCTTCTTCCAAATTGCCGCTGCTTGCCACGACAAAACTTTCGGCAATTTTCAGCGAAACGTTGTAGTTTGCAACATCTGAAACAAACGGGTCGCCGATGTTGTAGTAGGGCGTGCAACAGTAGTTTCCGTTTTCAACGTGGCACAAAATGGGGTAAAAATTGCCCAAATTTACCACGTTTTCCGTCCACCCCAAGCGGTGCTTGATGTTTGCCAACTGCACCGTGTAGGTTAGTTCCACCGTAACTTTTTGGTCGGGAAACAATTCTTTGCCCATCGGCACCGAAAGAATATCCATATCTTCCCCTTCGATCACAAAGGCAACGGCAACGCCGTCCACCTTAACGCTGTCGATGGTGATATCGCCAAAACTTTCTCCGTTGGGGTAGGCAATGGCTTTGTAGGTCGAGGGAACAACTCCGTTTGCCGCATCTTCCCTGTACTGGTTGGCAAAAATGTGAAATTTCAATGCGGAAAAACTGTTTTCACTGCGGTTTTTCACTTCCACGGTTTGCACGGCGGAAAGCGCATGGGCATTTTCATCGTAGGCGCAAACAATGGTGTAGTCGTCGCCGTTTTTGATGGCATTTTCCATTGCGTTGGGACTGCACCCGAAAAAACACAACGCACTTACGCACAAAACCATCGCCAAGGCAAAACAAAGGGATTTTTTCATATAACACCTCACCGAAATTTAGTAGCCAAAAAACAATCGGCTTGCTTTTGAAATATTGTATGAAAAACTTTTTCGCAATATGAAAACTCCGAATTGCAATACAAAAACTCTGAAAATGAAAACACGAATTGGAACAGGAAAAACCGAACAAGCGTTTTGCAAGTTGCTTTGCCATACGAAAAAACCGAAAATGAAAACACGAATTGCCATGCGAGAAATCAAAAAGTTTTGCGTGCCTGCGCGGTTGGCGGCGTGCGGTTGGCGCATTAAATGTATCACCGCAGCAAACGCAACGCATATAATGTCGGTGCGCAACTTTGGTTCGGCTTATTGCTGTCTGCTATTCGGAAATAATGGCAGCGTTGACGTCCCTTAAAACCCAAAAGTAATCAAGATATTTGCAAAAAAAGGCGCGTGTCGGGCAGCTTTGGCAACGGTCTTTTCAAAGGGCATAAGATTATAAAATATTGTCGCAAAATGTCAATAAAAAGGGGAAATAAAAAAATAAAAGTCGATTTTTTCGCTAAACAAATTGAAAAATTGTTTGAAAACGTTTGACGAGGTGCCCCTTATATGGTAAAATTAATGCATATTTCAGCTTTGGATGGAAAGCCACAACGGTTTTTCGCCTTTGCGGACAGTCGAGAATAGTTATCTCGCCAATGCACGTTGGCTCCGAAGGTTCTCCCGGTCATAATCAATTAGCCACTAACTGAATATGTGCTTTGGGTAAGCTCGGAATTGCTATAGGCGAGATTTATACTGTTTTTTCAAACGGTATCATTTTCAGAGTGCATTTCGGGCATTTTTGTTATAAAAGTTGCGGTGGCGGCCGCGTCGTGCGACGCTGTTTCGCGAAAGCATTGCCGACGCGCCAAAAAATATTCTGCAACATTGCCGAAAAAACGGCAAATGCGCAAATGTTTTTTGCAACCGCACTCTCAAAACAAAAATTGTCAAAACGTTTGCTTGTTTTTTGCGCTCTCGCGCGCGTATATAAATAATGTTACGCGCGACGGCAAACAAAACGATTGTTCGTAAGGTTGCGGCGGCAAACAAAACGGCGCAAAAAAGCAGTTGCAAAACGAAAGGCAGGTTCAAGGCAGAAATCTTTTGGCAAAGGGTTTTGCTGCGCAGGCAAAAAGCGCAGCGCAAACATTGCCGAAGAACAGCAACTTGTGCCGTTGTCAAAATACAGCGGTAAGGTTGTTTGTAAAGTGCGGCGGTACAAAAAAGCGTTGACAAACAAAAGTTGACGCAAAAGGCACGGCGCACACCAAGGATGGCGTGGTTTTGGTGCAAAAATTGCCAAAGCCCGCACAAATTCGATTGCTCTCTCAAAACCGAGACGTTTTGGTTTTGGAAAACAATATATTCAAAACAAAATTTAATGGAGGAAAAAACAATGAAAAAGACAAAAATAGCTCGCGCCTTGTTTTTGGTTGTTGCTTTGGCAATGGTTTGCTCATTTGCATTTGTTGCATGTGATACAGACCCTTGCAAGAACGGCCACACAGGCGGCACGGCGACCTGCACGCAGAAAGCCGTTTGCGAGGTTTGCGGCGAAGAGTATGGCGAACTTGCTGCGCACACAGGCGGCACGGCGACTTGCACGCAGAAAGCTGTTTGTACAGTTTGCGGACAAGAATATGGTCAACTTGCTGCACACGTAGACGCTAATGGCGACCTTATTTGCGACGTTTGCGGACAAGATAGCCGTACCTACATTGCAGAAGACGGCAAAAACTACACAAGTTATGGTTACTTGGCTGCAACACCGTCCAACTGGAACGAAATGGACTACGAGAATGCTAACGACGTAAACATCATCAACTACATTTCCAGCAGTTTCTTCACGACCGACTATCCTTTGATCGATGAATCTGCAGGCAAGTTCAATGCAGATGGCACCCTCAACATCGAAAACCTCGACTTCGAGAAATACGTTCTCCAATACGACGCGGCAACAAAACTTACAGACGTTACCGCAAAATATGCCGACGATTGGGGCTTGACGGCCGAACAAGTTGCCGATGGCGGATACATTTGGCAAATCACCATCCGCAGCGACCTTTGCTGGGATGACGGAACGCCTATCAAAGCTGAAGATTTCGTCTATTCTATGCAAGAACAACTCAACTACGATTTGCTTCCTTTCCGTGCCAGCACTTATTGGTCTGAAAACGGTATGAAAATTCACAATGCTCAAGCATATTACTACCATGGCCGCACAGTTCAAGTTGACGCAACCAATGGCACAGGCATCGGTGTCGGCGAATACACCGGTTGGGACAGCACGCAAGCCGATGGCGGCTTGTCGAAAGAGGTGGCAGACAAAATAGTGTTCTCGCTTGAAGATGGTTATGTGGGGCAATGGATTGTATCTTACTATGGTTCCTCGTATGGCTCTTACATCTCCACTTACGGTATGCCTTGGTTTATTGCCAACATGTGGATGGGAACTGTAGAAGAGGGAGGTTATTTCGATACTGATGATGATATGGACGCATTCATTGCAACTGTTGAAGAAATGGAAGGATTGACCTTGACGCAAATTGTTGCTGATGAGGCAATGAGCACGGCGCTTCAAGATTTGTTGTACGGTTTCTGGTGCACAGATCCCGATGAGGAATTCGGTTTCTTCACAGTACCCTCCACCTATCCCGAGTTGTCCTTTGACGAAGTTGGCATCTTTGCCGTCGGCGACTACGACATTGTTGTCGTTTTGGATCAACCCGAAGCATGGTTGAAAGACGATGGTTCTCTTAGCTTCTCCGTATCAAACTGCAGTCTTCCTTTGGTGAAGAAAGATTTGTACGAAGCGTGCAAACAGGAACCCATTCTCGGTTCTTCCAACTGGACTACAACCTACTGCACTTCATTGGAAACAACTGCAAGTTGGGGCCCCTACAAGCTTACCGCTTTCCAAACAGGTAAACAATACACATTGGAAAGAAACGAAAATTGGTACGGTTACTATTTGGAGGAAAACAGAGATCAATACTTGACAGACAAATATGTTGTAGACGTTATCGAAACATCCGAGGCACAAAGAATGGCTTTCTGGGCAGGACAAATCGATGATATCGACTTTGCCTCATTGGAAGGACTGGCGTCCGACTATCAAAACAGCGATTACGCAGTATTCACACCCTCCGGCGATGGTTATGCCTACGGCGTGCAAATATTCAGCGACCTCTCAGTTTTGAACCAAAACGGACAAAACAACAGCATTTTGGCAATCACCGATTTCCGTTGGGCTTTGTCTCTTTCTTTCGACAGAGCAGTTTTCAACAGCGACCAAATGACTGGTATGGAACTCGGCTTGGGCTTGCTTGGCACAGACTACTGCTATGATGCAGAAACCGGTGAGACCTACCGCAACTCCGACCAAGCGAAGGCAGCATTGCTTCGCACCTACGGCTTCACGCAAAATGAAAACGGAACTTGGACCGACGGCATATCTACCTACAGCGATATCGACGAAGCGACGGAGGCTATGACAGGTTACAACCTTGCTTTGGCAAAAGAAAAATTGGCTTTGGCTATCGAAGAATTGACATCCAACCCCGAAAAGTACAACTACGATTCCAGCAAGGACATAATTTTGAGATTGGGCAAATTCAACGCAAAGGCAGAAAGAAGACAACAACTTCTTCAAGCCAATATCGACAAACTTGTTGAAGGCTCTATTTTGGAAGGAAAAATCAAGGTTGTTATTGTCGAAACAGATGCTTCTCAATCCGCAGACGAATTCCGCGCAGACAAATTCGATTTCTACTGCGTTGCGGCTATCGGCGGAGCCATCCTCTATCCCTTCAACGCTATCGGCAGTTACATCGGGCTTGGTAGCGTAAACTATCACGATTACGTCGACCCAAGCTTAGACTACCTCACAATGACTATGCCTGAGGGCGACTACGTAGGCGCAGGAGAAACATTGACATTGTCGGTTGAAGACTGGTTCAACAGCTTGAATGGTAACACCGATGAGACAGCTTGCAGCTACAACTGGATGGAAGGCAAGTGCCCTGTTGAAGTTCGTTTGGAAATCTTGGCGATGTTGGAAGAATATGCTCTAGGTCAATATCACTCAATTCAAGTGGCGTATGACTCCAGTGCTTATTTGCACTCCGCTAAGTATCACACCATCACCGACACCTACAACCTGTTTATGGGTCTCGGTGGCAGCAGATACATCAGATACGACTACACGGATGAGGAATGGGCAGAGTTCGTTGCTTCATACAACAACGATTTGAGCGTCTACTACAGAACTTCCGGCAACTGATAGGAACTTTTGTTCTAAATAGAATTTAGCAGTGGGGGCTTTGGGCTCCCACTGCCATATTTGAACAAGAACAATGCGAATTCGGCGCCAAAATGTCATTCGCATTGTTCTTGTCCAAAAAACGCACTGTAAGGAGTAACTTCAAATGTATATGTTCAAATACATATTGAAACGTATCGCATTGATGTTGATGTGCTTCATCGTCATCATGCTGATGTGTTTCGTACTTATCAAACTGCTACCGCTGAATGTCGACGGCGCCCCGAGCGACGCAAAGGACACCCTGCTTCTTCAATTGGAGGCACGTCATTACATAACCAATTTGACTTACAATAAGGACGGTCATATCGACGGTTATGAAAGCGTGCCTATTATGACGCAATTGGCTTCATACGTGGAGAGAATTTTTCACGGCGACTTTGGAATGGGCGTAACTATGCCGGAGTATCGCAACAAGCCCGTGTTGGAAGCATTTTTGACCAGATTGCCGCCGACAATTCTCATCAACGCTTACAGCAGTTTGATAGGCGTACCCATCGGTTTGGCGTTGGGTATTTATGCCGCGCTGAAAAAGAACAAGTGGCAAGATCACGTGATTTCAACCGCCGTAATTGTGTTTATTTCCGTGCCGTCCATTGTGTACGCGTTAGTTATTTTGTACGTTTTCTGTTTCAAATTGCAATGGTTCCCATTGCGTATGGATTCGGGATACGATTACTTCAGCTGGAGTATGTTCCGCAGTATGTTGCCGGCGGTGTTCTCACTGTGCTTGGGAAGTATAGCCGGCTATGCGAGGTACACTCGTGCGGAATTGACGGAAGTTTTGACAAGCGAGTTTATGCTTTTGGCACGCACTAAAGGATTAACCAAGGCGCAAGCAACCGTGCGGCACGCTTTGCGTAACGCAATGGTAGTTATTTTCCCTTCGATTTTGTCTGAGTTTATTGCGGTTCTTTCCGGCTCGTTGGTTATTGAGCAAATGTTTTCCATCCCCGGTGTAGGTCGGTTGTATCTGACGTCGATCAACTCGAAGGACTACGACTTCTTTATGTTCTTGTCGGGGTTCTATTGCTTGGTCGGGCTTGCGGCAGGCATTGTTACCGATATTTCCTACGGAATTATCGATCCTAGAATCAGAATGGGGGCGAGATAGTATGAACGAAAAGATATTAGAGAAATATGATTCCATCCCCGCAGAAAAATTTAGGTTTGTGGAAAACAAAGACAACATCCACGACAAAAAGCTTGACACAAAGCCGCACAGCTATGCTTACGATGCGTTTTTGCGTTTTTGCAAAAACAAAGGCTCGGTTGTTGCCGCCGTGATAATAATTTTGTTGGTGTTGTTTGCCATTATCGCTCCGTGGTGCACTCCCTACACGGTGGGCTACTACGACAACTATTTTGCAGGCACACTTCCCAAATGTTCGTTGTTTGCAAACACCAATTTTTGGGATGGTTGTTCCAACAAGACCGACGGATATTTGAACTATTCCTACTACTATTGGATGGGGCAGGAACTGATAGGCACCGAAGCGGAAGACTCGGCGCATTTCGCCATTAAAAATCAAAATGTGCAGGTTCTGGAAGATAATATGTACAGTTATCGTTTGGATTCCTACCAAATGAACGGTTGTAAGTATTTGCAAGTTAGTCGTGACGACTACGAATTGATTCAAGAGTATCAAAACCTGACGGGTAGACAAGTAATTTATCCTACTATAAGGGTGAAAGATCGTCCTTCAGACAAAAGTGTAACGGACGCTACTCGCGCGAATTACTACTATCTAACTGAGTCTATAAAAAACAAGCCCTACCCTGTTTTGGACGAAAACGGACAGGTGATCCCCGTCTATTGGACTGCCACTAAAGACCAATTGACCGACAACTACAATTCTTTGAGAGTAGAGGGCGAGGATGGCTTTGTTCAAGACGGCGAAACCTACTACTACGTTTATGCGCGCAATCTTTCCGGCGGTGACGTAGAACTGCGCGTGAACTATTTCGAGTATTACACTTTCAAACACAGCTATCAGTTGAAAGACGGAATCAGCGAGCCGTATTTCCTATTCGGTTCAACACGTGATGGCAACGACGTTTTTGTGTGCTTGGCAAGCGGTGCGCGTTTCAGCTTTATCTTTGCTATTTGCATTGCGGCTATAAATATGGTATTCGGCGCAATTTACGGCGCTATTGAAGGCTATTATGGCGGCGCGGCAGACTTGGTAATGGAACGTATTAGCGATATTTTATCGGCAGTGCCGATGATGATAGTAATTACGCTGTTGAAGTACCACATGGATAGTTCGCCGCAAATGCTGGTGCTGTTCTTGGCGTTTATTGCCACCGGCTGGATAGGTATGGCAAGCAGCACACGTATGCAATTCTATCGATTCAAAAACCAAGAGTATGTTTTGGCGGCAAGGACGTTGGGCGCGAAGGACTGGCGCATTATTTGGAAGCACATTTTCCCAAATGCGTTGGGCACATTGGTAACAAGTTGTGCTCTCGTCATTCCCAGTATGATTTTCAGCGAAACAAGCTTGACATATCTTGGCATAATCGACCTTTCTTCCGGCAATATTACCAGTGTGGGCACATTGATTGCAAAAGGACAGTCGGAACTTACTACCTATCCGCACATAGCAATGTTCCCATCGGTATTTCTTTCGTTGCTGATGCTCAGTTTCAACCTGTTCGGCAACGGCTTGCGCGACGCGTTTAACCCGTCGCTTCGCGGAGTGGAGGAATAGTCATGGAAAAGAAACTTGAAGTAAAAAATTTGATTATATCCTTCCGCACTCAAGGCGGCAAGGTTCAAGCCGTAAGAGACATCAGTTTCGATTTGTACAAAGGCGAAACTTTGGCAATCGTGGGTGAATCGGGCAGCGGCAAATCGGTAACAAACCGTGCGATAATCGGCATTTTGGCAGGCAACGCGATCGTCGAAGGCGGCGAAATCATCTACGACGGACAAGATTTGCTCAAAATTTCCGAAGACGAATTTCACAAAATTCGCGGCGATAAAATCGCCATGATATTCCAAGACCCAATGTCCAGTTTGAACCCCATTATGAAAGTGGGCAAACAACTGACGGAGGCAATGTTGCTTAAAGCCGGCGCCACTCGCAGAAATGCGCGCAGAAGTTTCAACGGCAAGTTGAAATTGCTAAACGCCAATATGGACGAAGTTGCGCAAGACGAAGCAAAGAAAGCGCAAAACAAAATTGACTGCAAAACTTTCAATAGTTTTTGCATCAAGGGCACCAAGTTGGAAAGTGCCTACAACCAAATTTTCCGCAAAGCCGTCGAGTTGCAACTGGATATCGAAGACAAACTGTTTTTGATTTCAAAAAATCATCACGTAGACAGCCACAGGTTTGTTCAAACGGTTCTCAAACGCTTGCCTGAAACGTTGCACCCCGACATCGTTGTTAAGGATGCGCGCTTGCAAGGGGATATCGACGTTTTGAACAACGGGCTTGCAGACAAAACAATTTCCGCCAAGGACATTTCCGAGGCGGGCGTCAAAGCGTTGCAGGATATTTCCGAAATTTTGGAAGCCGCAACCAAGCGCCAAAAACCCAACTACTTCACGTTGGGATATTATATGATGCGCAACCCCCAAGCCAAGGTGGACGATATGCCGATAGATGAACTTACGGAAATGACTCGCAAGTATCTTGACGACCAATTTATGTCGGCGTTTATCGACAACGGCGCCAAAGCGTTGCAATTCAGCCACGACAGAAGCATTGAAAAGAAACGTGCTTTATTGGAGGAAACGGAAAACGCGCTGGAATTTTTCCGCGGCGATTTCGAAAAGAAGCAAGCGTTTGAATTTGCCAACGCACTTGCCAAAAAGGTGGAAGACGCCATTGACAACTTGCAGGTTGTAAAAAGCAGCGCCGAACACATTTTCCGTTCCAGCATCAATGACGCATTGAAAAAGTACTTCGCGGGCGTGGCGCACAACCCCAAAGAACAGGCTCGTTTCGACAAACAGCAAAAGAAATACGACGCGTTGGTTGCCAAAAACAAAACTCCCGATTGGAAGGTTGTGCCTGCGGCGCTGGCAGATTTGGAACTTGCCAAAAAGAACATTCGTGCGGTAGTGCACAATTTGCGCGCGTTGTATCGCAAAGATATCGAATCTTCGGCAAGCTTCGACAGCAAAGCGGAAATGGTAAACCTCATCGACTACTTCAAAGAACAAGCTTCGGCAGTGGTGTACAAACTTACCAAAAAAATGGCCAAAGCAAAGGCTTTGAAATTGTTGGAAGAAGTGGGTTTGCCCGAACCGGCAATAAGATACAATCAGTATCCCTTCGAATTTTCCGGCGGTATGCGTCAACGTATAGTTATAGCCATTGCGCTTGCCGCCAACCCCGATATCCTTATTTGCGACGAACCCACAACGGCATTGGACGTTACCATTCAATCGCAAATTTTGGAACTGATTAACCGTATCAAAGCCGAACGTAACCTTTCGGTAATCTTCATTACACACGACTTGGGTGTAGTTGCCAACATGGCAGACAGAATTGCCGTTATGTACGCCGGCAAAATTGTGGAAATGGGCACGGCGGACGACGTATTTTACGATCCTCGTCACCCCTACACTTGGGCATTGCTTTCTTCCATGCCCGACCTTGACACCAAGGAAAAGTTGGAAGCCATTCCCGGAACGCCGCCCAACATGATATTCCCACCCAAAGGAGACGCGTTTGCGGCACGTAATAAATATGCGTTGGAAATCGATTTCGAAGAGCAGCCGCCTATGTTCCAAATAAGCGACACTCACTACGCCGCGACTTGGCTGTTGCACCCGTCGGCGCCCAAAGTGGATCCGCCCAAAATCGTTACCGACCGAATTGCGAGAATGTCTCAAAAGGAGGTAAAGTAAGATGGCTGAAGAAAAGAAAGTTTTGCTGTCTGTGCAGCACCTCGAACAGTTTTTCAAAATGGGCAGACAACAGCTCAAAGCCGTAAATGACATTAACTTCGATATCTACAAAGGCGAAGTTTTCGGCTTGGTTGGCGAAAGCGGCTGCGGAAAAACAACAACGGGGCGTTCTATCATTCGTTTGTATAACATCACCGGCGGCTCGGTGTACTTCGACGGGCAGCGTATTTGTGCGGGTATCAACCGTTACAAAGAAACAATCGCCGAAGCAAAAGCCAAAGCAAACGAAGAAATCAAGGCGCTTAAAGCGCAGCCGGAATCTGCCGAACGCAACGCAAAAATCGACGAGATCAACAAAAATCTCAACAAACTTATTGCAGAGCAAACGGTGGAAATCAAAAAGGCAAAACACGATCAAAAGTACTGTAACAAAGATTTTGCTCGCCACCAAATGCAGTTGGTAAGGGAAAAATACCAACCCAAGTTGGATTCTTTGCCCGAAGGCGAAGAAAAGGCCGCTCTCAAAAAAGAGATGAAGGCGGAATTGAAACTTGCATCTAAGGACAGAATAATGAACAAGGTGCAAATGATATTCCAAGACCCAATCGCTTCGCTGAATCCTCGTATGACAGTTCGCGAAATAATCGCCGAAGGTTTGATTATTCGCGGAATAAAAGACAAAAAGTACATCGATGAACAAGTTTACAAAGTTTTGGACTTGGTAGGCTTGGTGCCCGAACACGCAGGACGTTATCCTCACGAATTTTCCGGCGGTCAACGTCAGCGTATCGGCATTGCGCGCGCTATCATTTTGAATCCAGAATTGATAATCGCCGATGAGCCGGTTTCCGCATTGGACGTTTCCATTCAAGCGCAGGTTATCAACTTGCTTAACGATTTGCGTAGCCGCTTGGGCTTGACGATAATGTTTATTGCGCACGACCTTTCCGTCGTGAAGTATTTTTCCGACAGAATCGCTGTTATGTACTTCGGCAAAATAGTGGAACTTTCCACCAGTGACGAACTGTTTGCACATCCGTTGCATCCTTACACAAAATCGTTGCTGTCGGCAATCCCTTTGCCCGATCCGCATTTCGAAAAACAGCGCAAACGTATTGTGTACAATCCGGTTGCCGCTCACGACTACTCCAAGCAGCAGCCGTATATGCAAGAAATCGTCCCCGGACATTTTATTTACTGCAACGACGCCGAGTTGGAAAAATACAAGCAAGAAATCGCCGAAGCGGACGCAGGCAAGTAGAAAGCGTTACTTACTCGAAAGGCCTTTTAACACAAAAAGGCCTTTCGTGCGAATTTTTGCCGATTCTATGTCAAATAGGGTGGTGCGAGAGCCACAAATCAAGAAATATGGCCAAGCACTTATAAATAGTTAGACTATCACCGCAACATTTATTCCGGAACCACGCAAACGTTTTTGAAAAACGGCGCCAATAACGCGAATTTCTCAAACGTTTTTCGGAAAAGGCGGAACACAACACGGTTACGAACCGGCGGTACAATGCAACGGAGCAATGCAACCGCACAAGCAAGCGAAAGTTATTTTGAGCAACAATTCGGCGCAAGCAGGCGTTTTTGGGGAACGACTGCAAAAGCGTACGGATGTTTTTGAAATAACGTCGCAAAGCAAACGTTTTGAAACAATTGCAAGCAACGCCGCAGCGAACTTATGTATTGTTTTGGAAGCAACGGCACAATGCAAACAAGCGTTTCGAAGCAACGGCACAAAACATCACAAAGCACTAAGGCACACAAAGCACGCAGGCTTTTATGAATCATCGGCGCAACCCGCCGGGTTTGCAACAGACGTGCGCCAAGGAGGACTTCAACAACAAGATGAAAAAGATTTTGAAATATTTGATAACCTTTGTCTTGGGCTCCTTGGTGGTTTTGGTGGTTCTGTTTTCCAAAGATACATTTTACCAAACCCAAACAAGCACCGTTTTTCGCGATTTAAGCGATGCGTTTTTTGTGTCTGGCGTAATAATGGCGGGGCTAGGGCTGTTGGTTTTTGCAAGTAACGGCGGTGCCTTCGATATGTTGAGCTTCGGTGTAATGCGTTTTTTCTCATTGTTCAAGCGTGACCTTACCAAGGTTAAGTATCGTACCTTCTATGACTATCGCAAGGCGCAGCAAGAGAAAAAAAGAGGTTTTGCTTTTATTCTTATCGAAGGTTGCGTGTTCTTGGCGGTGGCAGCGTTGTTCTTGATTTTATACAACAACGCGGTCTAGAAGCGGAGTTGCGGCGCGTTACGAAATAGTGTGCCGTCGACATCGGTAATGTTGGCGCGGCGTTTGCTATTTTATCCCAAGCGGTTGCTGTGTGCATTCCGCGCTTGGGCATAATCAAAAAATCGACGCACGCTCGGCACATCTTGCCCTTGCGCTAGTTTTTGGAAAAACGACAAAAACGGCAAAAATCTCAAATTTTTGCAAATAATTTGCTTAAAACCCTGTCAATTTGTTTGACAGGGTATTGTTTTTTATGTTAAAATAGTCAAGCTGCGGAAAAGGGGTTTGAAGCGCAAGGTTACTGATGAGAACAGAAAACTTGTTGCTTACCCACACAAAACCGTGAGTTTTGTGGCCGAATTGTTGCTCTGAAAGCAAGGTGGCTGTCTTAGTCAAACCGGTTTTCGAGCGTAAGGAAGCAAAAGAAATTTTTGCTTTTATAAAACTCGCAGTGTGAAACACACGGCCGTGTTGTCGTCACAAAGTCAGTTCGGTAAATAAAACACAAAAAGGAGTAGAAAAACAACGATGGCTAACCAAAGAATCAGAATCAGACTCAAAGCCTACGACCACAATTTGGTGGATGTTGCTTGTAACAAAATAGTTGAAGCAGCAAAGAAAATGGGCAGCAAAGTTTCCGGTCCTATCCCCCTTCCCACGGAAAAAGAGATAATTACCGTGTTGCGTGCAACTCATAAATATAAAGATGCACGCGAACAATTTGAGCTTCGCACTTACAAACGCTTGATTGACATCTACAGTCCTAATTCCAAGACAATCGACAGCCTCACAAAGCTGGATTTGCCCGCTGGAATCGACGTCAAAATCAAGTTATAACATATAACACAACGGAGGTGAACTTTATCAATGAATAAAGCAATCATAGGTAAGAAGTTGGGAATGACGCAAGTATTCCTGGCAGACGGAACGATGGTTCCGGTAACCGTTATACAAGCAGGACCTTGCACGGTTACACAAGTAAAAACAGTTGAGCGCGACGGTTACGAAGCAGTGCAAGTGGGCTTCGACGAAGTTGTCGAAAGAAAACTCAACAAACCGGAACTGGGGCATCTCAAAAACTCCGGTGTTACGGTAAAACATCTTCACGAATTTAAACTTGAAAACTGCAACCTCGAAGTGGGCGCTAAAATCGCTTGCGACGTGTTTGCGGAAGGCGACATCGTAGACGTAACCGGCACCACCAAGGGTCATGGTTACACCGGCGTTATCAAGCGTTGGAATCAACACAGACTCAAAGAAACCCACGGCGTAGGCCCCGTTCACAGAGAAGTTGGTTCTATGGGCGCAAACAGCAGCCCCTCTCGCGTTATGCCCGGCAAACACTTGGCGGGTCAATACGGCGTTGAACAAGTTACGATTTTGAATTTGAAAGTGGTAAAAGTCGACACTGAAAAAGGCGTTCTCCTTGTGAAAGGCGCAGTTCCCGGTGCAAAAAACGGCATCGTTTACGTGCGTAACGCCGTAAAACAATAAGGATGAAGGAGTGTAAGAAAAATGCAAGTTAAAGTATACAGTACATCGGCTGCCGAAGTCGGGACAATGGACCTTAACGACGCTGTGTTCGGATGTGAATACAATGAACCTCTCATTCATCAAGCAGTTGTCGCTTATCAAGCAAATCAAAGACAAGGCACCAAATCCGCTTTGACGCGCACGGAAGTTCGCGGCGGCGGCATCAAACCTTGGAGACAAAAGGGCACCGGCCGTGCTCGTCAAGGTTCCATTCGCGCTCCGCAATGGACCAAGGGCGGCGTGGTGTTCGCACCCAAACCGAGAGATTTCTCCAAAAAACTCAACAAAAAGATGAAGGCGCAAGCTTTCCGCAGCGCATTGAGCTACAAAGTTGCCAACAATGAACTTGTTGTGGTAGACGAAATTAAATTGGCAGCACCCAAAACCAAACTTGTTGCCGAAATTTTGAAGAACTTCAACTGCGACAAACGCACATTGCTTATCGTTGCAGACGACAACGGCGACGTTGTGAGAGCAGGCTCCAACATCGAAAAACTTACCGTAACCGACGCAGTTTTGGCAAACATTTACCAACTGGTATCCAACGTTGCAATCATCGCGACCAAAGATGCCATGAAGAAAATTGAGGAGGCTTATTCACTATGAATTCCTACGATATCATCAGGCGTCCTGTATTGACGGAAAAAAGTTATGCCGGCATTCCTTCCAAAACGTACACTTTCGAAGTTGCAAAAAGCGCAAACAAAGTGGAAATCAAAAGAGCAGTTGAAGAAATCTTCGGCGTTAAAGTAGAAAAAGTTACAACGGCTACCGTAAACGGTAAGCTTAAAAGACAAGGCAGAACACAAGGTCGCACACCCGACTGGAAAAAGGCAACTGTCAGCCTTACGTCGGACAGTAAGGCTATCGAGTTCTTCGAAAGCTTGTCCTAATAACGGAGGTTAAGAAAAATGGCTATCAAAAAATATAAACCTACCTCTCCGGCTCGCCGTTTCATGTCGGTATCCACCTTCGAAGAAATAACGACGACCAAACCGGAAAAAAGTCTTCTTGCGGTAAACAAGAAATCCGGCGGCAGAAACGCCAGCGGCAAAATCACCGTACGCCACATCGGCGGCGGCAATCGCATCAAATACAGAATCATCGACTTCAAGCGCGATAAAACCGTTCCCGCAAAGGTTGCAAGCATCGAATACGATCCCAACCGCACGGCAAACATCGCATTGCTTCACTATCTCGACGGCGAAAAGAGATACATCCTTGCTCCCGTTGGTTTGAACGTTGGCGACACGGTAGTTTCCGGCGCAGATGCAGACATCAAAGTGGGCAACAACCTTCCTTTGGAAAACATTCCTGTAGGTACAATCGTTCACAACATCGAAATGAACCCCGGCAAGGGCGGACAAATCGCCCGCGCGGCAGGTATATTCGCACAACTTATGGCAAAAGAAGGCAAATACGCAACGTTGCGTATGCCCAGCGGCGAAATGAGACTTATCTTGTTGAAATGCCGTGCAACCATCGGACAAGTCGGCAACCTCGACCACGAAATCGTGTCCATCGGCAAGGCCGGCAAAAAACGCCATATGGGTGTCAAACCTACCGTTCGCGGCAGCGTAATGAACCCCTGCGACCACCCTCACGGCGGCGGCGAAGGCAAATCTCCCGTCGGTCGTCCCGGTCCCGTTACCCCTTGGGGCAAACCGGCTTTGGGTTACAAGACAAGAAAGAAGAAAAAAGCTTCTTCGAAATTTATCGTAAAGCGTGTTAACTGATTCGGAGGAAAGATAAATGAGTAGATCAATCAAAAAAGGACCTTATGTTCAACCCAAACTCTTGGCAAGAGTTCGCGAGATGAACGCAAAAGGCGAAAAGAAAGTTTTGAAAACGTGGTCAAGAAGTTCTACAATCTTCCCCGATTTCGTAGGACACACAATTGCAGTACACGACGGCAGAAAACACGTCCCCGTTTATATCACGGAAGATATGGTTGGCTTGAAGTTGGGCGAATTCGCTCCCACAAGAACGTTCAGAGGCCATGCCGGAAACAAAACGACAGGTGCTAAATAGGAGGAAAAAAGATGGCTACAAGAAGTAAAGCAAAAGCCCTTGTGCGCGAAGAAAACAAAGACA
Organism: uncultured Oscillospiraceae bacterium; assembly: GCA_964535505.1. Taxonomy (GTDB): domain Bacteria; phylum Bacillota; class Clostridia; order Christensenellales; family CAG-314; genus Fimimonas. The sequence goes on from CAZHUH010000008.1 coordinate 28,811, forward strand.
AACGCCCCAAGGCAATAGCAAAGTACATTCGCATTTCTCCTTCCAAAGTACACGTTGTGTTGGATCTCATTCGCGGTGCGAACTACAAAGACGCGGTTGCAATTTTGCAGACAACCTCCAAAGCGGCGGCAGAACCCGTTTTGAAGTGCCTCAACAGCGCAGCTGCAAATGCAGAAGTAAATCTCGGAATGAACAAAGATACTCTTTATGTTGCAGAATGCTTTGCAGACCAAGGACCTACGCTCAAACGTATGCAGCCGGTTTCTCGCGGCAGAGGTTACCGTATCTTGAAAAGAACAAGTCACATTACTGTGATTTTGGACGAGAGAGCATAAGGAGAGTACAGTTATGGGACAAAAAGTTAATCCTCATGGAATGAGAGTAGGCATTATCCAAGGTTGGGATGCAAAATGGATTGCAGACAAAAAGGATTTCGCAAAGTTTATTAAAGAAGACGATACAATCAGAACCACGTTGAAGGCAAAATACTTCAACGCCGGCATCAGCAAGATTGTCGTTGAAAGAAGCGAAGGAAAGGTTATTGTGGATATCCACACCGGCCGTCCCGGAACCTTGATCGGCAAAGCGGGCGCAGGCGCGGAAGAAATCAAGGCTATCGTTTCCAAGATTGCAAAGGACAAACAGGTTACAGTAAACATCATCGAAGTAAAAAACCCCGATATGGACGCTCAACTTGTTGCCGAAGCTATCGCAGCTCAACTTGAAAAACGTGTGTCTTTCCGCAGAGCAATGCGTCAATGCATGGGCAAAGCAACCCGTTCCGGCGCAAAAGGAATCAAAACAATGGTTTCAGGACGTTTGGACGGTGCGGAAATTGCTCGTTGCGAACAATATCACGAAGGCAGTATGCCTCTTCACACTTTGAGAGCGGATATCGACTACGGCTTTGCAAAAGCCCTTACAACCTTCGGTATCATCGGCGTAAAAGTTTGGATTTACAGAGGCGAAATTCTGCCCGGAAAGAAAAAGACCGTCAAAAAGGAGGTAACTGAATAATGTTAATGCCTAAAAGAGTGAAAAGGCGCCGTCAATTCCGCGGAAGAATGAAGGGCGAGGCACACAAGGGCAACACGGTTGCTTACGGTGAATACGGTCTTCAAGCATTGGAATGCGGCTGGATCACATCCAATCAAATCGAAGCGGCACGTGTCGCAATGACACGTTTTGTAAAACGTGGCGGAAAGGTTTGGACGGATATCTTCCCCCACAAACCCGTTACCAAAAAACCTGCCGAAACCCGCATGGGATCAGGTAAAGGTTCTCCCGAATATTGGGTAGCAGTTGTCAAACCCGGCAGAGTGATGTTCGAAATGGCAGGTATCTCCGAAGATCTTGCACGCGAAGCGTTGCGTCTTGCCAGCCACAAATTGCCCGTGAAGTGCAAATTTGTGAAGAAAGTCGATGAGGTGAGTGCAGATGAAAGCAAGTAATGTGCGTGAACTTAATAATGAAGAATTGGTAGCAAAACTTGCCGATTTGAAGAAAGAGTTGTTCAACCTTCGTCTTTCTCACGCGACCGGACAGTTGACTAACCCTCTCGCGCTTGCCAATGTCAAAAAGGACATCGCACGAGTAAAGACCGTTCTCCGCGAAAGAGAACTGGCCAACAAGGCGTAAGGTGGAGGTAAAGTAAAATGGCTATCGAAAGAAACAGCAGAAAAGAAAGAGTCGGCGTCGTAGTTTCCGACAAAATGGACAAAACGATCGTCGTAGCAATTGTTAACAAATATAAACACCCTCTTTACAAAAAGACGGTGTCTACAACCAAAAAGTATAAAGTTCACGATGAAAACAACGAATGCGGCATCGGCGATACGGTAAGAATCGTAGAAACGCGCAAACTTTCCAAGGATAAAAACTGGCGTTTGTTGGAAATCGTTGAAAAGGCTAAATAGGAGGAAAGTACAGTGATACAACCACAAACAAGACTTAAAGCTGCCGACAACTCCGGCGCAAAAGAACTTATGTGCATCAAGGTACTTGGCGGTTCCTTCCGTAAGTTCGGCAACATCGGCGACGTTATCGTTGCCAGCGTAAAAAGCGCAAACCCCGGCGGCGTTGTGAAAAAAGGCGACGTTGTTAAGGCGGTTATCGTAAGAAGCGCGTCGGGCGTAAACAGAAAAGACGGCACACACATTCGTTTTGACGACAATGCGGCCGTTATCATCGACGCACAAAAGCAACCCAGAGGCACCCGTATTTTTGGGCCTGTAGCAAGAGAACTTCGTGAAAAAGACTACATGAAGATTGTGTCTTTGGCACCCGAAGTACTGTAAGGAGGTATTCTGAAATGGCAAGTATGAATGTCAGATCCGGTGACACGGTGGAAATCATCGTCGGTGATGTAAAAAACCGCGGCAAACGCGGCAGAGTTACTATTGCCGACCCCAAATCGGGAAGAATCGTAGTAGAAAATCTCAATTTGGTCACCAAACATAAGAAACCTCGTAGCGCACAGGAACAAGGCGGCAAGGTTGAACAACCTCGCTCCATCGACGTAAGCAACGTTATGGTAGTTTGCCCCAAATGCGGCAAAGCCACCAGAGTCGCACACGTTTTGGGCGACCACGGCAAGTATCTTCGCACATGCAAAAAATGCGGCGCGACAATTGACGTAAAGGCAGAAAAGAAAGCTACAAAAACTGCCAAAAAATCTGCAAAGAAAAAAGCAGATAAATCCGAAAACTGATAAAGGAGGGACAAAATGGCTACAAAGAAACCCGCTGCACAAAGCGCAAACACAAAACCGGTTGAATGTAGATTGAAGAAATTGTACAAAGAAACAGTTGTTCCTCAACTCATGAAAGAATTCGGTTACAAAAACATTAACGAAGTTCCCAAGTTGGAAAAAATCGTTATCAACGCAGGTTTGGGCGACGTAAAAGACAATTCCAAATCTTTCCAACTTGCAGTGGAAGAAATCAAGTCCATTTCCGGTCAAAAACCTTTGGTTACCAACAGCAAAATGTCCGTTGCTAACTTCAAAGTAAGAAAGGGAATGGCAGTTGGTGCAAAAGTTACACTTCGCGGAGATCGTATGTATTTCTTCTTCGACAAACTCGTATCCATCGCATTGCCCAGAGTTCGCGACTTCAGAGGCGTAAACACAAATTTGGACGGACGCGGCAACTACACGTTGGGTATTCGCGAACAATTAATTTTCCCCGAAATCGTTTACGATCAAGTGGAAAAGACCAGAGGTTTCGACGTAACTTTCGTTACGACGGCAAGAACCGACGCAGAAGGCAAAGCATTGCTCAAATATTTGGGAATGCCTTTCAGAGCATAGTTGAGGTGTAATATGGCAAAGAAATCAATGATAAACAAACAACAAAGAACCCCGAAGTATTCTACCCGTGCGTATACTCGCTGTTCAATCTGCGGTCGTCCTCACTCCGTTTTGAAAAAGTACGGAATTTGCAGAATATGTTTCAGAGAAAAAGCGTACAAGGGAGAAATCCCCGGTGTAAAAAAGGCAAGTTGGTAAGGAGGAAATATTACAATGGTTGTTACAGATCCTATTGCTGATATGCTCACGCGTATCAGAAACGCTATCACAGCAAAACACGCCGATGTAGAAGTTCCTGCTTCCAAAACCAAGAAGGCTATTCTTGATATACTTGTTGAAGAAGGCTATATCGCCGGCTATGAAGAAATCGAACACGAATTGCAAAACATTTTGAAGATCACCCTGAAATACGGTGCAAAAGGCGAAAGAGTTATCACCGGTTTGAAACGTATTTCCAAGCCCGGTCTGCGTGTTTATGCAAAAAGTGAAGAACTCCCCAGCGTTTTGAACGGTTTGGGAATTGCAATCGTGTCCACAAACAAGGGCATTATGACAGACAAGAACGCTCGCAACCAAAATTTGGGCGGCGAAGTGCTTGCATTTGTGTGGTAAGGAGGGTAATATGTCAAGAATCGGTAAAAAACCAATCGTGTTGCCCGCCGGTGTTTCCGTTGCTATCGACGGTAGCACAATCACCGTCAAAGGACAAAAAGGAACGCTCGTTCGCACAATCGATTCTGTAATCGAATGTCAAGTGAACGGCAACGAAGTAGTTTTCAACTGCCCCGATAACGCAAGCAACGAAGTTCATGCCAAACACGGTTTGTATCGCGCTTTGGTTGCCAACATGGTAAAGGGCGTTCACGACGGCTTTGAAAGAAGACTTATCATCAACGGCGTTGGTTACAAAGCCGCAGTGCAAGGCAACAAACTTGTTTTGAACATCGGCTATTCTCACCCCATAGAAGTTGCAGCACCCGAAGGAATCAAATTCGAATGCCCCACACAAACGGAGGTCGTTGTGTCCGGTTTCGATAAGGAACTTGTGGGTCAAACGGCTGCTAACATCAAAGCAAAGCGTCCTGTCGAACCCTATCACGCTTACGGCGTCCGCTATAAGGAAGAAACCGTAATCTTGAAGGAAGGCAAGAAGGCAGGTAAGTAAGGAGTGCAGATATGATAAGTAAAATGAACAAAAATGCAGACAGAAGAATTCGTCATGCAAGAGTAAGAAAGAAAGTGTACGGCACAAGCGTTAAACCTCGTCTTTGCGTATACCGTTCCACAAACTACATCTACGCTCAAATTATCGACGATGTGAACGGAACGACACTTTGCGCAGCGTCCAGCAAAGCATTGGCGGCAGATTGCCAAGGCAAAACCAAAGTCGAAGCAGCAAAAATCGTTGGAAAAGATATCGCAACGAAGGCTACTGCGCTTAACATTGCGGAAGTAGTGTTTGACCGCGGCGGCTACATCTACACAGGCAGAGTTGCCGCTTTGGCAGACGGCGCAAGAGAAGCCGGACTTAAATTCTAATCGGAGGCAGAAAAATGGAAAACAAAGAAGTTGAAGTTGTTGCATCGGAAGCAGTTGCAACAGAGGCGGCTCCCGCTCAACAAAACAGCGAACAACCCGCCAGACGTAACACCTTTGGCCGCCCCGATAGAAAAGGCGGCAGACGCAACAATCGCGAAAGAGACAACAGAGAAGATGACGGTCTTATCAAAAAACTTGTGGCAGTAAACCGCGTAACCAAGGTTGTAAAAGGCGGACGCACAATGCGTTTTTCGGCTCTTTGCGTTGTTGGCGACGGTAAAGGCATGGTAGGTATCGGCATGGCAAAAGCTGCGGAAGTTCCGCAAGCCATCGAAAAGGCCAACCTTCGCGCCAAAAAAGCAATGGTAAAAATCGACATCGTAGAAACAACAATTCCTCACGAAGTTATCGGTGTGTTCGGACGCGGCAAAGTTTTGCTTATGCCTGCTCAACCCGGTACCGGTGTTATTGCCGGCGGTCCCGTAAGAAACGTGTTGGAAGCAGTTGGCATCAAAGATATCAGAACGAAGTCTTACGGTTCAAATAACCCCATCAACTGTGTAAAGGCAACTTTCAATGGTTTGACGGCTCTTCGTTCCAAAGAGCATATTGCAGCGCTTCGCGGAAAGAGCGTTGACGAAATTTAAGGAGAAGTATCATGGCAAAGAAAACATCTAACAAAGAAGCTGCTAAAACTCCCCTTTACGTTAACGGAAGATATATCGTTGAAAAAGAGTTTCCGCAAAAGGCTCAAAAGGGAACGGCACCGTATGCGGCGGCAATCGGCAGCTTGAAGGTCACCTTGATCAAAAGCACGGCAGGTTGCTTGAAGGAACATCAAAGAACAGTGGCGGCACTGGGTTTGTCAAAAATCCGTACCACAAACGTTTTGCCCGACAATGCGGCAACACGCGGTATGATTTTCAAAGTAAAGCACCTTGTCACCGTTGAAGAAGTAAAGTAGGAGGCTAACAATGAGAATACATACAATTCAACCCGCAGTAGGAAGCACAACGTCCGAAAAAAGATTGGGTAGAGGTATCGGTAGCGGCCTCGGCAAAACAAGCGGCAAGGGTCACAAAGGCCAATGGGCACGCAGTGGCGGCGGCGTTCGCCCCGGTTTCGAAGGCGGACAAACTCCCCTTGCAAGACGTTTGCCAAAACGTGGCTTCAACAACAAATTCGCAGTCAACTACGACATCGTAAATGTAGAATCTCTTAACGTCTTTGACGAAGGAACGGTGGTAACACCGGAACTTCTTGCCGAAAAAAGAATTGTTACTGTTAAGCGCAACGGTGGCGTAAAAATTCTCGGCAACGGACAACTTACAACAAAACTTACTGTAAAAGCAGATAAGTTTTCCGCTTCGGCCAAGGCGGCCATCGAAGCGGCGGGCGGCGTTGCAGAGGTAATCGAATAATGTTTGAAACAATCAGAAATGCCTTTAAGATTAAAGACGTACGTAAAAAAATATTGCTGACAATCCTTTTCATACTTATTTACAGATTGGGTTGTTTCATCACAATTCCGGGACTTACCCCTTTGGGACAAGACTGGGTTAGCGAAAACGGCACGAGTATTCTCGGCTTGTTGGACTCTATCACAGGTAGCGCATTAAGTCAGGGTACTCTGTTTTCTCTCGGCATTTCGCCGTACATAAACGCATCCATCATCGTGCAGTTGTTGACAGTTGCCATTCCAGCTTTGGAAAGAATGTCCAAAGAAGGCGATGAAGGCAAGGAAAAAATCAACAAAATCACGCGTTGGGTAACGTTGGCGCTCTCCGCTGTCAGCGCAGTCGGCATTGTGTTTACACTGCAAAACAGTGGTAGTTACTTCAACTACAACTGGTTGGGCGGCGAAGGTATCACAATCGGCGGCGTAGGCTTGCCCACCTTCTTCAAAACACACAGTTGGATTATGTACGTTTACATCATTTTGATGCTCGTAGGCGGCAGTATGCTTACGATGTGGATTGGTGAACGTATTACCGAACACGGAATTTCCAATGGTATTTCCCTTTTGATTTTCGTCGGTATCGTTGCAACGGCAGCACAACAAATCGGTAGTTGCATAAGCCAAGCTATCGCCGGAACGGAAGTAGCAACAAACATTATTTCCGTAAGTGTGTTTATTGTAACGGTTATCTTGGTATTTATGTTTATCGTTTGGGTAGACGGTGCCGAAAGAAAGATAAAAGTTCAATACGCAAAACAAGTAAAAGGCAACAAAATGTATGGTGGACAATCCACCTTCATTCCCATCAAAGTCAATGCATCCGGCGTTATGCCTTTGATTTTCGCTTACGCATTGATGAGCTTCATCCCCATGATCGCCGCGACATTCGCTTCGGGTTCCGCATTCGAAACGTGGTGGACAACCTGGATGACGACAAACGGCAACTGGTGCGGAATTTTGGTTTACAACGTACTTTTGGCAATACTCATTTTCGTGTTTGCTTACTTCTACTCCAGAATTCAATTCAATCCGGACGATATTGCCAAAAACATCCAAAGCAACGGCGGATTCGTAACAGGTATCCGTCCGGGACGTGAAACGAGCGACTATTTGTCAAAAATCGTCAGTCGTATCACCTTGTGGGGCGCAATTTTCCTTACAATCATCAACCTTATTCCTTCGGTTTTGTTCTCGTTCCTTCCTGAAATATTGGGAATGAACCTCAACACCAAATTGGTAAGCAGTTTGAGCGCAACAGGTATGTTGATCGTAGTTTCCGTGGCGTTGGAATTCAACAAGGCTTTGGAAAATCAAATTCTTATGCGTCACTACAAAGGATTTTTGAAGTAATATGAAGTTGATACTTTTAGGCGCGCCGGGCAGCGGCAAAGGCACCATGGCGCAAAAACTCACAACCGAGTTGAACATTCCTCAGATTTCGACAGGGGATATCTTCCGCAAAAACTTGAAGGAAGAAACCCCTCTCGGATTGAAGGTAAAAAGCATCATGGCAAGCGGTGCTTTGGTTCCCGACGATATCACCATCGAAATCGTCAAGAACAGGCTTGCCGAACAAGACTGCGAAAACGGCTATATTTTGGACGGCTTTCCCCGTTCGTTGGTGCAAGCTAACGCGTTGGACACCTTCCAAAACATCGATTTCGCGATCAATCTCGACGTAGACAGAGAAACGGTTGTAAAACGTCTGTCCGGACGTCGCTTCTGCCCCGGTTGCAACGGCACCTTCCACGTTTCCTCTTTGGAAAACGAGAAGGTTTGCCCTCACTGCGGCGGTGCGCTTATAACACGTGCCGACGACAGCGAAGAAACGGTTAGGGAAAGACAGCGCGTCTACGACAAAACGACGCTTCCTCTTTTGGAATACTACCAAAAGAAGGGAAAACTTTTGACGGTTGACGGAAACGGCACTGTTGAAGAAGTATACGGCAGAATCCGTGCCGTTTTGAAAAAATGATTCTTATCAAGTCAAATTCGCAAATAGCACTAATGCGCAAAGCAAACATTATCGTAAGGGATACTCTCAACTTGTTGCGCGACAACACAAAAGAGGGCGTTTCCACTTACGAATTGAACAAACTTGCGCACGAATACATCACAAAGCAGGGGGCTGTTCCAAGTTTTTTGAACTACAGCGGCTATCCTGCAAGCATTTGCGTTTCCATCGATTGCGAAGTGGTGCACGGCATTCCTTCAAAAAAGAAAATTTTGCGTGAAGGACAAATTGTCAGTTACGATGTCGGCGCGATTTTCGAAGGTTGGAACGGCGATGCCGCAAGAACCGTGGGCGTAGGGCTGATTTCGCCGGAGTGTCAAAAGCTCATCGACGTTACCGAACAATGCTTTTTTGAGGGCGTAAAAATCATCAAGGCGGGTCAAACCCGTCTGGGCGATTTGGGACACGCAATTCAAAGTTATGCCGAAAGCTTCGGCTACGGCGTCGTTAGAGAACTGGTGGGGCACGGCATCGGCAGAGATATGCACGAAGACCCAAATGTGCCAAACTACGGCACACCTGGGCACGGACTGCGGCTTTCTTCTGGAATGACCATCGCCATCGAACCCATGATTGCCATGGGCACGGAAAAGGTAGATTTTATGTCGGATGGTTGGACGGTAAAAACGCGCGACAGAAAACCCGCCGCTCACTACGAAAACACCATTGCTATTTTGGATGACGGAATAGAAATATTAAGTTTGTAGGGTGTATCTTTTATGAACGAATGTGACATAGTTGTTGGCAGCGTAGTGCTGTCAAAACAAGGCAGAGATAAGGGTAGTTTCTTTTTGGTAACGGCGGTGGACGCCAAAGGGTTTGTGTATTTGGCTGACGGCGGTATGCGAAAATTGAACGCCCCCAAGAAAAAAAACATCAAGCACGTTTCGTATAGTGGTGTGGATTTGCCCGTTATCGCAGAAAAATTGCATCAAGGCAAAAAGGTGTTTGACAGTGAAGTAAAAAGCGCATTAAGACAACTTAACCGACAGGAATTATAGGAGAAATCAACATGTCAAAAGACGACGTAATCGAGGTTGAAGGCGTTGTTGTGGAAGCACTGCGCAATGCAGAGTTCCGCGTTAGACTCACCAACAATCACGAAATAACCGCTTATGTATCGGGCAAATTGAGAATTCACTCGATTCGTATTTTGCCGGGTGACGCAGTAAAACTCGAAATGAGTCCCTACGATCTCACCAAGGGCAGAATTGTTTGGCGCTCTAAAGGTGGCAGCCAACAATAAGTGTAACAAAAATAAACGGCAATCTGCCTTTGAGGCAAAAAAGGAGGACATTATGAAAGTAAAACCGTCTGTAAAACCCATGTGCGACAAGTGCAAGGTAATAAAACGTAACGGCAAAGTTATGGTAATTTGTTCCAAATATCCCAAACATAAACAAAGACAGGGTTAATCTGTCCAAGTACGTTGCTTCTTGCAACGGCAACTTCGGATACACTCACGCAAATTCCTCGCGACATCATTCCACTAGGCTCGCGCGGAACTTGTCGTGTTTAGATATATAAACGTTTGTTAAACAAAAAGTGAATTTTGCAAAATTTCACGCAAAATTCAAAAGGCTGCAAAGCTTTTAGAAAGTTAAAGCAAAACAAAGCTAAACATCAACAAACCAACAGTAAAAAGGAGAAAAACAAATGGCTCGTATTTCCGGTGTAGATTTACCCAGAGAAAAGCGTATTGAAATAGGCTTAACCTACATTTACGGAATCGGACGCACCACGGCGAAGAAAATTCTTGCCGAAACGGGCGTCAATCCCGATACACGCGTAAAAGATTTGACAGAAGACGACGTATCGAAAATCCGTGATTGCATTGAAAAAAATCTTCACGTAGAAGGCGATCTTCGCCGTGAAGTTTCCATGAACATCAAAAGACAAATAGAAATCGGTTCCTACAGAGGCATCCGTCACAGAAAAGGTTTGCCCGTAAGAGGTCAATCGACAAAACAAAACGCTCGCACGAGAAAAGGACCCAAACGCACCGTATCTCGCGGCAAGAAAGCGGCTAAATAGGGAGGACGTCATAAATGGCTGGAAAGAAAGTTGTCAAGAAAAGACGCGATATAAGAAAAGTTGACAAAGGACAAGTTCACATTCATGCTTCCTTCAACAACACGATTGTAACCTTTACCGATATGAACGGCAACGCACTGTCTTGGTGCAGTTCCGGCAGTCTTGGTTTCCGCGGCTCTCGTAAGAGCACGGCATTTGCCGCACAACAAGCGGCGGAAGCTGCTGCAAAAGGCGCAAAAGAATACGGCATTCGTTCCGTAGAAGTTTACGTAAAAGGCCCCGGTCAAGGACGTGAATCTGCAATTCGCGCATTGCAAACTGCCGAAATCGACGTAACGTTGATTCGCGACGTATCACCTATCGCTCACAACGGATGCCGTCCGCCCAAGCGTAGAAGAGTTTAGTTAAAGGAGAAAATCGAAATGGCAAGAAATACAGGTGCAGATTGCCGTCAATGCAGACGTGAAAAATGCAAATTGTTTCTTAAAGGCGATAGATGCTACTCTGACAAATGTGCGTTAACCAGACGCGCAAAAATTCCCGGAGTGCATGCCGACAGCAGAAAGAAAACCACCGAATACGGTTTGCAACTTCGTGAAAAACAAAAAACCAAACGTATCTATGGTTTGCAAGAAAAGCAATTTCACAAATACTACGAAGAAGCAGAACGTATCAAGGGCGTAACCGGCTCCAACATGCTTATTTTGTTGGAAGAAAGATTGGACAACGTTGTTTACCGCATGGGTTTGGGTGTGTCTCGCAGCCAAGCAAGACAATTTGTAAACCACGGTCTCATCACCGTAAACGGCAAACGCGTAACTATCCCCAGTTACCAAATAAAAGTCGGAGATGTTATTTCCGTCAAGGAAAACAAGCAAGAACAACCTTTGTTTGTGGCTTTGAAACAAGCGAAGAAATCCGGAAACCTTCCCAAATGGTTGGATTTTGAACCGGCAAACCTTACCGGCACTGTTTTGGCACAACCCACACGCGAAGATATCGACATGAGCATCCAAGAACACATGATCGTCGAGTTGTACTCCAAATAACAAGGTACAAACGAAGCAATTTTTGTCGGCAGCGGCGCAAAAAAAACGCTTTGTGGTAAAATTCTCTTGCAAATGTTTGAAGTATCACAAACGTTTTGGGCAAGTTGTTTGCCGTTTGCCACAAAAAAAGAGTATCGCTGTGTTTGCAGAGGTTAGCCTTTGCATAAACACGGGGAAGGATGTTTTCTAAAAATTATATAAAGGAGATTGTTGTCCAATGATGGAAATAGAAAAACCGGTAATGACAGTTGAAGAAAGCGGACCAAACGCCAGCGTAATCAAGATCGTTGCTGAACCGTTGGAAAGAGGCTATGGCATCACTTTGGGAAATGCTCTTCGCAGAGTGCTGTTGGCAGCTCTTCCGGGAGTTGCGGTTGTAGGTATCAGGATAGACGGCGTTCAACACGAGTTCTCGACAATTCCCGGCGTCAAAGAAGACGTTACAGACATCATCCTCAACATAAAGTGTCTGGCTTTGAAATCGGATAACGAGGATAATGATTTCAGAAAGACAATAACAATCAACAAAGAAGGTCCTTGCGAAGTTCACGCAGGGGACATCATCACCGACAGCGAAGTAGAAGTTCTGAACCCCGATTTGTATCTTTGCACTTTGGAAGACGGCGCAACTCTCAATATGGAATTGTACGTGGCGCGCGGATGCGGATATTACTCCATCGAAAAGAACAAAGAACGCAACAGGGAACTTAAATTAAACTATCCAATTGGCTACATACCCATCGATTCCATTTTCGGGCCGGTAAAAAAAGCCAGTTACAACGTAGAAAGCGCTCGCGTAGGACAAGACATCACGCGCGACAAACTTACGTTGGAAGTGGAAACCAACGGGGCATTTTCCGGCAGAGAAATTGTTTCGTTGGCGGCAAAAATCATCGAAGATCACATCAAAATGTTTGTGGATCTTTCGGAAAATTTCAACAAAGACATTTTGATTCCTCGCGAAAGCGACAATCACAAAAAAGTGTTGGAAATGAACATCGACGATATGGATTTGTCCGTGCGTTCCTACAACTGCTTGAAACGCGCAGGCATACAAACGGTGGAAGACCTTACCAAAAAGAGCGAAGACGACATGTTGAAGGTGCGCAACCTCGGCAGAAAATCGCTTGACGAAGTTATTGCCAAATTGGAAAGTTACGGTCTGTCTTTGAGAAATAAGGATGAATAGGAGAATTGCACTATGGCAGCACAAAGAAAATTAGGAAAAGCAACCGATCAAAGATTGGCATTGCTCAAAAACCAAGTTTCGCAACTTTTGTGGAACGGCAAACTTGAAACAACACTTGCACGCGCAAAGGAAGTTCAAAAACTTGCCGAAAAGTATATCACCCTTGCAGTAAACACCTACACCGACACGGTAGAGGTAGAAAAACCCAAGGTGGTAAACAGAGTTGCCACAACGGTAAAAACGGTAAACGACGGTCCCAAAAAACTTGCGGCAAGACGTACCCTAATGGCCAACCTTGCCGATTTGCAAGAAGCACGTTTGCCCAAAGAAAGCGGAACGGTCTACAAAGCACGCACCAAAACGGTAAAACATCCTCTTATTGAAAAGATGTTCAACGTTTATGCTCCCAAATTTGCAAAACAAGCAGAAGAAAAGGGACAAAAGGGCGGCTACACGGCAATCTACAAATTGAACGAACGCCGTGGCGATGCAGCAGAAATGGCTTTGATCGTAGTTTTGTAAACAACAAAAAGAAAATGAAAAAGTTCGACGTGATATAGATGCGTCGAACTTTTTGCTATATCGGGGCAAGAACAATCGGCTCTTTGTCAAATGCCGGGGCAGAAGTAATTTTAGGCTCTTTGTCAAATGTTTGGGGACGAAATCCCAACAGCCAAGAAATATGGCTAACAAGTGTAAACAGTTAAGTTTTTGTCAAATGCCGGGGGTGGAAAAGGTTATCGGCTTTTTACAACGCAAAATATAGGGGCGACCATTGGTAGCCCGAAGTGCAAAGCTTTGGTGTTTTGACAGATATTCAAACAGTCTCATATGCTTGACAAAAAGGCGCAATTTGTTTATCATTGTGATGCAGAGTTCGGTTGTCAAATGTTGTTTCAAATGCGTGTGAAAAAGGTGTAATTAGTTGTTTGCCTAATAATGTCTGCTTTTTTCTTTTCAAAATATTTTTCACAGGGCTTGCGCAAAAACAAAAAACGGCAAGTAACAGGCAAAAACCTTTTATGCCGTTTTGAAGAGAAATGTTTGAAAAACATACATCGTGTGATACCGTCTTTTGCTTGCGTAAAAAAGCTCATACAAAAGATTATAAATATTTTATGGAAGTCGGAACAACGTGGTTAAGTAGTCGGCGATGTGGACAAAATCGATTGAAAGCGCAGTTCGCGACGACGAAGTCATTTGCAACTGTGTACGCTTTCATTGGCAAATCACGCAAACTTTGCATAACGCGAGTCTGTTTTCCAAACAATTTTGTGACAGGAGGTCATAGTCATAATTATGAAAAAAAACATATCTATTGTTGCAATCGCATTGCTGGCTGTGTTGTTGTGCGGTGCGCTTGTTGGGTGTAATAACCAGTCAATGGTGTCTTTCGACGTCATTACCATCGATTTTGAACTCTTTGTTCCGCCGTTTTTGAGCATTACCCCAACGTTGGATGGCGTTTATCAAAGCAAAACCACAACGTATGTCGGTGATGAGATAATAGATACGACAAGTAAAAATGCCACTGCCGACAATCCTTTGACTTGGATGCCAAATCAAAATTATCTCGACAAGCAGCAAAAAGCCATTGTTGAAATGATGGTCGTTTCCGATGGGCAATATATCGGTTATTTGGTGATATCCGTTAGGTCTTCCGCTCGCAAAGCCGACAAGATCGACATCTCTTATAATGTGGTAAAAGAGGAAAATTTCCTTCAAAAGGACGGCACTTACAAGCCGATGACCAAGGAACAAGTTCAGGAATTGATAAACAAAGCCGTGCAAGACGCATAGGTTACGGCAGTTTTAGGAGAAGTTATGTTGATAACGCAGGATATCAAATACATCGGAGTAAACGATCACCAAATAGATTTGTTTGAGGGGCTTTATCACGTGCCCAATGGTATGGCTTACAACAGCTATGTTGTAATGGACGAAAAAATTGCAGTGCTAGACACAGTGGACGAACATTTTGCCGGCGAATGGCTGGTTAACCTTGCCACCGAACTTGACGGGCGTCAACCGGATTACCTTGTAGTGCACCATATGGAACCCGACCACTCTGCAAACGTTGCAAACTTTTTGAAAATTTATCCCAACGCCACCGTGGTAGGCAACGCTCGCACGTTTGCCATGTTAAACAATTATTTCGGCAATACGTCCTATCAAAAATTGGAATTTAAGGATGGCGAAAGCCTAAGTTTGGGCAAACACGTCTTGAAATTTGTGTTTGCGCCTATGGTGCACTGGCCGGAAGTTATGATGTCCTACGACGAGTGCGACAAAGTGCTGTTTTCTGCCGACGCTTTCGGCAAATTCGGTGCGCTTGATGCCGATGAAGATTGGGCTTGTGAAGCACGTCGTTACTACTTCGGCATCGTAGGCAAGTACGGAATGCAAGTGCAGACTTTGCTCAAAAAAGTTTCCGCGCTGCAGATTTCCGCGATTTGCCCATTGCACGGCCCGGTTTTGGCGGAAAACTTGGGTTACTGCATCAATCTGTACAATATTTGGTCTAGTTACGGCGTCGAAAGCGACGGCGTTTTGGTGGCTTATACCTCCGTTTACGGACACACGCGCAAAGCGGCGGAATTTATGGCGGAAGAACTGCAAAATAATGGCTGCCCCAAAGTGGTTTTGAAGGATCTTGCGCGCAGCGACATGTCCGAAGCGGTGGTGGATGCCTTCCGCTACGGCAAATTGGTGTTGGCAACAACCACCTACAATTTGCAAATTTTTCCCTTCATGCGCGAATTTATTACCGATTTGACGGAACGTAACTACCAAAATCGCGCAATTGCTATCATCGAAAACGGCAGTTGGGCGCCGGTTGCAGGCAAACTTATTGCCGACGCCTTTGCCAACAGCAAAAACGTTACCATCTTGGGCAAAGTTACGGTGGTGTCTGCGCTTTCGCAACAAAACCGCGAAGATATTGCGCAACTGGCAAAATTGCTTTGCAAATAGTTCTCGGCAAATTTGTTTGAAATATAGTTGACGGCAAAATAGTCAAAGAAAAGTTTTTGCATAGCGGTAAACGCAAGTATGTAAATGTTGTGTTTGCACCCTCGGCTTTTTAGGCTTGTTCTTGTTCGTTTTAATACAAAAACGGCACAACGTAGTGCCGAAATGCGATACGTAGTGCCGAAAACATGAATAAAAAACGGAGGCTGTCGCATTAAATATTTTTACGTTAACGGCAGCGCAAAATTCAAATATAAGGGTACCGAAACATTGTGTTCGATACCCTTTTGCGTATTTGTACAAATCTTTTGCCTTTTATGTGATTAATGCGACACCCCTAATTGTTTATATGAAGGCATTGCGCCAAACTTACTGTTGGCTTTTCACTGGATTTTAGACGTCGGCAAAGCATTCTGTTTTGCGAACCAAGCTACTTTGAGGTGTTGTGTCTTTGCATAACAATGTCAATGTCCGTTCCGTTCACAAATTCGCAAACGCCTTGTGCAGCGGAATCCAACACAGGATTCAAAATTTTGTGGTCCTCTTCCGTTATTTGCGAAAGCACAAAGTCAATCAGCGCTATGGGTGTTTCTTTCCCCGTGCCAATGCGCACGCGCGCAAAATCGGTGGTGGAAATCATCTGAATGATGTTTCGCATTCCGTTGTGAGTGCCTGCCGAGCCTTCTTTGCGTATGCGCACACTGCCCAGCGGCAAATCCACATCATCGTAGATAACAACCAAATTGCCCTTTTCAACCTTGTATTTGTGCACAAGTTCTAGCACTGCCTCGCCTGAAAGGTTCATATACGTCAGCGGTTTTGCCAAAATCACCTTTTGACCGTTCACTTTGGCGTGTGCCGTCATGCTTTTGCATTCCGCCTTGTCAAAGCTTACGGCTAGCAGCTCCGCAACTTTGTCCAAGCACAAAAATCCTGCATTGTGCCAAGTGTTGAGATATTTTTTTTCGGGGTTTCCAAGCCCGATCACCAAATACATAGTTTAGACTATGACCTCCGTTGCAAAATTGTTTGGTAAACAGACGCACGGCTGACCTAGCGTGCGCGGCTTTGCCGAGGGGCTCGTACTAAACATACGTAACCGAGGCAAAAGGTATGCAGAACGCAGTATCCCGTGATGTATGTTTTTCAAACTTTTCTTCCTTCAAAATCATTCAACTTATATTTTAGCACGTTTTGCGCAAAAAGTAAATACGTCGGTGCGTCTTTGTCTATATTGTGTTGCGACGGGTGTTTTAGTGTGTCTTGCCGATGGAAAATTTCGCAAGATTTTTGTTTTTTGTTAAGGTTTGTTGCAATACTTCTCGAAATTTTCAATATCGGGCTATGAAAAATCGCTCACACAATCTTGCTTGCACTATTCTCTACTTTACAACGTTGCGTTTTAGTGCTAAAATATATCGTATAGGCGACGATTTTGCCGTAATAACAAGCGTTATGTTCTATTTTTTTGACAGACTAAACAACACGCAAGCATACAAAAATTTGCTTAACGACACCCGCGATAAAAAAATTATCGCGGCTTTTGGCGTGCAACCGGGCGAAAAACCCTTTATCGCCGCCAACGTAAATGGATTTGCTCTCTACGTAACAAGCGACTACGTCGAAGCACAACGTGTGTTCCGCACTGTAAGCGCATTGTTGCCGCAAACGGTGTACCTCCCCTCCAAGGATGATGTTTTGCTGTTCAAGCGTGGCAACTCCAAAAATTCCGTCTACCAACGCAACCTTGCGCTTTTTGAAATTTTGCACGGAGCCAACGCCGCAGTAACCACCGTGGAATCGCTGATGCAGTTTTTCCCGCTGCGACAAAATTTTGCAGCAGATTGTTTCACCCTAAAAAAGGGCGGGCACTACGACACATTCAAGGTGGTTAAAAAACTTGTTTCTTGCGGCTACGTTCGGGTGGACGGCATTTCTTCCGAAGGCGAATTTGTCATGCGTGGAGACATTTTGGATATTTCCATGCCCTTCGGCAAGCGATTTCGCATCGATTTTTTCGACGATTTGGCAGAGGACGTCAAACTTGTATCCGATTCCGCTTCGCAAAGTGCCGATCGTGTGGAAATTTACCCCCTCTACGACACAAGCGGCTTCCCGGTGGAAAAAATTTCCGCCATACAAAAAGTTGCCGAAAAAGCAAAACTTTCGGAAAACGCCAAAGCCCGCCTTGCGGAAATTTTGTCGCAATTAACAGTCTCGGCAGGCGGCGGCAGGGTAGATAACCTTTGGCTTACCCCCTTTGTGCAATCGTCTCGCCTTTGGGACTACCTGCCGTGCGACACAACGGTGTTTTGGGACGAGCCAAAACTCCTAAGCTCGCGTGTGGATTTTTTGTACAACGAACATTCTCAACGTGTTGCCAATCTAACGCAAGCAGGCGAAGCGCTTCCCATACACTTTTCGGCGTTGGCGGAAAAATCCACGCTGTTTCAAACGGAATTTCCGCAAATTTTGCTGCAAACTTTGCCTTATCAATCGCAGTTTCAACCGTTGTCTATACACAATTTCAAAACTGGCGCCGTGGCAAACTACGCCGTTTCTACCGAAGCGTTGGCAACCGACGTAAAAAACTGGAAACGTCTCGGTTACGACACTGTGATATTTGCCGGAACGGACGGGGTTCAACCGGTAACGGAAAAACTTAAAGAATACGGAGTATTCTGCAAATGCGGCGAAAAACTCTCTCAAAACCAAGCTGACGCCCTTATTTTGCCCATCGGTGTGGAAAAAGGCTTTGTGTCGCACACCAACAAGTTGGCGGTTATAGGCACGCGCGATTTGGGACGAGGACTTTCGCAACAAACGCTGCACAAAAACAAAAAGCAGGCGTTTTTGTCTGTGGAAAAGGGCGACTACGTGGTGCACGATGTGCACGGCATAGGTCTTTGCGAAGGCATTCAAAAAATAACTTCTCCCTCAGGCGAAGTAAAAGACTATGTCGTTGTTCTGTATAAGCACGGCGACAGGCTCTACGTTCCGGTGGACGCCACCAACTTGCTTTCGCGCTACAGCGGCGGCGAAAACCCCACCCTTTCCAAAATCGGCGGCGAAGATTTTGCCAAAGTAAAAGGCAAAGTGAAATCGAGCATAAAGGAAATGTCCATCGACCTTTTGAAACTTTATGCCGAAAGGGAAAAGGCGCGCGGCTTCAAATATCACATAGATACCTATCTTGAAGAGGAGTTTCAGCAGTATTTCCCATACAAAGCTACCGATGACCAACTGAAATGTCAGCAAGAAATCACCAAAGATTTAACTTCCGATCGCATTATGGACAGAATCTTGGTGGGCGACGTGGGGTTCGGCAAAACGGAAGTGGCAATGCGCGCCGCTTTCGACGTTGTTTCCAACGGCTATCAAGTGGCGGTGTTGGCACCCACAACCATTTTAGCAGAACAGCACTACGCAACCTTCTTCGAGCGCATGTCGCATTTTGATATTCACGTGGAATGCCTTAACCGTTTTCGCACCGCCGAACAGCAGCGCAAAATTGTTGAAGGCGTGGGAAAAGGCGAGATAGACGTTGTTGTGGGTACCCACAGGCTGTTAAGCAAAGATATCAAATTTGCCCGTTTGGGGTTGCTTATTTTGGACGAAGAGCAACGTTTCGGCGTGGAACACAAGGAAAAAATAAAATCCCTCAAAACCAACGTCGATGTGCTTACCCTTTCGGCAACACCCATTCCGCGCACGCTCCATATGGCTCTTTCCGGCATTAGGGACATTTCCACAATAACCACTCCTCCCATGGAAAGAATGGCGGTGGAAACCTATGTGGTGGAAGAAAGCGACGCTTTGATTGCCGACGTTATCACGCGCGAACTTGCTCGCGGCGGACAGGTGTTTTGTGTGTACAACCGCGTGCAAACGATAGACCGCTTTGCCGCGAAAATCGGCGATTTGGTGCCCAATGCCAAAGTTATTGTGGCGCACGGGCAAATGGACGAAAACGCGTTGGAAGACGCGGTGTTTTCCTTTTCGGAGGGCAGCGGCAACGTTTTGGTGTGCACAACCATCATCGAAAACGGCATTGATATCCCCAACGCCAACACCATAATCGTGTGCGATGCCGACAAATTGGGACTTTCTCAACTGTATCAACTTCGCGGCAGGGTGGGGCGCAGCAATCGCTTGGCATATGCTTATTTTACCTACCCAAAGGACAAAATTTTGCCAGAAGAAGCCTACAAACGTCTGTCGTCCATTACGGAATACAGCGAGTTGGGCAGCGGTTTCAAAATTGCCATGAAGGATTTGGAAATTCGCGGTGCCGGCAACATTTTAGGGCGCGAACAGCATGGCCACATGATGAAAGTTGGTTACGAAATGTATGCGCGCTTGCTTAAAGAAACGGTGGCGGAATTGAAGGGCGAAAAGCCCGAACGCAAGATAAACACCGATTTGGAAGTAGACATAGAGGCCTACGCCCCCGACGACTACATTGCGGTGCAGTCTGAACGAATGGATTTCTATCAGCAGTTGGCTTCTTGCCAAACTTTGGAAGAAACAGAAAAAGTGAAAACTCAACTGCAAGAAATTTACGGTGCAATGCCTCGTCCGGTGGAAAACTTGCTAAAAGTGGCACGGTTAAAACTGCTTGCCAACAAAGCATACGTTTGCAAAGTTTCCATTAAACCGGGCAGGGGCGAAATTACCTTTGCCGACAAAGAAAGCATGATGAATAAGCGAGTTTTCGACGCTTTGAACGATTCCGACGACAGGGTTTCCGCTTCGTCGGGCAGTTACGGCATAGTGTTTGCCTCAACCGACTATTTGCAAAAATTCCGCCTTATGGATGCGATTGAAGAATTTTTGAAAAAGATTCAGCCGTAAACGACTGAAAACGAAGAGCAATAGAAGAAAAACGAGTAAAGAGTGAATGAATCTCATCTCTGCCATGTTATAGGCGATGCGCTTGGAAAGTTAAATAAGACGATTTGAGGCGGTGTAGAAAAGGTGAAAAACGTTTTGCGGCGGCGAAAAAAAATTAGAAATCCGTTTCGCCCAAACGGAAATTTTCTTTGTCAATTTTTTGAAAAATTGCGCAATTTTTCCGTCAAAACTTTACAAAAGTGTTTTTGCCGCAAAAATTTTTGCTCAACAAAATATTAGTGGCACAAAATCTCGACAAATTGCTTGCCATTTATCAAAGATAAATGTATAATAATTAAGTATGAGTGTTTGTATACACAAAATCGTCGAACACACAAAATTCAGGAGTATAAAATGAAAAAAGCAAGTAAAGTGCTGGTTTTGTTGTTGGTTGCAGTGCTAACCATCGGTATTCTCTGCGGATGCGGTGCATTTACCAAAAACACTGAAAAATACCGTGCAACGGCAGCAATTCAAGTAGGCGCAGAAACAATTACAATCGGAAAGCTAATCGACACTTTCAACAACTACTATAACAGCTATTACAGTTATATTCAACAAGGCTACATCACACTTGACAGCATTTTGGATATTGCCATCGAATCGTTATACACTCAATATATGAAGTTGGACGCTTACAAAACCACAAGCGGCGTTCCGACGTTTAGTCATGCAAACGATTTGGGTTTGGCAAACGCAAACTACTTGGACGAAGACGAATTGGCTTATGCCGTTCGCTACGTGAAATATTTGTTGTTCAACACCCTCGACGGAATTGTGGAAGACTACATTGAAGCCGATGGTTACGAACTCGAAGATGCGGAAACTGAAGATACTTCCAGAGATTTTGTTGAATACGACGATTTCGGTGACAGCAAAACCTATTCCGAATATCTTTTCAACCAAAATTTACACAACGATGAAATGGACGAATATGTAGAAAAGTACTATCCTAATTTGGATGGCACGTCTCTTTCCGTAGACGAATATATTTTCGCATCAGAACAAGCAGGACAAGCCAAGGTGGACGAATTGAACGAACGCCTGGAAGACGATGAAGAAATCACCTTTGACCAACTTAAATCTTGGCAAGAACTTGCACTTGCTCAATACAAGAAGAACGTTATGTACAACTACAAATATAGCGTTGAAAAACTTGTTGCAAACCAAACGGAAGAAATGATTATTTCGTTGATAATTGCAAAGTATAACTACAGCATTTACAACGTTATCGACACAACCGACCTTCAAAAAACGTTGGCAACCCTTCAAAGCGAATACGAAAAACTCAAATCCAACCAAACGGCAAAGTTCCAAATCAACAAAGACTTTGTTTCCTACATTGAAGATTTGTCCGACACGAGTTATATCTTCGACGTTCCCGAAGAATTCGCCGATTCCTACATTTTTGTGAAGAACATTCTCATTCCGTTCAGCACCGAACAAGTAACGATTTTGTCTAACTTGCAAAAACAACTCGGTTCTACCGACAACGACCTCTACATTGCCAAGAGAAACGAGTTTGCCGCACAAATTGTTGCAGAGGATTACCTTAGCGAAAAGGATGACGACGGCAACTACGCCAAGGTGGAAAACTTGTTCAAATTGCAAGATGGCAAAGTGGTGGTTAACCCCGATGGCGCATTGGGACAATATCTCAAAGCCGATGGCACCATTGCGGTAATGGAAGGCAAAGACGAAACCCAAACTATTGTGGAACTGATGAAGCAATATAACACCGACGTTGCTCAACACTCAACGATTTACGACTACGTGGTGCGCGTGGGAGAAGTTCCTGCAAGTTACACGTCTCCATGGGTTGATGAATTTGTAGATGCCGCGAACGAAGCTTACGAATTGGCAAACGGTGCAAACGGCGGAACATATAGCATTGGTATTTCTTCCTACGGCGTGCACATTGTGTACTTCTCATCTAAGGTTACCGCACAAACGATAGATTTCCAAAACAATTTGTTCGTAACCGACAGCGCAGAATACAGAATGTTCACAACCTATTTTGAGAGTCAATCTTCAATCCTTTCGGACGCCAATCTCGAAAGTTTGAAGGAAAACTACTACAACGGCAAAATTACAAAATTGTCCGGTTTTGACAAATTCCTCAAAAACAACGGACTCTCCTTCGATTTTGCACAATCCATCTCTTTGGATGATGAAGAAGAATAGTTTTGCTTTGGCACAAGGCTGAAGTTTTGCGTTTGCGCTCGAACGAAACTGCGCTAAAAAATGGTGTTGCGTGGCGCGCAAGTTGCGTTGGCGCTGAAGAAAATATCCTTAAGTAGGCACAATACGGCAGCTTGATGTTTGAAGAAGGGTCAATTCAAGCGGTGTTGCAAAGATAGTTTGACATTGAAAAAATGGCGTTGCTTGGCGCACATATGAAATTTGATGTCAGATTGAAATCAACGCCAGCGGTTTTGCGTAATCAACGCACAAACAAAAAGTAAAATTTCTAACAAACATACACAAAAAAATGGCTCTTTGTCAAATGTTGGCGTGGAAGTAATTTTATTCCAATGTATAATTAGTTTTTTAGTGCTTCCTCCACTGCAGCACTGCAGTGGAGGAAGTCTTTCTTTTATCCACAGGCGAGCAGTATTCTTTTACGGAATCTCTCGAAGTTTCTCACTCCGTAGGCGTTTCTTTTTGGTGCTTTGTCAAATGTTGGGACGCAAAAGCCAAAAGCAAAGAAACATAACTAAGCGCTTATAAATTGTTATACTATCACACCGACATTTATTA
>CAZHUH010000009.1:0-43664 GCA_964535505.1 uncultured Oscillospiraceae bacterium
TGGGGCGGTTTGTTGATATCTCCAAGCGAACAAACGTAGTAACGAAGTTCGTCCATTGCGTGGTCGTCCTTTTTCACGGGGGTATCGCCGCTGCTCCAAAAGTATCCCTTAAATTCCCTTATCATGTTCACACAGCAACTGAAAACGAACAATTTGGGCGGCCCGTAAAGAGGTTTCAGCAAACTTTTCACTTTGTTTATGCCTGTGTACAAATCTTTGTTTACGCGCGGATTTACCGAAATGCCCCTTTCGGAAAACAGTTCCGAAACGCTTTTGGCGCCGTTCAGCGTGCGTTGGTTGGCGGCGCTGTCGATAAGGGCGGAAATTCTCCCGAATTTGTCCTTGTGCCAATTGAGTTTTTCGGAAATTTCCTTAATTCTTTGCGAGTGAAACGCCACATCTTGCTTGGCTTGGTAGTGCTCTGCCACAACATAAACGTTGCCGTCGAAATCGCGTGCGTACCAATGGCAAGAAAGGGGGTTGTTCAGCCCGGGGTCGATTGAAAGGGTGTCTTGCCACTCGGGCGGAATATCAAATGGATCCACAACGTTCTGTTCGGAAAATTCGCCGTAAACCAAGCCGCCGAACGCTTGAAAACGCCCGTATCTGCGCGACTCCAACGAATCGGCGGAAAGCGTCTCGGACATAGCCGTTATTTCACTTTGCGGCAAATAGGGGTTGTCCGCCCACTCCATAAACTCACACCACACCTGTTCGCTGCGGTTTTTGTTCAAGTAAATTTCGTCATAAACCCACGTCAAGCCCTTCAGCGGCGTCATTGTGCCGAAAATCTCGCCGGATTTGTCCAAAATGCGCATTCGACACTCTTCGTAAATGTCCTTTGGCGGCTCTTCGTCGAACCATACAAAATCCAGCGAGGTGCCCTGAAACTTTTCGCGCCCCGCCTCGCAACTTTTGAAGGCGATTTTGGAACTGCCGCCGAAAACGTTTTTGATAACCAAGTAGTCGATTATGCCGTATTCGGGGCTGCCCTTCGAGCCGGATTGCATAACAACTTGTTCTATCCAGTTTTTGTCCAAATACCGCAAAATTTTCTGTTGGGCAACGTCGCGCTGCACCTGCTGCGAAAGTGAAACCACCCAGCAACTTGTGTTTGGCTTGTTTGGTCTGAAAGGATGAATTCCGCGAGAAAGCCACACCGTTTCCACCGCGCCGCACTCCGTTTTGCCACTGCGATTGCCGCCGAAAACCCAACGATTGCGCTTTTGACATTGATGAAAGGCCATTTGCTTTTTGTGAACTTTCGTTTTGTTGTATCGAGCTAAAGGGCACGACTTTCGCCGCGCCTCTTCCGATTCGATTTGTTTTAGCCGTTGTAATATTTCTTGCATAATACTCCTTAAATCATTGTGATGAAAACTTCAGACAATACGCCGACAGTGCAAACAATGCCGCGAATAACACGCCGAATCTGCTTTTGAAAACGACACGCTCCCCAAAACCGCCGATTACTAAAAAAAACGGCTATTCTGCAAACAAACCGGCAACTTTGCGAATCTCTGGCAAAATACACAAATATAAGCGACAATATGCCCACACCGCCCCATTCAAACTTGGCGCAACAGCGTTTTGCTTGCACATTGCCCAAAAAAGCGAATATACGGCAATTTTTGCCAATATTGTTTCTGCCGCACAGATTATAATTTGTCACAAGAAACCGTCGTGCGCTCAAATTGTCTCAACAAAGCAAACAGTGCGAGTCAAAGTTGTGATCGTGTCATCTCTTTATAATGATACATCACGCAATAAACACGCCGCCGACCGCGCAGGCTCATCGCCCACCGCTCAAGTGCACCCGAACAAATATGGGTTGTAGATTGACTGTTGCGACGCTTGCGTCACCAACTAACACGTCCGCCCACAGCGCACCGACAATTGAGGGAAAATATTGCGCACACGGTTGAGAGAGGTACATTTATGACGAAAATTTTGTGTGTTGTACTTGCAATATGCTGTGTGTTTGCCTGCATGCCCACCACTGCCTTTGCCGAAGGGGTGGAATGGGTGCGCGTTGTAGACGAAAACGTTTGTCTTTACGCCACGGCGGAAAGTTCGAAAATTCTGTTTCAACTTCCCGTAAGCTTCTACTTGAGAGTGTTGTCGGAGGAAGGCAGTTTGTTTTTGGTGTCCGTTATGGAAAACGAAGCTAATTTTCCGCAAATAACCGGCTACGTTTGGCGTTCGGAAGTGGAAATTTGCGACGCACAGCCAAAAACGCCCTATTACCCCACCGAACGAATTGTTGTCGACGCCGATTCGGCACAGTTGAAACTCACCCCCACACCGTCATCCGACACCATAATCACCATAACAAATTCGCAAAAAATGAGTTATTACGGCATGACGGAAAGTTACGGTCAAACTTGGTACTACGTATACTTTTGCGGCAAATTCGGCTACGTTTTGGCAAATTGTGTTACCAAGCCGATTATCGATATGCACCCAACGCCCCTTGTTGAAGAAGTCGTTGCGACGCCCACCCCAACGCCTAATACGTCAAGCGAAAAGGTAAACGAAACCGAGTCTCAACCGACAAAAGAGCAAACCGCCGCAGGCACAACGGAAATTATTTTGATAGTTTTTGTTGCACTTTTGGCTTTGGGAATTTGCCTTGCGCTGTTTTTGCCCGGCAACTTGAAAAAGAAAGACGTGTTTGAAGATGTGTAGACTACGGATTGTCATTGCCTACGAGGTATTCGATAAGTTCCTGCGGAACAACATATTGCGGCAGTGAATCCATTTTACTTTTAAAACTACTGCGAGCCTTTGCCAATTTGCGATAAACGGTAGAAAGCGAAACATTATACTTTGTTGCCAACGTTTCGCGCGGAATACGCTTTACGTACACTGCTTTCAGCAGCGCCCCATAACCCTTGGGCATTTGCAAAAACACCTGAAAAACGGCATCGAGATAGTTTTGAAGTCGGTTGCGCTTCAAAACCAATTCGGCAAGCGACACCGCCTGAGCATAGGTGCCACCGCTACACTGCGAAGAAAAAGTGTTCAGCGCAAACTCCATACACTGTTTGTTGAGTTGCGCCAACTGTTTTTTGCAAGCGGAAATTCCCCGCAAAATAGTCAATTCGTAATTCATGTTTTCACCTCCAATTTCTCGCTTTTCGAACATTTGTTCTAATTTTCGTTGCCATAATATCACACAAAGACTGCCAACTGTTTGGCAGTTTTTTGTATTTTTCGGAACTTTTTTTGGGATTTTTTTATGATTTTTTTGTCGAAAACTCCACAAAAGCGCTTTTTATCGCAAAAATTTTAGAACACCGCGCCAACGAAAATACGGACGGAATCCAGCCGACAAACCGATGTTCCGCTACACTGCCGCAACGGCGCAAAAGCGCTTCTTATCGTGAAGATTTCGGAAAAACGCACAAAAAACACTCTACTACTCTCATAAATGCCGAGCGTATAAACGTTGTCGGCAATGGCTGGGGCTGTGAGCTGATGCACATTATATTTTTGCGGCGAAATGTTCACGCCACCGACAATACACCGCTCGTTGCTCTGTTGTACCAACCCGCGCGGGCGTCAAACGCACCGCACCACAGCACAAATCGCCGCCCATCGCACAGGTGGAAAAATTTCTGATATTTTAGTGTCGCAAATTGTTGAAAAATGAAGTAATATTTGATATAATATATAAACTGATAGTTATATGTGTTTCAAGGGTCAGTTAGAAGTTAACAATAAAATAAATTTGAGTGCGCAAATGCGTTATCTTTTCGTTTTAGGGCGCAAAACGTTGCGTAGTTTGAATAAATTTTTTCCAAACATTTGCCGAGTCGCTTTTGCCGAGATTTTTCCGCAAACTCTGCCAAAAAGCCGCCAATGTTATTCAACAAACTTCCGCAACAAATTTTTGCCGAAACTTCTCAACAAGCCTTTGCGAAAAACAATGTGGTTTGAACATGCAATTTGAAACTTGCGCTTTGCAAGACAACTTGCGTTTCAAACAAATACAAACGGAGTTCACAAAAGTAAATGAAAAAAATCTCTTTTCTTTGCATTTTGATAGCGTTGCTTGTTCTGGCAATTTTGCCTGGCACGGCTTTTGCGGACACGGCTTCCGGTTACGGCGTCAATGTCCGCCTGATAAACCCCGTGGCTGTGGCTGCCGTTGGCAACTACGTTTTTGTGGCGGATAACGTAGACGAGGGTCAAAGCGTTATTCACGGGATAGATATTTCCGGCGATAGCCCCCAACGCAAATATTTTTACACCACCCAAAAACCGGTGGTAAACATTGCCGAAATAAACGGCGATTTGTACGTTATGTACGCCGATTGCGTGGACGTGCTTTCGGTGGCAAATATGCAACTTTCTTTGAAGTTTTCCTACGCCGACATCAACGTTACAGACTACACCTACAACACTTTGTTGGGGTACAGCACCGCACTTTATGCGCAAGGGCGCATTTTTTACAAATCGAGCGAAGAGGATTTCCCCGCCGACAGCCGAACGGAAAATGCAATGTCGTTGCTTAGCGCAACTGCCGATGACGGAAACTACATCTACTTCACCAAAAACGAAAACGGAACCACCTCGTTAAAACGCATAAAAATGTCCGTTCAAGCAGGTGCGTTGCGCGACAGATACGACGAAACGGACAAACTTAACGCCAACGGCGTAAACTACGGCACGGCATTCTCTTTGAAAGGAATGTTCAACTACACAGTGAACGGTGTAAGCAACGTAGCGCTGTTTGGCGGAAGCAGCGTGCGCACTTTGACGGAACTTAGCGGAGAGTTTTCCGCAAGCGCCGAAAATGAAATTATCCACAGCGAAACACAAATTTTGGACGGATGTTTTTGCGCAAACAAAATTGCTTTGTTGAACAACGAATACAAAATCGACGTTTACAACTACAACAGCGAAACTTCGCAGTTTGAACTTCAATTTACCGTGGGCACCGATACCATTTCGCAAACGACGCCAAGTTCGGCAGAACTTACAGGGTTTACGTTGGCAAAATCGCTGGGCTACCCCACCAACATTGCTTACAGAACCGCCGACGACGAAACAAGCATTCCCAACGTTTTGACAGATTTAAGCGACCAATTTATAATTTTGGACTACGACGGTGCGGAAAACTCCGATTTCTACTACGTTTTGATTGGCGACAAATTCGCTTGGATAGAAAAAACCAAGGGCGCGGTTGTGCCGGAAAATGACGAAAACTTGCAAATTATCGACACCAGTGTGAGCGGGGACGTTACCTACAACGCCCAATTCATTTCCGCAAACGCAGTGTTTGTGTATCAACTGCCGCTAAGCGACAGCGTCTGCACCACCTTTTCGCAATCGATAACAAATCCGCAAAGCGCACTTATTTTGCAAAAGTTTGTTGAATACAAGTCTGACGGCACCAATGTTGAATGGTTCTACGTTGCCTATGGCGAAAACAACAGCCAACGCGGATTTGTGCCTTGCAAAAATGTCGGCAAATTTCACGTTTCCGCCGCGGAAGATGGCGGCATGCCTGTTTTGGGCTATCGCAAAATAAACGCTTCGTTGTTTGAAGCGGTGAAACTCTACGCCACAAGCGCAATGGAAGACAACGAAACAATCTACAACGAGGCAGGAGAAATAAAACTCTATTCCGGCACACACGTGGTTGTTGTAAGGGAAGAAAACGGCGCTTCGTTTATCGAAATTCGTCAAAACGACGGCACCACCACCTACGGTTGGGTAACAAGCAAATACCTTATCGATATGCACAGCATAACAACCAACGCCATTGTGGGAATATCCATTTTGAGTGTTGCGGTGCTTTTGGCGATAATTTTCTTTTCGGTGTTTGTAAGACGCAAACGCCGCCGCAAACGTTCTGCTTCCACTGCGGAAGAAGAATAACAGTTAATCTGTAAAACGCAAACGCCGTATCGGTACGGAGAAAAAACTGTCGAACCCTGATGACAGCACTACCGCAAAAGAAAAGAAACCGTTGAATGCGAACGACGAAAAAAATGCGGGAAATTTGTAACGACTTATTGCAAAATTCTGTGTGAAAGCGTTGACGTTTATTTGAGTCGGAAAAGATTACATTGAATGTTGATTAAGGCAGAATTTATGCCCATGCAAAGTATGCATGGGCATTTTTGTCGTTCTGCGCAAATATTTGGGTTTCAAAAGCCGGCTTCTTTACAACAAACGGAAGCTTTTCCGTCAAATGCGCAAGCCAACGTCGCCGGGCACTCCCGTCAAAACGCCGGAATCCACCACTTCGATTTTGTTGGCGGAAACTTCGTAGGCAGTGCGAGTTACCACGGTGTCGTCAGGCAGTTTCTTTTGGTAGTTGCGCGATTGCACGCGCCCCCAAACGGTTACGTGTTCGCCAACGGGCAGGTTTTGGGCAAAACGCGCATTTCTTCCCCAAACAATACACGGAATGTAGTCGCTTTTGCCATATTGACGGTTAACTGCCAGCAAAATATCGCAAATTTCGCGATTAAAAGGAGTTTTGCGAAAAACGGGAAGTTTACAAACGTAGCCGCGAAGTTCCAGCGTGTTGGGGTTGATGGTTTCGTCAAAAGGCAAAACATCACGCGCAAAAACCGTCAGCATCAGTTTGCTTTTGTCCTCGACAGTTTTGTTGTAACTGCGAAATTGACCGCATACGGTAACTTTTTCGCCCAAAGCCGTGCAGCCCGAAAGCAAATGTTCCGAAACGGAAACGGGCAAAAGATCTTCCATACCCGAAAGCCGCTTGACGGACAAAGTTATTTCAAAAAACTTTTCGCCGTAAACCTCGTGCGAAAACTTTGGTGCCTCTACAATTTCGCCCGAAAGCGTTACGGAATTGTTTTGCATGTTTGTGTCCATAGTTGTGTTCTCCTTCTGTATCTTAAATTTGCGCAAAGGCATATATTGGAGCATCTTGCGGGCCTGCGCCGCCGGTGACGAACGGTTGGTAGTGCGGATATAGTGCAACAAAAAAATCATGCTGTCACGTACGCCCCTTGTCTAGCAATTGAAAGTCAGCAATCTGCAACCCGCCTCTGCTTTGGCTTGTCGGTCAATGTGTTTGTCAAACGACAAAATTGACTAATTTCGCACACACGTATCAACGAAATTGTGTTTTCAGTCTTGCACGGCAATTTGCTTGCCGGAAGAATCTACTGTGAAATTTTTCGTGTATATCAGTTGTCCTATCGGGCAAAATTCCAGTCCTTTGAGCTTTGCCCACTCAAAAATAAGGGGCAATGCTTCCACAATGTGGTCGCTGTTGTTGTGGCACAAAATGATGTCGCCGCTTTGCGCCTTTTGAACGCGCACGGCAATTTGCTCGGCAGAGAGCCCTTTCCAATCCAAACTGTCCACGCTCCACTGAATGGCATATAGTCCAAGGTTGTCGCACACCTGCAAAAGGGTGTTGTTGTAGTCGCCGAATGGTGGTCTAAAAAGTGTAACCGGGCGGCCGGTGAGTTCAAAAATTTGCTTGCAACTGCTTTGAAGTTCTTGAACACACTGCTCTTTGCTTAGTTTGCTCATTTGCGGATGGGTTGCGCTGTGCGTGCCGATTTCAAAGCCTCGCTCGGAAATTTCCTTCACTATTTCGGGATATTTTTCCATCCAAAACCCCACCAAAAAGAAGGTGGCTTTTACGCCGTAGCTGTCGCAAACATCCATTATTTTTTCCGTTTTGTCGGCACCCCAAGCGGCATCGAAACTTATGGCAATTTTGTTGTCGTCACGCTCTACGCAATAAATGGGCACACGCCTATTTTGCGAAAACGCCACCGAATAACAGCCTATTCCGCAAGTAAGTAAAATTGCTATCATGCAGATGCTTACGGAAACAATTATTTTTTTCACCCAAAACTCCTTTAGCATGACGGTGAGTTGGATAACAAATTACAAGGTTGCTTCAAAACTCTTGTTTAATTCGTCATTGCGAAGCAACTTGCCGCGGCAATCCGCGCATTAATGCAAGAAACATTCTAATTCGCATTTTGTTCAACCGAATTGTTTTGTCTCTTTGCTCCTTGCATGACGGCATTCGTTAGCAATGACGGAGTAATTTGAACATTTGAACAACTCTACGAACTTTCTATGATGTCGGAATATGCTCCTTACGCTTTTCTATTATATACTAAAACACACCATCGCTTTTTACACATATTTGTCGAAAAAACTTCTTTGTTGTAGTTTATTTGAAAAAGTGCGCCATAAGAACGCGCAATCGGCAAAATGCAATAAAAAAGGCTTCCACATGGGAAACCTTCAAAATTTTTGATATGAATTGCTACGCTTCTGCAAAACTTGTTATTCTATACTCAAAACGTAGTAGTACAGCGGCTGTCCGCCGTAATGTAAAATAATTTCGATATCGGGGTAAGTTTGCTGCAACTTGTCGGCAAACTTTTCTGCTTCTTCTTCGGCTATATCGCTGCCGTAATACAAAGTAACAACCTCTTTGTCGTCGGTGAGCATATTGTCGATAAGCGACATAGTAACTTTTTCAACATTTTTGCCTGTCGTTACAATACTGCCCTTATCCAACCCGATAACATCGCCCTTCTTGATAGAAACCTTGTCGATAACGGTGTCGCGCACGGCATAGGTAACGGCGCCTGCATCGATGGTGGAAAACGCCGCCGTCATGTTCTCTAAGTTTTCCGAAAGGGAGGCTTCAGGGTTGAAATTGAGCACCGCAGCAATGCCTTGCGGCACGTCTTTGGTTTGCAGCACAAAAATGTTTCGGCGTTGCACCAATGTGCGCGATTGTTCGGCAGAAAGTATGATATTTTTGTTGTTGGGCAAAATGATGATGTTTTCCGCATTGATTTTGCGCGCAGCCGACGCAATATCTTCTGCCGAGGGGTTCATGGTTTGTCCGCCCTCAATCACTTGGTCTACCAACAAATCTTTGAAAATGGCGTTGAAACCATCGCCCGAGCACACCGCCAACAACCCAATCGGCTTGCGTTCCGCTTCGTATTTGGCGCGAAGTTGACGATTTTGTTCCATCATGTTTTCTATTTTCACCTTGTCCAATTCGCCCAAAGTAAGCGCTTTGCTTAACGCTTTGCCTGGATTGTTGGTGTGAACGTGCACTTTGATGAGCGAAAGGTCGCCAATGCAAATGACGGAGTTGCCTATTTCGTTGAGATAATCGCGCAATTTGTCGATATCGGTAACGGTTGTGCGCTTTTTGATGTTTATGATGAAAAATTCCGTGCAGTAGCCGAAATCCAGTTCGCCCAAACTTTCGTAATCTACAAAAAGTTCGCTGTCGTCGGGAAAATCGGAATCGATTGTTTGCGGTTTCCCGCTTGTTTCCTGCATTGCGTAAGTTTCCGCACCGCTAACTTCCTGATCGAGGTAGCCCATTATTAGCCCTTTAAACAGGGTAATAAGCCCAAATCCGCCGCTATCTACAACGCCGGCTTTTTTCAAAACGTCCAACATATCGGGCGTTTGAGCAAGCGTTTCTTCACCCTTGGCAAGCACTGCGTTCATCATCTTTTCGATGTTGGTTGTGCGTTTGGCAACGTCTACGGCCTCCTCTGCCATAGCGCGGATAACCGTCAAAATCGTGCCCTCTTTGGGTTTGGAAACGGCGCTGTAAGCCAGTTTTGCACCTTCGCGCAAACCTTTTGCGAAGGAACGGGAATCCACTTCTTCACAACCGGCGATAACGTTTGAAAAGCCCTTCAAAATTTGCGAAAGGATAACGCCTGAGTTGCCGCGTGCACCGCGAAGAGCGCCTTTGGCAAGTTTGTCGGAAAATTCCGACATGCTGGTGCTTGTGAGAGAATTGATTTCTTTGACGGCAGACATCATCGTCAAAGACATGTTCGTGCCGGTGTCGCCATCGGGCACGGGGAAAACGTTTAGTGCGTCTACTTGAGATTTGTTTACTTCCAGCATTTTTCCGCCGGCGATAAACATACGCTTCATGACGGACGCTGTTATATGCGTTGTGTTAGAATATGCAGAAGACATTTCATGCTCCTTGAATTAAAGTGAAGTTTACAGTTTGACGCCAACCACGTGCACGTCGATGGAATCTACAATCATTCCCGTGAAGTGCTCCAAACCGTATTTGACGGTTCTTTTCAAACTGGACGCTGTCGCCGAAACGGGCAAGCCATACTTAAACTTTACAAACAGGTCCACAAAAATTCTGTCGCCTTTGGTTGCCACACGCACCCCACGACTTATGCCATTGCGTTTGAAAAGATCCGTAAAGGTATCGGAGAAGCCGAAAGGTACCATTTCCACAACACCGTAACACTCTGTTGCCAAGTGCCCTGCCAAAGAAGCAATCACGTCGTCTGAAACGGTGATTGTTCCGTAGGAATTGTTTGTGCGTAATGCCATATCAGCCACCTCCTTTTGAAAACAAAGGCCCCCAAAAACTTAGTTTGCGCATCGCAGCAAACACAAAAGCGCCAAATAGTGGGTTTTGCACCGCTTGCGGCATAGTGTTTTTGCGCCGCCTAACAATGCCATATGCCCGCGATATTGCGTGCCTATTTGCATTTCGCATTGATGTTGGTTGCTTGCACAGTTGCCATTTGTAAATGCCGACTTCGCAAAACGCAAAAGCACTTTCAAATTAAATTACGCAAAAAAGCCTTGTTTCAATTAACCATTCTATTTTACAACAAAAAGCGATTTTTTACAAGTAAATTTCCGCCAAAAACAACTATATTGTAATTTTTTTTCACTTTTTTGGGTCTTGGCACTTTTTTTGATTAAATTTACTTGCCAAAAGCGGTAAAAAATGGTATTATATTTTAGCGTGAAATAAACAAACAATATCTTTGCACGGAGGTGTAAATATGTCGAGAGTATGTGCAATTTGCGGAAAAGGCAAAATGTCCGGTAACTTGGTGAGCCACAGTAACAGAAAAACTCCCAGAACGTACAGTGCCAATCTTAAAAAAGTTAAGGTAGAAATCAACGGAAAAGAAACTACCGCATACGTTTGCACTCGTTGCATAAGAACTGCAAACAAACCCGAATAGTATGAGAGCCTGCATTTTGTTGCAGGCTTTTTTATGCCAAAGTTTTTCGTGCTTTTGCCAAAACTTGAGCATAAATAACAGTTCTATCTCAAATGTTGAAAATTAGGCGGCTCAACATCACAGAAAAATATCCAACGGCATAAAAATATCCCTGAGCAGAGATATCTAAATGCGTAACGCTGCCTGCTCCAACGTTTATTATATAACAGAACTGAAATTGCAAGCGATGGTTAGAATTGTTCTTGACTCGGCGGTACAGACGAGCGGAGTTCACACAGCCATTGGCCAAAAGACAACCAATCGGCTCCGGGTCGGATTGTTCCGACCGCTAAAATAGGAGGCACTATGCAAAACTTTTTGAGCGCCGCAATTGGCGTAACGTGGGAATTGCCCTTTGAAATTCCCTTCATTCAATGGCTGCAAAGTTTGGGCGGCGAAGGCAGTTTCTTGTTTTATCTGATGAACTTCATTTCCATGTGCGGCGAAGAAGTGATTTTGGTTGCAATACTGGGACTGATTTATTGGGGAATTGACAAAACTCGCGGCGAAAAAATCAGTTTTATGATGATTTCGGCGACACTTTTGAACCCAATGATAAAAAACATTGCCTGCCGAACACGTCCTTTTGATGCGCACCCCTACGATGCCGCAACAGGCGAAGGCGTAAAAAATTTGCGCAACGTTGACGGCTATTCCTTCCCCAGCGGACACAGTTCGCAGTCCACTTCGGTGTTTTTGGGCACGGCGGTTACCTACCGCGACAAGCACAAGTGGCTGTTGATTTCCGGCATTATCGTGCCAATTTTGGTGGCACTTTCGCGAAACTACCTTGGTGCGCACTACCCAACCGATGTGGTTGCAGGCTTGGCGTTGGGCGTTTTGATTGTTTTTGGCGTGCACTTGCTTTACAAGGTTGTGCACAACAAGTACGTTTTATACTGCGCAATGGCGATAATCGGGCTTGCGGGAATGTTCTACTGCAAAACAACCGACTACTTCACCGCATACGGTTTGATGTTGGGCTTTTTGTTTGGTGTGATGTTTGAAGAAAAGGTTGTTCACTTCAAAAACACCAAAACTTGGTGGCGCATTTTGCTGCGTGTTGCAGTGGGCGGCGGCTTATACTTTGGCATAAACACCGCCTTGAAGGCTGTCGTGGGCGCAATTTTCCCAGAATATGACGCGAACTTTTGGTTTAGTTCCATTTTCCGCACGGTGCGATACGCCGTTATAGGCTTTGTGTTGTTCGGCGTTTATCCGCTTCTGTTTGCTCCGATGGAAAAACTGTGGAAAAAGTTGCATTGGCTGAAAGACGAAAATGTCAACTGCGCAGACGGCACAGACATGGCTGAAATCAGCGACAGTGCAGACTGTGCCGACAATGACAACAGCGCATCGGCAAACCAATCGGAACAGCCGTAACGCCGCGCCTTAAACAAAAAATGTAATATCTCACAAACAAGGCTTGCCGAAATTGGGGTGCACCCCCAATACTCGACAAGCCTTAAATTTTGGGTTCTATGATAATTGTTGCGGCAAATACGCCGCAAGCCTTTGCAAATGATAAGATGCAATGCGGATTTTACAACTTCTTTACAAGTCTCAAATCGATTCTGCCCTTTTCGTCAATTTTGATAACCTTCACAACAACGGTGTCGTCTACGTTCACAACGTCCGTTACCTTTTCCACACGCTCTTTGGCAAGTTTGGAAATGTGAATCATGCCGTCTTTGCCGGGGGCAAGTTCTACAAATGCGCCGAAATCCAAAATGCGCACCACTTTGCCGGTAAATTCGTCGCCGACTTCGGGGTCTTTTGCAATGGCAAGCACCATTTTCTTGGCTTTTTCGGACATTTCCGCATCGGAAGTTGCAATAAACACTGTTCCGTCATCGGTGATATCGATTTTTACGCCGGTATCTTCGATGATTTTATTAATAACTTTTCCGCCGCTGCCGATAACTTCGCGAATCTTATCGGGATCGATATTGAAGGAAATGATTTTGGGAGCATATTTGGAAAGTTCCTTGCGGGGTTGCGGCAAAACTTCCAACATTTTGTTCAAAATGAACAAACGTCCTTGACGTGCCTGTTCCAACGCCGCACGCAAAATGTTTTCGTCAATGCCCTTGATTTTGATATCCATTTGAATTGCAGTGATACCTTTTGTGGTGCCGGCAACTTTGAAGTCCATATCGCCCAAAAAGTCTTCCAAACCTTGGATATCCGACAAAATGGCAACTTTGCTGCCGTCGGCGGATTTCATAAGACCCATCGCGATGCCTGCAACCGGCGCTTTGATAGGAACGCCCGCATCCATCAATGCCAAAGTGGAGCCGCAAACGCTGGCTTGCGAAGTGCTGCCGTTAGAAGAAACAACTTCCGAAACGGTGCGGATTGCATAGGGGAATTCCGCCTCCGTTGGCAAAACAGGTTCCAAGGCGCGTTCGGCAAGTGCGCCGTGCCCAATTTCGCGACGGCCGGGGGAACGCAATGGTTTTGCTTCGCCTGTGGAATAGCCGGGCATATTGTAGTGATGCATATAGCGTTTGAAAGTGTCGGTGTCGTCAAGATTTTCCAACTTTTGCACTTCGGAAATTGTTCCCAATGTTGCCGTGGTGATAACTTGCGTCATTCCGCGTGTGAAAACGCCACTGCCGTGCACTCTGGGAAGAACGCCTACTTCGCACCAAATGGGACGAATTTCCGTCAAACTTCTGCCATCGGGGCGAACGCCTTCGTTCAAGATGCGAGCACGCACCTTTTCTTTGGTCATTTTGTACAAAATGTCGCCAACGTCCGGAACCACATCGGGGTCTACCTTGCTGAAATGTTCCACAACCTTTTGTTGAACGGCGTCTTGGTTGGCTTGACGTTCGTAGCGGTCGAATGTTTTGAGTGCTTCGGTAAGCATTTCGTCGGCATATTCGCGCACAACTTTTTCGTGTTCTTCGGTGGGCAAGTAAAGAGTTACGTTCTTTTTGGGTTTGCCTACGTTTTCGCGAATAAATTCGATAAATTCGCACTGTTCTTTTATTGCTTGGTGTCCGAACAAAATCGCATCCAACATTTCCTTTTCGGAAATTTCGTTTGCACCGGCTTCCACCATCATAATTGCGTCTTTGGTGCCTGCCAAGTTGAGGTTCAAACGGCTGCGTTCTTTTTGTTCTTGCGTGGGGTTGATGATATATTGTCCGTCAACGTAACCCACCACAACGCTGCCTGTGGGACCGTCGAAGGGAATATCCGAAATCGAAAGCGCGATGGAACTGCCCATCATTGCGTAAACTTCCGGCTGAATGTCCGGTTCTACCGACATTGCCGTTGCGATAACGGAAACGTCGTTCAGAAAACCTTTTTTGAACAAAGGTCTGATAGGTCTGTCGATAAGACGAGAAGTCAAAATAGCTTTGTCGCTGGCTCTGCCTTCACGCTTTTTGAAACCGCCGGGAATTTTGCCGACAGAATACATTTTTTCTTCAAAGTCTACACCCAAAGGGAAAAAGTCTATTCCTTCTCTGGGAGCATCTGCCATAGTAACGTTGGTCATAACAACCGTTTCGCCACATTGCACCATGCATGAGCCGTTTGCCTGTTCGGCATACTTGCCCACTTCTACGCTGACGGTTCTGCCACCTATTTCCATTTGGAAAATGTGGTACGGTCTATTGCCAACCTGTCCGTCTATTTTTCTGAATTTTTCCATTTTTATTTCTCCTTTTTATCAAATACGAGAGTTGGCTCATGCCAAAACTCGGCAATAACTTTTTTCACGGTTTTTCTTTGGGAATATTGTGCTGAAAAAGTGTGAATTGCACTACGAAAACAATAAGTAATCGAAAACAGCGCAAAAAATGCTTTATTCTTCACAAATAACTATATTTTTTGCCATATTTTACTAGATTGCCGCGCTTCGCTCGCAATGACGTATCAGTTAGTGGGTAGCGCAAAAAAGATTGTAAATCACTTCGTTCACGCAACCGACTTGCCCCAAAGCAGACGGGAATAATACGAAACAAGGTTGTGAGCGGTATTTTGCGCACACAACTGCAACGCTACCTGTGGAAGTGGATTTTTGTCCAAGGGCAAGGCAACGTAGTCGAAACTGTACTGGAGGTACAGGCGAGCAGAGTTAACGCAGCCACCAAAGGCAGAGATTGGTTGCAGATTGCGGACTTTCAAGTGCAAGACAAGGGAACGTACACAGCGTACGTGACCACAGACGATACACGCAGAAAGGACACAAGATGCGCCCAGATATGCCTTTTGGCATTGGCGAAAAGACACCCCCACAGGCGCAGGTTCGTACTATTCGTGGCTGCTAAGCCAAACAAGCAAAAAGGGTAAGAACGTCCTTTTTTTCACGCCCTACCCTTTTTTGTGTTACTTTCTCAAGCCCAAATCGGCAATGATTTGACGGTATTTTTCGATATCAGTTTGTTTGAGATAGTCCAAAAGACCTTTTCTGCGACCAACCATTTGCAGCAAACCTCTGCGGCTGTGGTGATCCTTTTGGTGTGTTCTCAAATGCTCTGTAAGGTGATTAATGCGCATTGTCAACAAGGCAATTTGCACTTCGGGAGAACCTGTGTCTCCTTCTTTTCTGCCAAACTTAGCAATGATTTCTTGTTTTGTCATTTCCATTGTTGTTTTCTCCTGTTTTTATTTTTGCCGTTTTCCGAGAGATAAGTCGGAGTGATCTCAATTCCCAGAATACGGTAGCAAACATTTTAATTGTTTAGGCGCGCACATACGCTTTTGTTGCCAAAAACAGCGCAACGGCACACGTTGCAAGCGGAAATACGAACGGAATTTGCCGATATATATTCACGCTATCAACCAAACACGTTGCCAAAAGCAGCCGACGCAACAGACTACACACACCGTAAAAGGCGTGCGCACAGCATTGGCATACACAACCAATGCGACAAAAGCCGTTTTACGTCCATGGCCGTTTTTCATCAAAAGCCGCATTGTTTTGCGCACCTTATTTTATTTTGCCTAAATCGGGCAGGAAATATCCTGCCCGAAAGCCAAAACATTCAAATTATTCTGCGTCGTTGTTGCGAGGTCTGGTAACCACAACTTCGGGCTTTTCCAAAAGCGCCTTGCGAGAAAGGGTGATGCGTTTGTGTTCTGCATCGAATTCCATAACTTGCACTTGCACTTCGTCGCCGATGTTCAACACCTTGGTGATGTCGTCGATCCAATCCCAACTGTAGTTGGAAACGTGAAGCAAACCATCGATGTGCTTATCCAATTCGATAAACGCGCCATAAGGCATCAAACGAGCAACTTTGCCGGTAACAACTGTGCCAACGGCAAATTTTTCTTCGGCAAGTTCCCAAGGTTTGGGTTGAAGTTGTTTGTAGCCAAGAGAAACGCGGTTGTTTTCTCTATCCAATGCCAAAACGACAAATTCGTAGGTTTTGCCTATTTCCAACACGTCTGCCGGGGTGTTTACGCGATCCCACGAAAGGTCGGATGTGTGAGCAAGACAATCGAATCCGCGAACGTCTACGAACGCGCCGAAACTTGCAAAACGCAAAACTTTTCCTTCTACAATTTCGTCGACGGCGATGTTGTTCCAAAATTCGTCTTCTTTTGCTTTCTTTTCGGCAAGCAAAATTGTTTTTTGGCTGGCGTAGATAACGCGCTTGTTGTCGTCAACTTTTTCCGCACTGGAAACCAAACGCAAGGTTTTGCCAACGTATTGTTCCAAGTTTTTGACGAAACCGATGCGAATTTGAGAAGCGTGAACCACAACCGTGTAGCTGCCCAAACGGCCGGTAAGGCAATTTTTGCTGGCACGAGTCATCATAACAGAGAATTCGTTGCCTTCTTTTATGCCGCCGACAAGTTCGTCATCTTTGTATCTTTCGTCAATCACCTTTTTGGAAAGTGTGATTTTCCCGTTTTCTATAGAAAGTATCGAACATTCCAAAACTGCGTTGGGTTCCAAATTTGCTTTTACCGCTTGATAGTCGCCATCCAGTGCCAACTCTTCATTGGGAACAAACGCATCTTGCTTCCAACTTGCAAGACGAACATAAACGCCGTCTTCGCTTATAAGCACAACGTGGCACTTAACTTTTTGGCCGACTCTGTACTTTGCGCCTTCCTTAATTCTGGAAACGGCTTCTGCCATCATTGCTTCGTCTTTGTCCAAAACTTTCTCTGCCGGTTTCTCCGAAGCTACTTCTTCCGCAACGGGTGTTGCTTTGCTCTCTTCAGATACTTCCGTTTGTTTTTCCGAAGCTACTTCTTCTGCAACGGGTGTTGCTTTGCTCTCTTCGGATACTTCCGTTTCAACCGAAACGGTGTCTTTTGCGATTTCAACCATTCTTTCCAAAACCCCCTTGATCAACTCGGTTGGAGTTGATGCACCTGAAATGAAACATACGTTTCTGCATTTTTCAAAGTCGATACTATCCACATCTGTGCCGTCTGTAAGCACGGCGCGGCAATTTTGCGAGACAATTTCCAACAAACGTTTGGTGTTGGAACTGAGTTTATCCCCGACTACAACCGCCAAGTCGCACTTTTCCGCCAACTTTTGGGCATAATACTGCCTTTGTATAGTAGTATAACAAATTGTGTTAAATATTTCAAGCGTTTTGACGGTGTCTGTGGAAATATTTTTCAAACTTTTTTCAAAAAAACGGGTATCGAAGGTGGTTTGAAACAAAATTAACGCTTTTTCTGCGCGCAAATTCAATTTTCCCTTGCCGTCAAATAAGATCGCAGAGTTGTTGCACCAACCGTTTATGCCAACGATTTCCGGGTGAGTCGCCTCGCCCACAAGCACAACTTGATAGCCCTCGGCATAATACTTTTGCGCCTTGTGCTGAATTGTCGAAACGTAGGGGCAAGTGGCGTCCACCACCGTCAAATGCTTTTGCGCTGCCCGTTCGAAAACTTTCGGCGGCTCGCCGTGGGCACGAATTATTACCGTGGCGAAATCCGGCACGTCCTCGATGCTATCCACCGTTTCTATGCCCTTTTGCCGCAGCATTTCCACCACGTTTTTGTTGTGAACCAAATATCCCAAGCAATAGGCTTTGCCGCCTACCTTCAACGCCTTTTCGATGGCGGAAGAAACGCCTTTGCAAAAGCCGTACTCGGGCGGAAGTATAAAGCGTATCATTTTTTACACCGCGGACTGTTTTTTGAAAGTATTTCGACAAAGAAACGGCGCCGTTTGCGCCGCCGCGCAGCCGACGAAAGGGCTAGTTTTTGTCGGAATTTTGCTCTTTCTTTGCCAATTCCTTCGCCAAAGTTTTTTGTTTTTCGTTATATTTGTTTATCTTTTCTATTTCGTGTTTGGTGCGCTTGCGGCGTTTTACACCCTTTTTTGCCAAAATTTCGTTCAGTTGCACACGCAAATCGTCCACTTTTTGGCGAATGATTTCCGTTGCCAAAGCCAAATTATCTTTGGTAATGGGCTTGTCGTAAAACTCTTCCAACGAAAATTCTTCCCCTACGATAATATAGTTTTTGCGAAAAACCTTGGTTTTTTCCCAAATATAAAAGGGACGAATGGGCGAATGAGTTTTTATGGCAAACATTGCCGCCCCGGTGTGAAATTCTTGCAAACAATCCACGTTGGGGTTGCGAGTGCCTTCGGGGAAAAGCCCCACCACCTTATCTTCTTTTAGCAAGCGCAAAATGGTTTTTGTGGCGCCCAAATCCACTTCGCCACGCTTTACGGGAACGCAATCCAAGCCGTCGAAAGCCCAGCTCATAAACACAGATTTGCGAAATTCCACTTTGTACACAAAAGAAATCCACGATTTGGACCACATAGTGAAAACCACGGGATCCCAACCGGAAATGTGGTTGCCTAAAAGCAGCGTTCTACGTTTTTCCAAACGCCTGTCGCCGTAGAATTTTACAGGGAAAAAGGGTTTCATAAACACCTTGCCTATAGAAACCAGAAAAACCACAAATTTATTCACGATTCACCTTGTTTGCCGCGAGGCAAAATTTTTTTTAAATGCCGAAAACGTTGTTTTCACAAACGGCAACGCTTTGCGCAAAGCGACGCACAACGCTTGCGAAAGAAAACAAACGCTTCACCGACAGACAGCGCCGAAACAAACAGAGATTGCGAACGCTAATATCAGACGCATTATCGCCACTAACTGCGCGCCGACGGCACCGAGCACGCAGACCGATTGAAATTGTTTCCGACTGCCGTTATCTAATATTGTAACAAAGGGCACAAAATATGTCAAATAAAAGCGAACAATAACAAAAGAAAAATGCGTTTTTGGCAAAATAGCCGAAAAAACACCTCAAAAAATGGGTGTTTTTGCGTTAAAAAGGTTACGATAAGACTATTTTCGAATGTGCACTTTCGGGCAGCAAGAGGCTTTTGGAACAAATCACCCGAAAAATTTTGCGGCCGTTTGCGTTTTGGGGCGGGGAATCGGGAAAAATTATTTCCAATCGGGGCAAATGCGTTGGGCGAAACGCATCGGGGCAAAGCGAAAAATGGCGCGACCAAACCGCATGATTTCACTTCAAATCGGGGCGTAATGCCGATGCCTCGCCAATGTAGCAATGTTTGGGCACAATATCTTTGTTTGCAAAAACCGCAACGCGGATAACTTTGGGTAAAGAACCGTCCGTAAACATTTCGGAAAAACACATAAAAGACGCATGCGGCAACAACTTTTTGCGCACTGCCGTTGCGGGATAGCAAGACGTCAAATCGGGCGTGGCACTGAAAAACACGCATTCGATGTCATCGGCAACAAGGCAATTTGCCTTCAAAACTTGCTCAACCAAGAAAACGGAATTTTTCGAAATGCTTTCAGCGTTGTTTTCGGCGCAAATTGCGCCACGAATAACTTTCATAATTTTTCTCCAAGGATAAAATATGCGCTTGCCAAAGCCGCGCGGCTGCCAAGCCAAATGTGTCAAAAGGCTAGAAATTTTTTGCGGCGCTTGTTCCCGCAACAAACCCGGTAGAAAGGGCAATTTGAATGTTGAACCCGCCGGTAAGGGCGTCGACATCCAACACTTCGCCGGCAAAATACAATCCGCTTACCAGTTTGCTTTCCATAGTGGATGGATTGATTTGCTTAACGTCCACCCCGCCGCAAGTTACAATGCCCGAATCCAATTCGTCAAGCGAAACAAATGGAAACGTTAGGCACTGCAAAACGGAAACGAGTTTTTGCCGCTCGGCAGCGGTTACTTGATTTACCTTTTTATCAAACGGAATGCCGCTTTGGCGCACCACTTCGGCAACCAATCTTTCCGGCAAAAGGGCGTCCAGGGCATTTCCGAAATTTTTATTCATGCGTTCGGAAAAATCTCGCAAAATGCGCGCGTCCAATTTTTCCGGCGAAAGCGCAGGTTTCAAATTGATACAAATTTGAGCACCCGTATGCACGAATTTGTTTATTTGCGACGAAAGCGACAACACGGCAGGCCCGGAAACTCCGTCGTCGGTGAACAGCATTTCGCCAAACTCCGACAGGGTTTTCGCACCGTTTGTGTAGGAAACTTCAACGTTTTTAAGAGACAACCCTTCAAGGATTTCGGTGCCGCGACACTTGATTCGGCAAAGCGCAGGTTTGAGTTGCAAAACGTTGTGCCCAAAACTTTTTGCCACTTGGTATCCGAAGCCGGTGCAGCCGGTTGCTCGGTAACTGTATCCGCCCGTTGCCACGATAACTTTGTCGAAAGCCATTTCGCCAAGCGGCGTTTGCAGACAAAAAACATCATTTTGCTTTGTTACACTTTGCACCTCGCAGTTTAGTTTTAACGTTGCGCTGCGCAAAACACAATTGGTAAACAGTTTGATAACATCGCTGGATTTGTCCGACTGCGGAAAAACTCGGTTGCCGCGCTCTACCTTCAAAGGCAGACCGTGACATTGGCAAAAATCCATGGTGTCTTGTGAAGAGAATTTGTTTAGTGCGCCCTGCAAAAACTTGGCGTTGGTTACAACGTTAGACAAAAAATCGCGCGGCGAACAGTCGTTGGTTAAGTTGCAACGACCTTTTCCGCTTATGTACATTTTTTTGCCTGTTTTTTCGTTTTTTTCCAAAACGGTAACGTCGGCGCCACAGTTTGAGGCTGCAATCGCCGCCATCATGCCGGCTGCGCCACCGCCGATAATTGCTACACTCATACCTTCACCAAAATGCTATCAAATTCAAAATACGCATTCTTTATTATGTTCTGGGAAATAACCGCAGAAAGTGCTACGTTCATGCCGTCAAAGT
The DNA here is from genome assembly GCA_964535505.1 of uncultured Oscillospiraceae bacterium. GTDB lineage: Bacteria > Bacillota > Clostridia > Christensenellales > CAG-314 > Fimimonas. The sequence goes on from CAZHUH010000009.1 coordinate 21,254, forward strand.
AATAGTTCAAAATATATGCTTTTCATTATGTCCTAGGCAATAACCGCTCTATCCCAAAAAAATTCAAAACGCAGGCTTTTTGCGCGACCTTACACCTGCCAACAAGCGTTACGGCTGTTATACTTTTTAGCACACAAATTTTCTTTCACATCCGACTATTGTTTTTTGCCGTCGAGGGTGAACACAACAGATGTGCCCACTTGTTCTTGCATTTTTTTAAGCGCTTCGAAATCGGTGCGCACCACCGTAAGGGGCGAAATTGTAACGTATCCGTCCTCCGACACCGCCACATCGGTGTCGCGCTCTGTTTCCGACATTTCTATTCTAAAACCCGTGCTAACCCAGCAATTTTCTTCCTGTTGTTTTTCCATATAGTCTTTGTAAAGTTTTGTAACGCTGTCGCGCACTACTTTTACACCCCTGATTTTGTCCTTCGGCAAATCGGGAACGTTCACGTTAATTAGCGTGTTGGGGAAGTTGAAAGCGGCAAGTTTTTCGATGTTTTCCACAAAGAAATCCACCGCGGTTTCAAAAGATCCGTCGCGGCCGAGACGAGATAGCGCGATACTTTTGTAGCCGCACAAAACGCCTTCTTCCGCAGCGCCGATTGTGCCGGAATACAAAATGGCATTGCCTGTGTTTTCGCCGTTGTTGGGGCCGGAAACGAGCAAGTCATACGGAATATCCAAAATGCTTTCGGCAAACTTCACGCAATCGGCAGGAGACCCCGTGCAAGCATAGGCTTGCGCCGCGCCATAGAAGTTTTCCACCTTTGTTACGTAAATTTTTTTGTAAAAATTGGCACAATGCGACATTGCCGAGCGTTGTCCATCGGGAGCCACAACGTAAACTTCGTGATTTTTTGCAAGTTTTTGGCACAGCAAATGCAAACCTTCGCTGCCAATTCCATCATCATTTGTAATCAAAATTTTCATAGAAATACCTTAAATTTGAGCTATGTGTGAAATAGTATTCTGTGCATGCCGCATTTTATAATATAATTTTTCGTATTTTACGACAATAACACTGCCAAAGGTCATTACGTTGCACAAAACAACGCGGCTAACAGCAGTCAACGTACGCGAAAACCCACACCGATGCCGCCAATGACGACTCTCGCGCAGCTAACGCCGCCAACCACCGCGAAATTATACGAGAAAACGTCGCCGGCGACGACTGAAATCAAGCGGAAAAATGCTTGCAAACACAACGCAAGCATTATTGAACGTAAAGCGATATTGTTTATTTCAAGCTTTCCAAATATGCTTTTTCTCTGTCGTTTAGATAGCGCCATTTTCCGCGTTGCAAACCGCCCAAACGCAGTTCGCCAACAGCCACACGTTTCAAAAACTCCACTTCTTTGCCGACACATTCGAACATCTTTTTTATCTGTCTGTTGCGCCCTTCCTGTATGGTAACTTCGCAACGCGTGTGATGTTCGTCCTTTTCCAAAATTTTCACTTTGGCAGGCAAAGTCAAAGAACCATCTACCAATACGCCTGTCTCCAATTGACGACGTTCCGATTCGGTCAGCGCACCGGAAATTCGCACGATGTACACCTTTTCGATGCCTGTTTTTGGGTGAGTGAGTTTGTTGGCAATTTCGCCGTCGTTGGTTAACAAAAGCAGTCCTTCAGTGTCGTAATCCAACCGCCCCACGGGATAAAGACGCGCGTTCACGTCCACAAAATCCATAACGGTTTTGCGCCCCAAATCGTCCTTTACGGTTGTGACACACCCTTTGGGTTTGTGCAACATTATGTAGTAGTTTTTACTTTTTACTACCGCGCGCTTTCCGTTTACGGTAACTTGGTCGTTTTCTTCCACCACCGTTCCCAGCGTTGCAACTTTTCCGTTGATTTTCACACAGCCGTCGGCAATAAGCTTGTCACATTCACGACGACTGCCAACACCGCAATCTGCCAAATATTTGTTGAGTCTGGGCATAAAATTCCTCAATCCAAAGACATAGGGCATATCCGCGCCCGTTCTTCTTGCCTCGTCTCGGTTGCGTACGCACGGTACGTTCCCTCGCCTCCGCTTGAAAGTCTGCAATATACAACCTTTCTAGACCTTTGTAATACAAGATAAATATTTATTGATACAATAGTAACCTTTTTCGCAAAAAAAATCAAGCGTTTGGAATAAATAGCGTTTTAGTTGAAATCCTTGGACTGCATGTCGAAATACTTACAACAACCCAAATTATTAACTTTTGGGTTGAGATGCTTGCATTGGCATTGAAAACTTCGACTATTGCAGATTAAACCCTTCATCTTCGGTTTTCGAGCGTATGCGTTAAAATCATTAACCTTCATGTTCAAATGTCTAACTTTTCTGGCCAAGCGCATTGGTTTATGCGTTAAATTCATAGCCCTTTAAGCTGTTGAACGTGCACTATTTTGTCGTTTACAAAGACTTCCGCTTGCTTAACGTCCTTTTCCAACGTGATTTTCAGCGTGGCTTTTTCGGAAGATTTAAGCGGATAGTAGTAGGCTTCTTCGCAATAATAGTAGGTAGGCTTGCCCTGAACGTACTCTGCTCCGCAAAGTTTGTGCTTGGGAATGACGTTTTGCAAAGTGTAAGTTGAAAACGCCGTGTTCAGCATTTGCGCCGTTTCTTCGAACATGGGTCCGCAGTTAAGCACAACAACCACCACTTGCATGCCGCTGCGAGTTGCACTGCCCACAAAACACCGTCCCGCCTTTTTTGTGTAGCCGGTTTTCACTCCGTCTGCGCCGTCGAAGGATGCCAGCAGTTTGTTTTTGTTTATCAAAACGCGCGGATAGTCCATGCCTTCGTTGGAAATTTTTGCGCGTTGAGTGCCCACAATTTGCCTGAAATCTTCATTTTGAAGGGCGGCGCAAGTAATTTTTGCCAAATCTGCCGCAGATGTGTAGTGATTTTCGTGATGAAGCCCGTGCGGAGTTACAAAATTGCTTTCGGTGCAACCCAGCGATGCAGCAGTTTGGTTCATAAGCGCAGCAAATTTTTCCACACTGCCGCTTATTTCCAACGCCAAAGCCACGGCGCAATCGTTACCGCTGCGAAGCATAAGCCCCAAAAGCAGTTCGCGCACCGTCAGGTGTTCTCCCTCTCGCAAATATATCGACGAGCCTTCCACTCCGCACGCCTGACGCGGAATTTTTACCACTTTTTCGAGGTTGAGGCAGTTGTTCAAAACGGCAAGCGCGGTTACTATCTTTGTGGTGCTTGCCATAGGCAACTCCAGATGCGCATTTTTTTCAAACAAAATTCTACCCGAGGAGCGCTCCATAACACAACACGATTGTGCCGTTGTGGAAAACTCGCCTTCAATAGCGGTGTTTTTGGCATTTCGGGCGGCAAAATCTGCGGCGAACAAGGAAGATTCGCTCTCGTTGATTTTATAGCAAACGTTATTAACGGTCAAATTGTTTTGGAAATTGTTTGCGGCAAAGGCCTCGTTTGTTCTTTTTGAATTTTCGCCCTTCCAAAGATTGCTTGGGCTATCATCGGATTTGCCGTTCAAAGCGTTGTTTTCCAAATCATTTTGGTTTTCGGCTTTGGCGACAACGCCTGCGGAAAAAGCTCCGTTTGCGACAAAAAGCACACCGCAACAGGATGCGGCAACAAGCAAACACAAAAATAAAGTTAAAAGCCGTTTTCTCATCAATTTTTTTCTCCGTTGAACAATTGCGCTAAATGGCAGGCACACGTTTTGAAATTTCGCAAAATCGTGACTTTCGCAACAACATCGTCACGCAAACCCGACATCGTCGCGCAAATTTATCTGTCGTTCTTCAAAGTACTTCGGCAGCAACTTTCGAATGTTCCCCCTTTTCAATCGTCAAAGGCTTTTGCAAAATCTTTGGCAATGTCAAAAATTTTGTCGACAGTGTTGGATTTGTCGGCATCGATAACGCGCACACCCGATTTGTCCACCACCAAAAATCCCACAGGGGTAAGGCTTGCGCCGCCGCCCGAACCGCCGGCAAAATTGGCGCCCGTTCCGTTGCCCACAAAATGCTTTGGCGGAGTTTTGTTGCCGTATTGTCCACCCCCTGCCATAAACGCAAAAGTTACCTGCGAAATCGGCAATATCGTGGTTCCGTCGTAAGTTACAATGGGCTTGCCGATAATAGTGTTCACTTCCGCCACTTTGCTCAAATTGGAAATTGCCGTTTCCACAATTTCGTTAATTTGCTGTTCCATATTCCCTCCTGCGTTTTCTGACGCTTTCTTTCAAAATTACTATCAAAATTTCCGCCAAGCTGACGCTTACCACCACTTCACCGAACACGCAATCATCAACGGAAAAACAAGTGTCGGTGTGCACGCGACAGTGCGAACAAGCACAGCCGATTGCCGCTGCCGCAAAGGAAACAAATTCCGTAACGGGCATGACAAGGGGCGAACGTTTGCAAAAGTTAAAAGCAAAAGTTACGTTTACGCTGTCGAAAACCAGCGCTTTTGCAACGTTGATTCCCTGTTGCCCGTCCATTTGAAAAACATCGATTTCCGTATCGACAGTGCCACTGCACACCAAATAACGTCCGTTCAGTTCCGCCTTTTCGCTGAAAACAGGCAGATAAAACACGCTTGCCCTTGCAAAAGCGCACTTTTTTGCAAAGTCCAAACGAAAACTAACGGCAATTCTGAGGGGCACCAACGACAAAAACATCACCAACATCACAACGGTTAAAGCTACCATATCAAATTTATTGTGCACCTTTGACGAAAAATTCATACATTTTTGCGATAATTTTGAATACTATTTGTAAAATAGTATTCTCTATAACACAAAATCCCGACATAATTTTGTCTAATATTTCAAAAATTTGAAAAAAAATAAAGAAAATCTCCGAAAAATTCGGAGATTTTCAAATTGCAACCAGTTGTAAATTACGTAATGCAACATCATGAGTAAAGCACGTTTTGCTTCAACCGCTACTCAACAACGTCAAATTCTTCACCCTTCAAAAAGTCAGGGATCTCTTCTTCCGGCAAATCGTCATCTTGGCGCGCCGCTTTGCCGCCGCGTTTGCCGCCACGGCCGCTTGTGCTTTGCCGTTTTTCGGCAGCACCGCTTTCGCCGACTTCGCCGCTTGTTCCGTTTTCCTTTGCGCACTTTTCGCTACCCGTTGCAACGACATCGGCGTTTGCGCCAACTTCGTTTTCGCCGCCCACCGAGTCGCCATCACCTGCGCCTGCCGCACCGTCTGTTCCGCCGTTTACCGTCGCTTCAGCACTTTCGCCGCTTTCATTCTCCGCGGAAACATCCTCTACTTTGTCGAACATGGGCTTTTCCGTTTCATTGGCATTGCCGTAGGAAATATTTTTCAGTTTTTCCAACAAACTCTCGTAGTCGGGTAATTCCGTAACGTTGTCTATGGAAAAACGTTTCAAAAATTCGTCCGTGGTGGCAAAAAGCAGGGGCTTTCCTATTGTTTCTTTGCGGCCAACCACCTCGATAAGCCCCAAACGTGTTAGGTTTTGCACCGCGTAGGTGCAATCGACGGCACGAATTTCTTCCACATCCAAACGCGTTACCGGTTGCTTGTAGGCAATAATCGCCAACGTTTCCAGCATAGCGTTGGTAAGCTCTTTTTCCTTTATTGGGTTCAAGACGGCTTCCACTTCATGCACGTAGTTGGGGTTGGTGGCAAATTGCAGTTTTCCGTTGAAATGCATCAAATGTATGCCGCTTTCGCCGCTGAATTTTTCCGAAAGTTCCGCTACCGCCGCCTTCATTTCTTTGGTGGAAACGTCAAGTTTTTCCCTTATGAACGCTTCTTCAACCGGCTTGCCGGAAAGAAACAAAATTGATTGTATAACGTTACTCAACCGATTCATATTCGTCCTCCACCACAACAACTATGTTATCGCTGTCGGGGCGTTTTTCTATCAAAATATCTTCAAACAAATCTTTCTGTTTCACATCGATAACTTGCTGTTTAAGCAGTTCCAACACCGCCAAAAATGTGGTTATGTATTCGTTCAAACTAACATTTTCGTCAAACAAGCGCGAAAACATAAAGCTGTCTTCCTCTTTCAAAATTTCCAACAACAAACGCACCTTTTGCGCCACGGAGAAAGTTTCCCTTTGCATGGTGCGCGAAACGTTTTCCACTTGGTTTTTAAGCTGCATTTTCATCAAAAATTTGGAAAACGCTTCCATAAAACCTTCCACGCTCAAATTGTCCTTTATCACCGTTACCGATTTTCCCACGGATTTGTCCGGTTCGCGGTAAAATCTGTTGACATTTTCCTGTTCTTTCAAATCGGTAACCACTTCTTTGAAAACCTTGTATTCCTCCAACTGGCGAATAAGCACCTTTTCGGGCGAATCGTCGTCAATATCCGTTGCCAGCACGGGAATGCATTGCTTTGCCTTAATTTCCAACAAAGTTGCCGCCATTGCCATATATTCGCCGGCTTGGTCTACATCCAAATCGGAAATTTGGTCGATATATTGCAAAAACTGCTCGGTAACTTGCGAAATAAAAATGTCCTTTATTTCTATTTTGTTTTGTTTTACCAATTCCAAAAGCAAATCCAACGGGCCGTCGAAGTTGGAAAGTTTAAGTTCCAGCTTGCTTTTTTCTTCACCGTCGAAAATATACCGTTGTTCAAATTCGTCCGTCATAAAAACAGTCTCCAAAACGCCGTAAAGCCTTCGCTGATTTTCCCGCCAACCCAACCAATATACAAGTTGAAGGGCGAAAACGACGAAATTACGGGGATATAATCCAGCACAATTAGCCCCAACATAATGTACAAACTGTATTTGCGCACAAAACGCATGTATCCGTTGTTTTCGTTTACAAAACAAGAAAGCAAACGATAACCGTCCAACGGAAACAACGGCAATAGGTTGAACAACGCAAAGGAAATGTTAAGCGTTACCATGAAGTAACTGAAATACAGCAGCAGATACAAAATGTAGTACTTGGCGGAATTGAGCACAACGTAAGTTTTTGATATAGCAACGTAGGGCAAAGCGAACAAAAACGCCAATAAAAGGTTAGTCGCAACGCCGGCAATGGATACTGTTATTGAGCCTACCTTGTGGTTTTTGAAGTTGTTGGGGTTTACGGGAACGGGTTTTGCCCAACCGAAGCCGACCAAAAGCATCATTATCAAGCCTAACAAATCAAAATGTTTCAGCGGATTCAAAGTTAGGCGGCCGTAGCGTTTTGCCGTTTCGTCGCCATTCCACAGCGCAACCAAACCATGCGCCAATTCGTGCAACGTTAGCGCAAAAACAAGGGCGATAACAAACGCCAAAACGTTCAAAAGCCCTTCGCGCGTTATGGTGCCACCGTTTAGAGTTAAAAGTTGATAGATATACATATTGTTATTTTAGCAAAAACAGCGTGGAAAGTCAATGCTTTGAATAATAGAATAAAGATTTGTGTCCAAATGTAAGGGGACTCAAATATTTGCTGCTAAAGCGACGGTAAAGGCAGATATGATTTCAATTTTCGAAATATTTTACAGCAGAATTTGAAAAAATACGGTGAGCAAATAATTTTTTGTTAGAATTTATCTGATTGCCGCGCTTCGCTCGCAATTACGGGCCTACGCGGCCGGCGGCGTGAGTGGATTGATAACCTAGTGCCTATTGGCAGTAGGTAACTAGATTGCCACGTCGCTACGCTCCTCGCAATGACGGTAGGGGTGTGCCGCTTGCGTCAAAGTGAGTTACGCATTCGGTAAGTGTAAGATTCGTTGTCAACCTAGTGCCTATTGGCAGTAAGTAACTAGATTGCCGCGCTTCGCTCGCAATGACTGGCCTACGCGGCCGACGACGTAGGTGAGTTGTCAACCAAGCGCTTTGAACAGTAGTTTGCCGGATTGCTTCGCTTTGTTCGCAATGATGATAAACGAGGCGGGTAGCGCAAACAATATTGTAAATCAACTTAATTCACGCTACCAACCTCTTAGTCGTCAGACGAGTAGGTGTATGTCGCTCCAAGAGGCGTCAGCGCAAAATTTCCTTGACGTAATCCCAATAAGATTTTGCTTGCACGGCGCACTTGGCAACCAATTCCACTTGGTCCACCACCACGCCGTCTTTGTCGCAAAGCTTAGCGGTGCCCACTTTTTGCCCTTCGGCAACGGGGGCTTTTACGCCGCTTTCGTATTCAATCTCCACAGCGTAGTCGGCCGTGCCCTTTTTGCCGAAAGCAAACAACTTGCGCGACGGCACAACTTCCACAAAACTTTGCTTGCCCCCGTCTACGGAAACTTTTTCTAACTGCGAAGTTTGATCCAAATACACCTTGTTTTGGTAGTTGGCAAAGGCGTAGTTGAACATATCGGAAACTTCCTTAAAGCGTGTTTTGCTGTCAGGCGCACCCACCACAACGGAGATCACGCGAGTATCGCCGCGCTTTGCCGTTGCCGCCAAACAGTGCATGGCTTCGTTGGTGTAGCCTGTCTTGCCGCCGTCGCAACCTTCGTAGAAACGCACCAGTTTGTTGGTGTTGGTCATTCCCGTAACGCGTCCGCTCGGGTGTTGAAAATCTTCCATCCAAATGTTGGCGCAGGAAAAATAATGCGGATGTTTGATGAGCTGACACAACATAACGGCAACATCCTTTGCGCAGGAAAACTGACTGATGTGCGGCAACCCCGTGCAGTTTTCAAAATGAGTGGATTCAAGTTGCAGCGCCGCAGCTTTGGCGTTCATGCTTTCCACAAAGTTTTCAACACTGCCGGCAACGTGTTCCGCCAAGGCAACGCAACTGTCGTTTGCCGAACAAATGACGATAGATTTTACCAAGTTTTCCGCCTTATAGGTGGCGTTAGCATCCAAAAATACTTGCGAACCGCCCATAGACGCGGCGCGCGAACTCACGACTACGTCGTCGTCCAACGAAATTTTGCCTTGATCCACTGCGTCATAGACGCACAAAAGAGTCATGATTTTTGTCATGCTGGCGATGGGACGCTTTTCCGTTGCGTTCTTTTCAAACAAAATTTGCCCGTCTTCCGACATCAACAACGCTTCGCGCGAACAAATATTTAAAGAATTTGCCGCACATGCGAATGTGGGAACAAGCAACGCCGCAAGCAGCAAGCAGAACAATGCCGGCAAAACACTGAACAAAACTTTTTTCATACTTCTTCTCCTTTGAAAAGCCCTCAAAAACAAAAGACTTTTCCTGTTTGAAAATAGTATCTGCAAAAAGTAAAATGATATTCTCTTGCCGAAAAATGCATGAATTAGAATACTATGTGTGAAATAGTATTCTATAAAAGTGGCTGTTTGTTACATAATTTTACAAAAAATGCCAAAAAAAACGACCGCGAAAGCTGAAAGGGAGACAATTTTGTAGACAAGAAAAAGTTGTTGGACTGTATGAAAAACCTTGGGCAATATCTTTGCGAGATACGAATTTAGGGAGGATTCTGTAATTGATGTCGGTAGGACAGCAAAACTATTTTAATTGCTTCGCCACGTCTCTTTTTTAGCTCTCGTATCACAATTTGCAATAGAGACCATTTTTGCGGAGCGATGCCGGGATACTGCGTGAAATTCGGTTTTGCACAAAGCGCTATTCCCAAAAATATCTCCACTGCGTCAATGCAGTGGAGATATTGTTGCAAGTTTATGCAGAATAGGGTTGTCCAACGCCTATTTTTCAGGAGGCGCGAACCGTCGGGACGCCGATCCCTACGGCTTTGAGCACAACGTCGGATAACAAACACAAATTTTGTTTTGTTGAAAGGTTTTGTGTTTGTAAAACCACTTATTGCCGTGCGAAACATTTGATATCGCGCAGTCCGTCGAGGATGCGGCCTATGGTAAAAATCAAACGCAGCCTCTTCGCCGAGCTAACGTCAAACTATCTGGTGATTTTTTCCCAAACAGATTTTGCGCCCGTGCCGATTTGCAACTGTTCTTTTATTGTGTCGCAAATAACGTCAAATCCTTTAAGCGTACCCAAATTAGTGGGAACAACATCACACCCGTACACAAGCAACGGAGTGTATTCGCGCGTGTGGTCGGTGTGAAGTTTGTGCGTAGGGTCGCAACCGTGGTCGCCCGTGATATACAGCACGTCGTCGTGCTTCAAAATTTTCAGCAACTCGCCCACTTTTGCGTCTATTTCTTCCAACGCTTCAGCATAGCCGAAAACGTCGCGGCGGTGTCCGAACTTCATATCGGTATCCACCAAGTTTACAAACACCAATCCGTCAAAACTTTCTTTGGCGATTTCCAATGTGCGGTTCAAACCGTCTAGATTGCTTATGGTGTGAATGCTGCGTGTAATGCCTTGTCCATTAAAGATGTATTCTATCTTGCCCACCGCCACACTTTGCATGCCTGCATCTTTTACAAAATCCAAAATGGTTTTTGCCGGGGGATTGAGAGAGAAATCTTTTCTTTCTGCCGTGCGTGTGTAGGGATATTCGCCCGTGAAAGGACGTGCAATAACGCGGCCGACTCCGTATTTGCCGCTGCAAAGTTTGCGTGCTTTTTCGCACATTTCGTACAGTTCTTCTATGGAATACTTGTCCATGTGGACGGCAATTTGCAACACGCTATCCGCCGATGTATACACAATTGGGTATCCCGTTTTAAGGTGTTCCTCGCCGTATTCTTTTATCACTTCCGTACCGGAATAGGGCTTGTTGCACAAAATTTTGGTGCCCAGTTCCTTTTCCAATGCGGAAATGAAAACTTTGGGAAAACCGTTGGGGAATGTGGGCATAGGTTCGTTGGTGATGATGCCTGCCATTTCCCAGTGTCCCACGGTGGTATCTTTGCCCTTGCTCAATTCTTCCAAACGGGCGTATGCTCCGATGGGCTGACGATCGTCGTTGTAGGTGCCATCGATGGAATAAAGCCCCATTTCTTGAAGATTAGGCAAATTCAATTCGTATGTACTGCGAATGTTTTTGAGTGTGTTCGCACCCAAATCGTTAAACTTTCTGCAATCGGGCATCGCGCCGATGCCGAAACCGTCAATAACCAAAATAAAGGCTCTCATAAGTTTTCTCCCAAATTTCAAAAACGAGTTTAGCCGCACAAATTAAGGGGCTTGTCTTCAAAATCTATTCTTCCGCATATATTATACCAAACTTTTTTCATTTTTACAATCAAATTAAAGCGGTTATCAAGCGCAATAACACAAAAATAATTATCAATTTTGCAAAAATCGCGGCAATTTGCACTGTTAACGCCAATTTGTTATCACAAATAGCCTCGTTTAGCGAGCGTTTGCAAGGGCAGTTGCACAACGTTAAAAAGCAACAAAGTATATTGAGTGCCTGCTCGTAGAGCAAAACCGACAAGTATAGAACGCCCAACAACGCACCGGCGCACGCGAACACCGCGCAGCAATTTGCACCGAAATACAAACTTACAAAAAACAGAGTTGCTAGGCAAATTGCTTGAGTCCAACTTGCAAAAAGGGAAGCGCACAAAAGGACGCACACAACTGCGGCGCAAAGCATATAGCTCAAAAAAATGGCAAAGAAGCTGCCGTATACAAGTTTTTCCGCAAACATATAGCGGTTGCAATACCACCAGTTGTAGTTGGAAATTTTGAAAAAAACAATGCCCAGCACCATGCCCGCCGCCGCAACTGCACAACACAAAATCAATTTACGTTTGCAATTGAAAAAGGCTGCGGAAATATCTTCGAAAAAGCGTTTTAGCGATGCAATCATACCACTACTATATATGTAGGCAACGTCTGAAATATGCTCCGCAAATTCTTTTAGCCGTTGTAAGCCAACTTGTTAGCGAAGTTATCCCGGCGTTAGTGAAATTTACATATATTCTTCATCGTTGCGAGTTACTTGTTGGCGAAGCAGTCCGAACATTAACTTAATGACAGGTTTATCTGCCGGATTGCTTCGTCGCTTAGCTCCTTGCAATGACAGCCGACAACTGATAACAACTAGTTGGCAAGCATCCACTTTGCGTAAATTCCGTAGCCTCGCGTGGGATCGTTCACAAACACGTGGGTAACTGCGCCCACAAGTTTGCCGTTTTGCACAATGGGACTGCCGCTCATTCCCTGCACTATGCCGCCGGTTTGTTCCAAAAGTCGTTTGTCTGTAACGTGAATTACCATGCCCTTGTCTCCCTTGGAGGTTTGCTTTGACGCCTTTACAATTTCTATTTCGTAAGCGTTGCGAGTGTTGTCGTCCAGCGTGCAAAAAATTTCCGCTTTTCCCACCGCCACTTCCGAGATGTCGGCAACGTCAACAAGCGTTTCGCAAAAGCCGGGCATGGAAGAAAATGTGCCGAATGCGCCGAATTGGTTGTTGAGATACAAATTTCCTATACGTTTTTCGAACAAAATGTTGCCTTTAAGTTCGCCTGCCGCACCGCGACGCCCCTTCTCCACACCGCTTATTGTGCATTTGAACACTCCGCCGTTTTTACACTGAACAATTTGCCCTTCGGCATCGCCAATGGGGTGTCCAAGGCTGCCGAAATTAAGATTCTTTCGCACGTAAGTCAGCGTGCCAATGCCGCTACTGAAATCGCGCGTCCAAAGTCCCAACCGATATTGCCCCGCAGTAAGGTCGCTTTGAGGCATAATTTGCGAAGTTTTGGCAACGCCATCGCGCAAAAACTTTATTTGCAGCGGCCGTCCCTCGGAAAAACCCGCAATCTCCGCAAGCTTTGCCGAACTGAAAATTTTGTGCCCGTCCAATTCCAAAATAACGTCGTTTATTTCCAACCCGGCTGCAAGTGCGGGGCAGCACAATTCTCCTTTGCCGTTGAAAAATTCGTTTAGCCCTATCACCGTTACGCCGTCGCCATCGATAGTTAGTCCCAAAGGATAGCCGCCCAAATATACCTTTTCGTCAATTTTTTCCGAAGATTGCCCCGCAAACAAATCGGCAACGTCGTCGATTATATCTGCGATATTTGCAGTTGATTCCTGCCGTTGTGCCACAGCAGCCCCTTGACCGCAGTCGTAAAATTCTGCGTTTGCGAAACAATTGCCCGACTTTACGTTTGCATAACGTTCGCTTAAAGTGCAGTCGCGAAACTGCGCATTTTCAAAGCCACCAATATTGCCGTTTGCGGAACATACCGAAAGACCGCCAAACTCGTTTGCATAACGTGCGCCCCAATTTTCATCTTCCGCACAGCCGCAAAACATAAATGAACCGCACAGCACAACAACCACTATCAACAAAAAAATCGAAAAACGCTTCATTTTTATGCCAATGACCCCCTATCACAAAATTGTTTGGAAAACAGACGAACAACCGAAATTGGCGTGTGCGGTTTGCCGAAAGGAGTATACACAAATGTATATGACTGCGTCGCAGCAAACTTCGCTTTCAATCCTTTCCCCTTACAAAGCCGACCTCCTTGCTTCGCTGCCTCGCCTCCTCCCACAAAATAATTTTGGGGCGGAAGCCCTGTTCTTTCGTAAGCGCAACAAAGTATCCCATGATGTATGTTTTCCAAACTTCACCTCGTTACCAATAGCACCGATTTTGGGTGCGTATAACAGTAGTTTGAAACAATTTTCCGCAAGTATACCACAAGCAAATGCCACGAACGCCGAATAAAATTTACAAATGCCTCCACCGCCACACCGATACTGCCGAACAGTTTTTGGCAAGCCTATGTGCACCGAATGCGTATAATAAACTGCCGTCGGCTCCGCAACCAATGAAAAGTGATACACAAGCAAAACACATTTTTTGCTCAAAATAGTCAAATTTACGGCAAACAACTACAAGAAGCGTTTTTTTTAAAAAATTTGTTTCGACGTTGTTTGACATTTCTCAACAATGGAACTAAAATATACTCACAATTAGGTGTTGGTGCGGCAGGTATAGAACGCACCACAAAAAGCATAAGGAGGAATAAAATGAGCAAACAAAATTTGGAAACTTCAAACATTGTTACGTGTGCAATTTATATTGTGATAGGCATTTTGCTTTGCGTAATGCGCATGAGCCTTTTGAACATTTTGATGACAATAGTAGGCGCACTACTTTTGATTTGCGGTATTTTCGACATTGTCAAGCACAACACGACGCGCGGCGTGATTGAAGTTATTATCGGTGTGGCAATTGTTGTGTGCGGATGGACAATTTCGCAATACGTATTGTTGGTTTTCGGCATTCTTTTTGCAGTAAAAGGCGTTTGCGACTTGGTAAACGCGCTTAAAACCAAAAGCAAAAATAAGATGGCAATTATTTCCGCGTGCGTAACATTGGGTATTGGCGTAATTATGTGCGTGGCACCATTTGCAATTGGCGACATCATTTGCATTATCGTCGGCGTGGCGTTTATAGTTGACGGTGCGCTTGCTTTGATGAACAAAAAGGCAAACTGAATAACAGATTGAGCAAATAGACTTTTCAATAATTTTAAGATTGCAACAATTTTTCTAACACAAAACCATAAAGAAATCCACCGATAAAAGCTCGGTGGATTTTGACTACTTGGATATTTTTTTTGAATAAATGTCGGTTAGAGTAAAGAAATTCCTTTAAGAAATTTCGCATAAATTATACATTTATATGTATTTGGGATTAAACTTCTTACACACCAACATTAGAAATATAAGCGAAAAAATGTAAATTTGCCCAACATTCTACGCCAACGATTCTTTATAATTTTGAGCAAAAGCCAACAATTCTTGCGCGTTTACTATGGCGTGTTCTCCCACGCTGCCCATAAGTCGGGCAACTTCTACGGCGCGTTGTTCAAGCGTTTTAAGTTCTGTAACCACAGTTAGGGTGCGCCCATTGCTTTGCACCTTTTGAATGTAAAGCGAAGTATCGCTCATTGCGCAAATTTGCGGCAAGTGTGTTATTACTATGCACTGAAAACCTTCCGTCCTGTTCTCGGAAACGTTGGCAAGTTTGTTTGCCACCATTTGCGCCATTGTGCCGGAAACGCCTGTATCGATTTCGTCAAAAACCATTGTGGGAATGTGCTCGGCCTGCGCCGTTATGTTTTTTACCGCAAGCATAAATCGAGACATTTCGCCGCCGGAAATAACTTTTGCGAGTGGTTTTAGCGGTTCGCCCAGATTTGCCGACATCAAAAAGGAAACTTTGTCGAACCCGTCGGAGGATGGTTGATTACAATATTCTTCAAGCGTGGGCGTTTCGTTAAATTGCACCTCGAAATGGGTGTCTTTCATGCCCAAATCGTCCAATTCGCGCATAATTTTTTTGGCAAGTTTGCAAGCAGTTTCGCGGCGTTCGGCAGATTTTTGACAGGAAAGTTGGTACATTTCTTGCAAAACAGATTGTTTTTGCTTGGTTAGTTGGGCAATTTTTCCCGTGCTGTTCACCAAATTGTCGTATTGCGTTTGGGCGTTTTGCAAAAATTCCAGCGCGTCGGCAACAGTGCCACCGTATTTGCGTTTTATGGTTTTTATTTGTTCCAAACGCGCTTCGATTCTGTCCGCTTCGGCGGGGGAGAATTCCGTGCTTTCCAACAAACTTTCCAAAGTAGCGCACACGTCTTCCACTTCAAGCCTACATCCTCCCAGCCTGTCGGCAAGGGGTTGCGAGTCCTTTTCGACGCCGAAAATCGGGCGTAAACTGCTCTCTGCAAGAGAAATTTGTGCAATTGCGCCGTCCTCGCCGTTTAGCCCCTGCACCGCTTGCGAAAGGGCTTGCGCAATTTTTTCCGCATTCACCATACGCTTGTGCAAAGTCAAAAGTTCTTCCTCTTCCGCTTCGTCCAAAGCGGCATTGGAAATTTCGTCAATTTGATATTTCAAAATGTCGGCAAGACGTTCTCGCTCGGCGTCGCTGCCGCCGAAACTTTTAAGTTCGCGGTTTAGCGCCGAAAGTTGCGGAGCAAGTTGGTTTTTAAGTTTTTCGTCCACGCCGCTATTGCAAAAACTATCCAACACGTCAAGCTGATTTTTTTCGTTCAAAAGCGCCAAGTGCTGACCTTGCCCGAAAATATCCACCAATTCACCGCAAACTTCTTTCAAAATGGCAAGCGTAGCGGTTTTGCCTTGAATGCGAATTTCGTTTTTACCCGAAATCGACATTTTGCGACTTATCAAAATTTCCGTGTCGGCGCCGTAACCGTATTCTTCCAACTTGGCGACAACGGGGCAAGCGGAATCTACCTCGAACAGCGCGGTAACTTCCGCCGCCTCTTCGCCGTATTTTATAAGCGTTTTGTCTGCCCTGTCGCCAAGCACGAAGGAAAGAGAGTCGACAATTATAGATTTGCCGCTGCCCGTTTCACCGGAAAGCACCGTCAAACCTTCGTTGAAATTTATTTCCACGTGCTCGATAAGCGCAATGTTTGTTATAGAAAGATTTTTTAACATAATTTACCTAAATTTTTAGCGAACCAACGTGTAGCGGCAGGAGACTTTTACAACTGTGCCAAAATGCATTGTGAAATTTTTGTTGCATGCGCCGAAGTGGGTGCCACAATAAGCACGGTGCTTCTGTCGGCGAGTACGCCCAAAACCTTGTCGAGAGCCAACTGTTCAATGGCGCCGGAAACGGCAGTCGCGCTGTCGGCAATGGTTTTAACCACCACCAAATTTTCCGCTGTAACAACTGAAATCACCGCTTCGCGCAGCACAGTCATCAATTTGCCTGAAAGTTTCACTTCCATGCGCTGTTGCGTAACATATTTGTAGCGGCCGTTGGCGTCTTGCGTTTTTAGCAAGCCCAGTTCCTTGATATCGCGCGACACAGTTGCTTGCGTAACGTCAAAGCCTTCGCTGCGCAACGCTTCCGCCAAATCGTCTTGCGTTTCGATGCTGTATTGAGAGATAATGTCCAAAATTTTGGATTGCCGTGCCGAACGAGACATTTTTTCCTCCAAGCGTTTTTTTGCGTTAACGTTATTTCAAGACCGATAAATCACGATTCTTTTCAATTCCTTTTCTTTAACGGTCCAAAAACAATGTTTATACATTTTCTTGCATTATTATACATCATTTTTTTGGCGATTTCAACTGATTTTAGAATATTTGTTTGAATTTTCGAAACTTTTTGCGAAAAACAAGAACAGCACACGCTGACAAGCACAAACAACAAGCGGCGGCGCAAAGCACCGCCACATTTTAGTCGAAAATTCGCGCTGCCACATTTGCGCGCCGCCGAAAATAAATGTTCAAAACAAATTGGAACAACAGGAATTTTGTTGTCGATTAACTACTTTTCAACCACTACGCATGCAACAATTTTGCTTTTTACCCCAACACTTGATAGCGAACCAAATGAAATTTTAACCCACAAAAGGCGGATAAATTGCGTACACCGCCACTCCGACTGCCGCCGAAGCCAAAATCAGAAAAATCGGGTGAATCTTTTTGCCCTTTATTTTCAGTTTGGAAAGGGGGAAGAACAAAGCCAAAATCACAAGAGAAATCCAACGGAAATCGGAAAAGCCGTCGACCGTGATGTGCGCCAAGTTCAAGTTGGGCAACACCACTTTGCACCCAACCGAAAACACCGCCGAAAGCACCAGCCCCACAACAACCGGACGAATGCCGTAAAGCGCACCTTGCACGACTTTGTTGGTTTTGAACTTTGCGAAAAGTTTGGTAACAACGATGATTATCACAAGGGAGGGCAACACAACGGCAAAAGTTGACACAATTGCCCCAAGCAAACCGCCCACAATGCCCATTGGTGTGTTGGATCCTGCCGTTATACCGACAAAAGTTGCAAGATTTATGGCAAACGGTCCGGGGGTAGACTCGGCAATGCCAACAAAATCGGCAAGTTGCTGACTGTCCATCCAACCATACCGTTCCACAACCTGCTCTACCAAGGGAAGCATTGCGTAGCCGCCGCCGATGGTAAACAATCCTATTTTGAAATATTCCCAAAAAAGTTGAAGGAAGATCATTGCTTATCCTCCTTTGCGCCCTTTTCGCTTGCGCCGCCGACGCTGCTATCCTTGCCGTTTTTGACAATCGCGCCGCCTTCTGACGAGGTCGTTTGCCGTTGCGCTTTGCCTTCTTGCACGAGCAGTTGCGGCACGTTGTTTTTGCCGCTGTCGCCACCTTGCAAGATGTTTTGTTGCAAAGCATTGTCCGACGTGGAAGCATGCTGTTCCGCATGTAAATTTGTGTCAAAATTTTCGCTTGTGATACAACTTTGAGCATACGTATCGTCGTTTTTGTGCACAACCGCCATTTTTGCTTTCCGGCTGTCGTCTGTTTTTTTGCAGTTTTTTTGCGAAGATTTTTTGTTTTGCACGGCTTCGGCAATCAGCGAATACACCACGCCCAACACACCGCCAATCAAAATAAGATATATCACATCAAAGGAGGTAAACACGGCAACGCCAAACGCCGCAATCAGCAACAACACACCGAAAACGTCCCACTTGACTTGTTTGGAAAGTTTGGTAAAAGCGTTGATAATCAAAATGGTTACGCACGCGCGCACGCCTGTGAAAGCCGCTTTGTACCAAGTGTTGCTTTGAAAGGCTTGAATTACAAACGACAGTGCGAAAATAATCAAAAAGGAGGGCAAAACCACGCCAAGCGTTGCCAAAATCGCGCCGCTTATGCCGTGAACTTTATAACCGACGGATGTCGCGGTGTTTACGGCAATCACCCCGGGAGTCGATTCGGCAATAACCAGCATGTCCAACATATCTTGCTCGGTTATCCAGTGCTTTTTGGAAATAAGTTCCTCTTCCAGAATTGCAATCATAGCATAGCCGCCGCCAAAGGTGAACGCCCCCACCTTGAAAAAGGTGAGAAACAGCCGCCACAGGCTTACACTATATTTTGTTTTTAATTTTTCTTTTTTCATGTTTGTTTCTTTGAATTTTTTGCACTTCCGTATGCCAAACTGCACTTTACATTGCCACAATTATTGCATTGCTATTCGGTATCAAAACACCTTTGGCACATTTTTCAACACCGTCTGCACACCGTTGTCGTCAAATTTCGGCAAGTAGTCGGCGGTGGCGGAAGAAAGTTGCTGCATATATCCGTTTTTTAGCCCAACGTTGAAAAAGTAGTCGCACACGTTGTCGTATTCGTGCTTGAACAGCCGTCTGTTGAGTTGCGGATATTTGTCGTCTTGCCGCGCAGGGAAAAATTGCGACATCAAACTTACCGTGGCATTTTTGTCGAAACAGGAAATCCAATCCAAAATCAGTTTACTGTCTTCCGCAAAACCTGGCAACACAAGGTGCCGAATTATCAATCCTTTTTGCAAATAGCCGTCATGATCCACCACGTTTTGCGGCTGTTGACGTTTCATTTCCGCAATTGCCGCCGTTGCAACTTCAAAATAGTTGGGTGCGCCGCACATTGCTTCGGCAACTTTGGGCGAACAAAATTTCAAATCGGGCAAAAACACATCCACCAAGCCTTCCAACATTTTTAAGGCGGAAACTTTTTCGAAACTTGACGTGTTGTACACCACGGGAATGTTCAATTTTGGTTTTGCCAGCGCCAACGCTTCCGCAACAAACGGCAAAACGTGGCTTGGGGTTACCAAATTGATGTTTGCCACGCCCATTTGCTGAACGTACAAAAACACGTCGGCAAGGCGATTTGGTGAAACTTCCACGCCGTGAGGTTGCACGGTTATATCAAAGTTTTGACAAAAGCGGCATTTTAGATTGCAACCGGCAAAAAACACCGTGCCGCTGCCCTTTGTGCCGGAAATACAAGGCTCTTCCCAACTGTGTTTTGCCACGCGAGAAAGCACAACGCCATGCGTTCCGCACACGCCGCAGGAAGACACTCTTTCCACATTGCAATTTCGGGGGCAAAGGTTACATTTCATTGAAAAACGCCTCTTACAAATTTCATTTTGTATTATAGTATATCCGCAAAAAATTTGCAAGCGACATTGCTGCCACAAAAATAAACAAGCATTTGCGTTCGCGTTGCAAGATGCGCGACATATCTGTATTTCAAAAGTAACCAAGCACTTGCGGCTACGTTTCAAATTGCGCAAATATACTAGAAATAAGGAGAAATCATGTTTGAATTTTTGGATTTGTTGCGGCGTCTGTTGTTTTTTACGGGATATTTCAGCAACGGAAGTTACCCCAAACCACTTTCGTCCGAGGAGGAGGCGGCGTGTTTGGAAAAAATGCGTCAAGGAAGCAAGTCTGCGCGCGACAAATTGATTTGCCACAATATGCGTTTGGTTGCGCACATTGCGAAAAAATACGGAAAAAACGATTTGGACGACCTTATTTCAATCGGTTCCATAGGGCTAATTAAGGGAGTGGAAAGCTTTTCCTCCGAAAAAGGCACCACTTTGGCAACCTACTTGGCGCGGTGCATAGAAAACGAAATTTTGATGACACTGCGCGCAAACAAACGCTACCAAAACACGGTGTATTTGAACAACACTTTGGGGGTGGATAGCGACGGCAACGAATACACCCTTTACGACGTGTTGGCGATAAAGGAGGACAGCGTTTTTCGACAGGCGGAAGTGGCAATTTTACGCGAAAATTTGCTGAAATGTATACGCGAAAGACTAACGGAACGTGAACAAAAGATAATTTTGATGCGCTACGGCATTGAAGAAGGCGCCGTGCCCTTAACGCAACTGCAAACCGCAAAAAAATTGGGCATAAGCCGAAGTTACATTTCGCGAATAGAAACGCGCGCTCTGAACAAACTGCGACAATACATAGACGACTAGCCGAGCACGACATTGAAAAACTTTTCGGTTGGTGGCGGTTGGTGTCAAATAAAAAAGTGCTGTCGTTGAATGGCATGTAGAATCCCGGTGATTGTTAGGGCATTATTCGCCCCCCCCAAAAAAAATGGCGGTGATGTTCTGATGATTGGAAGTGTTGCGACAAGAGTTTCCGTTGACGGAAGGTGTGCACGCAAAATTCCCCTTAAAATGGCGGAACAAAGAATGAAACATCTGTATTGACATACGCGAACGGAAGATGTATAATAAATTTAGCTTTAAGGCAATTTGTTCGCGCAAAAACACTGTGCGGCAAAGCGGCAAAATGATATCGACCGCAAATGCGGCAACCCCAAAATTTCGGCAAATTT
Organism: uncultured Oscillospiraceae bacterium; assembly: GCA_964535505.1. Classification (GTDB taxonomy): domain Bacteria; phylum Bacillota; class Clostridia; order Christensenellales; family CAG-314; genus Fimimonas. The sequence goes on from CAZHUH010000009.1 coordinate 42,229, forward strand.
CCGCAAAGAAAACGCACGGCGCCGGCACCCCACCGCAAAAAACACACAAAAGGAGAAAACAATGGACTACACATACGATACGCAACTGCTGTTGGAAGGCAAAAATTTGGACGAAAACAAAATCAAGAAATTTATCACCGAAAATATCGAGGGCGACTGCCTTCTTGTTGTGGGCGACGACGAGTTGATAAAACTTCACTTCCACACCAACACCCCATGGAAGGTTTTGGAATACTGCGCGACACTGGGCGATGTTTACGATGTCGTTATCGAAAACATGGTTCGTCAAACGGCCGGTTTGCAGGGCTAAACTAAAAAAAACGGCGATTTCGTTTGCTGTTGCCTGCGCGCGCGGTTCGGCGAAGTTTTTTGGTGCGCCACACCTTCTTTTAATGTAACGGCGCACAAGTCTTTTAATCAAAAATGAGCACAAACTTTTTGTGCGCCAAACAGCGCATAAAATTGAATTGTTCGCCAACTTGCCAAACTTTTTTAAACACCACAAACACACCACTGCCTAAAACCTAGCACAAAAGGTTTTGGGCAGTTTTTTTTATCACTTCTTTTTTTTGTCCGCTGATTTTCATTTACTGCCAAACTTGCGCTTTGTTTGAGTTTCTGCATACAAGTTCGATGCCAAAAACAGAATAAAAAATGTCGATTTTACAGATATTAAGTCTGAAAGCACACATTTTCGTCGCGGCAAATGTTTTTTTCGCGCAAACTGCGCTGTGCAATGCTTTTGCCAAAAAATTGTGCCGTGCAAAAACAACGCCGCAAAAAAGTGTGTTGCCAATCAACATTGGCAGAGTTATCAACATCAAGCAAAAATTCTAATGATTTTATCAATACCAAATCAGCAAAAAGCAATAAAATTGTCCACAAAAACCAACAACACGCAATGCAAACAACTCAAAAAGCAATGGGCTTTCTTCATAAAGGCAACAAAAAAGACAGCGAAACTGCTGCCTTGGGATGGTTTAATTGTGTTTTTAGGAGTTAATTTTTTGAGACGGTATAACAAATTGCCGTCATTTTGTTCATTTTATACAGTGTAAGACGTACACAATTTTTTATATATTATACCTTTTTATTTATATTATGTCAACACAAAATTCTAATTTAATGCCTAAAAAGATCAAAATAAGTATATTTTTGCGACATTAGTATGCCTTTATTTACATCTTACACTGTATAAGATGTTGCGCGGACACGAGGAAAGGCTCTGTCAACTATTGGACTTCAAGGCGCGAAACCCACGAAGTAAGGTTGAGTGCTTATAAACAGTTAAACTATCACCCTAATTTATATGCGTTTATGGCCAGTTAACCTATCCCCCCAACAGTTATTGCAGAACTCAAAACGTTTATTGCAGAATCACAAAAAAGGAAAAACAAGATATGGAATTGTTGCTGATGCTAATATCGTTCATAGTT
>CAZHUH010000010.1:0-17356 GCA_964535505.1 uncultured Oscillospiraceae bacterium
TGGACGAACTTCGTTACTACGTTTGTTCGCTTGGAGATATCAACAAACCGCCCCAAGGGAAAACTGTTATTCAGCGCGACAAGGAAAAACTTTATCGAGGTTTGCTTAACGGCAATAGACGGTGAAAAATGCCGAAATTGCACATAAGCGGCAAGGGAAAAGAGCAGATTCGCTCAACAATCGGCAGTGCTAAAAGCCGATTCAAATCTTGGAAAGGCGGTCGTTTTATATTTCGAAAAACGGCTTCTCTGCCGTATTTTTGCTCAAAAATAGCGCAAATTGTGTCGAAAAAATCGGCTTTCGCAAAATACTATTTCACACATAGTATATCAAATGGCAAAAGAACTCAAAAAGGCAAGGTGAAAAATGTCAGATTGCAAACAACTGCTTACGGAAATTTTGTTGAAAAAGGCAAAAGGATACAGCTTCAAAGAAAAACCAGAAGAATTCAACGTTGTCGAGGGGAAGCCGACGCTTGTAAAGAAAAAGGTGGTAACCAAGCGCGTTCAGCCGGACGTTTCCGCAATCAAGGCACTTTTGCAACTTTCGGAAAATCAATCGGACGTTTCGCAAATGACGGACGAACAGTTGCAGGTGGAAAAACTGCGGTTGTTGCAACTTTTGAACATTTGCGACGACGCTTCGGCGAAACAAAACGTTGCAACAAGCGAAGACGAAAACTAAATTTAGGAGGTCAAAATGATAACCAAAACAACAGACAAAACCAAATGCGATGTAAAAGATTGCAAAAACGCTGCCGGCTACTGCATTCCGGCAAAGGGCAGAACGGGCAAATTCTTTTTGTGCAGCGCTTGCTTCAATAAACTTTGCGAAGAAGTGTTGCGCACAGTTACGCCCAAAAGTCCTAAAAACACCATAAAAAAGATTATCGACAAAAAGGCGGAAGAATCGTATGAAGAAAGATGAAAACTACTTGTTCGCGCCGGCCTTGGAGGAAAAGGCGGCAAGTCGTCTTGAAAATTTGATGGCGAAAGACTTTGATCTTAAAGATTTTCAGTTGACAAGTAATAAGCAAAAAACTTTGCAATCCAAAAATACAAAACAAGAAAACTTACAAACGGCAAGTGCCAAAAATGCAAATGCGCAAGTCGCCGATATTCAAGGGGCGAACAAACAATCGGTTGTTGCCCAAAGGTCAAATTCGCAAACCGAAAGTAGGCGAGAAGTCGGCAATCAAAGTGCAAATTCGCAAACTGCGCAAGAAGGTTTGCAAACGATTTCCGAAAGCCAATGCGAAAAGGAATTTCAGCATTTTGCCGAGGACGTGGTAGAAAACGTTAAAAAAGATTTCGACAGTCGCCAAAAAATGCGCCGCCCTTACGAACTTTCGTGGCAGTTGAATATGAACTTTCTTATGGGCAACCAATATTGTCAAATTTCTCCTTCGGGCAGCATTGAGCAAGAGGAAAAATTTTATTTTTGGCAAGAAAAGCAGGTCTACAACCACATTGCGCCCATTGTGGAAACGCGTATGGCACGACTTAACCGTGTTCGTCCGCGCCCGGTTGCGCGTCCTTTCAGCAACACCGACGCCGACGTAAATTCCGCAAAGTTTTCTTCCAAAATTTTGGATTCGGTATGCGACAAGGCGCACCTTAACGAACTTGTTACGCGAGCAACGGCATGGAGCGAAGTTTGCGGCACGGCATTTTACAAAGTGGTGTGGGACAATGAAAAAAGCGACGTAAACGTTAGCGTGTGTTCTCCCTTCGAAATCTACCCCGACAGCAACGTCGCACAAAGTTTGGACGATTGCCAAAGCGTAATTCACGCCAAGGTTTTGCCCGTTTCCGAAGTGGAAAAGCGGTGGGGCGTAACTTTGCCGGGGCAAACAATCAAGGTTTTTGCTCTTTCTTCCACAAACGGCATCGGTGGCTTGGGCTACAATTCCGCCGTGCCTTCCATCACGCGCGAAACCAAAACCGACCAAGTTTTGGTGCTTGAACGTTATTCCAAGCCGAACGCGGACAACCCCAACGGCAAGTTGGAAATCGTCGCCGGCGACAAACTGCTTTATGTCGGCGCGCTGCCCTACAAAATAGGTGACAACAACACCCCGGCTTTACCCTTTGTGCGACAAATTTCTTCCGAGCTGGCAGGTTGTTTTTGGGGCTCGAGCATTGTGGAAAGAGTAATTCCCGTGCAACGTGCTTACAACGCGGTGAAAAATCGCAAACATGAATTTTTGAACCGTTTGGCAATGGGCGTTTTGACGGTGGAGGACGGCAGTGTAGACACCGACAATTTGGAGGAGGAAGGGCTTTCTCCCGGGAAAATTTTGGTTTACCGCCAAGGTGCGGAAAAACCGAAACTTATGGATAGCGGCGACGTTCCAAGCGACTTCGCCTATGAAGAAGACAGACTTTTGCAGGAATTCGTAACCATTTCCGGCGTGTCGGAATTCGCGCGCAACAGTACAACTCCCACAACGGTAACCAGCGGCGTGGCGTTGCAGCTTATTGCCGAACAGGACGATACTCGTTTGGCTAGTTCCATCGACAGCGTAAAACTTTCCATCAAAAAAATTGCCGCCATTATTTTGCGCCTCTACAAGCAGTTTGTGTCAACGTCTCGTTTGGCGAAACTAACCGATGGCGAAAATGGTGTAGAAATGTTCTACTTTTCCGGTAGCGATATAGGCAGTGACGACATAGTTTTCGAAGCGGAAAACGAACTTACCGATACACCCGCAACGCGCAGAACCATGGTTATGGATTTGCTGAACGCAGGCATTTTGTTTGACAAAAACGGCAAACTGTCGGAAAGCACCAAGGCAAAAATACTCACTTTGATGGGCTTTGGCAATTGGGAAAACGCCCAAGATATCACGCAAATGCACATGCGCCGTGCCGAAAAGGAAAACGTCGACATCGACAACGCGGAAATTTTGGAAGTGGACGACCACGAATTGCACATAGAAGAGCACACACGCTTTGTTATTTCCGGTCAAACGGACGACGATTTGCCCTACCGCGAAAAGGTTTTGGAACACATTCGTAGGCACAAGGAGTTGCTAAAAAACGTGCAGGAAAACTCGGCGAAGTAGTGTGTTTTGACGAAAAATTCCGTCAGAACGCTTCAACTATGTCGGAAAATGCCGTATTTGCAGAATACTATTTCAGACATAGTATATGAGAACTATCAATAGGAGAAAGATTTTTATGACTTACGGAAAATTTGCCTCGGCAGAAGAACTGCTTAAAGGCTACAACGAATTGGAAAAAAGTTTCACCCAAAAGTGTCAGCAGTTGGCGGCACTGAAAGCCGTTGTATTTGCCGAAAAGGATGACGCAAGAGGCTTTTTGGCAACAAACAGCGCTCAAAATACGCCGTTAGCAGCAACACCAACCGCCGCAGTGTCTGCGGAGGTAACTGCCGGTAAGGCGCTCTCGGCAACCGTAACCACGGAAGAAGAGCACGGCGAAACAAAGGGCGCAACCGCCGAAAGCGCCGCTTTGGCGACGGAAAACCGCAATGAAACCATTGTCGCAACTGAATCAAACAATGCGGCTGATACCGAAAGTGCGGCGTTATCGCAAAATTCCTCAAACAACGCCCAAACCGTTTCGGAGAATACCTCCGAAGAAAAACTTGCCTCTGCCGAACAACTGCGCTCAATTGGCAATGTTTCTCTTTCGGAAGGCGTGCACGCATGCGACACAAAAGCGCCCAAAACTTTGGCTTCGGCGCGAGAAGCCGTCACAAAACTTTTGGAAAACAACACGGCAGAATCACCCGACGGTACAAGCGTGGAGACGCCACCGTCTTTGGCGGAGCAGTCAACGACGGTTGACAGCGCCGATACAGTCCCGCAAAGCAGAATTGACGCACCTGTTTTGGACGGTCATGCTACCGCCTTTTCTCCAACGGAAAGCCAATTGCAACAATATTTGCTAAACAACCCGCAAATTGCTTGGCAACTACTGCAACAAACTTCACAACCGCCGCAAATTATGACGGGCGGAGGAGACGTGTCTTTGGCGCTGCCGTCACGCCCCAAGACCATAAAAGAAGCGTCGATGATGGCAAAGCAACTTTTCAAAAACTAAAAACTTCGAAAAAAAGCAAAAGATTGTCTGCGTTGCACGCCGGGGCGGTAATACCAACCAAGGTTGTGAGCGGTATTTTATGTGCGCAACTTCGACGCGCCTGCGGTGGCTTTTGACACAAATTCCGAAAGGCGCGCGCCGACTGAAACATTTCGCAGCAAACGCGGTAAGCCATGCGCAAATCAAACATTATTCTCCAACGTCAAACAAGTCTATTGCTTTTGCCGAAGTTCCAAAAAGGAGGAAAAAATAATGGTAACACTTACCAGTGCGGAAAACGCACTTAAAACATTGTATCTCGGTGTTGTCTCCGACCAACTCAACACCAACGTAAACCCCTTGCTTGCCAAAATTTCTCAAACCACGTCTGACGTGTGGGGCAAGGAAATTCGCAAACTTGCGCCCTTCGGTATCAACGGCGGTGTCGGCGCCGGCGCGGAAGACGGCACTTTGCCCACTGCGGCATCTAACAACTATGCTCAGTTTGTGCTCACACTCAAAAACCTTTACGGCACAATCGAAATTTCCGATAAGGCCATTCGCGCAAGCCAAAACAACGCAGGCGCATTTGTAAACTTGTTGGAAGCGGAAATGGAAGGGCTTATCAAGGCGTCCAAATTTAACTTCGGCAGAATGTTGTACGGCGACGGCACCGGCATTTTGGCAAAAGTTACGGCATTTACCCCCAACGTTGTTACGGTGGATTCTACCCAAGGTTTAATCGAAGGCATGGTGGTAGACGTAATAAAAGCATCGGCAGACACCCCGGTGGTGTACGCTCGCAGAGTTCTGGATGTCGACCGCGACAACAGCACAATAACTTTGGGCGGCAACGCCCTTTCCGCAAGCGTGATGTCTGTTGGCGACTATATTTGCGTTCAAGGCAGTTACAACAAAGAACTTACCGGTTTGGGCGCAATTTTCGGCGATTCCGAAACGCTTTACGGGCTTACCCGTGCGGAAAACAAGTGGATGACCCCCTACAAAGCAACGTCTTCCGCAATTTCAGACGTTGTTCTTCAAAAGGCAATCGACACATTGGACGAAGTTGCCGGCTCCGAGGTAGATTTTATCGTGTGCAGTGCAGGTGTTAAACGCGCCTACCAAGATTACCTCATAACCAACCGCAGCAACATAGATGTGATGAACCTTCAAGGCGGTTACAAAGCAATTTCCTACAACGGCATTCCCGTGGTATCCGACAAATTTGCCCCCAAAGGCACAATTTACGTGTTGAACACAGCGGAATTCCACTTGCATCAACTTTGCGATTGGCGTTGGTTGGAGGGCGACAACGGTAAAGTTATCAGTCAAAGCGCCAACCGTCCCGTTTACACCGCAACTTTGGTGAAATATGCCGACATGATCTGCGACAAACCCCGCGGACAAGCCATGATTTCCGGCATTACCGAAGCATAGCGGAAAAACTAAAAGGCAAACGCCTAAGTTTTGCCGCAAAAAAGCAGACGGAAAAAATGCCAACCAAGTTTTTGAGTGTGAATTTTTAATCTAAAATTTCCAAAGGCGCAATGGACTATTTTTTCCTCTGCAAGTAGTAAGCAGATGCAGCCGCTTTGTGTAAAGCTGTATTTTTCAACATTCCCCCATCAAATAAATAATGTTGGAAAAATGCGCGTGAAAGAATAAGGCGGCTGCCAAACTTACTGCGCAAACCGCGGCAAAAACAAAGGAGGTAACTTATGGCAAAACTGTTGATAACAAACGATTTGTTCGACATTGCCGACAGACTTAAATCGGTAAATCCCTTCTACAAGTTGGTGTTTAACACCGAAACGCAAAAATACGAAGTTTACGACACTTTTCGCGACGACAGTTTGGCGTTTGTAGTGCCCTATGACGAGTTGGACGCACGCACGGTAGACTATGCCAAATTCACTTCGGTGCAAAACGCGAAAGCCATTTTCGCGGAGGTAGAAAAGCACAACGCCGAATTGGAAAAACGACAACAATACGCTTTGAAACAAAAAATTTTGGCGCAAGCCGACGGCGGCGGTTGGGGGTGCGTGCAGTAAGCCGTCGGGGAAAACGCAAATCAAATTGTGGGCGCCGTCCTACGCATTGTCTCATTTGCTTATTTTTGCAGTATAAAAAAGTGCGGTTCTAAAAGCAATGATGCGTAAATACTCAAACAAGTGTAAATCGGCTGCGCCGAAGCGGCGATGGTAAGTATAAGCCGAATAAAATGCAATGGCGCACCGAAAAGTCTGTCGGCTAATACAAAAAACGGAGGTCGTATGACGATAAAAGAAATAATAAAATTATGCAACCAAATGGCAAATTTGGAAGTGTCGGAAAGTTGCTTTACCGACGACACTCTCGACAGTAAGGCGCAAAAACTGGTGCAATGCTGCAATCTGACGTTGGAAAAACTTTATAGTGTGGCAACTGCGCTGCAATCGGTGGAGGTCTCTGCCACCGACGGCTTTGTCGATTTGTCCGCACTGAATTTGGATAGGGTAATTTCCCTAACCTATTTGGGCAAAAACGTACCTTTCCGCTACGGAAAAGAGGGGATTTGCGTGAAAAACGACGGAAAATACACCCTTGTTTTTGCCGCAAAGGCGCCAAAACTTGGCTGGACAGACCAAGTAATTTTGCCTTCGCCCCGTATTTCCGAACGCATTTTCGCTTACGGGATCATTGCGGAATTTTTCTACTCGCTGTCGGATTTCTCTTTGGCGAAAATTTGGGAAAATCGCTTTGAGGACGCTTTGCACACCGTAACTTTGAAAACTTCCTCTTTGACTATGCCGGTGGGGAGGTGGACATGATATGCTTTGGAAAGTCAAAAAAGTGCGTTTCAAAACCAAATTGCGTGAAGTTTTTGCCAACTTTGCCGACAGTTCGGCAAAAGACGCCTTGGTGGAAAAGACTTCCCTAAACGTGCGCCTTCTTGACGGCAACTTGACGTGTGCACCTGCCGTAACCCAAGTGGTGGATGCGGTGGTTTCAGGCGCGGTGGAAGTTGCCGACGGAATTGCCTATTCCGCAAATACCGGTGTGTTTTTCCAACCCAAAACGGGCAGCGTCCTTTCCGCAAACTACATTTTTTCTCGCCCTTCGGTACTGTATTGCCCCAAAGTCAACGCAATTTTGTTTTCGCAAGAGGGTGTTGGCACTTGTTGCTTTTTTAACGGCGCTTGGGCGCTGGTAAGCCAATTGGGGTTTAATTCGTTGGCGTGGTTTGGCGAAAGAGTTTTTGGAACGCAAGGCAACAAAATTTGCTTTTCCGACCGCGACAACCCAACAAGTTGGTTGGGCGACATAACTTTGCCTTGCGAAATTGTCGCGGTGGTTGCCTGCAAAGACGGCTTGCTTGCCGTAGGCAACGACATTTTCAAAATAGATTTCGACGATGACACAAAAAACACCGAAATTTTCACGGTGTACCGCAACGTGGGCAAAGTTTACGGCAGAACGGCAAAAGTGGTGGGCGACAGTTTGTTTTTTCTCACTTCAACGGGGTTGTTTTGTCTAAAAGACGGCAACGTAAAATTCGTTGATTTGAACGTAAAAACCAACGGAGACAACTCCAATGCTTGCGGCGCCGTAACGGAGGGCAAATATTGGCTGTCTTTCGCGCCCTTGGGTTCGCGAAAGTGCACAACGGTTGCGGAAATAAACTGTCAAACGCTTGCGCCGCTTTGCTACCACAATATTTCCACCAACAACCTTTACGGCGGCGAAAGATTGCTTTTCAACGTATCAACACGCCTGTATGCCTTTATTTCTGGGCATTCCGATTTCACTTGGAACAGCCGCGAATACGACTTTGGCGTGCAGGGGAAAAAGCACTTTCGCAAAATTTACATTCAAACTTCCCAAGCGGCGGTAGTACACTTGATTACCGAAAGTGAAGAAAAAGTTTATGAAGTTCCCGGCAGCGACAGACTGCAAAAAATACCCATCGGCGGCGCGTTTGAAAGTTTTTGCGTGCAAATTGTCAGCGTAGGCAACACTGTTGTGTCGAAGTTTGGTGTAGTGGCGGAAGTGCCGTCAAACAGCGAGGTGAACTATGTCGACATTAACTGAGCAACGAAAGGCCGAGTTGTGCGCCGACTATGCCGATTTGAAAACCCAAATAACCAAAATAGATAACAAATACAGCCTTTCCTACATTGAGGTGGAATTGAATTTTCCGCCTACTTTGGGGTTAGAACACCTTACCTATACCCCCAAAACAGAGAGCGAAATTTACCAACTGGGCGAGCAACAGGTGGCGGAACGCTTTCAGGAAAAACGCCGCACACTGGACAAAAACTACAAAACGGCGCTTGCCAACGTTAACTTTCAAATAGAAAACCAAAAAGAAAACAGCCGTCAAAAACTTGCGGCATTGGAAGCGGATTATCAAGAAGCATTGCAGGCGCTTACCCACAAATTGGTCAACGCAGGGTTGTTGTATTCTTCGATAAAAACCGATGCGCAATCGCAAGCCCTTGACGCCTACAACAAAAAAGTTTCCGAGCAAAACTTGCACAACACGGCGGAACTGGATGCGCTTTCGCAAAAATCTTCCGCGCTTACTTCCGCCTATTTGCAAAACGTCTCCGATTTGGATGCGCAAAAAGATTCGGCGCGAAATCAAGCCATTAAGGAAATTTCCGAAAAGGAAGAAAAAAACCGTTTGAGCATAGAAAAATACAACAAATCGCTGGACGAAAAGGAAATAAAATATCAAGCAAGTTGCAAGCGTGCTTTGCAATATGCCGTACAGGCCGAGTACGAAAGAGGTTTACAAGCGGCACGCCTCTATGCCGAGTTGGGCGAATCGGGCGTGATGCAACAGGTTAAGGCGGAAAAACTTGTTTGTTGCAAGACTGTTTTCAGACTCTACACCCAAACGGAAGCGCAATACGTTTTGAGCATAGATTCCTTCGTGCAATCGCACTTGGAAGACAGCTATTCTGCATTTTTGGAGTGGATCAACACAACTTTGAGCGCATAAGCGCAACAATTTGCAAGCGGTTGCGGCATAACAACAGCAGCACAACAACACGCGACAATTTTGAAAACGAAGGAAAAAACGCGTGCAAAACAAATTTGAAAGCACGCAAAAATTTTAAAACAACTATCACAATCCTTATTTTGTTTTTTGTGCCCCAAACCCCCTGCGGTTTGGGGCTTCTCCTTTTGGTAATGGTTTTACGCCTATTTCACAATTTTCCCTCTTTGATTCTGCAATTTTCAAGTGTTTGTCAAACAGTTGCGCAAAAGCAGAAAATGTTGTATAATTACTCTGTAAAAGTGTTGTTTGAACACAGGTTTTATAACCAATGTCGTAAAAAGGCGCGAAAACGTCGAACTTTGCGGTAAGCATGTCGTTTTTGTAACTACGGAGAATTGTCGTGAGATATCAAAGTAAATCGTCAGTAGCATATTTGTTCAGAAACTTTTTCCACTTGGCGCCGCTTGCCTTGTTGCCTGCCGTTGTCTTGGGGCTTTTTATGAACACAAATGGTGAAATTTTGTTTGTCAAAGAGTTTTTGACCGGCACAATAACGCAAGATAACGTTGTGGACAGCCTATTCAACGCCATAAGCATAATTCGGTTTAACCACCTTTGGTGGGGCGCCGTTTTGGCGATTCTTTTGTTAGTGTTTGCCGAAAGTATCCTTTTTGTAAAGGTAGAAAGGCATATGCGTGTGGGCGAAATACCGATGTTCCCCTTAAAACGCGCTTGCGAAGTTTTTCCTACCATGGCGCTGTTTGTGTTGTGCGTGTGGCTGAGTTTGGAAGTGCTTAACCTTATTGTAGTGGGCGTGGCATTTCTTATTCATTATGCCAACACGATGTTGGTTGTTATCATAAGTTTTGCTTTGCTGTACCTAACGCGCATTCTTGCCGCTTTGGCGGTGGGGGCATTGCTGCTTGCTTTTCCCATCATGTTTTTGGAAAACTACAGTTTCAACAACGCGTTGTCCTACTCGGTGCGCCTGATGAACGAAAACCGCAAATATCTGTGGCTTTTTGCCGCAGGTTACCCCCTGATGCGGCTTGCGCTGATGACAATTTGCTACTTTATTGACAGTTACGCCGTAACCGTGGTAATTTTCTCGGTGCTCTATCTGTTTGCAATGCTGTTCATTCCTTGCCTTACGTTCAAACTCTACTACGACAGCGTTGGCGGCGAACGCCGCGATGTGATTGTCAAAATATTCTAGAACTTGTTTGAAAGGAAGATGGCGCAACAAAACGTGCCGTTCGTTCGACAAGTTGTGGCGTGAAAACCTGCCGTTCGCAAAATGCAGGTCGTGCAAACAGCAAGATTACACAAAACCAAGTTTTGTGTCGGTGGTTGCATTTACGAAAACGTGCCGTCCACATAAGCGCCCACACAGAAAGTTCGGCGCTTACACACGGCCATTTACACAACTTGTGCCGCTGGCGCAAAACTAAGTTCTGAAAAAAACGCTGAAAGCGATTGGAGAAAACAATGTTACTTAACAAATCTTTTGTTTTGGCAGCAAACAACTGGAAAGTGATGATAAAAGCCCTTGTGTGCCAACTGATAATTTTGGCACTTGTCGTTGCGTGCTGTTTTTTGATTTTCGGCGGTGTAACCGATGACATCATCAACGTGTTTGCCGCAGGCGGTTGGGATCAATTTCTTTCCGACACGGTAAAATCCATTGCCGACGCGTCCTTCAACGGAAACGATTTTGCTTCCGAATTGGCAACTTGTATCGAACAAACTCAAGCGGCCATCGAAGCCATTCCCAACATATGGAATACGGTGGAAGTTTCGTACATTTCTTTCTTTGTAATTTGCTTGCTTTACCGCGTGCTCATTTCCTTCTCCGACGTGGCTGTAAGTTTTCAGTTGAACGAATTTATGACTTCCAATGCCGAACGCCCCTTTGTTTGGTTCTTTTTAAAAAAGTTTTGGGAAAGTTGGGCATTTTCGCTATTGCAAACGGCGGTAACTTTGCCGTTGGATTTTTTGGTGGTGTTGGGTTCAACAAGCGTTTGCCTTATTTTCGTGCTCACCCTAAAATGGTGGTCGATAATTCCTGCTCTGCTCATTTTCTTACTGCTTTATTCCGCTAGGCAATCCTACTTTGCGTTTTGGTTGCCTGCCGTTGCCACCGACGAACTTAAAATTCCCCAAGCGCTAAATAAAGGGCTGTCCACCATTCCCTATCGTTTTTGGCACGTGTTTTGGAAAAACTTCGTCACGGTTGTTGTTATGGCGGCAATTGCGGTGGTGGGCGTTGTCTTTGTTAAAAACAATGTGCTTAAAATTGTTGTGAGCGTGGTGCCCAACTTGATACTTTTCTTCCTGCTCAAATGCGTAAATTTTGTGGAATATTTTGAGGCAACTCACCGCCCGTATTTTTACAGACGAGTGGAAGTGGAAGGCACCGAAAGGTTTATTAAGCGCGAAGAACGCCACAAAAAGAAGAAGTAGTTTGTGTCGGCGACAGACGGCAAACAATCTAGTTGTCTGAAATTTCCAAACCGAGGTAACTGATTTGTGATTGTATTTGCGGCGAAGTCTTTTTGCGGCAAAAACTGTCAAAACTAAAAGGTATATCAAAGCAGGTAGGCAATCCTGCTTGAAAATTTGCTCGGCAAACGGCAAATTTATTTTAACAAAAGCCTGTTGCGGATTTGACAAGCGGCTTTCGGCATTGCGGTGTACGCCACATTGTCAAAAACGCCTTCTGTTTGTTCAAAACGGCTTGTTCAACGCAACGGCAAAAACAATTTCGACAATCTTTCGATTGCCGTTTAGTGTTGTGCGATTTTTCAATTGCGGCAATGCTCAGTACAAAAAAGTTTGGCAGTGCATTGTTGCACACCAAATTTGATTGCAAAAGCAAATTTTTGATTGCCACAGGTTATTGAACTTTTGTGACAATTCTACGATAAAGTTTGGTTTTTTTCAACTTATTATTGTTCAACTAACCGAACTTTGTTGAAAAGGGCAACGAGGTTTTGCACCAAACTTTGTTGCGCGTATAAATAGACAATAAGGAGAATTTTTATATAATGAAACAAAAAAAGCGTGGGCAATCTTCCGACGTTTTGAATCAAGACGCACCCACAAACTTAACTTTGAGACACCCTTCGGCACCTACAAATGCCGTAGGCACCAAACGCGGCGGCAAAGCCAAATCGGGCAAGGGCTTTCAAAATAAAGCAGACAATAAAGCCGCAAAAAACAACCCGGATATCAACAAAACGCCTAAACAAAACAACGGCAAAACGCAAAATTATGCCAACGACAAGCAGGACAAAGTTAACGAAGAAGGCGTTTTTGCAAAACACCATCAAGCCTCTGTGGCGCAAACGAACAACGTTGCCGATTCAAGCGATTTTGCAACGCAAAAAGCGCCTTATACAAAAAGCAAAAAGGACGGTATGAAAACTTCAAAAAATACGACAAAAGCCACGCAGCAAAAGCAGTCCGCAAGCAAGGCGGCGGCAAAATCTGCTGAAAAAGTTGCTCGCAATTCCGAAGCCGCACGGCCTCAAAATACCCCTTCGCAACAGAATGCCGAACGCATTATTCGTTACGGCAAACCGCAAGGCAAACTTAAAGTTATGTTTTTGGGCGGCGTGGGTGAAATCGGCAAAAATATGACTGTTTTCGAATACGGCGACAGCATTGTGGTGTTGGATGCAGGCATGTCATTCCCGGGCACCGATATGCCGGGCGTGGACGTGGTTATCCCCGATTTTTCCTATTTGGCGCAAAACCGCGAGAAAATCCGCGGCATTTTGCTTACGCACGGACACGAAGACCACATTGGCGCGATACCTTACTTGGTGGAAAAACTCGACGGCAAGTTGGATATTTACGGCACAAAACTAACTTTGGCTTTGGTGGAAAACAAACTTGTGGAACACAACGTGCTTGGCAAAGTGAACTTGGTACCCGTTTCCGACAAAAGCGTGGTTTCGCTGTTTGATTTTACGGCGGAATTTATTCACGTTTCCCACTCGGTGGCAGGCAGCGTGGCAATTGTTTTGCGTTCTCCCGTTGGCGTGGTGTTTCACACAGGCGACTTCAAAATAGACTACACGCCGCTGGGCAACGAAATAATGAACCTCAACCGCATTGCCGAAGTTGGCAAGCAGGGCGTTTTGCTGTTGATGAGCGAATCCACCAACGTGGAAAAACCCGGCTACACAATGAGCGAATCGGTGGTGGAAGACACTATGAACAAAGTTTTCCACGAGGCAAAAGGCCGCCGAATAATCGTGGCAACGTTCGCTTCCAACGTGGATAGGCTCGGCATGATTATCGACCTTGCCAAACTTTACAAGCGCAAAATCGTTGTTACCGGAAGAAGCATGCAAAAATATATCGAAACGGCATGCCGAGTTGGGCAAATGACGGTGGACGCCGATATGATTGTGGATATCGACAAAATAGGCAATTTGGAAGACGGCAAGTTGGTTATCCTTTCCACCGGCAGTCAAGGTGAACCCATGTCGGCATTGACGCGCATGGCAGACGGCGAATTTAACAAAATTCAAATTGGCAGCAACGACACGATTGTCATTTCGTCCAACCCCATTCCCGGCAACGAACGCGACGTGTTCAATGTTATCAACAAACTTTATCGTTTGGGCGCGATGGTGGTTTATTCGGCGCTTTCGGCGGTGCACGTTTCGGGGCACGCTTGCCAAGAAGAGCTTAAACTCATCTACACTTTGGTAAAACCCAAATATTTCATTCCCGTTCACGGCGAATATCGCCACCTGAAGCAACACGCCATGTTGGTGGAAAAACTTGGGCACAAGCACTCCAACGTGATCATTCCCGACATCGGTGATTGCGTGCAGGTAGACAACTCAACATTCAAGGTTACAGGACAAGTTGTAAGCGGCAGCGTTATGGTGGACGGCTTGGGCGTGGGCGACGTTGGCAACATTGTGTTGAAAGACCGCTTGAACCTTGCCGAAGAAGGCATTTTGGTGTGCGCCGTGGGAATTTCCAAAAAGACGGGCGCGCTGTGCGATGTGGAATTGACCAGCCGCGGGTGTTTCTTCGCCGAAGATGCCGAGAACAACCCTATGGACGAACTGAAAAAGCAAATTGTTGCGGAAATAAACACGGCATTGAAAAGCCGCGTGAACATTGCGGGCATAAAAACGGCGATACAGCGCACGGCAAAGCACTTTTTCCGCGTAACTTTGAAGCGCAACCCCGTGGTGTTGGCGCTTGTGTTGGAAGTGTAACGGTGCAACTGATTTTCACCTATGGTTGGTGCACAAACGATGATAAATCTTTCTGAATTGGAAAAATTTGCTCGCGAAAGGTATATTCCCGTGATGTTGGACGACACCAAAGAACTGTTGTTCAAAACGGTGGTGGAAAAACGACCTTCGCGAATTTTGGAAATAGGTACGGCTATCGGATACAGTGGTATCGTGATGCTTTCCGCCGCGCCAAACGCTACGTTGAATACCATAGAACTGGACGAAAACGTGGCAAAAATGGCAAAAGAAAACTTTGCCAAGGCAGAAATGCTCAACAGAGTGAACTTGTTTGTTGGCGACGCAAAGGAAATTGTAACTTTGCTAACCGGCGAATACGATTTTATTTTTATGGATGGACCAAAAGGGCAGTATGAAGTGTTTTTGCCATTTCTTACCGAGGTTTTGGCGGTGGGAGGCACTTTGGTGTGCGACAACGTGCTGTACAAAGGCTTGGTGGAACACGTTCCCGAAGACAAGCGGCACAAACACATAACGGTGGCACGCAATATGAACGCCTTTTTGACGGATATAACGCACAACGAGCGGTATAAAACAACACTTTTTCGTGTGGGCGATGGCGTAACGGTTTCGGAAAAACTGTTTTGATTGCGCCTACGCTGTGGGCGACCGTTGGGTTGTGAACATGAAGTAACTTTATTCGCAGTATTCCCATTAAGGTCGTTCAAAAACATCAATTCTAACTGTCATTGCGAGGAGCGCAGCGAAGTGGCAATCTAGTTAAAAGCAGCAAAAAACATAGTAAATTGTGAACAATCAGGCGCTTTTGTACTCTTTTCGATTGCCTTTTGTCGCCGATTCTTCTGTTTTAGGAATTTTTTGAACAACTCTATTGGCAAACGCCGATTTTCGCCACGCAATTTGTGTTTTGTCAGATAAAAACGCGAAAATATCTAAAAAAGGTTTTGTATGAACGACAAATTTGAATTGCTGGCACCCGCCGGCAATATGGAAAAACTGAAAACCGCCTTTCACTTTGGCGCAGATGCGGTGTACTTGGCAGGCAAACAATATGGTTTGCGCGCCTTTGCCGACAACTTTTCCAACGAAGAAATTGCCGAAGCGGCAAAGTTTGCTCACGAATTGGGCAAAAAAGTTTACGTAACGTTGAATATTTTCCCCAAAAATGCCGATTTCGCGGCGCTTGGCGAATATCTTGCCGTATTGGAAAATGCGCGGGTGGACGCAGTGTTGGTTAGCGATGTCGGCGTTATGGATTTTGTGCTAAAACACAGCAAATTGCCGTTGCACGTTTCCACCCAAGCCAACACAACCAACGGATACGCTGTGCGATTTTGGCACAATATGGGCGCCGAGCGTGTGGTTTTGGCTCGCGAAGTGCCCCTTTGCGACGTTGCGGAAATCCACCGTATGTGCCCCGATGTGCAGTTGGAAACTTTCGTGCACGGCGCAATGTGCATCAGTTATTCGGGACGTTGCCTTATGTCCAACTATCTGACAAACCGCGACAGCAACCGCGGAGAATGTGTGCAAGCCTGCCGATGGAAGTGGGAGGTTCGCGAAGTTTCTCGCGCCGACAGTATGCCCGTTTTGGAGGACGATCGCGGCACGTACATTTTCAATTCAAAGGATATGAACATGCTTGCTCATCTTCCCGAACTTATGGAGGCAGGCGTGTACAGTTTCAAAATCGAAGGGAGAATGAAATCTCCCTTCTATGTCGCAACGGTGGTGAATGCCTACCGCCGCGCGCTCGATGCCATTTTTTGCGGAAAATTCGACGAAAAACTTGTTGCCGAACTGAATGGCGAACTAAACAAAGCCTCACATCGCGACTACACAACGGGATTCTACTTTAACGAGGAAGAAACGCGGCAGTATTATCAAGACAGCCGCGCCGTGGAAGAATATAAGTTTATTGCCGTTGTGAAGCAAATTTTGCCAAACGGCAAAGTTGTGGTGGAACAGCGCAACAAGTTTGTGTTGGGCGACGTATTGGAAACTCTTTCCGTCGGGTTCGATACCAACAAACAATTTGTTGTGGAACAAATTTTTGACGAGCAAAACTGCTCGGTGCAGGTTGCCAACCGCGTGCAACAAATTTTGACAGTGAACTGTCCTTATGCCTTGCAAGTGGGGGATATTTTGCGAAAAAAGAACTAGTCGTTGATTTTTTGTCAAAATTATTCTACGTTTTATGGGATTTATGAACTACTATTACACACATAGTAGTTCTTTTTTGTCGTTTTGCACCCTTTGAGCCGAATATCGGAGCGCATTGCGCTCGTTTTTCTTGCGGTGTGTTTTCGCCAATTTGCGGTTAGTGTCAGTGTAATGTCAACATAATTTGCGTGTTGGTGCACGGCTTTTGTCGTTTTTTAAGTGGTTATGCCCTTTGGGACAGATGTGTTCACATATATTTTTGCCAATTTTTCCGCCCTTTCCAATGCGCCTCGCGCAAAAATTTCCACGTTTTCCGCTTGGTGGGTTATAGTTAAACTTTCCCCTTCGGTGGCGAAAACAACTTGGTGCTTTCCAAAATTACTGCCGCAACGCAAGGCGTGTATTTTTACAATTCGTGTTTCTCCGCTTGCGGCAATGGTAGTTGCCAAGTCTTTTGCCGTGCCGCTTGGGCTGTCCTTTTTGCCCTTTCGGTGAGTTTCCACAATTTCGCAATCCCATTTCAATGCGGCAAGCAATTTGCAAACTTGGTGCATGGCGGCAATCCCTTTGCTAAAATTGCTGTTTTCTTCCACAGGCACAATGCTTCTCAAATTTTCCAAAAGTTGCTGCTGTTGGACATTTCTTCCGGTAACCCCGCTAACCAAAGGGCAGCGGCAGCGTATGCAAAAGTTGCAAACTTCTTGTGTTGCCTCAGGCACGGAAAAATCTATCGCAACATCGGCTGTTTCCGTTGAAACAGTCCCCCTTTCTATCTGCAAAACTTGGTGTTTTTTTGCGCATGCCAAGCGCACAACGGCATTGCCCACGCGTCCTTCCGCGCCGAAAACAGCAATTTTCATTTTATTTTTCCTTCACCTTTCAAAATCTTGTTGCCAAAAGATGTCAAC
>CAZHUH010000010.1:17456-20809 GCA_964535505.1 uncultured Oscillospiraceae bacterium
TTTTCATTTTATTTTTCCTTCACCTTTCAAAATCTTGTTGCCAAAAGATGTCAACAAGTTTTACGTTTTCGCTCTTCCGCGCCGAAAACAGCAATTTTCATTTTATTTTTCCTTCACCTTTCAAAATCTTGTTGCCATAATTCGTCTACGAGTTTTTGTGTTTCCGTGGTTGCGGCAGTAAGCGGTAAACGCATGTCGAAGGTGGAAAACACCCCTTCCTTGAACAACATATATTTGATGGGAATAGGGTTCAACTGACAAAACGCCAATTTTGCCAATGTTTGGTAGTTTGCAATGTCTTTTTCATCCGTTGCAGTGGCGGTGTCGCAAATATTGCCGCCGATGTCGCTTTTCAAGTTGCATTTTGAACACTTGCAACCGCAGTCGCCGTTTGCGTTCTTTTTGTGGCCCGTGTCTAACTTCTTTTTTAAACTTTCGCTACTACAGTCGTTTTTCTCTGCCGGTCTGTTGTTTCGTTGTTCTTCAAAAATCCGCATCACGCGCTTTGTCAAGTTGGGTGCGACGTTGCTTACCACCGAAACAACCCCAACGGCGCCGACATCCGCAAATTGCCGCAACATTTCTTCGTTTCCGCAAAAAAGCGGCAGTTTCGATGCCAGTGTTCGCGTGTAGTTTATATCGTTGCCTGCGTCCTTCATACAAATGCCCTTGTCTGCCAGCATTTCAACGGCGTCTGGCCACAGCGTGTAGCAGCATCGCGATGGCGCGTTGTAGAGCATAATGGGCAAGTTGGTCTCGGCGCAAATGGCGGAAACGTGTTGCACAAACCCTTCCTTGGTGCATTTGAAAAACGACGGCGGAGTGATCATCAATCCATCGGCGCCGTTGCGCTTGGCAAATAGTCCTTCTTTGATGGCAGAAGCTGTGTCGCCGCCTGTTCCAACCCAAATTTTTTTATTTGGCAGCATTGTGCGCGCAGTGCGAACAAGCAATTTTTTCTCTTTGGGTTGCAGCATGCCGCTTTCGGCGGTGGTGCCCACACACAAAACGGCGTCGGCGGCTTTTTGTCTTTCCAAAAGTTTCAGATAACTCAAAATGTGTATTTTTCCGTTTTCAAAAGGCGTTGCGAGCGCCGTTATGAGTTGCATATTTATTGCTCCGTTTTGGTTTGATGTGGTTTTGTAGCTGCAATGTATTTTGTGCCAGACGATTGGTGCGCAAATAGTAAAGTTCCCGTTTTGATAGCAAGTTTTTCTCGCGCGTTTTTTGAATTTTTGTCGTATTATATGTTTGAGTTGCCTTTTTACCTGTTTTGCGGCAAAATTTCGAGAGCCATTTTCGTATTATAGAAAACTTTCTTTTCGTGCAACTCCGTCTTTGTGCTTAATCGGCAGTATCATACTTTTGTTACAAAACGTTGTTTTTCATTGCCGTTTTCAA
The DNA here is from genome assembly GCA_964535505.1 of uncultured Oscillospiraceae bacterium. Taxonomy (GTDB): domain Bacteria; phylum Bacillota; class Clostridia; order Christensenellales; family CAG-314; genus Fimimonas. Next base: position 18,858 of record CAZHUH010000010.1, read on the forward strand.
AATTTCATATGCGTTATAGGCCGCGCCCACAAGTAGATTGTCCGCCGCAACAAACATATTCAATCCGCCGCGCCCGTCTTGGTGCAATCTTCCCACCCCAACGTAGTGCGTGTGTCGCACAAGCGTTGGCATAGGGAAAATTTCCTTTTCGGCGTCGTCAAAAATCAGTACGTTGGGTTGGTTTTGCAACAGTTGCCGCACTTCTTGCAACGAAAATTCCTTTTCAAACCGCACGTTCACAAAAGCGCCGTGTCCAATGGAAACGGGCACTCGCACGCAAAATGCGTTTACAAACAGTTGCGGTAAATCCAAAATTTTTGGCAACTCGTTTTTGAGTTTTTGTTCTTCCGAAGTGGTGCCGTCAGGCTGAATTTTTCCGATTTGGGGAATCAAATTGTCGCTTATCGGGTGTTTAAAACACTTCAACTTGCCGTAGGTGCGCTTTTCTTGCAAATCCTCCAAGCCCTCCTTGCCGGCACCGCTTGCCGATTGATAGGTTGCCACCGTAATTTCGCGCGGTTGAAATTTTTTCAGTGCGTTCAGCGCCACTGCGACTTGAATGGTAGTGCAATTTGGGTTGGCAACAATTTTGTTGAAGGCAACTTTTTCGCCGTTTATTTGCGGAACAACCAGCGGCACATCGTTGCGCATCCTAAAAAATGCGCTGTTATCTATGCAGACAGTGCCCATTTTCGCGAGTTTGGGCACAAATTCCGCCGCGACTTCTTCGCTTGCCATAAACATTGCAAAATTCGGCGGCGCATCCCGCAAAAGGCATGACAAATTTTTTATTGTATATGTTTTGCCGAAGTGGCACACCTTTTGCCCAACACTTGTTTTGCCAAAAAGCGAAAGTTTGCAACAATCAAGTTTGTCTGCCAAAATTTCCGTCAAGCATTGCCCAACCAGACCGCTTGCTCCCACGATTGCAACGTTTGTCAAACCGCATTCTCCGTTTATACGATATTTGAAAACACCTTACAAAATGCTTTGTTTGAACAAAAACCCTCAAATATGTTTACCTAAAAAAGCGGCATATCGGAAGAAATCACAAATGAGTAGTCAAATAATTTGTGCTGTTCATTGCAAAAAGTGGGGGTTTACTCACTTTTTAACATTGCTGTGCAATAATGAGATTTTTCGGTTCTAATGTCGGCTTTTGACGTTGAGTTGCAAAGCTCATATAAAAGGTGTCGGTATTATTTTTTGGGGAAAACATTTGTAAAAAAGTCTTTACAAATTTTAAACTTTTTGAAAAATTATTGAAATACAATAGATTATATGTTAAAATACCAATATAAAATTTAATGAAAAAGTTGTGAGTAAACGCATACAAATCATTTGTAAACGTTGATTTAACAAAATCATTTATTGCAAATGAAATGAACGAAATAATGCACAATCCTGAAAGTTTTCCCACTCACAAATAAAAGGAGCAAATATGAATCTTAAAAAATTTATAATTCTGGGTTGTATCAGCGTAGTTGTAACAATATTGGCTGTGGTGTCGGATATTTCTTTTGTAAACATGTTGATCGCAAACGAGCACGCTACAAGCGGACTTTGGACGTTGGAAATGTTGCTTTCCGGGATAGTTATTTCCGCCGTGATTATCGGAATGGAACTAATGACTATCGTCTATAGCATTGTTAATATAGTAAAAGCAAGTAGAAGAAAGTAGATTAGCGCGCCGTTTAGGCGGCAAAAAATTTGGCAACCAATATGCGCTATTGCAAAAAATTCGACATTTCCAGCCGAGTTTGACGCTGCAACAGTTCAGCAAATTTTGTTTTTGCAGCAAATTCCCTTTTCTTTGTGTATTTTTTCGTATCACAGGGAAAAGGGATTTTCTATTTTGACTTTGATATTCAGCGAAGTTTCGTAGATCCTTCTCTGCGCGGCAACATCATTGCGCGCTATTGCAAAAAATTCGACATTCCAAGCCGAGTTTG
>CAZHUH010000010.1:20909-42977 GCA_964535505.1 uncultured Oscillospiraceae bacterium
GCGGCAACATCATTGCGCGCTATTGCAAAAAATTCGACATTCCAAGCCGAGTTTGGCGCGCCTAGTGCTACGGACAATGTAGGGTTAGTAACTTGAGTATTACTAAATTATCCTATGTCCGCAACCTGAGTTTGTTTTTCATGGCTGTTATACTTTATGGAAACTTTTCTTTTCGCGGCTGAAATTCTTTTTGTTTTCCTTTTGAAAAAAACATTATAAAGATAACTAACATTTTTTTGAAAATGTCAAGAAGTATTGCAGCAATTTGACTTGTGGAAGGAAAAATCTTGAGAAATGTTCTCTTTCGCAACACATTATAAAATAGAAAACTAACATTTTTTTCAAAACAATGTTAATTGTATTGAAAAAATTTGCGTTGTTTGATATAATAATCAATAGTATCTAAAAATATATGCGCATTTTGCGCTTTCGCTGTCGGCGTAACGCACAAAAAGCGTGTAAGGAGAATTATGGATTACAAAAAAATTCGTTTAAACAACGAGCGTAGCACTCACGTAGTAAAAAGGCTCAACCGTCTTTCCACTTGGAAATTCTTCGGCGTTTTGTACCGCGACAATATGTTTCGTCTGTTGGGATACAGTTTGATGATGTTGTTGTGCCTGGCGCCCATTTTTGTGGTGCAACTCATTTCGTCAAGCAATTTGTCCGCCTACAAACAAACGTTGCCAACTTTGAACGTGTTTGGCTTTTCCACCGGTATTTGGCAAGATGTCAATGCGCAATATACTCAATTTGTCGCACAAAACAACCTTATTTTCGGGCTTTACACCGTGTCGGCTTCCATTTTAGTGAGCATTATTTTCAGTGCCGGCTTTGCCGTTATTCGCGATAGCTTTTGGACCGGCAAACTTTCCACCGTTGGCGTGTTCAGAAGTATGGGCAAGGGAATTTTTGCGAACATTGGTTATGCGGTTGTTTCCACGGCGATAATTGCCTTTGGCGTGTTTGGAATTTTTCAGTTTTACGCTTGGTCGTCGGTGGCAATGCCTTTGTGGTTGGCAATTGTGCTAACAGTGCTTTTAAGTCTTGTTTTGTTCATTTTGGCGTGCTATTTGATGATAGTTTGTTCGGTATCTGTTACCTATAAGCAAAAAATTTCCGAAACTTTGGATGATTCGTGGCGTTTGTTGTGGCTCAACTTTTTGCCCAACATTTTGCACTTGATGTTTGCATTGTTGCCCATTCCCATTTATTTTGTGGTTGCCGGCGGAGTGCTTCAAATGCTTTACATTGCATTTTTGCTTCTTGTTGGCGGACTATATTTCCCGTTGGTGTGGCAAACTCACATGATGAAAACCTTTGCGCTGTTCCACCCGGTGGAAACCAAAAAGAAAAAGGACGTGCGCCGCGAGGAAGAGGAACGTGCCGCCGCCGAAAGACAACGCAAGCAAGAACGTGCCGCCGCACGCAAGAAATCTTAACTGCGATTTGACGATGTTGGCAATTTGCATTGCGGTTTGCAGCGGCTGAAGTTTGCTTGAAGTTTGCGAGGTTTTGAAGTTACATCGAGGTTTGAAGCGACTTGGAATTTGGTTGCAGTTCGCGATGTTTCGCTCTTTCATTTCGTGCGTCTGCGGTTTGAACATTGGCAAATTGCTCGAATGCGGCTTGCGTGTGTTCTGTGCCCAAAGCAGCAACTTCACCTCCAAACGAGTTGAAGCGGTGCGAAATTCAACAACACAACACAAAACAAACAAATATTATGAAAAACTATTCGGTATTGGCAAAGTATTACGACAGGTTTTCACAAAACGATTGCGACTACGTTGGTTGGTCGCAATATTTGTGTAAGGTAGCAAAAAGTTTTGGCGTTCACAGCGTGGTGGACGTCGCTTGCGGCACGGGCAAAATGACCAAATTGCTTTTGCAAAATGGTTTTTCCGTTTTGGGTGTCGATTCCAGTGCGGAAATGTTGCGTTTGGCTTCGGAAAAATGTCGTGCGACGTTTGTATTGCAAGATATGAAAAAGCTTGCGCTGCCCAAACGATATGATATGGCGGTGGTGGTAAACGATGGCATAAACTACCTTTCGCCGCAACAACTTGTACCGTTTTTTGTCAACCTTTCCGCCAATTTGAAAAAGGGCGCACCCATTGTTTTCGATATTTCTTCACCCTACAAGTTTTTTAACGTTTTGGATAACAACGTGTTTTTTGTGGATGACGACGATGTCACATTGCTTTGGACAAACAAGGCGGCGGCAAGCAAAACGGAAATAAATTTAACGTTGTTTGAAAAGCAAAAGGACGGTTGCTACATTAGGCAAGACGAAACGCACGTGCAATACATTCATACGCACGAAAGCATTCAACAGGCACTTGCGCAATCGGGGTTGGAACTTTGCGAAGTAACCGCCGATTACGGCAAAAAGGTTGAAGAAACTTCTCTTCGGCTAACTTTTTTGGCAACTTCGGCAAAGTAAAAGGGCAAAAAATGCGGTTCGCGGCCGGTTTGTTCGCAAATAAAAACAAACTGCGCACGCCGTGAACATGATACGCCCAACGGCAAAAACAAGAGGTAAAAATTATGGCATCTGTTTTGGTAAAAGCAATAATAGAAAATTCGTTGATTGTGTCGGCGGTGGAAAGCAAAGGCATTGTCAACAAAGCGATAAAAATTCACAATCTTTCGCCTGTTGCGGCAGCGGCTTTGGGGCGCTCGCTCACAATGGCTGCGCTTATGGGCGAAGAACTCAAAAACCCCCAAGACTACCTAACTGTAACGATAAACGGCGGCGGACCTTTGGGCACAATTACCGTGTGCGCAGATGGACAAGGACACGTAAAAGGTACCGTGTCTAACCCCGTTGTGGAAACTTCCGTAAAGGTCGATGGACACTTGGATGTAGGCTCGGCGGTGGGGAGCAACGGGCAAATAACAGTGATAAAAGATATCGGGCTAAAACAGCCCTATGTCGGCACGGCGAAATTGGTCAGCGGCGAAATTGCACAAGATTTTGCCTACTATTTTGCCACAAGCGAACAGCAGCCTTGCGGCGTAACTTTGGGCGTTGGGTTGCAAAAAGGTGCATGCAAATCTGCCGGCGGCGTGTTCGTGCAAGTTATGCCCAACTGCGACGAGACGCTGCTGGGAAGGGTAGAAACAGTGATGTGCGCCATGGACGAAATGAGTTATCAGTTTGATGGCAGCTCGGCAAAGCAGGTGATTCAACGCTTTTTCGGCGAATTTAACCCGGTGTTTACCGTGGAAAAAGAAGTGTGCTACAAGTGCAATTGCGGCAAACGCAAAATTGACAAAATCGTGAAAGGGCTCGGCGAAGAAGAAGCGCAGTCTATATTGAACGAAATCGGCAAAATAGAAGTGGGTTGCCATTTTTGCGGCAAAAAGTACGTGTATTTACAAGAGGACGTAGATAGGCTTTTCCCTAAAAAATAGGGCAAATTGTTCTTCAAAACAGCACTTTAACAGAATACTATTTCACACATAGTATCTTAAATCGGGCACGAACTCAAAATCTGCCACTCGAAAAAAATATGAAAATAGAACTTACCGATAACACCAAAATGCATACGGCAATTTCCCTTGCAGGCAAACATAGCTTTTTTGATGCGCTGTGTATTTTTGCACAAGTGGACAGCTATGAAAGTGTGCTGAACCAAATTGCTTGTTTGTGCGATATGGATGACGTACCCTTTGCCATGGATTTGTACCGCTACGCCAAGCAAAGGTACGGTGCGCAATATGCCGTGTATCAAGATGTATCCGATATGGACGGCGTAGCAGATGCCGTGTTGGATTTTTGCGAACCTTTCCGTGCGTATGCAGTCAAAACCGACGGCACTTTGCGTGCCGACAAATCTATGCTTATCACCTTTGGGCTTGCCGATTCGGATGATGATTTTATCGCGCCCGATTTGAACTACATGGCGGATGACGACGCTTTTTACAATCCCCGTTACGCGTTCAACAGAATTTTCGACGTAAAATCCGAAGAATATTTCGACAGTTTACGAATCAACATGGAGCGTTGCTACTTGGACGGGGATGAGGCTCAGGCAAAAAAATATGCCAAACGTCTTTTGGCTGTGGAAACGGACCATTTGCCCACGTTGGAGGCGCAAATTTCCCTCATTTTGTATTCCGAAAAGTACAAAAACGGCATTCGCTACGCCGAGCGGCTTGCCAACACGCAAGGCGGCTCGCATGCGGCGGTGGGCGGTGCTATAGAAATTTTGATGCGCACCAATCCCCTAAAGCACCTAAACGAACTGCAAAAACTTTTGGAAAAAGCGGTGGATTTGGAGGAAATCACGCTGTTCGATTTGGAAGACTACGTCTACATTGCTTCCGATTTGCTTCACAACTATTCCATGGCAAACACCTTCGCCGAAAGGCTTTTTTCCGACTATCGAGTTGCAAGTTTAGAGGCGTTGAAAGTTTGTGCTTGCGCTTTTTATAACGTCGGCAACACAGAAAAAGCAAAATCGGCGGCAATTACTTTGTTGAGAGTGGTGCCGCACGACATTTTTGGGCGCATTTTATTAGAATTTTTGCAAAACGAAACGCCGGAAGATGTCCGCGTTCCCATCGAACTGTCCTCTCGCTACATTCGGCACTATTTTGTTCCCACAAAACTTACCGTTTTTGCGCAAAACAGCCTAATTGCTCTTTTGGAAAAGCAAGGCGATGCCGCCGTATTGGACGAAAAAGCGTTTTTGTATCTTTCTGTGATAATAAATTCCTGCAAGTCGCTTATCATCACAAACCGCCGCACCGAATACTACGACACGGCAACCTTTGTGCGCGCCGTTTTGCACACTTTTTTGCCGAAGGATAACGAGCAGTTTTTCCTTTTTGCCAAAGAGCAGTTGTTTTCCGTTATGAGCGACCAGTGCATTAACGAATATCTTGTGGCGCGAATGCTTACCTACGGCTATTGCGACACGGCGCTTGTCGGACTTGTCAACAACACCTACTATCTGTTGGATTTCAAATCGCTTTGCGGCAATGATGAAGTGTTTTGCTATTCTTTCGCTATATGCGCCACACTGTTTGCGCTGAAAAACCCCGCGGAATATCTTTCTGCCTACCGTGAAATCGCCCAAGTGGTAACTTTTGATGTGCGCGATCCGCTTGTTACTCACAAAGTTGCCTATGCAATGTTGTGCAAATGTCGCCGCGGTTTTGAAAAGAGCCAAGAAGCGGCGTTCTTCCAAGAAGATGAAAAGCAGCTTTACAAAGACTATATTGCAAAAGCTTGATTGTGTTGAAAAATTTTGATTTTCGGGCAGCTCGATTGTGTCGAAAAATCTCGGTTGTTGTCGGAGCGCCCGATTTTTCAATGAAAACTTGATTGCTTTTGGAAATTTTTATGGTGTTTCGCATTGTTTTTCGAAAGACTAGCGACCTTTTTGCGCAGGTATTTTCATTGTGCGCCTTTATCTTAATATTTGTGCAACCGCCTTATGCTATTCAAATCACGTTTTCCTTTTTGGCAACGTGATTTTTTTATTTCATTGCAAATGTTGGACTGCAAGAGCCAAAAACCAAGAGATATGGCTAAAGCACTTATAAATAATTATAACTACCCTTATTACCGAACTGTTTATTTGTCTATATTTTGTTTTGTAAACTTTCGGCGCAGTCTGTTGTAATTTTATTCTTTGCCTTTGATATACTTGCCTTTGTCAACGTTCCGCTTTGCTTGTGTTCGGTGCGTTCCTTGTTTGCGGCTTTTTCGTTCTGTGTGTAAAACGTCTTTTGCCAACTTGAACGCTGCCGTCGCAACGGAAACTGCCCCCACCAAAGCCACCGGCACATAGCCGTAGCGCAGTGCAAAATCAAATCCAAACATAGAAAACGCCGCCGCCAAACACAGCACGCACATTGTGGACAGGGCGGAATCTTCCAGTGCCAAATTTACGCATTGCACAATAGGCAACGTATTTGCAACCACACCTGTTATTGCGGCAAGGAAAAGGGCAATCGCACCGAAAACGTTAAGCGCGGCGCTGTCGGTTTTGCCGAAAATAGGCAAATTCAGCGAAAAATCCGCCGCAAAGACCACAGTGCACATCAATGCGCACAACAGCACGGTGGCAAGAGCAGTTGCCGCAACGTTTTGCTTGCCATTTTGCGAAAGTGGCGTAAGCACACCCAGCGACACCGTTGCGGAAAACAGCGAATAAACAAGCGGTTGCGCCCAACCTACCATTGCGCCTGTGCCGTTATTAGGCGTAAAAAACACAATGCAAAACAGATACGCCAATGCCATAACAATGGAAAACACGTTCAAAATTTTGAAAGTTTTAAGCCCGAATTTCAGCACAAAAGCTGCCGCAAGTGCAGCAGCAAAGGCAAAAATCGGCAATTTTGTAGCAAAAAACAGCTGTTCCAAGCAACTTTGCAACCCTGCCAAAACGGATACAGCGCACACAAAGTTGCACAAGCACAGTGCAACCAAAAACAACGTTGAAGATTTTCCGAAACACACGCGCGAGAAACTTGCCGCATTGCCACAGCCGTTTTTGAAACAAAATTGTCGCAGAACTATGTTAAACGTAAAAAAACAAATGGCAAAAACGGCCACGTTAACGTAGCCGCCCAAAAACGTTTGCGCTTCCTTGCCGCTTAAAAATCCCACGCCGACGGTTGCGCCTACAACAGTGCAACTGTCGGTAAACAAATCGCGTTTCATACTATACAAATATTGCAATGTGAAAGTTTTTATGCCGACAAACAATGTCGCCGCAAGCGATAATCCGACTAAGCAGGCGGCGCAGTTGCAACAGCAAGTGTTAAGTGTTTTTTTCTAAAAAACTCGTGCTGTCGCATGCAATAATTTAGGTGCAATTCGATTATTCTCGGCGTTTGCTCAGTGAGTCAAATACATCTAAAACTTTGCCAAACTTCTTCATCTCCATTTTTTGCCGCAATTTTTTCGCAAAGTGCAACGGCGTCAAAAGGCTTTCACCTGTAATTTTTTACTACAATTTTTTCCAAAAGTGCAACGGCGGCATACATCACACCTGCCAATGCGCACAAAACAATGGTGCAAGTCATCACCAAATCCAGTCTAAACACCTGGCTTCCGTAAACAAGCAGATATCCCAACCCCTCTTTGGAAACCAAATATTCCCCCATAATCGATCCTATCCACGCCATTCCCACGTTTATTTTCAGCGTTGCAAGCAGTGTGGGCACATTTCCGGGCGCAACCAACTTCAAAAAAATTTGCAATCGGGTGGCTTTCATCGAGCGCAGTAGCAAAATCTTGTCCTTATCCGTTTCCAAAAAACCGTTCAAAATGGTGATGGTGGTGATAACAACGGAAATCAGCACCGCCATGGTGATAATCGCCATTTTGCCCGTGCCCACCCAAATGATGATGATCGGTCCAAGCGCGATTTTCGGCAAACTGTTCAGCACCACAACGTAAGGTTCAAAAACGTCCTTCAAAAAATTGTTCCACCACAAAACAACCGCCGCAATGTAACCCAGCGATGTTCCTATGGCAAATCCGGCAAGCGTTTCCAATGTGGAAACCCATGCGTGGTGCAAAAGCGTGCCGTTTGCCAAAAGTTCTTTCAGCGTGTTCCAAATGCGAACGGGGCTGCTAGTGATAAAACTGTCTATCCAGCCAAGATTTGCCGCCAATTCCCACAAACACAGCGCAAAAACCAACACGCCGATTTGCGTTGCGTGCACCCAAATTTTGCGCAACTTTTGTTTTTTGAGGTACAATTTGTGCTCGGGTGTAAATTCGGACTTCATTTTTACTCCTTTGTTTGCTAGGGAAATGATACTTTGCTGTGTGGATTGTGTTGAAATTTGCATAAGTGTGTTTCTCGAAACGTTGAAAGCCTGCCGAAATCGTTTGTCGAAAGCACAGTTTTCTTGCAATGTCGTAACGGCCGAGATGCCCGTGCTTTTTGCAATGCTGAAATTGTCGAAAAGCGTGTGTTGCTTGCGAAGTTGAATATTTTCCGAAAAAGTGTTAACCGTTCAAATATTTGTGCAGCAGTTCAAACTGTTTTGAAAAGTTTGGACTTTCGCGCCGTTTTAGCGGAGTGGGATACTCTTGCAAATTTGTGTGGTGCACAGCCAACACTTTTGCCGGTCGCCGAGTAAGCACAACAATGGTGTCCGCCATGGAAATTGCTTCGGAAATGTCGTGCGTAACCAAAAGTACCGTTTTGTTTTCTTTTTTGATAATGTCGTAAACGTCGTCGCAGACGGAAAGCCTTGTTTGAAAATCCAACGCCGAAAAAGGCTCGTCGAGCAAAAGCAAATTGGGACTTGTTGCCAAAGTGCGAATCAGTGCCGCGCGTTGCCGCATTCCTCCGGAAAGTTCGGTGGGATAGTGCGTGCGAAAATCCCACAAGCCGTATTTTTTCAGCAATTCGCGCGCGAATTTTTTGCCCTCCGTAGTGGCTTTGTGCTTTAATTCCAACCCCAGCATAACGTTCTTTTCGATGGTTCGCCATTCAAAAAGTTGGTCACGTTGCAACATGTATCCCACCGAGCCGTCATCGGAAAATCGCACGGTGCCGCTTGTAGGCTGAAGTAGCCCGCACACCAGCGACAAAATGGTGGTTTTGCCGCACCCTGACGGCCCGATGATTGCCACAAACTGCCCTTCGTTCACCGAAAAGGATAGGTTTTCCACGGCAACGGTTTGTTGCGTTTTGGAGTAGAAAATCTTGCTTACGTTGTCAAGTTTCAAAATTTCCATAAGTGTCCTCTGCGGTGTGTTTTTTTTGCAAATTTTTGAAGATTGAGTTACCATTGAACAATTTTGAGCTAAAAGCGGTTGCGATGTTATTTGAACGCCCTGTTTTGTAAAAATTATGTCAAGTTTTTCCGCCTGTGGAGAATACTATTTCACACATAGTACACTATTTTTAGATTTCGCTTTCAAAACAGTCGATATTTTCGCCGAAAAATTGCGTAAATTTTCGCAAAATTTCACCACAAAATTGCTGCAAATTTTTCTTTTTTTATCGTCAAAATTCTGCTAAAACGGCTATATTAGCCACTTTTAAAAGGTCTGCCAAGTTTTTTAATGCATTGTTTGTTATTGCAAAACTATTTCTCAAGCGGCATTGCCGCTCGATTTTTAAATCTTGCAATCTTTCTCGGCGTTGCGGCAAATTATTCAAATGCAATCTTTTTCAAAATTATTTCGCAAAGCGTTGAACTAACTGTTCATTTGTGCAATCAAATCTTTTGCGCCCAAGTGTTATCCACAATCACTTCGTAATCTACGCGGCGGCTCAGTTCGCCTGCGTTTTGCATAATGTCTTGTATGCGCGAAAAGGCCGCTTTGTCGGTAATGGGTGTGGAGGTCCAAACGTCATATTTTTGGTAGTTGGCTATGGCCGAAGTCAGCAAATCCAAACTTGTTCCCGCAAAGTAGGGCGCAACCAATTTGGCGCAATCTTCGGCGGTGTGCGTCATCGCATATTCCGTTCCGCGCCAAACGGCACGCAAAAACTTTTCCGCTTTGTCGCCGTTGTTCTTCAAAAACGCGGGTGTTGCAGTGTAGCAAGTATAGGGAATTTCTCCGCTGTCCATTCCTATTGCGGAAACGATATACCCTTTGCCTTCCTTTTCCAGTTGGCTTGCGGCAGGTTCAAACAGCGGAACCAAATCTCCCGTGCCGCCCGTGAACGCCGGGGCCAGTGCGCCAAACTGAATGGAGTAGTCCATGGTGATATTTTCCCCATCGGTGTAGCCTTTGTTGTTCAAAACGTATTGCAAAATCATCGCCGGCATTCCGCCTTTTCTGCCCATAAGCACAGTTTGATTTTCAATGTTTTTGTAGTCGAAATTTTCAATTTTTGTTCGAGACACCAAAAAACTGCCGTCGCGTTTGGTAAGTTGCCCAATAACTTTTGGATAGTCCTTTTTGCCTTGAAGGTAAACGTAAATGTTGCTTTCGCACCCCATCAGACCAATGTCGGCCTCGTTCGTCAAAAGTGACGTCATCACGTTATCTGCGCCGCTGCCGTTGGTTATTTCTATTTTCAAGCCCTCGTCTTCAAAGTAGCCCAGTGCCAAAGACAAGTATTGCGGAGTGTAAAACAAACTGTGCGTAACTTCGTTCAGCCTAATAACGTTGTCGCTTTTTTCGCAGCCGAAGCACACGCCCAAAGCCGGCGCACACATAAGCACAACAAGCAAAATTGCCAAAACTTTTTTCAAAATTTTTCCTCCAAAGCGGTATATTGCATACTATTGAAAAACGTCAAAAAATGTTACGGAATAGGTTGGCGCAAGGTGACTTTTAGTGCTGTTGTGGAATGTACTTTGCGAAATTTTCAAAGAAGATTTTGCGGCGCACTTTTGATGTGCCGCGAATTTGACGCAAAAATCTTTGCAAAACAACTGTTTTGTGCTACAATATTTCGTGAAGAAAATTGCAAATTCGACGCATCGACGAGCATAACAAGTAAAATATATGAACTACAACTATTTGCTTAACGGAAGAAAAACTAACAAAGAAAAACTTGTTGCCCACGGCTTCAAGCCAAGCGGCAATGCCTTCGTTTTACGTGCCGATTTGCCCAACAGCCTTTACGTTTTGGTGAAAATTTCCGAAAGAACCATGATGGTGGACGTTTTCGACGGGCTTTTCAACACGAAATACGCGCCTTTCTATTCCGGACACGGCGGCGGTGGAATCAAGACGGAAGTGCACAAAATTTTGGAAAACATTTTGAGCGATTGTTGCGAGCCATAATTTTGTTTGGCAAACACCGAAAAAGCGTTTTGACATCACTTGCAAGGATTTACTTTCCAAAACTCGGTTATTGCGATTGTTGTCAAGGTGTTATTTTCCTTGGGGTTGGGTTAACTTCGCTCTTCAAAATTGCTATCAAATCAATCGCACTTAAGGTGTTTTTTCAAAAATCAAGCGAAAATTCATTTGAAAAAAGATCTTTTGAAAAAATTTTCTCTACACAAAAACTGTTTTCGAACTGCAACAAAACGAAGCACGCGGTTTAGTCAAACAAAAGTAGTGTGTCAGAACCTAAAAATCAGTTGTCAAAACAACCGTAACGTGATAAAATATCAACGTAAAGCAAAAAACAAAAGGTTTTGCAAAAATTTCGGCTTTGCCACCTCTAAACAAATTGTTTGGGTTGGCTTCAGAGAGCGGACTAGGGTGAAAATTCCGCGCCGAGAATTGCAAAATGTAGTTTGTTTGCAGGCAAAATGAAACGGCGCGAAAGCGAAAGTAGTTTTGCACGGTTTGCCTCGTTAACGGCAGGAAAAAGCGTTGCGCAAACGGCGTTCTTCTGCGTTTTGGGCACTGCACGAAACAAGTGCGCGGTTTAGCGGCGTAATAATATCATACGCCTGCGACTTTGGGGTCATATTATTCCCGTATGGTTTTCGCAACGGTTTTTTCGATAAGGAACGGATTTTCCGTTTGAAAAAAGGTGGTACAGCGACGTCGTTCGCCCTTTGGCATTTGCCAAGTCGGGCAGCGGCGTTTTTTGTGGTTTTGCCATTTCTCTCAAACGTCAACAGTTGCAAATTCTCACTAAAATGCCGAGATTTTGCAATGCAAGCAGTCGCAGTCGACAAACTTTGAAAAATGAGACATCAAAGAGGCAAGAATATTTCATATCGCAGTCAAACCTGCTTAAAATTCAAGCCTCACCGCAAACTCTTTCAAAGTAAGCAATCGGCCTTTGCGGCAAAACATTGAAAAGCGTACCATAGGCGTCTCAAACTCTCGCGCCCCCCAAAAAAAATATTAAATAATAAAGAAATAACAAAAAAACGGAGAAACAAACGATGATAGACAAAACTTATCAACCGAATCAGTTTGAAAGCGATTTGTACAAGTGGTGGATAAAACAAGGCTATTTCTCCCCCAAAGCTGATGTGAACAAACCCCATTTTTCGATGGTAACGCCGCCGCCCAACATCACCGGGCAACTGCACTTGGGGCACGCCTTGGATAACGCCATTCAAGACAGCCTAATTCGTTTCAAGCGTATGCAAGGCTACAACACGTTGTGGCTTCCCGGCACCGATCACGCCAGCATTGCCACCGAAGTGAAAATTATCGCAGAACTCAAAAAAGAGGGGCACGATAAGCGCGATCTCGGCCGAGAAGGCTTTCTGAAACGTGCTTGGGCGTGGAAGGAAAAATACGGCGGTCGCATAGTCGAACAGTTGAAAAGTCTTGGCAGCAGTTGCGATTGGCGGCGACTTGCCTTCACTATGGACGAAAACTGCTCTAAAGCCGTGCGCGAACAGTTCGTGCATATGTACAAAGATGGGCTTATCTACCGCGGCAGTCGCATCATAAACTGGTGTCCTAAATGCCAAACGGCGCTTTCCGATGCCGAAGTGGAATATTCCGAGCAGGATGGCTTCTTTTGGCACTACGGATACACAACTCCCGATGGCAAAACCACGGTAACTTTTGCCACAACGCGTCCCGAAACTATGTTGGGCGACACTGCTGTTGCCGTTAACCCCAACGACGAACGCTACAAGCACTTGGTGGGCAAAACTGTAATTGTGCCCTTTGTCAACAGAGAAATTCCCATTATCGCCGACGACTACGTGGATATGGAATTCGGCACGGGCGTGGTGAAGATTACACCTGCGCACGACCCCAACGACTTTGAAGTGGGCTTGCGCCACAACCTGCCGATAATCCGCGTTATGAACGACGACGGCACAATGAATGAAAATGCCGGCGAATTTGCCGGGTTGGATCGTTACGAAGCGCGCAAACAAATTGTTGCCCGCCTAAAAGAAATGGGCATTTTGCAAAAGGTAGAACCACACAAGCACAACGTAGGCAGTTGCTATCGTTGCCACACAACGGTGGAACCCATTGTTTCCAAACAGTGGTTTGTGAAGATGGAACCGCTTGCAAAACCTGCTATCGAGGCGGTGAAGAAGGGCGAAATCAAATTCCACCCCGAACGCTTCGAAAAAATTTACTTCAACTGGATGGAAAATATCAAAGATTGGTGCATTTCTCGTCAATTGTGGTGGGGACATCGCATTCCCGTGTGGTATTGCCAAGATTGCGGTGCTGAAATTTGCGAAGAAACCGACCCCACAGTGTGTCCCAAATGCGGCAGTGCGCATATTCAACAAGACGAAGACGTGCTGGACACTTGGTTTTCCAGCGCACTTTGGCCATTCTCAACATTGGGCTACTACAACAATTCCGATGATTTCAAAGCCTTTTTTCCAACAAGCGTTCTTTCTTGCGGCTATGACATCATTTTCTTCTGGGTTGCCCGCATGATTTTCAGTTCGTTCTATGCCACAGGCGAGGTGCCTTTCCACGATGTGCTGATGCACGGCATAGTTCGCGACGAACAAGGGCGCAAAATGAGCAAATCTCTGGGCAACGGCGTTGACCCCGTAGATTTTATCGATAAATACGGCGCCGATACATTGCGTTTTGCTCTGCTAAACGGCGTGGCAAACGGCTCGGATATAAGGTTTTCTTCCGACAAAATCGATGGCACACGCAACTTTATGAACAAAATTTGGAACGCAAGCCGCTTTGTTTTGATGAATTGCGAAGGCAAAAACCTTGTTGAAGATATTTCTCAATGCAATTTGACGTTGCCCGACAAGTGGATTTTGACCAAACTGAACGAAACGATAAAACAAGTTACCGAGCTTATGGAAAAATACGAGTTTGGCATGGCTTGCCAAACGTTGTTCGATTTTGTTTGGAGCGAATTTTGCGATTGGTATATCGAGCTTACCAAACCGGTGCTGTATGGCACGGACGAAACGGCTCGCCGCGACACCCTTTCTGTGTTGGTGTACGTTTTGGACAAAATCCTCAAACTTTTGCACCCCTTTGTGCCCTTCATCACGGAAGAAATCTATCAATCGTTGCCTTTCCACGGCGAAAGCATCATGATTTCCCACTACCCCGAATACACCGAAAGTTTGAACTTTGCCGACGAACACCTTTTGGTGGAAAAATTGAAAGATTTGATTAGCAAAGTGCGTAACGTTCGTTCGGAATACGGCGTTGCTCCCTCAAAACGCATTCGCCTTTACGTAACACCCGTGGACGAGCAGATTCGCCAATGCGCAATGTACCTAATCAAACTGTGCGGCTTGGAAGAAGTGGTTTATTCCGCTTGCCCCGCAGAAGAAAAATCGGTAAAGGCAGTGTGTACAGCGGCAACGTGCGAAGTTCCCCTTGGCGATTTGGTGGATAAGACAAAAGAAACAGAGCGTTTGAACAAAGAACTGGAAAACGTCAACGGCGAAATTTTGCGTGCGCAAGGCAAATTGAACAATCAAGGATTTTTGGCAAAGGCACCTGCCCAACTTGTGGAAAACGAAAAGGCCAAATTGCAAAAATATTTGGAGTTGCAAAAACAATTGCAAGTCCGCCTTGCCGAATTGCAATAGGGCTATGCGTTCGGCTCACCTTCCGACGGGCCGCACATTGTGAAAGAAAACATTGTTACAAAGTGTCAACAAACGGCGTTTTGAATTAAAAATGGCTCTTTTTGCGCAATGTTGGGACGTGCATTTCGCGCCCGTCAATTGTCCTTATTTCTTGGCTCCCTCTTTGAAGGAGCCTTTAATATTTGGTCGCAGAAAATCGTCGGAAATGGTGCAAAAACGGCAAAATTATTCTACAAAAACAACTTTGCGGATAATACTATTTCACACATAGTATCTTAATTTCATATAAAATGAGCCTTGGCATATTCAAAAACCAAGGCTCAAAAGCAAAGCGTCATTTATTTGTTGCATAATTTCCGGCGGAAGTTCGCCTATTTTTTCTTTTATACGGCTTTTGTCTATGGTACGAATCTGTTCCAACAGCACTACGGAATCTTTGGGCAAGGGCGAATTTTCTTTGGCAATTTCTATGTGCGTCGGCAATTTTGCTTTGAACAGTTTCGAGGTTGTTGCCGCAGCAATAACGGTGGGGCTGTATTTGTTGCCGACGTCGTTTTGCAGCACCACAATGGGGCGCACGCCGCCCTGTTCGCTGCCCACCACGGGGTTCAAGTCGGCGTAGTATATCTCTCCGCGTTTTATTGTCATTTTGCAAGTCTCCTTGGTTTGATCTCCGAACACTTTGCACAAAAAAACGCTTGCTCTGTTTTTAGACTATGTAACCGCCCAAAAATATGTGCTTTGTTTGCTCGTTCACCTAAATTTTGCGGCATCTTTTTCAAAAATATACGCCAAACAGTTGATGTTTGGCGTTTTGTGAAATATTTTTTTGTCGCCTTTTGCGGCAATACCAAAGCGTGTTTAGCCTGCTAGGCGCTCGGCAGTGTATTGTATCGTGCTATTATCTTGTTCCATAACCACAGATATAGTTTTTCAGTTTGGCTTTGGAAACGCAAATCAAAACGAAAGTTGCAATGTAAGTTACCATAAGCACGGCGGCAAGTATTGCAAACAGCGGAACAAACAAAACATAGGCGGGCATCAGAAGCAGCAGTGCAAGTCCCAAGGGCGCAAAACCTATTGCGCCGAAAATTATTGCCGCAATCAACCAACCGTTCAAATTTTCCGGCAAACACACCAAAAGTAAAATGCCAATCACAACAAATGCTATTACTAGCAAGGGCCACCCAAATGAGGGAATCAGCCCCAAAACCAATAACAGGTCCATGGTGCCTGTATAGTCGGGGATAGGTTGTGTTTCGCCTGTGCCGTCGTCAGAGTCGAGAAAATACCCTATGTTCAAGTTGCAAATAAACAACGTTGCCAACAGCGCCGCCGTTACAAACAGAAAAATTGCCGTTACAATAAGTCTTTTTTTCATCAAAATCTCCTTGTTTTTATTGTGTGCAAAAACTTCTTATTTAGTTTACCATACTTTTTTTTAAACTGCAATACGGGTTTCACTCTTTTCGCGGAAAATTCACATTTTTCCTTTCTATACATAGATTCTCCAAAGCGTTGCAACGTCTTTTTGTCGAGTTTTGCCGCAACGGTTTTTGCCATCGGCACAAGCCAATCTTTGTGGCACAGCCAAGCAATCTTTTATTGTTGACATTACTTTATAAAAAGAGTAAAATATTCTAAACTACTTTTAGGAAGGACAAAAGATTGCAAAACTTACTTTCCTCTTTCGTTTTCGGAAACGAAAAATTCGGACTGGAGTGGAACGTTTCTCACCCTGCGCTGTACATTTTCGGGCTTCCGATATATCTTTACGCCATTGTTATCGTAACCGGCATGGTGCTGGCAATTTTAACTGCGGCAATGTATTTCAAAAAACGCGGCTATGATCCCTACGACGTTACCAACTACGCTTTGGCGGTTATACCAATCGGCGTTTTGGGCGCGCGTGCCTACGTTTACATTTTCCCCTGGAGCGGCGAAGTGGCAAATTGGGCAACTTATTTCGATTTTCGCAGCGGCGGCTTGGGCATCTACGGCGGCGTAATTGCCGGCTATCTTGCCGCGTTTACCGTGTGCAAAATCAAAAAGCAAGATTTCCGCATCATAACGGATAGCCTTTTGCCGGGCGTTATGCTAGCGCAAAGTCTGGGGCGCTGGGGCAACTTTTTCAATCAAGAAGCCTACGGCGGGCTTATCACATCCAACTATGCCGATATGCCCAACTGGTTCGAAGCGCTAAACGGCGGCAGACGGCACGGTTTCAACGGCATTGCCGTTTGGATAGAAGACGGCGTGCAAGGTTGGTATCAAGCCACCTTCTTTTACGAAAGCGTTTGCACGTTGGTGGGCTTTTTAATTTGCGTTTTGGTGCTAACTCGTAGCAAACACTACAAACTTGGGTGGTGCACGGCGTTTTACGGTATCTACTACGGCATTGTTCGCCTGATAATCGAAGGCATGCGCACCGACAGTTTGTTTTTGTACATCGGCAACATGGAAACTGACATAAAGATTTCCCAGTTAGTTTCGGTTTTTGCTATCGTGTTTGGCTTGATTTCCCTTTCAAAAATCTACCGCAAGCAAATTCACGCGCTTTATCGCAAAATGTTTAAGTCGGAGCTTTCAGAACTTTCCGTTTCGCGTTGGCTGCTGTTGGGCGTGTCTGTTGTCGCCTTGGGCGTTGCGGTAACCATGTTTGTTTTGGGCGGCGAATCCAAATTTATCGTGGGATTTTTCAGTGCGTTGTTGTCCGTCTATTCGGCGTTGGGCGTGTGGTCTTTGTGCGACAGAATGAAACTTTATTGCACAAACTGCAAAACCAACACCGTACCTGTTGAACAATGGCAAACGGATTTTGACAAATTCCGCACTTCGGCAATAGTGTATGGCGTGGCAATCGGCTTGCTGTTGTGTTTAGGCACCTTCTCCCTTGTGGCGTGGGGTATTTTGCAGGGCATATCCAACGGCGTAGTGCTGTTTGTTGTGTGCATTGTGTGTGCGGCGGTGCTGGCGTGGTTCAAGTTAGCGCCTGCACTCAAAAAACTTTCGCGTCTCGATTGCGCCCATGCGGAAATTTTCGTTCACTGCACCTGCGGACAAACTCGCAAAGTAAAACTAAACAGCTTTTTGTTATTTGTGTTTCCGCCCAAAGTCTATTTGGACTACGGCGTGGAAAACCTAAAACCTTGGGTCGAACCCAAAAAGACTGCGGACAGCGCAAAATAAACTCAAAAACAAAAAAATCCAGACAAAATCGAGGAAAACATGAGAAATTTAACATTACTTACGGATTTTTACGAACTTACAATGATGTACGGCTTCTTTATGCACGGCAAAAAGGATCAAATCGCCACTTTCGACGTATTTTTCCGTCCTTATGACGAAAGCAATTTCTGTATCGCCGCGGGACTGGAACAAGCGGTGGAATATCTTGAAAATTTGCACTTCGGCAAAGAGGAAATAGACTATCTTCGCAGTACCAACGCCTTCAACGAAGAATTTTTGGCATGGCTTGCCGATTTCAAATTCACCGGCACGGTAAAAGCCATTCCCGAAGGCACGGTGGTGTTTCCTTTCGAGCCGCTTATGGTGGTAACGGCGCCCATTTGTCAAGCGCAACTTGCCGAAGCCGCATTGCTAAACATTTTGAACTTTCAAACGCTTATTGCAACCAAAGCACGGCGAATTTGCTATGCGGCCGCCCCTGCTTCAGTGTTGGAATTCGGCTTGCGCCGTGCACAGGCTCCCGATGCTTCCATCTACGGAGCACGCGCGGCAGTTATCGGCGGATGTTCTTCCACCAGCAACGTTTTGTGCGCAAAAATGTTCGGTTTGCCCCCAAAAGGCACTCACGCGCACAGTTGGGTAATGTCCTTCCCCACCGAATTGGACGCATTTATGGCCTATGCCGACACCTATCCCGAAAACTGCTTGCTGCTTGTGGACACCTACGACACCTTGCATTCCGGCGTACCCAACGCGATAAAAGTGTTCGACTATCTCAAAAGCAAAGGCTACAAGCCCATTGGCATTCGCTTGGATAGCGGCGATTTGGCATATCTTTCCAAAGAAGCGCGCAAAATGTTGGATGCCGCGGGGCACGGCGATTGCAAGATTTTTGCCAGTTCCGATATCGACGAATACGTTTTGACGTCGCTTAATCAGCAAGGCGCAAAAATAGATATCTACGGCGTTGGCACGAAGATGATAACCAGCCACAACACCCCCAGTTTGGGCGGCGTTTACAAGCTTTCCAACTTGCGTGTAGATGGCGTCGACTATCCCAAAATGAAAATTTCAGATAACCCCATCAAAATGACCAACCCCGGCAAAAAAACCGTTTTCCGTCTGTTTGGCAAAGACACAAACAAAGCTATTGCCGACGTTATCTGTTTGGAAGGAGAAGTTATCGACGACACCAAGCCGCTTACCATCACCCACCCTGTGGAACGTTGGAAAACCAAAGTGGTGGAGAACTTCTACGCAAAAGAACTTTACGTAAAGGTGTTTGAAAATGGTAAAAAGGTGTTTGCGCCCAAAACGGTTTACCAACTTGCCGCCGATTGCAAACAAAGTTTGGATGGTTTTTGGGATGAATACAAGCGTTTGGAACAGCCGCACGAATACAAAGTGGACCTTTCGGACAAACTTTACCAACTGAAACAACAGCTTATTCGCGAAGAGCGTAACTCCGTTTTGTAAGCGTAAATTGCCCAAAATGGCGTAATTTTTACAAAATTATTCTACAAAATACGCTTTACGCGTAATACTATTTCACACATAGTATTAAAACATGCAGACGCCGATGTTTACGTCAAACAAATAATAAACTACGTGTGACGGCCGATACGTAAGCACAGTATGCAGACAACGTAAACATAAACCAACATATAATACGCGCAGACAAACGCATGAACCGACATAAGGCGCAAGCCTCACGGACAGACATATACTAACAGCCGCCAAGTTTGCGGCAAACACAAGGAGCAAAATGAAATTTTCAAAAGTTTTGCGCGGATATTCTCCGCAAGAAGTGGATTGCTATCTGGAAGCGTTGAAAAACAAATATAATGAAGTGTTTTCCGCTCAACGTAGGCGCATAGACGAACTTTCCGACGAAAATTCCGAATTGCGCCAATCTGTCACCGACTACAAGCAAAAAGAGCAATCCATTGTGGATTCTTTGGTAGAATCGCAACAGTTGGCGGATAGCGTTCGTGCCGAAGCGGAAAAATTCGCCGAGGTAACGGTGCTGCGCGCCAAGGAGTTTTACGCCGCGTGGCAAAGTTATTCCCAAACGCTGGTAAAGGGGCTTTCCGACGAAGAAGTGGCGCAATTTAACGATGTGCTTGCCAAAATGGAAAAACTTATCGACGATTTCGATGGCGAAAGCGTGCGAGATTTCTCCGCAAAGGCAGTTGCTTCCGCGGCGGAACACGAAGGCGGTGCTACTGCAACAGACGCATCTAAACCCACCGCAGCCGAGCGTCAAACAAGCGGCAAAATGCAAAACCCAATCAAAAAGGTGGAAGAATCGGCAGGGGAAAGACAGCATGTCATTGAATTGGAAGAGTTGATTTTCCCTACGGAGTCGTTGGACGAACTTTGCCGTTCGTTGGGGCTTAAATCGGATAAAGACTGACTATGTGGGATACCGTTTTGGACGCGCTTATCGACAGCGCAAAGGCATTGCCATTTTTGTTGCTTATTTACCTACTAATAGAGTTTTTGGAAAGCAACCAAAAGGCAAAATATAAAACGATAAAATTGCTCAACGGAAAACTTGCCCCTTTGGTGGCAGGTGGCGTTGGGCTTATTCCGCAGTGCGGTTTTTCCGTTATGGCAACGGATTTGTATTGCCAAAACTATCTAAAACTGGGCACACTTATAGCATTTTTCGTTGCCACAAGCGACGAAGCATTGCCCATTTTGCTTACCAATTCCAAAACTGTGGGCATTGTGTGGGTGGTGCTTGCGGTAAAAATAGTTTATGCCGTTGCCCTTGGCTACATCATCAACCTTTTCGACAAACGACTGCTTTCGACAAACTACGATTTAACCAACGCAAAAGGTTGTTGTTATCACGAATTGGGCGACGTTGCCAACCAAACTGCGGAAAATTCGTGTAATCACAAAGGCGAAATCGGCGAAAATGGTGCTGAAAACGATAACGGAACGGAAAACGGCGGGAGTGAAACAGACCACGACAACGTTCACGGCAACCACGAACACGAATGTGAGCGCGGCGGCGAACACAGCCACAGCGTACAGGGCAAATCAAACAAAGCAATGGCGTTTTGGAACTTTGTAAAACATCCGTTGTTACACACCGCCAAAATTTTTCTGTATATCTTTGTCGTCAACCTGATTTTCGGACTGTTGCTGTTTTATGCCGAACAACCGATTCTCGATTTCACCGCCAAACTGGGTTTTTTCCAATGCTTTTTTACGGCGGCAATAGGGCTTGTTCCCAACTGCGCAAGCAGCGTTATTCTTACAGGAATGTACAGCGAAGGCATTGTGAATCTTTCCGCCATGCTTGCAGGGTTGGTTTCAAACAGCGGCATCGCACTTGCCATTTTGTTCCGTCAAAAAAAGTGGAAGCGCAACCTGGGCATAGTGGGCATAATGTACTTTGCAGGCGTTATTTTGGGCGTTGCATGCTATTTTATTTTCAGATAGTCAATACTTTCTTCTCCCAATCAAAACGTCAATATCTTCATTAAAATAATCTGCAATTTTCGCGAGATTTTCCAATCCGATTTCTCGTTGACAAAGTAAGTAACGGCTCAGCGTTTGTTGCGGCATTCCAATTTTTCTTGCGACGGAAGAAATACTTTCGTCGCCTATCATTTCTTTAAGATTTTTTGCAAATTTTTCTGTATACATATTATTCTCCTACTTTATTTTTACACCAAATGGCGTAAAAATGTTGACATACACCAAATGGTGTGATACAATGGGTGTATAAGTTAGGAGGAGACAATATGAGTGAACAAAATGAACAAAATAAACAAAAAGTTCCTTGCTATAAAAAGGCTTGGTTTTGGGTTGTTATAATTGTTGCTGTTTTATTTGTAATTATTATATGCTTTGCAGGTAATGGCTCAGAACAGAATCAGCAAACAAATTTAGGAAGTAAATACTATATCGGCGATAGTGTAACTAGCGGAGATGTTCAATTTGTAGTGAACAGAGTTTATGACACAAAACAATTGGGCTCATCACTAGTGGGGGATCATACCGACTACAATTTTATTGTGATAGAAATTACCGTAAAAAATAACACTGATTCAGAAATAACTCTTACTAGCAGCTGCATGACTTTGAAATGCGGGAATTCAACTTACGAAATTAACTCCGGATCAATATATTTAGACAATGGCTTTTATGTACTGGAAGATATCGGCGCAGGCATAAGTAAGACTTTTTCAATTGCGTATGAAGTTCCCACAGAGAGTACTGCAGACGATTATACCCTTGTGGTAAAGGGCGGTTCTTGGGCGACATCAAAAGAAATAATATTAAAATCCAAATAAATACAATATGCGATACAAATAAGAATAGTGATAAAACTATAACAAAAAGGCAGAACTTCATTTTGGGGTACACCCCATTTTGATAATGGTTGTACTATTAATATGAAACAGGAGATAAGAAGATGGAAGAAACTAAATTTTGCAAATATTGCGGAGAGAA
>CAZHUH010000011.1:0-40228 GCA_964535505.1 uncultured Oscillospiraceae bacterium
TTTTTAAGATATTCTTTCAATTCCGCAAGGGAAACACGTTCTTGTTGCATGGTGTCGCGGTCGCGCACGGTAACACAGCCATCTGTTTCGGTGTCGAAATCTACCGTTACGCAGAAAGGGGTGCCAATTTCGTCTTGGCGGCGATAGCGTTTGCCGATAGAGCCGGCTTCGTCGTAGTCGCAAGAAAATTCTTTAAGCAAATCTCCGTAAATTTCCGTTGCTTTTTCCGAAAGTTTTTTGGAAAGCGGCAAAACGGCGGCTTTCATAGGCGCAAGTTCGGGATGCAAGTGCAAAACAACACGTATGTCGTTTTCGCCCACAACTTCTTCATCGTAGGCGTTGGACAAAAATGCCAAAAATGCTCTGTCTACGCCAAGGCTGGGTTCAATAACAAACGGAATGTATTTTTCGCCCGTTGCGGGGTCGAGATAATCCAAACTTTGTCCCGAAGCATTTTGGTGGCGGGTGAGGTCGTAGTCCGTTCTGTCGGCAATGCCCCAAAGTTCACCCCAACCAAATGGGAATTTCACTTCGAAGTCGGTGGTGGCTTTGCTGTAAAAACAAAGCTCGTCTTGGTCGTGGTCGCGCAAACGCAAGTTTTCCTCCTTCATGCCAAGGTCCAACAACCATTGTTTGCAGAAGTTTTTCCAATATGCAAACCATTCCAAATCGGTGTCGGGCTTGCAGAAAAATTCCAATTCCATTTGTTCGAATTCACGCTGGCGGAAAATGAAGTTTCCGGGGGTGATTTCGTTGCGGAAAGCCTTGCCTATTTGACCTATTCCAAAGGGCACTTTGCGGCGAGTGGTGCGGCAAACATTTTTGAAGTTTACAAAAATGCCTTGCGCCGTTTCGGGACGAAGGTAAACGGTGTTGGTAGAGTTTTCCGTAACACCAATGAAAGTTTTGAACATCAAATTGAACTTTCTTATGTCGGTAAAATCACATTTTCCGCAAACGGGGCAGTGAATTTGTTTTTCAACAATGTATTGCGACATTTCTTTGTCGGTCATCGAAGCAACGGTATTGGGCAAATTGTGCTTTTGCTGATATTCCTCAATGAGGTTGTCTGCGCGGTAACGCGTTTTGCAGCCCTTGCAATCTATCAGTGGGTCGGAAAATCCCGCAAGGTGTCCCGTTGCTTCCCAAGTTTTGGGATTCATTATGATTGCGGCGTCTATGCCTACATTCAAGGGGTTTTCTTTCACAAATTTTCTGTACCAAATGTTTTTGATGTTGTTTTTCAGTTCCACACCCAACGGACCGTAGTCCCACGAATTGGAAAGTCCGCCGTAAATTTCGCTGCCGGAATACACAAAGCCTCTGCCTTTTGCTAAATTTACCAACTTATCCATTGTCAGTTCTGCCATAGTTTTCTCCTTGTTTGTCGCCTTGATGCTTTTGGGACGGTTTCAAAATACTTATAGATTTATTCTAGTTTTTTGCGGCGTTTTTGTCAAGCAAGTTAAATGCGTATATGCAATTTTCAAGGATGTTTAGGCAAATTTGTTGCGGCATAAAGTAGTTTTGCCGGCGAAAGCAATGGCTTAGCAGCCGAGAAAAATCCGAGCCTGCGCCTGAGGGTTGTCTTTTAGCCAATAGCGGCGTTAACTCCGCTCGTCTGTACCGCCAGTACAGTCTCGACTACGTTGCCTTGCCCTTGGACAAAAATCCATTCCCTCAGGTAGCGTTGCAGTTGTGGGCATAGACATCAGACACTTTTTTTTTGTTCATAACGCTGCCAACTAAACACGCTACACGTAGCACTAGGCACGCTCACAACCTTGGTTCGTATTGTTTCCGTCTGCCTTGGCGGCCGAGAAAAATCCGATCCTGCACCTGAGGGGTGTCTTTTAGCCAATAGCGGCGTTAACTCCGCTCGTCTGTACCGCGCCAGTACAGGAAGAACGTCGTCAAATTTGCCTCGACGATAAGCGCTGTGCCTTATCCGGCAAAAAGGACGACAACGAAACAACCTGATGTGTGTGTTCCAAAGTTTTATACGCCTTGCATTTGTGCAAAATTTGTGCTACAATATATTTTAAGGAATTAAATGCGGCAAGAATAAATACATAAGAGCAAGTATTGCCTAACACAGAGGAAAGCATTAAATGCTGAAAACAAGTTTTATTTAAGGTGCAGGACGTTTAATATATAGTAATTTCACAAACCAATTATTGCAAAAAAGTTCAAACGGATAAACACAGAAAACCGTTTGGCGTAAAAAGGATCCATATCAATTATCGGGGAAAATCGAAAGCTAAAACCCCAAAACGGGGATAGGCAATTATAAATAGTCATAATATTTTTTCCGACATTTATTTCGGGGCCAAAAAATCGGACGTTTTGTGCAATGATGTTGAAAAGATCCAATCGGAATACACAACCGTTTGGACAAGGCACAGGCGTGCCAAATGAATAAAAGGAGAGTTTGTTATGAGAATGGGTAACCCGTCTATGCGCAAAATTGTGCGCAACGTAGAGTCGGAACAACCGACTTCTTCCGAACGAGCCACCTATGGCGGCATTGCCGCAAAAACTTTGTTGTTTGGCGGTTTAACAATCGTTTCCGCCATTGTCGCCGCAATGCTGCTGCGCTCGGCGTTTGCCGACCAAAACGAAAATTTGCTTTCAGTTTTGCTGGTGGGCGCGTTCGCATGCGTTATTCCTATGCTGATAGTTTCCTTTGTGGCGTCGTTTTTCCCCAGCACTGTCAAGGTTTTGGGGGTCATATATTCACTGTTGCAAGGCTGTTTGTTGGGCGTAGTGGTGTTTTTTGTGGATGCGTTCTATCCCGGCGTTGCTTTTGCCGCAGTTTTGGGCACCCTAATTGTGTTCGGCATTTCCGTTGCGCTTAACAGACTTTTGGAAGTCAGGGTCGGCAGCAGATTTCTTTGCGGCTTGTTCATTGCCTTTTTCAGCCTTATTGTGTTGGAATTGGTTTTGTTTGTGGTTTCGCTGTTTGTTGCCGATTTTCAGGCGCTGTTTACCACCTATTTGTGGGTGCAACTAGGCATAAGTTTGTTTTGCGTTGCCTATGCCACGGTGATGTTGCTGTGGGATTTGCAATCCGCCGATAGAATTGTAAATATGGGGGCCGACAAAAAGTACGAATGGCAAGTGGCATTTTCGCTGATAATCACGCTTGTTTATATGTATGTCGAAATTTTGGAATTGCTTTTGCGCTTGCTGATGTTGTTTGGCAATCGCAACAAATGAATTTGTGCTGTACACAATTTTGGCATACCGTTTGTTGCAAATTGATTTATTTCAATGTGTAACAAACTGCATTTTCGCTTTACACTTTACTACGATGACAGAAAAAAACACAAATCAAAATTTGGTATCTGCACCTACGCCGGCGTTTTCCAAAGGTCACTTTATGGCAAACGGATATTCTACCCACATGAATTTTGTCTACGACAAAAAAGCGGCAAAATCCGGTCGACTTAAAGAGTGGGATTTTTATCAAATACAATGCGGCGATGCCGTGTTGCAACTTACCATAGGGCACATTTCCTATGCGGGGCAAATTTCCGCCAACTTGTTCGACCTAAAAACAGGCGAACGGCACTCTTTTTCCAAACTGATTTTCAATGTGGCAAGGTTAAAAAAGCGCATGTCGGCAAATCCGGAAAAACCCAACCTTTTGCAGTGGTTCGATAAAAACGTTAAAATGCAGTTTGAAGTTACTTCGCGCTACCGCAGGTTGACGCTTACTCAGCTGAAAGGAAAGGACATTCGCACCGAAGTGGACGTAACGCTTACAAACGCCGCCTTCAACAAAGACAAAATGGTTATTGCCATACCCTTCGAAGATGCGAAAATGTGGTATTTGAACTACAAAGAAAATTGTTTTGTTGCCAATGGCTACTGCCGTATAGACGACAAAGAAGTGGTTATCGAAAACGGCTCGGCTGTTTTGGATTGGGGCAGAGGCGTTTGGCCGCGCAAACACAATTGGGTGTGGGGCAACGGAAGCACCATGGTAGACGGCAAACCGTTTGGGTTCAACATAGGATGGGGCTTCGGCGCCTCCAAAACCACCGAAAACATGTTTTTCTACGACAACGTGGGCTACAAACTTGGTACAGTTGTCGAAGAAAAAACGGCAAACGGCTTGAGATATTACGATGAAGAAAAGACTTTTGTATTCGAAGTTACGCCGATTTTCGACAACTTTACACAAACGCGCCACCTTTTTGTAAACAACAGTTGCCACCAAGTGTTTGGCACGTGGAAGGGCATTGTAAAACTGTCGAACGGCACCAAGGTGAAAATTCCGCCCTTTGTGGCGTTTTGCGAACACGCCGAAAACAACTGGTAGAAGTGTGTTGCAACGCTTTGCGGCGGCAATGTCTGTTCGGCAATTTTGCGGAACAAACTTGCGGCGGTTGTATTAAATTTGAAAATGCACGACAAAATCGTGCATTTTTTGCTTTTTTCGACAATATGATTAAATGCACAGGAAAAATGTTGTCGGTTTTTTGCGACACAAATTTTCAGCTGTCAACAATATTGTCGGAGAATGCCGTGAAAGACTACATAGAAGAAAGAGTTTTGCAAATGGCGCAATACGTTGTGGAAAAAAAGTGCACCGTAAGGCAAGCCGCAGCGGTTTTTTGCGTCAGCAAATCCACCGCTCACAAGGATTTGAGCGAGCGTCTGCCGCTTTTGAACAAATGCCTTTGCAAAAAGGTGTCGGCAATTTTGGGCGAGAACTGGCAAGAACGCCACCTTCGCGGCGGAATGGCAACTCAGCGCAAATATCGCAGACAAAAATAGCTTGCAAGCAGTTAAGTAAAGAGGCGGCGTGGTTGCCGAATATTTCCAACTACAAGCGCAAAGGCTTCGAGTTTTGCGGCTTTTCTCTCTTTTGCCATAACTAAACAGGAGGGGTTGCCGCCTCAGTTTGCTAAAAAACGGTTCTATATTTGCGTGCAACAGTCAAAAGTCAAGAGATGTGCCAAAGCACGCAATTAGTTATACTATCACCTCAACATTTTTTGCGGAGTCTGAAAACCCGCACAACGCAATTGGTGAAAAACGAAAAAAAACACAAAAATGCCAACACGTCCCTGCAAAAATTGTGCAAGGACGTGTTTTGTGTGGCAATATTAATCTAGTCGTCGCGTTTTTCCCATAGGTTGTAACGTTCAGGATGCATGATGGCATTTGCAAGACGGTCGTTCACATCGGGGAAGGTTTTGGCAAGTTGTCTTTTAAGTTCTTTCATACCTTCGCGTTGGCTGTGTTTGTCTGCAGGACAGGGGCTTTTGCACACCGGCAACGATTTTGCAAAACCGGCAATATTGCGTTCGTCAAGGTAAATCATCGGACGAATCAACGTAACGTTGCTTCGCGACATATATGAAACGGGCTGAAAGGTGTTCAGCCGACCTTCGTAGAACAAACTGAGCAAAAATGTGTCCACAACGTCGTTTTTGTGGTGTCCCAATGCAAGTTTGTTGTAGCCCAGTTGGTTTATTTTGTTGTTCAACGCACCGCGCCGCATTTTTGCGCACAAACTGCAAGGATTTTTCTCTTTGCGCACGTCAAAAATAATTTCCGCCAAGTCGGTTTTTTCAACGTAATATTCTACCCCCAACTGTCGACAATATTTTTCCACCGGAGAAAAGTCGCTTTCGGCAAATCCCATATCTATGGTTATGCCGCACAAGTCGAATTTTTTGTCGAAGTAGCGTTGAAAAGCCGAAAGCAGTGTCAGCAACACCAAACTGTCCTTTCCGCCGCTGACACCAACGGCAATTTTGTCGCCGTTTTGTATCATATCAAAATCGTTTATGGCTTTGCGCGTTGGCGAAAGCAATTCTTGCAGAGTCATTGTTTCTTCCTTTTTTCAGCGTATTTTTGTTATCTAAATTGTAGTGCATTCGGCAAAAAAATTCAACCCTTTCAAACGCAAAAAAACATTACCGAAATTTTTTTCCTAAACTATTTACAAATTAAGTGATAAATGTTATCATTAATCCATCTAATATCGGAGGAAGGTTTTGAGATATTCCAAGCAACGTGAAGCGGTTTACGGTGTTTTGTGCGCAACAACCGCTCACCCCGACGTAAGCTATATCTACAAAGAAGTGCGCAAAAAAATGCCCACAATCAGTTTGGGCACGGTTTATCGCAATTTGGAAGAATTGTGCAAAGACGGGCGCGCAAAAAAGATAGGCGTAGAAGGCTCTGCCGAGCGTTTCGACGCTTGCACAAAGCCGCACGCTCATTTTGTGTGCACTTGTTGCGGCGAAATTTTCGATATTGTTTGCCCGGAAGTGAAGGTGGAATGCGCCGTTGGCAAAGCGGAACGCGCGGAAGTTATGCTTTATGGCGTTTGCCAAAAATGTCTTGAAAACCATTGACACCGAAAAAATAAAAGGAGACCAAAATTATGAAAAAATGGATTTGCACAGTTTGCGGATACGTTCATGAAGGGGAT
This sequence comes from uncultured Oscillospiraceae bacterium, assembly GCA_964535505.1. Lineage (GTDB taxonomy): Bacteria > Bacillota > Clostridia > Christensenellales > CAG-314 > Fimimonas. The sequence goes on from CAZHUH010000011.1 coordinate 6,455, forward strand.
GAACCCCCTGAAATTTGCCCTCTTTGCGGAGTGGACGCTTCTCAATTCGAGGAAGTAGAGGAATAGTTTGCTGTTGCGATGTGCGTTTTCTTGCAATTTTGCGCTGCCCGACGAACCCGTTTTAGCAAAAAGCCAAATACTGCGGCAAGCAAAAGCGTTGGCTTTCAAACAGCAGTCAAGTAAGATGCAAAAAAACACTGAAACGCACCAAGTTATTAGGGGTATAACCCAACTTTTGGCAACAAAAAGTAAAAAATCGTTGCAAAACGAAAAAAAGGAGAAAAATTATGAAATTTGTATGTTCTGTTTGCGGATACGTTTACGAAGGGGACGAAGCCCCCGCACAATGCCCTCAATGCAATGCTCCCAAAGAAAAATTTGTGGCGCAAAAAGAAGGTATGACTTGGGCAGCCGAACACGTTGTCGGAGTTGCAAAGGGCGCACCTCAAGATATTATTGATGATTTGCGCATGAACTTCACAGGCGAATGCACCGAAGTCGGTATGTATCTTGCAATGGCTCGCGTGGCACATCGCGAAGGCTACCCCGAAATCGGTTTGTATTGGGAAAAAGCCGCTTTGGAAGAAGCGGAACACGCAGCGAAATTTGCCGAGCTTTTGGGCGAAGTTGTTACCGATAGCACTGCAAAGAACCTTGCAATGCGCATCGAAGCGGAAAACGGCGCAACCTTGGGCAAAACCGACCTTGCAAAACGCGCAAAGGCACTCAATTTGGACGCCATCCACGACACCGTTCACGAAATGGCTCGCGACGAAGCTCGCCACGGCAAAGCATTCGAAGGTTTGTACAATAGATATTTTAAAAAATAAGAATTTATCTAAAACTAAGTGTGGAAGATTGCTTTAACACTTTCCAAGCGGAGTTGTACAACAGTTATTTCAAGAAGTAAGAAAGTATCAAAAAAAGAGCAGATTTTCCTCTGTTCTCAGCTTGCAAACAACCTCCTCGAAATCAATTCGAGGAGGTTGTTTTCTCTACACAATACAGCGTAGTTATGGATTGTTTCGGTTTTATGTCAAATATCGCAGTGCAGGTGTCAAAAACCACAAAATACGGTTAGGCACTTAAAATAGTCATACTATCCTTCACTAACATTTGTTTCAGAACGGCATTTTTGCCAATCGGCATAGTTACTGTCCAACGCCTTTTGTGGTTTTGTAATCACCTTCACTCTGTTTGCGCCCAAGTTCTTGGCAACAAACATACAGTTGTCCAAGGTATGCACAAACACACGCATAAAATGCTTAAAGGGGGCAAAGGTGTAGCCAATGCGCATAAATTGGTCGTAGTGGCTGTCTTCGCACCGCATAATCCACTCAATGTCTTTCTTTGTGGGGTGCAAACTTAACTTGTAAAAGGCACGGTAAACAACGTTTTCCATTGTAGAGCAGTAGTCGTAATCCAACTTGCAAAGCTGCTCGAATTTAGCAGTCATTTCCCGCTGCATTGGTTCTATGTCTCTTTTGAAAAAGGCAGCGTCGTCTATTTTGGTATCCAAAACGGGCTCGGGCACGCCGTTTTTAAGTACGTAACCGATGGTGCAGTTGTGGCTTGCGCGCAACAGTTGTTCGAAAAAGGTCATGTGGTGTTTGAATAAGTGTGGACGTGTGTAAGTTTTGTTTTTGCGCGAATACAACAAGCCGAATTTGGTCGCCCTGTCTTTTTCCGAACGGTCGCGAGTTCCCACGTAGAATCCAACCATGTTCACTTTGCCTTCGAATTGCCTATCCACTAGGGTTTGCATGGTGCCCGTCCAGCCAACGTCCACAACGGCAATTTTTTCGTTGTAAATGTCCACGCCGAAACTTTCCCAATAGGCACGAAAAATCTTTCGCTGTTCACTGCGCATTTTATCGTATTTTTCCACGAACAGTTTGTTTTGGCACAGCCGTTTGAACATTGCCGAGTGGGGCATATTTGCGTAAATTTTGTCGGGGTGCGTTTTCACTTGTTTGGCAATAACTTCCGTTTCTTCGCGTGAAAAACCCAACGTTGTCAAAAATTTTCGCAACGTAACGCACAACACCCCCGGGAAAACCTTGTCGAAAGTTTCTTCCCCCAATGGCTTCAAACTTGTAGGCAGCACGCTGTTGCGCGAAACGTAGATGTAGTGCGTGGCAATGTCTTTGCCTTTGCCTGTCAAACGGCAGTAGTCGTCAAACAGTTTTTTCAGATATTGCCCTTCGCGCGAGAAGAAAAACACGTTTTTGATGTTTTCCTGTTCCAGCCTTGCGCACAGCCGCTTTTCAAATAGATACAGTGCAAAGGCGTAGTTAGAGTAGCGGTAGTTGGGGCATTGCTCAAAAATTTCGCGATATTTGGCAAAATTTATACCGAATTTTGCTTTTTGTTTCAACTCTTTGCCAGACGAAAGTTGTTTTTCCTTTAAGCGAACGTACTTTATTTTGTGCCTTGCGGCATTGCGACAATCGCTTTTCCAACTGTCGCCCACCATCAAAGCATCTTGCGGCAGCACATTCTCCAACGACAACGCCACCTTGTACAGTTTGCCGCTGCGTTTGGATTTTTTGTGCTCGCACGAAACAATAATATCGTCAAACAGTTCGGAAATTCCCAACTTTACCAGCCAAATGCGTAAAATTTCCTTTTTACAGTAAAAATCCGAAAGTACAATTATTCTAGCGCCGTCGTTGCGAAATTTCTTCAACATTTCCAGCGTTTGTTGCTTGGCGGAAATGCAGCTTGATTCCGCTTCGATGTAGCAATTCATTGCGTCCTGCGCAAACGCCGTTTTGTCTAGCGGTAAAAGGTTTTTCAAAACTTCAAAAGTTTTGTCTACAATATCTTCAAATGTGTATTCCGATTCGCCGTAGCGCAAAAAATTGTTTACGGCAAGTTTGTTTTTGCATTTCACAAACACCCTGTACACGGTGCTTGGTTCTATACTGTATTTATTTCCCAACAATTCAGAAAAACTATATATAACGTCGTTTGGCGACATATTTCGCAACACTATGGTGTTGAAAAAGTCGACAAAAACAACTTTCTTAAATTCCATAACAGCCTCAGTTCAAAAGGTTTTCAGCTTATTTTAACATATAAACAGTGTGGCGTCAAGGAGGCAAATTATTTTAACTTATTTGCCGCAAAAAGAACAGGGGAAAATGTTTCAAAATACCATTTGTCGCACTTAAAAATAAATAACACTTGACACTTTTCTGGCTATTTGTTATTATGAAAAAGCAAAAATAGCGCAAAAAAGTTCAAAAATAATAGGAAGTACCTCCAAAGTGTCTGACTATTTGGTTCGCATCTGTTGGGGGAGTTCACCACAAATACGGTATGAACTTTTGTCGCGTTGGCGGTTGCAAAAAAAACGAGGAACTTTCTTTGCAAAAATTTAATCGTTTGGCAATATTCTGTGCAAATTTCGCCTTGTATGCCAAGGTGTAAGTTTGTTTTTTTCATCAAGGCGTAAGCCTATCTTTTTTGTCAAGCAAAAAATTTAGCAAAAAAACTACGAAAATGACCTATACGGAAGCAGTCAACATTATATTCACTATCATCGTTGCGCTTTTATCTTTGCCGGCAATTCACTTCACTTTGTTTGCCATTGTTGGGGTTTTTGCCTACAAAAAGTATCCCAAAGCACAAAAGGAACGAAAATTCGGAATTGTAATTTCTGCAAGAAATGAAGAAAAAGTTATTTTCAACTTGGTGGAAAGTATCAAAAAAAATAAATATCCGCAAGATTTACTTACGGTTTTTGTCGTGGCGCACAATTGCGACGACAACACGGCGGAAAACGCACGCAAGGCCGGCGCCGTAGTGTACGAATACAACAACGACAAAGAACGTATGAAAGGTTACGCATTGAAACACCTTTTCAAGTGTATCGAGCGCGACTACGGTATACTTTCTTTCGATGGCTTTGTGTTTTTCGATGCCGACAACATTTTGGCGGAAAACTACATTGCCAAAATGAACGACGCATTTGAGTATTATGATGAAAAGTGCGTAATAATAGGCTACCGCAACAGCAAAAACTTCGCCCAAAACATTATTTCGGGAATGTACGGCGTAAGTTTTGCTTGCTACAACGTTATGGAGTGTCGCGGCAGAACGCTTTGCAATTGCAGCGGCAGAGTAAGCGGCACAGGCTTTTTGGCAAGTTCGCAAGTGATGAAGGACGGGTGGAACTACGTTACCATCACCGAAGATTTGGAATTTACCGCCGATCAGATTATGCGCGGCACGAAGATTCGCTATTGCGAAGAAGCCGTGTTCTACGACGAACAACCCACATCGGTAAAAGTGATGTTGCGCCAACGTTTGCGTTGGGCAAAAGGCTCGCTTATGGTGTTGGGCACCCGTGCGGGAAAACTGTTTAGAAACATTTTCAAGCCCAAATCCAAAACCAAAGGTTCCACCTACGACATTTGGGCATACATTTTGCCTTACGCCGTAATGAGTTTGTTTTTGGGAATGTTGCAAGCTTTTTTGCTTTCGCCTATTTTCGGCGTTCCGCTGTTGGACGGGCTTACTTTTGCAGAATATGTTGGCAAAAACTGGATAAGTTGGGTTATATCGGCGGCTTCGGCTTATTTGTTGCCCCTTGTACAAGCCGTGGCGGTGTTTATTTCTGCAAGGGACAAAATGCCCAAAATGTCCTTTGGCAGAAAGTTGCTTATAACGCTGTGCTATCCTTTCTTTACTCTCATTGCATTGCCGTTGGCGGTGGTGGCACTGTTCAAAAAGGTAGAGTGGAAACCTATTCCCCACAAAGAGGCGGTTTCGCATGAAGCGTTGAACAATTCGGCAGTTGCAGCGGTAGCAAAACCCAACAAACAACGCAAAATGAAATAGAAACAGCAAAAGGTCGGTGCATTTTGCCGGCGCATAACCGAAAAGCGACCGAAGTATTTTATCTGTTAAGCACAAACAAACAGCAATTTGTGGGTGAGACGTTTGACTAAGACCCAACAACTATTGCAAAAACTGTTTTCCGAAAACGATATTCGGGCAACCGACGAAAAGGAAGTGTACCTCAAAACTTACGTCGGTTGCTTTTTATTTGAAAATTTTTAACAAATTCAACATTTTTGTATGGCGAGTACATGGTTTGGCAGGTGTTTTCCAACCAAAATTCTCTTGCAACAACAGAAAGTTTATAGTATAATAATTTGAGAAAAAACAGGGAGTCGCAAAAGAGGCAATGGCGCCGAATTTACGCGATTTTTGCATCTAAAACGGCAAATTTTGTTGATTTCGAGCGTGTCGGCGGTTTGTTCTGCGGAAGTTTCGCGCATAAGGTGCATTTCATGCAGTTGCGCCCATTACCTATTGGCAAAACGGAGGGAAAATTTTGTTTGGAAAAAAAGCAAAAGCCGCACGGCACAAATTGGGTTTGGCGCTTTCCGGCGGAGGCACAAAAGGCGTTGCACACATCGGTGTTTTTCGCGCGTTGGAAGAAGCAAACATTCCCGTGTTTTGCGTTGCCGGCACAAGCGCAGGCAGCATTGTGGGCGCAATGTTTTGTGCGGGGCTTTCGTGGGAAGAAATGGCCAAAGCGGCGCAAGAACTCGATCGCAAGGATATTTTGGATAAGCGTTGGATAATAGGCTCCGATTCGCAAAACATTGCCACGGCAGTACGTCGAGTTTTAGGCGACACAACTTTCGACAAACTTTCTCTGCCCTTTGCCGCCGTTGCTGTGGATTTGGAAAGCGGCGAAGAAGTGGTTTTGCGCCAAGGGGAAGTTGCCACCGCCGTCGCCGCAAGCAGTTCGGTGCCGATTTTGTTCAAGCCCACTGTTTGGCAGGGCAGAGTGTTGGTAGATGGTGGTTTGCTCAATAACATGCCTGCCGATGTTTGCCGTCAAATGGGTGCGGATATCGTTTTGGGCGTAGATTTGAACTATGCGCGCGGCAAAGGCACTGCGTCAACCAAAATGTTGGATACCGCCATTGCTACGTGGAACATCACCACCAAAAACGCCATGCTAAAAGGGCATCTTAACAGCGACATCATTGTAACGCCGGAACTTTCCGTCTACAAAAACACACGGATGGAAAACGTTGCCGATATGATTCAACAAGGCTACATTGCCGCATTGGAAAAAATTCCGCAAATATCCGATCTTTTGAACGCCAAGTTTTGATTCTGCTTTGCAAAAAGCACGCTTGTTGACACAACTTTGAGCATACGTTTGCTAAAAACATTAAAATAAAAGGAAAATAAGTATGGGAAAATCTTCTTCTAAGAAAAGAACTTCCGCAAAAAAAACCAAGATAATTTTGATTTTTTTGCTGTTTGTTGTGTTGGTTGCAATTTGTTTTGCCGTGTTTTTGGCGCTGAAATCGCCAACATATGTGAGCCTAAATTTCAACTATGACGGTGCCGAAACGCAAAAAGTTCAGGTTGTATTTGGCGAGCAAGTGATTTTGCCGCAAAACGTCGTTCGCGATGGGTACACTTTCGACGGCTGGTATACAGACAAAGCGTGCACGCAAAAGGCGGAATTGAACTTTTTGTCGTTGTTTTTCGACCAAACATTGTACGCAAAATGGACTCCAACATCGGATAGCGGCGAGACGCCCCAATTGGATAGCGGCGAATTGTCGGTGCACTTTTTGGAATTGGGTAACAAGTACACCGGCGATTGCGTGTTCATCAAGGCAGGCGACAACGACATTTTGATAGATGCCGGCAGCAAAAACAATTCCGGCGAAACCATTTGCAACTACGTTTCGCAATATTGCACCGACGGCGTTTTGGAATACGTTATTGCCACACATGCGCACGAAGACCACATTTCCGGATTCTACGGCGCAAACGGCGTTTTTGCCAATTTCAAAACGGAAACGATAATTGAATTTGCGCTTACCAACAAAGAAAATCCTTCCGCTTCCACGGTTGTCGGCAAGTATTATGCCGCGCGCAATAACGAAGTGCAAGAGGGTGCGAAGTGCTACACGGCTGCGCAGTGTTTCAACCAAACGGATGGCGCCCAACGCGAATATCAGCTTACGGACACCATTTCGCTGGAAATTTTGTACAATCCCTACTATTTCAAAACGCAATCAAGCGGCGAAAACGACTATTCGGTGTGTGTGATGATTCACCAAGGGGAAAACAACTATCTGTTCACCGGCGATTTGGAAGAAGGCGGTGAAAAAGCAATGGTGGAATACTACCAAAACCAAAACGATCCATTGCCGCATTGCGTACTGTACAAGGCAGGACATCACGGTTCCAAAACATCTTCTTGTGAAGAGCTTATGGCGGCAATCACGCCGGAATACGTGTGCGTTTGTTGCTGTTGCGGCACTTCGGAATACACCGACACAACGGCAAATCAATTTCCCACGCAGCAATTTATAAACAACGTTGCGCCTTACACCGACAAAGTTTACGTTACCACCATGGTGGATAACTACGTTTCGAAAAATGAATGGAGCGGTAGCGGCACGGTAAAATCTATGAACGGAAACATTGTGTTCACCTGTCGCAACGGCGAAATTACCATGCAGTTTTCCAACAGCGAATTGAAGCTTAAAGACACCGATTGGTTCAAAGCCAACCGAACTTGCCCGAATGAATGGAGCGACGAACAATGATAACCTTTCAATTTGACGGCACTTCCCACGGCGAAGGATATCGCGGCACAATTTTCGGTTTGCCAAAAAATTTCGTTGCGGATGTGGACCAAATAAATTTTCAGCTTAATCGGCGCAAATGCGGCATTGGCAGAAGTTCACGTCAGCAACACGAAGATTCGGTGGTGTTTGCAAACGGAAACGTCGCAGTTGACGGCGTGCTGAACTTTTTTGTTCCCAACGCTTGCGTGGAACAACGCGCGGAAATCACCGCTTTGCGCAGTGGTCATGCCGACGTCACCGGCAAAGCACGTTTTCCGCAAAAAAGCGTGCGCGAAATTGCCGAAATTGCTTCGGCTCGCAACAGCGTGTGCTACGTGGTTTTGGGAGCAATTTGCAAGCAAATTTTGCGGCAACAAGACATTTTTACCTATCACTATGTGGAAAAACTGGGAGGAATCGCCTCTCGCAACCGCTACCGCTTCGGCATTTCCGAAAAGGAAGCGCACTTTGAAGTTTTGCATTGTCCTTGCCGCTACGCAACCAACCTTATGGTGAAAAAAATTGCCGAAGCCAAACAAAACGGCAACAGTTTGGGCGGCATTGTGGCAGTGGGCGCAACCGGTGTGCCTTGCGGCGTGGGGGAAATTTTGCCCTATGCTTCACGTTTGGACGCTCAAATTTCCGCCAACTTAATGGGGATTCCATCGGTAAAGGGGATAACTTTCGGCGCAGCAAGCAAGTTGGCCGATGCAACCGGTGTTGAAGCAACGGACAAATTGGAGGTTAAAGAGGGAAAAATAGTTTACGCCGAAAACAAATGCGGCGGCATCGTCGGGGGAATTTCCACCGGACAAGATATTTTGTGCCACCTAACCGTCAAACCCGTGCCAACCGTCAAGGGCGTTCAAACAGTGGACAGCCAAACGCTAAAAATTGTCGAACAACATTTCGAACGTGCGGATACCTGCGTTGTGCCGAACGTCGGCGTCATTGCCGAAAATATTTTGGCGTACGTTATTGCAAATCAAATGGCGGCTCAAAACCTACTGTAAAGAATATGATTACTTTCAAAAAATTTAACTTTCAAAACTACAAAGAGTGTTTTGTGGTAACGGACGTAACGTTGAGCAAACTCTACGGCCTCTCGGGCGACAACGTTTTTTTGCTGCCTTGCGGCGAAAAAGCAAAAAAAATGCTTTACGTGCAAAAAATGTGCAGTTGGCTGCTTAAAAAAGGTGCGCAAAAGGATTGCACGTTGGTAGCCGTAGGCGGCGGAAGCGTGGGGGACGTGGTTGGCTTTACCGCAAGCGTGTACAAGCGTGGTGTAAAGCTTTTGCATGTGCCAACCACCCTTTTGGCACAAATAGACAGCAGCATAGGCGGTAAAACAGCAGTAGATTTGGATGGTGTAAAAAACGCCATTGGCACTTTTTATAAAGCCGATACGCTAATCGACGTTTCTTTTTTGCGCACTTTGCCCAAAAAACAATGGAAAAACGGACAAGGCGAAGTGCTTAAATACCGAATGTTAAGCGCAGATATTGATAAAATCGCCGAAAGTGGCGACATTTTGCAAACGGTGAAGGCATGCGCAAACTACAAAAGGCAGATTTGCCGTCTTGACCCAACAGACAAAAACCAAAGGCACCTTCTCAACTTCGGGCACACCATCGGACACGCAATGGAACTGTCATACAACATTTCACATGGTGAAGCGGTGGCAAACGGCTTGTTTTACGAAACTCTTTTGGCGCACAAACTAGGCTTGGTGCAAAGCACCTACGTGGAAAAATGGCAAAATCAAGTGAAAAACTTGTTTGAAATTCACGTGCTTTCACCGCAAATTTTGCAACTTACTTTGCAGGATAAAAAGAATGTCAACGGCGAAATTTGCTTTGTGTTGCCCACAACGGAAGGTTTTTGCACAAAATTCCTTTTGATGGGGCAACTTATTCAACTTTTGCGAGATGCTTAATTTAACTACACAACACAACATAACAAAAAATTTTTGTTGCGGCGACAAATCCATTTCGCACCGCGCGCTTATTTTGGCGGCAATTTCCAACGGAAAATGCGTTTTACACAACATTTCGCAGTGTTTGGACGTGCTTACCACGGCAGAGTGTCTGCAAGCTCTTGGGGCAAAAGTGCAGTTTTGCGGTACAACGGCAACGGTTTTGCCTATTTCAAAACCGACCGACGGCGCAATTTTGAACTGCAAAAACAGCGGCACAACGGCGCGGCTTTTGGCAGGGCTGGTGGCAGGACTTGGAGTGGAAGCTACTTTTGTGGGCGACAAATCCCTTTCGCAACGCCCCATGCGGCGAATTTTACGTCCCCTTTCGCAAATGGGCGCAAAGTTCACTTGCGGCGAAGGCATTTTGTTCAAAAACTTGCCGTCAAAACTTCACGGCGTAGAACTTCATGCCGAAGTAAATTCCGCACAGGTAAAAAGCGGCGTGTTGCTTGCCGCACTTTTTGCGGAGGGGCAAACGGAATACACTGAAAATTTGCCCACGCGCAATCACACGGAAATTTTGTTGAAAAATCTAGGTGCCGACATAGATTTTACAAATTCGTGCATACGTGTTGCCCAAAGTAGTGTTTCGTCGTTTGAAATGCAAATTCCCAACGACACTTCTTCCGCAGCTTTTTTGATTGCTTTGGCGTTGTTGGACGGCACATCGCATACTTTTTGCAACGTGTGCCTAAACCCACGTCGAAGCGGCTTTTTGCGCATTTTGCAAAAAAGCGGTGCCAACATTTTTGCGGAAAACGTTCGAGAAGTTTTCGGTGAAACGGTTGCGGATATTCGTGTGGAAAAAAGCAATTTGCAACAGCTTTTTGCAACGGAAAATGACGTTTGCGACGCCATCGATGAAATTCCCGTGCTTTCGGCGTTGGCTCTTGCCACAAATGGCACTCACACTTTTTGCGGTGTTTCGGAACTGCGCTTTAAGGAATGTAACCGCATAGACGCGATTTTGCAAATGGCAAACGCGTGCGGACAAAAAGCCTTTTTTGATGGGGCCAACTTGACGATTCAAACGGACGGCACCGTTGTGCGCCAACCGTATTTCAACTGCTTTGCCGATCATCGAATGGCAATGAGCCAAGCCGTTTTGTCTTTGAGCGTTTGCGGCGGAGGCAGCATTGTGGACACTTCGTCGGCAACTTTCGACAACTTTGCAAATGCCCTCACAGCAACGGCGCAAAATTCGGTAAAAGCGTCAAAAAAAGCCGCGAAAAACGTATTGGAAAATTCGCAAGCAAGTTCGGCAGCAAGCGGAACTTATAGCGACACTTCGTCGGCAACTTTCGACAATCTTTGCCGTATGCCGCAAAACGATTTTGAAATGGATTTTGCCGTGTCTTTTCCGAATTTCTTGCAGACGGTGGGTGTAAAACCGTTACGTTTCGGCTTGGTGGGGCAATCGGTTCTTAACAGTTTGTCGCCCATTTTGATGAGCTTACTTGCTCGCACGGCAAACGTTTGTTGCAGTTATACTCCCGTTCAACTGCCGCCTTGCGTGTCTGACAAGCAACTTTTGGAAGTACTTTCGCAATTCGATGGTGCCAACGTAACCATGCCTTTCAAAACGCGAGTATCCAAACTGCTCGGCGTCAGTGTACCTTCGGTAAACACGGTGGGCAAACAACTTGCGCCCACAAGCACCGACGGCTACGGCATTGTGCAGTCGCTGAGAGCGCACGGAATAAATTTTGAAAATCAGCCACTTTGGATAGTGGGCGCAGGCGGTGCGGCGGAAAGTTGCATTGCGGAACTAATCCGATACGGTTGCAAAATGCAGGTATTAAACCGCACTTTGGCGCATGCCGAAAGGCTTTCGGCGAAATATAATCTGCCCAAAGTTGTTGAAAACCCCGTTGGCGTGTTAAGTTTTGTGCCCGAATGCGATTTCGAGAAGCAACTTGTGTTGCCGCAATCGGTAAAATTTGTGCTAACGGCCTTCTACAAAAAGCAAAGCGGGCTGGAGTTTCAAGCACTTTCGCGCGGCATTGTGCACGTGGACGGATTGGAAATGCTTTTTCACCAAGGAGCAAAAAGTTTTGCGCTTTGGACAAACACCGACATTCAAACCGATTGTCAGCAATTTTTGAGTTTGGTGGCTAAACTTCGTGAAGAAAATAGCCAACAACACTAAAAACGGGGTGAAAATATGAAACTTCTTTTGCTTAACGGCGTAAATATGAACATGCTGGGTAAGCGCGACGCTTCTCTCTACGGCAGCGACACGCTTGGCGATTTGGAAAAAAAAGTGCAAAAGTTTGCCGCCGATTTGGGCGTGCAACTTGTGTGCAAACAAAGCAACTGCGAAGGGGTTTTGGCGGATATTTTGCAACAAACGGATGCGGACGGCGTGGTGTTTAATGCCGGTGCTTACAGCCACTACAGTTTGGCGCTTCGCGATTGCATCGAGTGCATTTCCGTGCCCGTTGCCGAAGTTCACATGACAAACATCTACGCACGCGAAAGTTTTCGCCACGTTGATGTTTTGAAGGATGTTTGCGCGGCAAGTTTTGTTGGCAAAGGTCTGCAAAGTTACTTCGACGCGGTAAAATTTTTGGCGCAACGCCAAAAGTAGCGCATTTGCCGTTGTTGGCGGCATTCTTGAAAAAAATGGGTAAAACATGAAAATAATCATCATCGGATTTGCCGCTTGCTACAAAACCACGGTGGGAAAATTGCTTTCGCAAGAGCTTCACTGTCAATTTTTTGACGTGGACGCTTTGGTGGAAAACGCAATGCAACAAAGCGTGTCGGAAATTTTTGCTGAGCACGGCGAACAAACTTTTCGCAATGTCGAAACGGAAATTTTGAATAGCCTTTGCGGTGTAGAAGGCGTTGTTTCTTGCGGCGGCGGAAGCGTGCTGTCGCCAAAATTCGTCGATTTTGCCCAAACAGGCAAAGTAGTGTGGCTGACAGCTACTGCCGAAGCGGTAAAAAGTCGCCTTACTTGCGGCACACGTCCCTTGTTCGATCACCTAACCTTGCCGCAACTGCAACAAAACATTGCTTTGCGCGAAAAACTTTACGCGACATTTGCCGACGTTCGCGTGGATACTTCCGACAAAACGTCAAAACAAGTTGCCGCCGAAGTGAAAGCACTGTTAGCGAAATCTTAATTTTTTTCACACTACGCAAAAACTCGGGCGGTTTTGCAAGTTCGTCAAGTGTGAAAGCACAAAACATTGGGTTCTATTGCAAATATTGGGGGCAAGAGCCAAAGCCAAGAGCTGTGGCTGAGCAATTATAAATAGTTTTATGCTATTCCCACAATATTTATTATAGAACCTTTTTTCTTCTCACCCCAACATTTAATATAGAACAACCAAATATTTTCAACGACAAAAAATTGGCTAGTCTCCATATATTTGAGACTAGCCAATTTTTATTCAACTTTCAATGATTGTTAAGCGTTTCTGGAACGTTTTTTGAAAATACGGACAACCGCAACAATCAACAATGCACCAACCATTGCGATACTGGAAACAACCGAAGCCAACAATGCCCAGTCGATATTTCTCTCAGTAGTCGATGTGGAGCTATTGTCATCATCATCTTCTTCTTCCGATTCTTCCGCCATTGCGTTGGCTACAATTTCTTCCCAATCGGGTTCGGAAATGTAAACATTGTCGTAATTTGCAAGGTTTGCAATTTCTTCTTCGGAAAGTTCTTCAAACGCGGTGTAACCCGATGTCGCCGTGAAAGTGATTCTTTCGCGGTTGGTCTTGTCGCTTTCTTCGTCGGTGTCAATCGTGTAGGTTCCCAAAGTGGTAAGGCTTGCAATGTCGTAGCAAACTGTGCCCTGTTGAGTAACCGTGCCATCGATGCTGCCGTTGAACAATGCCAAACGTACGGTTACGCTTTCTTCGCCGGTAGCAATCACAATGTAGTAACGTGTCCAGCCGTTGCCTTCTTCGGTGCTGTTTATCATGCCGAATACGCTATCATCTGCCAACGTGGTGGCATTTGCTTCAATCTTGCCCAAAATGGCTTCGCTGCGGCTGTCTGCTCCGTTTCTTACAACGTAGATATACGGTTTTGCCGAATCGGTTGTCTTTGCCAAAACGGAAATTGCGTAAACGGTTTTTGCCGAAAGCGTGAAGTCGTTGGAAAGCAAGCCGTAAGAGGTTGCCACGTTGTTAGTAATTTGCAAGAAGTTTCTTTCGGAATCGTCAAACGCAGGAGCATATTCGCTGTTCTTCACAATCAAAGCGGTAACATCATTTGAGTTTTGAGGAAGCGTTTGAGGAATCTTGTCGCCCAAACCATCTTTGTAGATGATGTTGGCACCGCCGAATGCCGGCGTCCAGTTGACGGGTTGGTCGGGCGTGCTTGCCGCAATAGACGAGAAGGAACCGTTTGTAATGGAAGTGGAAGCGGTGTCGCCCACCAAACTTACCTTAGTTGAGTACGATCCGCTAGATGCGGAACTGTAGTCGGATGAGGAAATTTCTTCCACAAAGGGAGAAGTTACAAACAACGAACCTTTGGGAAGGTAGTCGGGGTTGGCATTGCTGTATCCGTTTGCGTTACCCAATGCGCATACAACGCGGATTTGCGTATCTTTTACGTAAGTAGGTTTCAAATAGATGTCGTATTTTACCCAACCGCAGTTGTTGTCGTCCTTGATGTTTTGAGAAGTAACAATGGAAGTAAATGATCCACTGTCGAGATCCGTCCATTCGCCGTTTTCCAACGTTTGCAAAACAATGTTGCCTTTTGCGGTGACTCTGCCATCTTGCATTACGCGCAGCCAAAAACTGATGTGCAAGTGGTCGGTGGCTTCTTCGCTGGATTTAACAATAATGTCTTGTCCTTTCCATTGGTTCAATATCAACGCAACAGGCGTGGAAATCGTGCCGTCGTTGGAAATTTTGTAGATGGAAAACTTGTCGTTTATCGTAAAGGGAGAATATGATTCACCGCCGACTTTTGCGTCGTTACTGTCCAAGTAGTCTTGCAAAGTAATGGCGTCCACCGCTTCACCGTTGATGTCGACAAATGTTGCGTAGTTTTCTTCGCTTACGGATTCGTCTTCGCCGATAATATGATATGTTGTGTCATTTTGCGCGCTTGCGACAAATTTGCGATATTCGTTTGCGGAAACGGTTTCGTAAGTAATATCGTCCACAAACAAAACGCCTTCGGCTTCCGTTCCTTCATAGGTGTTGCCCAAGCCAATGCTCACAACAACGTTTTCCGAACCGGAGTTGCGGTTGAATACATACAATTCGTAAGCCACCCAACCATCTGCGGCGGCAATATCGAATGCGTAAGAATATCTGTATTTTTCCAAAGCGGAAAGAGAGGTGGAAGAGTTGTAGTTTTGAACCATAATGGTTGCGCCGCCGGATTTAAGTTGTGCGGTGTTCAACCAAACGGTTATTTTCGCCGATTCTTGAGAAGCGATGGAGAAACTTTCGGAAACGATGCTTGCCGTTGTAGCATTCTTGCTTGCAAACATAAACACGTTTTTGTCCAAATCCTCATCGTGAATGCCGGGGTTGGTAATGCCGGAGATGTTTTCGTCTGCCAAGTCGTTTGTAACGTTGTCCCATTCTTCCTCATCTGTGGAAACAACGCCCGTCAAAACTGCATCGGTGTCGGTAATTTTGTCGAAACCGTGTTCGGTGACGATTCCGTCCGAATCGGTTACCGGATCTGTGTAGGTATATAGTGTCCAGTTATCTGCTGTTTTCGGATAAGAAGTGCTTTCTGTGTCAAAATACGCAAAGTCGCCGTTTTTGATGTACAGCGAAGAGGATCCGCTGCTGGACGTGCTTGAATTTGTGGTCGTGCCGGAATTGCTTACAACAAGCGTTACGGACACAGCCAAAACAATTGCCATCACGATACAAATCGCCGAAATGATGATGCCTTTCTTGGTGTTTGCCGAAAGGCCCTTTTTCTCTACTTTTTTAGTTGTCTTACTCATAGTTACAATACCTTTTCTATATAGATAGTAGGATGCAAAACTGCATACTTGTTTATATTTTAATACAAACTAAAATAAAAATCAATCAAATAAAAGCATAATCTTGCCAAAAGGAACACAGAAAATGAATTTGAACGCAAAAAACAAAACGGTGTTGGTGGTCGCAGGCGGTTTTTCGGGGCTTGTAAACGGGTTTTTGGGCGGCGGCGGAGGGGTCGTGGTGCTGGCTTTGCTGCTTGCTGTGTTAAAATTGCACCAAAAATGCGCACAAGCAACGGCTTTGTTGGTTATTTTGCCGCTGACGGCAGTAAGCGCAGCGGTGTACATTTTTCAAGATTCGGTGCAATGGCTGCCAACTCTGTGGACAACGTTGGGCGTTGTGGCAGGGGGAATTTTGGGCGCGCTTATTTTGGCGAAACTCAAAGGAAATACAACAAAAATCATTTTTGCCGTGGTGCTGATAGTCGGCGGTATCAAAATGCTCTTTTGAAAATAAGGTGTGTAATTTGAGTTTTCTTCGCAGTCAAGTTAAGCAGTGGCAAGATGCACAAGAGTTTGTGTTGTCGTTGAATTGAAAACGGCGTTACGATTTGCCGTTGTATTGTTGCAAACAAAGGATGTTCGCACCTTGTTTTGGGGTGTGGAAAATTTGTTTGACGCTGCGTCGCTTTTGGCGCGAACTTGTTTGCGGTGGCGGCGGTTTGGTCGGTTCAAGAAACATTTTCTTACATACGTATGGTCGAAATTGTTTTAAAATGGCAAGTTTCGCCCAAAAATCACACTGAAATTTTGCGGAGAAAAATTTGATATGGAAGTGTTTTTGTTGATATTTTTCGGTTTTTTGGCAGGCGTTATCGGCGGCATGGGCATGGGCGGCGGCACGTTGTTGGTGCCGCTATTGTCATTTTTGGATCTCTCGCAAAAGATGGTGCAAGCAGTCAATCTTATCAGCTTTTTGCCTATGTGCTGTGTTGCGTTGGGTTTTCACGCCAAAAACAAATTGATCAAAGCCAAAAACTTGGGTTGGGTGATTGTTCCTGCCTCCTTGTGTGCCATCCTCGGCGCATTTTTTGCCGGCAAAACGCAAGACAAAATTTTGCGCATTTGTTTTGCGACTTTTTTGGTGGCGGTGGGTGTATGGCAGTTGATCGTTGCACTGAAATTTGTTGTAAAACAGCGCAAGCGGCTTATTGTAGCGCGCTCAAACGTTAAATGTTTGAAAGCAAAATGGGCAAAAGATTTTTCCCAAAAACGCAAAAAGCCGACAATGGCTGAAAAAACCTCGGAACCATAGCCAAAGCCACCGAGCATTTCGCCGCCGTTGAGTTTTCGTCGCTGCACGACTAATTCGTCAGTTACATGGCAACTGTCGACCGACCTATCGTGATGTGTGTTAAGCAAATCAGACTATGGTTGGTCAAATAATGGCGGCATAGGCATTGTCAACTTTTAGATTTGCAAAATTTACTGTTTACACATTTTCTTTCAATTTACACATTTTCTTTCAATTTGACGGGCTAATTTTTGTAAAGTATTTACAAAATGCAAAAAATTTGGTAAAGTAATTAATAGTGAAATTTACCGTTCGCTTGTGCACCTGCGCATTGAGCAGCGTTTGCGGCGTTACAATCAATGCGTTTTGGATCTGTGTTTGTGCCAAACACCACAAAAATCTACCATAGGCGCGGTTGCCGGTTGCGTTTAGTGCTTCTTTCGGTGATTGCGCATCGTTCACGTATAGTCGGCATATTTAGCGTGCCGTGACAATCAACTGCGGCATTTTCATCGCTTACAGCGCGCAAGCGCACATGTGTTTGCTTCAAAATAAACGGGCACGCACGCACTTACTTTAAACAATTTAAGGATTTTGCAATGAAATATTTGGCTTTTGATATCGAGGCGGCCAACGGCTACAAATTGTATAGTATTTGCAGCATAGGTGTGGTTATCGCCGATGAAAACTTCAACATTTTGGAGAAAACCAACATTTGGATAAACCCCAAAACGTCCTACAACCTAAACGGCACGCGAAAAAACGTGGGTATCGATTTGCACTTGGATAAACAACTGCTCGATTCTTCGCCGGATTTTTCCGAGGTGTATCCGCAAATAAGAAAATTGCTTACAAATTCGGAATATTTGGTGGTGGGGCACGCTGTCGATTCCGACGTGCGTATGCTCAACGCCGCTTGCAAACACTACAACTTGCCCTCTATCAACTTCAAATTTTTGTGCACACAGTTGCTGTATCGGCTGTACAAGCAGGAAAAAGAGGTGCGCGCCCTTTCCAAAATAGCCGCCGAATTGGATATTACCTACCACGAACACAATTCCGAAGACGACGCTTGGATGTCACTGCAGACTTTGAAATTTTTGGTGCAAAACAGCGGCTTAACAATTTCGCAGTTGGTGGAAAAGTACCACGTGCGCTACGGTTCCAACGTCGATTTCGAACTGGTGCGCCCCGTTACGTTGGAAGGACAGGTGTCGCGCAAACACCTAACCCAAGTTGCAGTGGAAAAAATCAAAAAATATGCTCAAACGCAAAAGGTTCAAAGTAACGCCTACAAGGGCAAAGTGTTTTGTTTGGCGCGTTCGTTGGAACTTTCCGACAGTCAGGACCTTTATCGGGTGGTAAAAACCATCGTATGCAACGGCGGCAGATATTCTTCCAAGTTGGTAAATTGCAACGTCTACGTAACAAACGATACCTCCACCGAACAGGACTTGATGCGTGAAAAGCGCGTTGCCGAGCTTTCTGCGCAAGGTTTGGTGCAAACTCAAACAATCGAAGAAATTTTGGAAGGAGCTTTTATGACATCAATCACAGCCGAAAACAAGGCGTTGGAATTTTTGAAAAAACATCGTCAATCTTCCGAAGATATCGGGCTTACTGTCGACGGACAAGAAAACGTTACGCATTTTATAAACGAAATGCACAAGGGTATGCAGGAAAATTGGCAAGTTATTCCCATGATTCCCACCTACATATGCAACGTCGATCGCTCCAAAATAAGCGGCGGCAAACGTATTCTTATCGATGCCGGCGGCACAAACTTCCGTTCGGCATTGGGATATTTCGACCAAAACGGCGATATTCACATAGAAAAACTACAAAAAACCGTTATGCCCGCATCCGGCGGCGAGCAACTTTCCAAAGAGGAATTTTACGGCAAAATTGCTCAAAACATCGCATATTTGGCAGAAGAAGGCGATGACGTGGGCTTTTGCTTTTCCTATCCGGTGTTTATGGGCAGCGATATGGACGGCGAAGTGTTGGGTTTCAGCAAAGAAGTGCGCGCGCCCGAAGTGGTTGGCACACGCGTCGGCGCGGAAACACTGAACGCTTTGAAGCAATTTAGCGCCAAAAACCGCAAAATAGTCATTTTGAACGACACCGTTGCCACCCTTTTGGGAGGAATGGCAACTTCTCGCAAGCAATATTCCACCTATTTGGGTTACATCTACGGCACGGGCACAAACGTTTGCTGTATTGTCGACACAAGTGAAATTTCCAAAGTGGCGAATTTGCCGCAAGGCAAAATGTTGGTTAATATGGAGTGCGGCGGCTACAACGGTTTTGTCATGGGCGATTTCGACAAAATTGCCATTGCTAAAACCGATTCGCCCACGCGCCAAATGTTTGAAAAAATGACTAGCGGCAAGTACCTTTCCAACATCATAAACGAAGGTTTGCAATTTGCCATCAAAGAAGGCGAATTTTGCGGCGAAACGGAAATTTCCCCAATCGAACTGAAAGACGTTTCGATGTTCTTGCAAGACAGCGGCAAAATGCAGGATATGTTCCGTGCGGAAGAAGATAGGCAATTTGTAAAAGCCCTTTGCCGCGAACTGATAAAACGTGCTGCAAAAATGGGCGCAATAGTAAACGCCGCCGCAGCAATAGCCACCGTACAAGACAAAACTTTGCCTGTAGCCCTGGTTGCCGAAGGCACAACCTTCCACAAATTGGTGGGTTATCGTGCAAATTTCGAAAAGTTTTTGACGGAAATTTTGTCGCAACACGGGCTTACTTGCGAAATTTTGGGCGGAGACGATCTGAATTTGGTGGGCACGTTGATGGCCACAATGACCTTGTAAGCGCCGCTTGTCTACATGGCCGGCGCACTTGCGCAGTGGGCGGACTGAATTAGTAATTAATTATCGCGAATATTCCGTTTGTAGGCATTTGAGAGGTTTTATTGCGGATAATGTAAAAAATCTTTGCACATGCGCGGCGGGTGGACAGTTTGGTTGGTTGCGCCTTCGCAGCAGTGGCGGTCTGCGCTGCATGAACACTTCATTGCCTTTCAGCAACTTACTTTATAGGAGTTTATTTTGACAAAACTTACAGATAGCGTTCAAAAACCTTACAGATATTTCGGCGGCGAATATAACGTTCCCGATATGCATAAGCCTTGCGACGTGCGTTTTTGCATGTGCGTGGCGGACAGTTACGAAGTGGGTATGTCCAATTTGGGCGTGCGCATTTTGTACTATTTGTTCAATTCTATCGACAAAGTGGTGTGCGAACGTTGCTACACTCCCTTTGCCGATTACGAAAACTATCTCAAACAACACAATTTGCCCCTTTGCAGTTTGGAAACGCAAACTCCCCTAAAAGAGTTCACCTTCGTAGGCTTTTCTATGCAGTACGAAATGTGCTATTCCAATGTGTTCCACATGCTTACTTTGGCAGGTATCCCCGTGTGCACGGCAGATCGCGACGACAGTTATCCCTTTATTGTGGCAGGCGGTCCGTGCACCGTCAACCCCGAACCGATGTACAAATTTTTCGACTTTTTGTTTGTGGGCGAGGGGGAAACGCCTTGGCGCGAAATAATAGAAGATTACAAACGTTTCAAGGGCACAAAAAGCGAATTTTTGCAGTTTGTGGACGAAAATTACAGTTGCATTTATGTGCCGTCGCTACACCCTGCTGTGTACGTAGGCGACAAAGTTGTGTCCCTTCCCGACAAAACCGTTTGGCGCAATATCGAAAAGGATATGAATACAACTTTCACCCCCTACAAACAGTTGGTGCCCAACATGGAAATCGTGCACGACAGAGCCGTTGCCGAACTGTTTCGCGGATGTGCCAACGGTTGTAGGTTTTGCCAAGCGGGGTTTATTTATCGTCCCGTGCGTGAACGCACGTTGGAAAACGCCTTTTCGCTGTGCACTCGTCTTTTGGAAAACACCGGCTACGACGAACTTTCGCTAAACAGCCTTTCCACAGGCGATTACAGCCAACTTATGCCCCTTTTGGATAAACTTTTGCCCTATGCCGCCGCCCACAACGTGCAACTAAATTTGCCAAGTTTGCGTTTGGATAGTTTTCAGGGCGAAATGGCGCAAGGCAACCGCAAAAGCTCACTTACTTTCGCGCCGGAAGCAGGCACGCAGCGCCTTCGCAACGTGATAAACAAAAATATCACCGAGGACAACATCTTTTCCACCTTGGAACAAGCGTTTTTGCAAGGCTATTCATCGGTAAAACTGTACTTTATGATAGGTTTGCCCACCGAAACGCAGGAAGATATTCAAGGCATTTGCGATATTGCGTTGCGGGTAAAATCCCTTTACAAAAAGGTGCGCAAAAGCGGCAAAGATTTGCGTGTTTCCGTTTCTTGTTCTACCTTTATTCCAAAACCGTTCACGCCCTTTCAGTGGTGCGCCTTTGCCGATCGCGAAGATATTGCGCAAAAACAGCGGTATCTCACGGAAACTCTCAAAAAACGCGGCATAAGTTTTTCCTACAACGACTACGATGGCTCCGTTATGGAGGCAGTGCTGGCGCGTGGCGGCAGAAGTGTCGCCGATAGTCTCTACGATGCCTATTTGGACGGCGCTCGGTTCGACGCTTGGACGGAGTTTTTCCATATAGAACACTACAACAAGGCGTTTGAAAAAAACGGCGTGGATATTTCGCAAATTGTGGGTGCAAAAGGTTTGGAAGAAATGCTTCCTTGGGATTTTGTGGATATCGGCATTACAAAAAGATATTTTCAAAGCGAATATCAAAAGGCAATCAAGGGTGTAACCACCCCTTCGTGCAACAAACAGTGCAACGGTTGCGGATTGAAACAACACGGCTACTGCCTGGAAACGCACGGCAACGTAAAATACTGAATTAGGGGTGCTCCAAGCAAAAATTGTCAAAATTACGGCTGTTTTTGACGCAAAAAGTATCAAAATTTGTGTGTTTTCAAAACGCGAAATGCCGAAATTACGGCAGACAAAGCACCAAACGTCAAAATTGCTGTATACATAACACAAAACGCTAATGTCGCTATATATAAACACAAATTATCAAAATTGCGGCTGTTTTCAAAAAGTAAAATAAAAAATTATGGTAGTTTTCAAATTTCAAAAAACTTCAACAAGTGCGTTGGCGGCGCACGTGGACACCTTACGCGCCGTAACCTATGTTTTTCGTCGGGCAAATTTGCCCGTGGAATACTCTCACGGATTCAACCCCCACATGGAATTGGGCTTTTCGGCACCGTTGGCGCTGGGTGTGGAAAGTTTGTGCGAATACGTTTCGGCAAAAATGCCCTTTGAAGAGGGACTGTTGGAAAAACTTAACGCCGTTTGTCCACAGGGACTGAGTTTTGTAAAAGCTTTTGACAAAGAAACAAATTTGGCGGCAAAGATAAACAGCGCCGACTACCTTGTGGAAGCGCAGGGCATAGGCAATTTTTCCGAAGAAGTTTTGGCGCCAAACTACGAAATAAGTTATGCCGAAAAGGGCGCAACGATAACGAAAGATGTTTCTTCGCGCATTTTAGGTGCAAAAAAACTTTCGGAAAACAGCGCATTGTTTACATTGTCGATAGGCAACGTCAATTTGCGTCCCGATAGACTTGTTTGCCATTTGCAAAGCGTTCACAACCTCAAAGGCGACTACAAAATCACCAAAACGCAAAGCTACGTAGACGGCACACCCACAGACGATTTTTTACAATGACTGCGCGCGTTTCGGCGCACTTGCTCTGCGGGCGGCGTGAAGTAGCAGAGGATTATTGAAAGCATTCTGCATTCAGGCGTTTGAGAAGTTTGGTAAAAATTTCAATTTCTAATTGCAACGATCTTTAACGGCAGGAGATCTACGAAAAGACTCCATCGTGCAAAGGGTTTAGGCAGACAGCGCGGCCTACCGAGGGATTGTGAAATCCGCAATCAATATCGTTTGACAGTTTTGTCAAACTGTGGTATGCTTCTTAGGTAAGAGACAGCCGAACGGTTGCGTGGGGCAACTCACGAGGAAAGTCCGAGCACCACAGAGCAAGAGTGCAGGCTAACGGCCTGTGAAGGCGACTTTAAGGATAGTGCAACAGAAATATACCGCAACGGTCAGCCGTTGTAAGGGTGGAAATGCAGGGTAAGAGCCTACACACGGTTTGGTGACAAATCGTGCATGTAAACCCCACTCGGTGCAAGAAATGAGATCAAATGTCTGCTCGACATCTCGACATATTCGCTGGAAGCCATCGGTAACGATGGAAGTAGATAGATAACCGTTCAAGACAGAACTCGGCTTACAGACTGAACTCTTACATTTACAAACACCATTTTGTGCTTGGTGTTTCTTATGTGAAGCTTTCGGGATAATCTCACCGAAGGCTTCTTTTGTTGTGAAGCGGCGTTTTGCAAAAACATTTCGGTTCTTTGTCAAATGTCGGGGTGCAAATCAGAAAGTCCAAAAACGGCTAAGAACTTACAAATAGTTACATGGTCTCCCCAACATTTGTTGCAGAGCCAAAACATTTCTTGTCGTTTGTTGTGCTTGAGAAAACAACGCATTGTTTGCGGTTTTCTCTAAGCAATACGCTTTTTCGATTTACAAAACAAAATGTTGTAAAGCAAAATTGATATGTTCGCATATTTATTTGCCAAAAGTCAACAAAAAATGTATAATAGCTTATTATGGAACAAACAAAAATCACAACCGAACAAACAAATGACGTTGTAGTGCAATTTGAAAACGTCAGTTTCTACTACAAGGCTTACAATGACGACGGCTCCGTTGGCAAAGTCGTGGGCGTAGAAAATGCAACTCTTTCGATAGAAAAGGGTTCTTTTGTTGCGCTTGTGGGGCACAACGGCTGCGGAAAATCCACCTTGGCAAAACTTATCAACGGTTTGCTTGTTCCGGAAAGCGGCAGCGTAAAAGTTTTGGGAATGGACACCGCCGAAAAGGACAACGTGTTTGAAATTCGCAAAAATGTCGGCATGGTGTTTCAAAACCCCGATAACCAAATGGTCGCCAGCATTGTGGAAGAAGACGTGGCTTTCGGACCGGAAAACTTGGGCATACCCCAACCGGAAATTGTCGAACGCGTAACAACGGCATTAGAGCAAGTGGACATGTCTGAATTTGCCAAAAATTCGTTACAAAGGCTTTCCGGAGGACAAAAACAGCGCGTTGCTATTGCAGGTGCGTTGGCAATTCGTCCGCAAGTGCTTGTTTTGGACGAATCCACGGCAATGCTGGACCCTTTGGGCAGAAAAGAAGTTTTGAATGTTGCCCATCGCCTAAATCAAAGCGGCATTACGGTTGTTTTGATAACGCACTTTATGGAAGAAGTGTTGGATTGCGACAAAGTTGTGGTTATGAACGACGGACACGTCGTTTCTACGGGCACGCCTATGCAAATTTTTGCCGACGAACAGTTGCTAAACAGCGTGGGGCTTCAACCGCCGCGCACGGTGTTGCTTGCAAAAAAACTTAAAGCGGCAGGCTTCGACGTGGACGAAAACTGCATTGACGCCGCTAAACTTGGAGGTAGAGTATGTCAATTGTTGCACAAAATCTAACCTTCACCTACAACAAAAAATCGCCCTTTGCCAAACGCGCGGTAGATGATATTTCCGTAACAATAAACGACGGCGAGTTCGTTGCCATCGTGGGGCACACGGGCAGCGGCAAAACCACATTTTTACAACATCTCAATGCGCTTATTCGCATGCAAAGCGGCTCGCTTTCCGTTTGCGGGCAGGATCTTGCGGCGAAAAAGCCCAATTTGAAACAACTGCGGCGCGATGTCGGCATGGTGTTTCAATACCCCGAATATCAGCTTTTTGCCGACACCGTGTTGGAAGACGTGTGCTTCGGTCCCAAAAATTTCGGCTTGGAAAAACCCGAATGCGAAAAACTTGCCCGTGAAGCTTTGCAAATTGTGGGTATGGATTTTGACGTTGTGGCAAAAAAATCTCCGTTCGACCTTTCCGGCGGCGAAAAACGTCGCGTTGCGTTTGCCGGCGTGTTGGCAATGAAGCCCAAAGTGTTGGTTCTGGACGAACCTACCGCAGGTTTGGATCCATGCGGCAAAAAGGAAATTTTGGCGTTGGTGAACAAACTCAATCGCGAACAAGGCGTAACGGTTATTATGGTTTCGCACGATATGAACGAAGTTTTCGAAAACGCCAACCGTGTCTTGGTGTTTAGAGAGGGCAAAATTGTCTACGATTTGCCGCCGCGCCAACTTTACAAAATGGAAAACGAAATTGAAGATATGAATTTGGAAGTGCCGCAGATGGCAAAATTTATGAACGTTTTGGAACAAAACGGCATATATTTGTCGGATGATTGCCGCACTGTGGAAGATGTTTTTGCCGAGGTAGAAAGGCTTTCGGGAGGTGATTCCCGTGCTTAAAGACGTTACCTTTGGGCAATACTACTTGGCGGAAAGTTTTGTCCACAAAATGGATGCACGCATAAAACTTCTTTTGTGCTTGCTGTTTATGGTGGGTGTGTTTTTCGTAACGAGTTTTGTTGGGTTTTTGTGGCTAACTTTGTTTTTGGCGTTTGCCATAGGCTTTTCTCGCGTGCCGCTAAAATCCATTTTGCGTTCGATAAAAGGCATTTTGTTTTTGCTGATTTTCACGGCAATTCTCAACGTGTTTTTTACAAAATCGCAAAACGACCCGCCCCTTTGGTCATGGTGGAAAATAGAAATTTACGCCGACGGACTGATTTTTGCGGCAAAAATACTGTTGCGCCTAACTTATTTGGTGATGGGTTCGAGTTTGCTTACCCTAACAACCACACCGGTGGATTTAACGCATGCGATAGAAAGTTTGATGAAACCTTTGCGTGTCATCAAATTTCCCGTGCACGAATTGGCTTTGCTTATGAGTTTGGCGTTGTCGTTTATTCCAAGCATAATGGAAGAAACGGACAGAATAATTCGCGCGCAAAAGGCTCGTGGAGCCGATTTCGACACCGGCAATTTGATAAAGCGCGCCAAGGCCTTTGTGCCCATTTTGATACCTCTTTTGGTGGGCGGTTTTCGCCGTGCCGACGAACTTGCCAACGCAATGAACAGCCGTTGCTATGAAGGCTCCACCAAACGCACGCAAATGCGAGTGATGAAACTTTCGTGGAGAGATTTTGTAGGCGGTTTTGTGACGGTTTTGGTATTTGCGGCAGTATTCGTGGCGTACGGCATGCAGACGCAGTGGGCGGAACTCACTTGGCTCTACTACTGATTTTGTGTACGGCGCAGCTCTGCCGAACTCTCATACGGCTGATTCCGCTTTTGGGGCAGCGCACTTTTTGCGCGGTTGCATTTGATACTGCGCGGAAAAGCAGGTTGGCAATGCATCAAAGCGCAGTGATTAAGCGCAGCGGATTGCCGCAGCGTGCAGTGGAAGTTTGCCGTCAAACAATTTCCAAAATACAAATTTCGACATAACGGTGTGGTAAAAAACGTAAAATATGGCAAGGATAAAACTCACAGTTGAATATGTCGGCACCGATTTTTGCGGTTGGCAAAGCCAAAAAAACGGCGTTTCCGTTCAAGACGTTTTGGAAAAAGCGTTGGGGCGCTACTTTGATTGCGATTTTGTTCGCGTTTATGCGGCAGGTCGCACGGATGTGGGCGTGCACGCTTGCGGGCAAACGGTGCATTTCGACGCCCCCAAAAGCGTAAACCCTTTCAAGCTTTGTTTGGGTGTAAATTTGTCGTTGCCAAGTTCCGTTGCCGTTACCGATGCGCAAATTGTAAACGACTCTTTCGACGCGCGTTTTTCGGCAATTTCCAAAACCTATTGCTATCGAGTTTACGTTTCTCCCGTGCGAAAACCGCTGTTGGATGTTAATCACTTGCAAGTTTATAAGCCTCTTGATGTGCAAAAAATGGCACAGGCGGCACAAGTTTTGGTGGGCACGCACGACTTTGCGGCCTTTCAAAAAACAGGCAGCAGCTTGAATGGCACAGTTCGAACAGTCAACAGTTTCACAGTGGTGCAAAATGGCGCTGTGATACAATTTTGGGTGAACGGTAATGCGTTTTTGTACAATCAGGTGCGTTTGATGTGCGGTCTTTTGGTAGAAGTCGGCAAAGGCAGACTGGAAATTGCTGATGTGGAAAACATACTGAATGGGCAAAAATTGCACTTCAAAACTTTGCCCGCGCGAGGTTTGACTTTGGAAAAAGTTTTCTATCCCGAACAAAATTAAGCGGTAAAGAACAAACCGAACCTGCTTGTGCGCCTAATTATACGGTCGGTATGTTTGGTTAGTGGTGTGAATGTAGTGCTACCGGCGACATAATGTGTATGATGTTTACGTTTATAACACTGGTTGGTATTATTCTCGTCTGCTTTATCAAAAAATTGAATTGGATGGTGTTTTATGAAAAAATATGTAAAAACAGACAAGCCTCTTGTGGCAATGTGCGCAAGTTTGTTTGTGTTTCTCTCTTGCGGCATTGCGGCTTTGTGTCTTTTGAAAAATTCCACAGTGGTTTTGGGTCTGCCCATTGCTGCGGTTTTGGGTATTGCGTCGGGTGTAGGGCTGTTGTCCTACGCGGTTACCGCTTTGGTGATCGTTGCCATAAAAAAATCGTTTCGCAACTACCTTGAACTTTCTGCCGAAGTAGTTGTTGCGGCAACGGTGCTTATTGCTCTTTCGCCGTTGGCTCTTGTCGTGGGCTTGGTTGAACTTGTTTGCGACCACGTTGCGGAAAAACGCCGCCTCAAAGAATTGAAAACATTGAATTAAGTTTGCCTTTTCAGCGTTTTTTAGGGCAATTCGTTTGCGAAAATTTTGCATACGTGCTTTCAAAAATACAAATTGTTTAATCGAACTTTCAAAAATTTATTTTATTTGATTGACAATCTGCGATACTATTTGTATAATAGAAAGGCTGTGAACAATTCGGCGCGGTATTTTAAGCTCTGCCGCGTCTAAACCGCATTTCCACTGGCGGTAATTGTTCAACCGTGAACAGCAATCAATCTTAAATTAGGAGTAACTCAAATGGTAAAATCTTACATGGCCAAGAAAGAAACCGTCGAAAGAAAATGGTATGTTGTCGATGCGGCAGGGCATCCTCTCGGACGCGTTGCCAGCCAAGTTGCAACAATTTTGCGTGGAAAAAACAAACCCACCTTCACGCCGCACGTGGACACGGGCGATTGCGTTATCGTAATCAACTGCGACAAAGTCGTTTTGACGGGCAACAAACTCAACGCAAAGTACTATGTTCGTCGTTCTCCCAGACCGGGACACTTGAAACAAGTTCAGTACAAAACGCTTATGGCGGAAAGAAGTGATTTCGCTATGATGAAAGCCGTAAAAGGCATGCTTCCCAAAAACAGTTTGGGACGTCAAATGCTTACAAAACTTCGCGTTTACAAAGGTGCCGAACACAAGCACGAAGCCCAACACCCCGAAGTGTTGGAGATTAAATAAGGAGGAAACGAACAATGGCTAAAACAGCAGCAAAGAAAAAGGTTCAATTCTGGGGAACCGGCAGAAGAAAAAAGTCCATTGCCCGTGTTAGACTTATCCCTGCAGGAAGCGGCAAAATCACCATCAACAAACGCGATATCGACGAATATTTTGGACTTGACACATTGAAATTTATCGTTCGTCAACCGTTGAACGCCACCGATACTCTTACCAAGTACGACGTGGAAGTTAACGTTTGCGGCGGTGGCTACACCGGACAAGCAGGCGCAATCCGTCATGGTATTTCTCGCGCATTGGTAATCGCCGGCGAAGACAAAGCAATTTTGAAAAAGAACGGATTTCTCACACGCGATCCTCGTATGAAGGAAAGAAAGAAATACGGTTTGAAGAAAGCTCGTAAAGCGCCTCAATATTCAAAGAGATAAATTTCTTGGGTTCAAAACCAACAAACAGAGTGCATTTTTTGCGCTCTGTTTTGCATATTAGCAAAACAAATTGGCGAAAACGGACAAAAGCCGGTTCTATTGCCAATATTGGGGCGAAGAGTCAAAAGTCAAGATACGTGGTCAAGCGCTTATAGACGACAAGCAAAGTTGCGTGCACTCTTTCCGCCGCTATGCGGTCCCCTCCATCACGGCGGGAGGCTTTCGCAACAGCATCGATTTCTGTCCACCGATAGGGCAACGCCAACCGAGTGATTGCCCATAAAAATTTACCCCAAACGGAGTAGTATTTCAATGAAAGTAAAAGTTTTTGCAAAACTCAATTTGTCCCTCAACGTGTTTCCCAATGAAGGCAATTTTCACCCCATCGACAGCATTGCCCTTTCCGTCAATCTTTGGGACGACGTTTCGGTGAAAGCTGTCAAAACCAAAGCGGTAACTTTGCGCGGTTGCAAGGATATTCCGCTTGAAAAAAATTCCGCCTACAATGCCGCCTGTGCCTTTGTGCAACGTTTTGACACCAACGGGTGCAACATTTTGATAAAAAAACACATTCCGCAAGGTTGCGGTTTGGGCGGCTCATCGGCAGATGCCGCGGCTGTGGTGGCATGCATGTGCCGCCTTTACGATGTTGACAAAAACAGTTTGGAAGTGGCACAATTGTGTGCCGAATTAGGCAGCGACGTAAACTTTATGTTGCACGGCGGAATGAGCCGCATGCGCGGAAAGGGGGACGATTTGGAGTTTTTGGCAAACTATCCCAAGTTGTTTTTTGCGCTCACGCTGTTCGATTCGCCGTTGTCCACCGCGCAAGTTTATTCGCAGTTCGACCAACTTGGAAAAAACGGCGTCCTTTGCGACAACGATCTTCTGTCTTCTCTTTTGCAGCAAGAACAAACCAAGCAAGCATTGCCGATGTTTTCCAACGGTTTGCAACAAGCGGCGGAAAGTTTGTTGCCGCAAAAAACCTTTTCGGAAGTTGCCCGCTACAAAAAAGTTTGCGCCTCTTGCGGTTTTTCATGCCATCAAACAGGCAGCGGCAGTGCCTATTTTGTTGCATTTGCCACCAAAGAAGAGGCGGATTTCGCAACGAAACTGCTTAAAGCGGAAAAATTCGACACACTTGCGTTAAGTTACGTTGCTTGGGGCGTGGAAACATCTAACTTCTTTTTCAAAGTGGTGTGATTGTGCGCCGTTGCGGCATTGTGTGCCGCTCGGCATTGTGAACCGTTGCGGCATTGTGAGCCGCAGCAACTTGAAAAACCGCCTTTCAAAGAATCGACGTTGCAATTTCAATCGGACGATTCGACGTTTTACGCCGCAAAAATTCAATAATTTTTTTCTGTTGCCGTTTGCCAATGTCGCAAGCGGCAATAATTTTGTCAACAAACTTTTCGGATTGCGTTGCCAAACGACAATTATCGCGCGGCAAATTTGCAAATCTTGCCCGAAAAAAGGAAAACAAAATGAAGAAAACAGCAATCATCATCGCCGCAGTGGTATTGGCTTTGGTTATCATTGTGGGGTGTGTCCCCAACTCGTCCTCTGCCAACACGGAATTTTTGCGCATACATATTCGCGCCGACAGCAACTCCGCAGATGATCAACAGGTAAAATACGCTGTAAAACAAGCAGTTGTGGATTATCTCACCCCCTTTCTTTCCACAGCCCACAGCAAAAGTGCGGCAATGTCTGTGGTAAACAGCCAACTTTCCGCACTAAAAAGCGTGTGCGACCAAACGCTGAAAGCACAAGGCAAAACCTATTGTGCCACCGTCAAACTTTGCCGCGAAAATTTTCCCGATCGCACTTACAACGGCGTTACCCTTGCCGCAGGCGTTTACGATGCGCTCATCATTCAATTGGGCAGTGGAAGTGGCAACAACTGGTGGTGCGTGGTGTATCCTCCGTTGTGTTTTGTGGGCGAATCCAATGGCACAAAAAACATTGTCTACAAATCCAAACTAATGGAAATCATTCAACAATGGCTGCAGTCGCACAAATAAAATGCCAACTGCTTTCGGCGTGGTGATTTGTCGCAATTTCAAACACCAATACCCTTTCTCAACAACTAACTTTTGCATTATTTCTTTTGTGCCGGGGTGCTTTTGCTTGACACTTTTGGGCGCAAAATATACAATATAAGGGCATCAAAGTTTTAGGAGGGGTTATGCTAAATCAAACACACGGCACCATAAAAGTTTTTGCAGGCAACGCCAGCAAAAAATTGGCAGAAGATATTTGTTCGCAACTGGATTTGCAGTTGGGTCAATCGGAAGTTTCACGCTTTTCCGATGGGGAATCGGCAATCAGCATAAAAGAAACGGTGCGCGGTTGCGATGTGTTCGTAATTCAATCAACATGCAGCCCTGTCAACGACAATTTGATGGATTTGCTCATCATGATCGACGCTTTGAAACGCGCTTCGGCAGGGCGTATCACGGCGGTTATCCCCTATTTCGGCTACGCACGTCAAGATCGCAAAGCGCGTGCACGCGATCCCATTTCCGCAAAATTGGTCGCCGATTTGTTGCAATCGGCAGGCGCAAACCGCGTTTTGACGATGGATTTGCACAGCAACCAACTTCAAGGTTTTTTCAACATTCCCGTGGATAATCTTATGGGCATGCCCGTTTTGGCAAAATATTTTTCGCAGTATGGTCTGCCCGACGATTTGATTGTGGTAAGCCCCGATATGGGCAGTGTGTCTCGTGCTCGCGCCCTTGCAAGCAAGTTTAACGTGCCAATGGCAATAATCGACAAACGCCGCCCCAAAGCCAACGTTATGGAAGTGATGAACGTAATTGGCGAAGTCCGCGGCAGAACCTGCCTTATGATAGACGACATGATCGACACCGCCGGCACAATTTGCCAAGGCGCACAAGCGCTTGTCGACAACGGCGCAAAGGAAGTTATCGCATGTTGCACACACGCTGTGCTTTCCGGCCCCGCCATAGAACGCCTAAAAAACAGCGTACTTTCCAAAGTGGTGGTGTTGGATACCATTCCCCTAGCGGACGAAAAGAAAATCGACAAAATCGAAGTGGTAACAATCTCGCACTTATTTGCCGAAGCTATCGAGCGCGTTTACACAGATTTGCCCGTTTCCAAACTTTACGACTAACCTTGGTTGCGCTTGCTTGAAATTTTAACGAAGTTGACGTTTGCGTAAAAATTTCGGCTTTAAGTTGATGTTGAAAACAACTTTGCGCAGACGTATTGTCAAAAATGTGCACAGCGTCAATATTTTACGGCGAATATTGACTAAAACTTGTCGGTTCATACGTACAGACACTTGCAAAACTGCTTTTCGAAAATTGGCCGAATTTGTACCTGATAGGCAAAGTTTTGCAATTTTAACTAAAAATTACATAAATCCAAAAAACCAAAGGCTCTCAACAAAAGTTGGGAGTCTTTTTGTATGCAAAAAGTGTGTTTGGCAAGTGGCAAAGCGGTGCGGTCGAACGTTCCGATTGAGTTGAGTAAACGGCAAAGTGGTGCTTTTGCCAAAAAATTGTGTTGTGCAAAAACAACGCCGCAAAAAAAATTGTGTTGCCAATCAAAATTGGCAGAGTTAGCAACATCAAGCAAAAATGCGACTGATTTTATCAACAACAAATCAACAAATAGCAATAAAATTGTCAACAACAGCCAACAAAACGTAATGGAAACAACTAACAAAATGCAATGGTTTTCTTAATCAAGGCAAAAAAAAGACAGCGAAACTGCTGCCTTGGGATGTTTTGATTGTGTTTTTGAAGTTAATTTTTTGGGGCGATATAACAAATTGCCGTCATTTTGTTCATCTTATACAGTGTAAGACGTACACAATTTTTTATATATTATACCTTTTTATTTATATTATGTCAACACAAAATTCTAATTTAATGCCTAAAAAGATCAAAATAAGTATATTTTTTATATTTTTGCGACATTGGTATGCCTTTATTTACATTTTACACTGTATAAGATGTTGCGCGGACACAGGGGAAAAGCCTCTGTCAACTATTGGAGTGCAAGGCGCGAAACCCACGAAGTAGGGCTATGCGCTTATGACTAGTTAAACTGTCGCTACCAACAGTTATTGCAGAATCCAAAAGGCTCGGCAAACTATTGGAGTGCAATGTGCAAAACCCACGAAGTAGGGCTATGCGCTTATTGCTAGTTAACCTATCCCCCAACAGTTATTGCAGAACTCAAAGGCTCGGCAAATTATTGGACTTCAAGGCGCGAAACCCAAGAAACATTGCGAACTCAAATTGCAGAGCTCAAAACGTTTATTGCAGAATCGAAAAAAAGGAAAAACAAGATATGGAATTGTTGCTGATGCTAATATCGTTCATAGTTGCATGCGTGGTTATCAACATTTGCCTCACAAAAAAGCAAATGATGGTTGCTCGCGCGGTTTTCTTGGCGTTCGGCATAGCGATAGGCACCTGCTCTGCTTTTCTTATCTATGCCAATTGGCAGTGGTCGCAAGTAGCAAATCTCGGCGAAACGGTGGAAGCAATCAACGATTTGGTAACGGTGCTCCTTTCCGTTTCCACCATTGTGTTCGACGTAGTTACTTTGGTTATAACCATTGCCACAATCATTTTGTCCATTCACGCAATACGAAAAATTGCTGAATACATAAAATCCCACAAGCGCGAAGAACAGCACGTGCAAAGCAAAACGGAGACTACTACAAAACCCGTCTTTGCTTCCACACGCAAAATCTTTGTGCTGCATTGCAGGTGGAATAATTGATTGCTTTGTTTTGGTTGAATTTTTGCGACACTGCAAAATACTAGGTTACCAACCAACCCCACGCCGCTGGCCGCGTAGGCCTCCATTGCCAACGAAGTGAAGCAATTCGGTAATCTTTGACAATATCTAACTAGATTGCCACGTCGCTCCGCTCCTCGCAATGACGAATCGGAGTTTATGCTTTTGAACAATTTTAATGACTGTAAAGCAGTTGACTCAAAAAATGTAGCACATCAACTACGTTTACGAACCAATCCAACAGTCGCCGGCCGCGCAACCCACTTTGACGCAAGCGGCGCACTCCCTACCGTCATTGCGAGCGGAGCGTGGCA
>CAZHUH010000012.1:0-16960 GCA_964535505.1 uncultured Oscillospiraceae bacterium
TGCAAAAATCCGTCTACGGATTTCCGTTTGCAGACCTTTGGCGATTTCGTTTGCGATTCGTTTGCACAAATTATACCGCCAAAACACTGCAAAAGCAAGCGTTTTGTTGGCTTTCTGCATTTCCGCCCACTTCTTCGAAGAATGCAAACCGCGGCTATTCCTTACGAAGAATACAAATACGGCATTACTCCATCGAAAATACGAGCACAAATCTCCCGGCACCTTCTGCCAATCTACCGGCGCTTACGAAGAATACAAATACAGCATTACCCCATCGAAAATGCGGGCACAAATTTCTTGGCACCTTCTGCCAATCTACCGACACTTACGATGAATACAAATAAAGCATTACTCCATCAAATATACGGGCACAAATTTCTTGGCACCTTCTGCCAATCTACCGGCGCTTACGAAGAATACAAATACAGCATTACTCCATCGAATATGCGGGCACAAATTTCTTGGCAATAATCTTCGGTTTTCAACTTGGCGGCATCTTGTGCGTTGCTCAAAAATCCGCACTCAACAATAACCGCCGTGCAGGGACTTTCGCGGCAAATGTAAAAATCTCCGCCGATTGCTTCGTGGTTGTTTCCGGTGAAATTGTTGAACACTTTTTGCAAACTTTCCGCCAGTTTTTGCCCTTGTTCGGCGCCTTTTTGAAAAAACACCTGCGGACCGCTGCGTGTGGATTGCGAAAACTTGTTCATGTGCACGGAAATGACAAGGTTTGGCTGCGCCCCCACAATGATTTCTTTGCGTTTTTGCATATCGCGAGATTTGAAACCGTTGGTTGCCAAACCGTAAAGCCCGTCGCGCGTTTTACGAGTGTAAACCACGTTGAAACCGCCGCGCGCAAAAAATTCTCCCAAAGTTTTGGTGTATTGCAAATTCAAATCCGATTCTTTCAACCCGTTTGCAACAACGCCGCTGTCAATGCCGCCGTGGCCTGCATCCAACACCACGGTGAAATCCACAATGGACGCGCTTTTGCCGTCAAACAGTCGCACGCACAAAAAAGCAGTTAAGGTTAGTTGCGCAAAAATCAGCAACAACAACACCGCAACAATTTGCCTTTGTTTCAACACGATAAACATTTTGTCCCCCAAAAATCAAAAAACTTTGCGACACGGTTTTGCGAAGTGAAAAGCTATTTCGGCACGTTTGTTGCCAAACGTAATGACGCAGTACTTCTTGCCCATTGAAACTGCGGCGGCGAAATTATGCACTTGCTTGTGCAGACAAGTCTTACGTCATATTGATATGCACAAAGCGTAGAATATTATGCGTGCAATAGTCGGCTTCTAAAACTAACATTGTTATTGCAAAACAGTTTCAAAATGTGCAAAATTCGACAAAATTTGCGTTAAAAAGTGGAAAGTTGTGCACTTATCCACAAAGTTATCCACAATTTGGCATTTCAAGGTGGACAACCTGTTTCATACAAAACGTGAAACAGGCAAATTTTGACAATTACCGACGAAAGTGGCTTTGCACCACTTGTTTGCGTTGTAAAAACCCTTTTGTTTGCAATTTTTGCAACGCCAAAAACTCGTTTTTTTCAACTACTATTTGTGAAATAGTAAAGCCCCGCTTGGCACTTTTTAAGGCGGTTTTTTGGGGGCACAACTCGCATTTGTTTTTTTGTGAAAAGCCCAAACAAATCATTGTTTGTTTTCTCTTCCCTTGCCACACACGGCGGCACATTTCCGACACCAAGCGCAACGCCTTTTCAACACCACTCGGATTTACTTTTGCATTCCTTCTTCAAAAAATGGTATAGTTTTTTCGGCGTTGGGAACACTCTACACAAAAATATACAAGGAGAACAAAAAATGAGCATGAATCCTTTTGTCGAAAAACCCATAAAAACGACAGATGATTTTTACAGCTGGAAAAACATGACGCTCCGCCCCTACAACAAATTCGACGTTGACCCCTACACCAAAGTGCGCATCATTTTGGCAAACGGCGCCGAATTTGAAGCTACGTGGTTTTCGCACCAATTTTACCGCCACGAAACGGACAACGATTTGCGCCGCGAACTTGCCACATTGCGCCGCAAAGAACAGCAACAACAAAAACGAATTGCCTCACTTAAACCCATTGGCGAAGACATTTTGGAACATACTATAGCCTACGAGCAGTTGGCGGTGGATTTGACGGCAATTTTCGCACAGCGTGAAAGCGACAAATACGTGAAGCAGGCAATGAATTTCGCGCTGTTGGAAGATTTCGACCACCTCTACCGCTATGCCGACTTGTTGGAAATGGACAAGGGAATTGTCGCAGAAAAACTTTTGGGCGGCTACACCGAACTGATGCCCGGGCGCCCCACCATTTCCGAACACCGCTTCCCCACCGATGACGTAAAACGCTACGTCAATTTCAAAAAGGCAAGCAGTCTTACCAAACTGGACATTAACATTTTGACAGCCGCCGAACAGCAAACGATGAACTACTACATGAATCAAGCCGCCTTCTACCAAAACAAATTGGGACGTCAACTCTACACGGAAATAGGCATGATAGAAGAACAGCACGTTAGCCTCTACGGCGGTTTGAAAGACACAACTTGCACGTGGCTGGAAGAACTGCTTATGCACGAATACACCGAATGCTACCTTTATTGGTCGCTGTGGCAGGACGAAACGAACGACTACGTAAAAAAGGTGTGGGAACAGCACTTCAACGACGAATTGGCTCATTTGCACAAGGCGTCGGAACTGTTGCAACGACACGAAAACAAGGTGTGGCAACAAGTTATTCCCAAGGGAGAGTTTCCCGAACCGCTGCTGTTCCACTCTAACATAGAATACATTCGCCAAGTGCTGAAAAACACCGTAGCGATAACGGCACAAGGAGAAGACTACGTGGAAGTAGAAAACTTGCCTTGCGACGCCAAATTTTTTGAATATCAGGCGGAAGTGAACGTTAAGGACAGCGAAGTTGCCAGCCACGGCGTTATACACAAATACATTGCCGACAACGGCAAGGACTACCGCTATCAAACTGCCGAACACCCCGTTGAAGAACTGCGCGACCGCCACAACGACAACACCACAGTAGGCCGCTAGAAAACAACAAGCGACGTAAAAAACTCTTGTCTCGAACCATAGTTTTTTTTGAAAAAAGCAAACCAAAACAAAGTCCAAAACCATGTGCGAAACAAAAATTGTGCACATTTTTGAGTATACGTATGTGAGAAATTGATAAATTATGAAAAAACGAAACTTTGATGACGAAAATTTTTCCGACGTAAAAAACCTGCAAGAACAAACGTTTTTTCCCGGGCAATACACAAGTTTAGATCTTGCAATCTTCTTCCCGGGTGGGTTTGTTCCGTAATTGACAAACCGAGGAAAAAGGTTCTGTTTAAATCACTTTCACCCCAACATTTGACAAAGAGCCAAAAGAAAGTTAAACGCCGATGCAAAAAAAACATCGGCGTTTTACTACTTTGTAAAAATTTTCGCAAGGAAATACAAATATTATCTCCGTTAAAGCTGCTACGTGTAAACGTCAAAAACTTTGATTTTTTCAAAAATATGGCGGCGGACAATGGTTGATGCGTAACGTTTTCCATAGCAAGCAACAATCACACGTTGCGCTCCACAAATTTTTCAAGCAACAACTGTTGTTGCGCTTGGTCTACGCCCACCATTTTCAAAAATTCATGCACACTGCCATAGCGAAGACGGAACAACTCCAAAAACCCTTCCATATGTTCGGGGATAGGCACAAAAACATACTTTTCCGCATCGGTACGCAAAAAATCCGAACGCAAACGGGGCAAAAAGTAGGGATAAGTTTGAGTGTAATCGGCAACGATATCCACGTCTGCGACGTTTGCCGACATCAACAGCAATGCGGAAACAACACCCGTGCGATCCTTGCCGGCAAAACAATGAAACAACACGGCGTTGGGTGCATAGGTCAAAACGTCGAAAATGTTTTTCAAACTTTGCTTGTGTTGCAACATTTCCATATAACTTGCCGCCACGTCCTTAGCAAAAAAGGGCACGGCTCCATTGCCCAACGAAAAGTTGTAGCGTTTTATGCCACTGATTTCTTCGATGGGGCTGTCTTCAAGCGAATTGCTTAGGCTGCGCAAATCGATAAATGTATCTATGTTTAGTTTGTGCAAAAGTTCCACATCGCTTTGGTTAAAGTTTGTGGGCAAACTGCTGCGGAAAAACACGTTCCAGCGCGTAACTCCGCCGTCTTGCGTTGGGTAACCTCCCAAATCACGCGTGTTTTTTGTTGTAGAAAATGGTACTCGTTTGTAGTTCATAGTTATTGTATGTTTTGCGGTGAGACGTTTGTTTTGTACATTTTGCAAAGTTGCGTTTCGGCGTTGTACAATTCGACCACCGAAATGTTAAGGCGTTGCAACATCACACCGCACACTCGCACCGCTATGCCGTTGCGAAGACGCACCTTTCCTGTGCATGCGCAAGAGCAAATGGCAGGGCATGCGCAATTCTATCTGTCTTTGTAAATTTCCACCAAACCCAGCACCGTTTCAAGCGCTTTCTGCATGTCTTCCAATGGGATATATTCGTATCTGCCGTGGAAGTTGTAGCCGCCGGTAAACAAGTTGGGACAAGGCAAACCTTCGTAAGAAAGTCGCGCGCCGTCGGTGCCACCGCGAATGGGGCACACCTTCGGCGTAACACCTGCATTTTGCATTGCAAGACAAGCGTTTTCCACCAAGTGTTTGTGCGGCAAAATAAGCTCCTTCATGTTGTAATAGCTGTCTTTTATTTCCGCCAAAACTGTGCCTTCGCCATACTTTTTGTTCAAAAACTCCACCACGTCCGCAAAAAGTTGTTTCTTTTGCAAAAATTTTGCCTTGTCGTGGTCGCGAATAATATAGTTTGCGCACGCGCTGTCGCACTCGCCGCGAATGCTTTCCAAAAAGAAAAATCCTTCGTATTTCTCGGTAAACTCGGGGCGTTGAAAAGTTGGCAACATGCTTTGCAATTCCATAAGCACCAAACTCGCGTTAAGCATTACCCCCTTTGCCGAACCGGGGTGCACGCTTTTGCCCACAACGTTAACTTTTGCCGAAGCGGCATTGAAATTTTCGTACTCCAATTCGCCCAAAGCGCCGCCGTCTACGGTGTATGCGCCATCCGCGCCAAAGCCTTTCACGTCAAAAAAGTCGGTGCCGCGCCCCACTTCTTCATCGGGGGTGAAGGCAATTTTTATTTCGCCGTGTGGGATGCTTGGATTTTGCGACAGCGTTTTTGCCATTTGCATAATAACGGCAACGCCCGCCTTGTCGTCCGCACCCAAAAGGGTTGTGCCGTCGGACGAAACGATAGTTTTGCCGACGTGATCGCTCAATTCGGGAAAATCTTGGGGAGAAAGTTTGCGCCCTTCCGCCAAAAGAATGTCGCCGCCGTCGTAATTTTGCGTAACAATGGGGTTAACGTCCTTGCCGCTTACGGCAAAAGATGTATCAACGTGCGCAATGAAGCCCAATTTGTAGTTGCTTTGAGTGTTTTTGGGAATTGTGGCATAAACGTAGCCGTATTTTTCGTCCATACGCGCCGAAATGCCCATTTCCGTCAATTCGCCGCACAGCAGTTTAAGCAGGTTTTTCTGTTTTTCACTGCTGGGATATTGCTCCACGTCAGGCACGGATTCCGTATCTATTTTTACATAGCGCAAAAATCTTTCCAAAAGTTCCATAATTTACCTCTTTGTTAATAAAAATTCAAATAAATTCCCTTTCGCGTGAAAATTTAGTCGGCAAAGCCTACGTTACAAGCCGCAACGTGGGCGAGGAACGCCGAACGTTTAACGCGCACAAATTTGCCGTTTCTTCGAAATCAATCGCACAAGCCGCCGTTTTTTACAACTTCGAGCCGCGGTCTTCATCCAAATAGGTGGCTTGAAGGTCGGCAACGTGT
Organism: uncultured Oscillospiraceae bacterium; assembly: GCA_964535505.1. Lineage (GTDB taxonomy): Bacteria > Bacillota > Clostridia > Christensenellales > CAG-314 > Fimimonas. The sequence goes on from CAZHUH010000012.1 coordinate 5,922, forward strand.
GCATAAATTGCAAGTTTATACTTGGCATAGGCCTCGCTTGCGGAAAAACTGCCGCCACGCACCCGTTCGTCAAAGCCGCCCATATGCCAGTTGATTGCCATGGCTTCTTCGGCGGTAAGTTTGATATATTGCGAAACAATAAACACCGATTTCTCGCCGTGTCCAAACGGAAAACGCTCGTCCACTTTGAAAAAGGGCTTTTTTACCCAAGCGTTTTCCTCCTTTACGTTGCGATATTCAATGCAATAAAAGTTGACTTTGCATACATCATGCAATAATCCCACTATCGCCAACGTTTCATCGGAAAAAGTTTCGGCATAGTTTTCGCCAAAGTCGCTTTTGATAAGTTTTAGCAAGCGGCGATAAACGTTTATGCTGTGTTGGCACAAGCCGGAAATTTCCGCCATGTGAAATTTTGCCGAAGCCGGTGCAACGAAAAAGTCGCTGTTGGAAAGGTATTCCAACAGTTTGTCGCTGCCTTCGCGCTTTATGTTGGTAGTGAAAATTTCAACAAATTCTTTTTTGCAAGTAAGCGTATCCATAAAAATACCTCGTTTGATGCAAGTTGCTCGCGGCAAAAATTTGCCGTGCAAATTAGCAGTGAATAGCTAATGTTAGATGTCGGAAAGTTGTTTCAGCCAAACGCTTTCGTCAAAAGACACGTTGGCGGAGCTTGTGCTTGGCATTTTTACAAGGGGAATTTGCCCGTGATACGCCCGTTGAGTAAGCTCATAGGCTTTGGCGCCGTTGCACAAAATTTTTTGAATGCGGCAATTTTTCAAAACGGTGGATAAGTCCGCCAAAACATAGTTTCTGATGTCGGAATCCATCGAGCCTCGAATGTCGCAAGCCACAACGATATCCCAAAGCGCAATGCCGTTTTTTAGGCACAAAAGTTTTTTGTCCTCAACCGTTTGCACTGTGCCGCCAAAAACCTTGCAAAGCGTTTTCCAAAACCTGTTTTGCGCATTGCCGTAGTAAAACTGCTGTTGACGAGATTTTACACTGGGAAAACTGCCCAATATCAAAATTTTGCTGTTGTTGTCGAACAACGGCGGAAAACCCGTAAATTGCTGCATATGTTTATTATACATCACGGCGCGCATTTTTGCAATACTTTGTTGCTGAGCACGGCACAAGAATGGTTTTACTTTTGATATTCGTCCAAATTATTTTACGCACACATTTTCTTGCGAGCGCTTTCACGTCGAGCCCTAAATTTATTCGCATCTTTGTCGCCGTTTTGCGTAACATCTTCGGCAAAAGAACTTTCGGCAAGGGCTGTTTTTGGCGATCTTTCATGCTTTTTTACGTAGCCGTAGCGGTTTTTGAGGGCGCAAAACAACGGGCACCAACGATGGCAATTCCGCCGCCACTGTGGAAAGTCAAATGCCGTCTGCACCCGAAAACAGCGGCAAAAGCGTCTTCGTCGGCAAAATCGGATATAAAAAGTCCGTCTACAACAGAATGAATGAAACAAAAAATCATCATAAATATGTGTGCAAGCACAAAGCGCAACCGTTTGTAGGTAAAATGGTCGGACAGTTGAATCATAACGGCACTATGATGCTATTTTATTTGAAGTGTGTCAAACACCTGCAGCAAAAGAAAGAAAATAGCTGTTATTACTGTAAATAAAAAAGAAGCAGATATAAAAACCTACTTCTTCATCTATTATTCCGGCGGAGCAAAGAAACGACTGCTCCTTCCATCGCTTTTGCGGTTCCCTCTGCCGAGGTGATAGGGCTTTTACAAATAAGCGGAATGGCTGTTCGCCAGACCGCTTATTCGGTTGTCCTTCCCGTGTTATGCGGTTTCTACCTGCGAGACAATGCGGTTGTAGACGATCTCTACCGATTGCGTTCTCTTGCCGTCCACCTTCTGCTTTTCCTGTACGACCAAATTCTCGATAAACTCACGGATAATTTCGGGCGTAAGTTTCGTGATCACCGTTTACTCCAGTTCAAACGCACCGGTATAAAGCTGATAGTAGGTGCCTCTATCCTCGATCAGTTTTTCGTGGGAACCGCGCTCAATGATCCTGCCATGATCCAATACCATGATCACGTCCGAGTTGCGGATCGTGGACAGGCGGTGCGCGATCACGAAGGAGGTGCGCCCCTCCATCAATGCGTCCATGCCTTCCTGGACTATCCGCTCCGTGCGGGTATCAATGGAACTGGTTGCCTCGTCCAGAACCATGCAGGGAGGATTTGCCGCCACGGCACGGGCAATATTCAAAAGCTGCCGCTGTCCCTGGCTCAACGCCGCGCCCGCATTCAGTAGCACCGTGTCATAGCCATATGGCAAATTGGAGATGAAAGTGTCCGCACCCGCCAGCTTGGCGGCCGCAATGCACTCATCGTCTGTTGCATCCAGTCTGCCATATCGAATATTCTCCATAACAGTACATGTAAACAGATTGGTGTCCTGTAGCACAAGGCCGATAGAGCGTCTCAAATCATCCTTGCGGATCTTATTGATATTGATTCCGTCATAGCGGATCTTCCCATCCGCAATATCGTAGAAACGATTCAGCAGGTTTGTGATCGTTGTCTTGCCGGCACCGGTTGCTCCGACAAATGCCAACTTTTGCCCCGGCTCTGCATACAGAGTGACATTATGCAGAACGATTTTTTCCGGTACATATCCAAAATCCACATCCGCCATTCGGATATCGCCTTTCAGCTCCGTATAAGTCAGGGTGCCGTCACCATGCGGATGTTTCCACGCGAAAATGCCGGTCCGTTCTTCGCATTCTGTCAGTTCGCCGTTCGGGCTTTTCTTTACATTTACAAGCGTAACATATCCGTCGTCCGTTTCCGAATCTTCGTCCAGAAGCGAAAAGATGCGTTTTGCTCCCGCCATTGCCATCGTAATCAGGCTGATCTGCTGCCCGACCTGTTGGATCGGGTTGGAAAACGACTTTGACAGCGAAAGGAAAGCGACCACGATACCGGCGGTCAGCGTTGTGTTGCCGTTCAAGATCAAGACGCCGCCGATAAAGGCAATCAGGACGGTCAGCAGGTTGCCGATCTGCCCCAGAACCGGCATGATAAGATTCGCCAGCGTATTTGCTTTCGCGGAGCTTTCATACAACGCTGTGTTTTTCTCTTGGAAACCGGTCTTCGCCTGATTTTCATGGCAGAATATTTTAATGACCTTTTGCCCATTCAGCATTTCCTCGATGTAGCCGTTCATCCCGGCCATAGACGACTGCTGACTTGAAAAGCAGGTAATGCTCTTTTTGGAAACGACTAGTGTGATCACAACGTCAATAGCGGTGACTATGACAACGATCAGAGCCAGTGGACGGCTGTAATAAACCATAACGACAAAGGACGCAACTGCCGTAATTATACAGGCAATCAACTGTGCAAGCGCATTGCTGATAAACTGACGAAGCGTATCTGTATCGTTGGTATAGTGGCTCATAACATCACCATGCGTGTGCGTGTCGAAATAAGAAATCGGCAGGCTCTGCATATGGTAAAACATATCGTCACGGATGTGCTTCAGACAGCCCTGGGAAATGGTAACCATCAGGCGGTTATAAATGAACGTACAGACCACGCCGACCAGATAAATGCCTCCCATTTGGATAATCGCGCACAGCAGACCGGAATAATCGGGATTGCTGCTTGCAAGCAAAGGTGTAATATAGTCGTCAATGACTGTCTGTGTAAACATGGAGCCCAAAATCCCTGCCGCGGTAGAGAGAATCACTGCGACACAGACAACAGCGAACATCCACTTGGAATTCCGTACAATATAGGCAAGCAAGCGGAAAAGCGTTCCGTGCTGCTTTTTTGTGTTATTCATTTGCGTTTCCTCCTTGCTGTTGGGATGTATAAATGTCTCGGTAGATTTCATTGTGTTTCAGTAGGTACTCATGACTTCCCACGCCGTCAATACGGCCTTCTTTCAAAACGATGGTAAAGTCCGCATCCTGCACGGATGAAATACGCTGCGCGATGATCAACTTGGTCGTATCGGGAATTTCCTCACGGAATGCTTTTCGGATCAATGCGTCTGTTTTCGTATCTACGGCACTGGTTGAGTCGTCAAGGATCAGAATTTTTGGCTTTTTCAGCAGAGCACGAGCAATACAGAGCCGTTGCTTCTGCCCGCCGGATACATTGGCGCCGCCTTGTTCAATATAGGTATCGTATTGATCAGGGAACTGGCTGATAAACTCATCCGCTTGCGCCAGTTTACATGCGTGGATTATGTCTTCATCTGTCGCGTTTTCGTCGCCCCAACGCAGATTCTCCTTTATCGTGCCGGAAAACAGCAAATTCTTCTGGAGTACCATGGATACGGCATTCCGAATCGTTTCCAGTTTGTAGTCTCTGACGTCCACGCCGCCGACCAACACTTTGCCGGAGGTTGCGTCATAAAGGCGGGGAATGAGTTGTACAAGGCTGCTTTTTCCGGAGCCCGTTTCTCCAATAATTCCTACCGTGGAGCCTGCCGGGATCTTCAAACTGACATTATGAATACATTCGCCGGTTTTATCTCTGAAGTAATTAAACGAAACGCCGTCAAATACGATTTCACCGTCTTTCACGGTGTCGATTGCCTGCGGTTTTTCTGTCAGACTGCTCTTTTCGTCCAGCACCTCTGTGATGCGGCGCCCGGAACTGCGGGCGATCGTAATCAGGATCAGGACGACGGAAAGCATCATAAGCGCCGTAAGAATCTGCATGGCATAGGCAATCAGGCTGGACATTTCACCTGTTGTCAAAATCGTGTTATGACTGCTTACAATGATAGATGCGCTTACCCAATAGATCAGGAGAAGGCAGACATAGACGACCAGCTGCATAACAGGGGAGGAATATGCCATGATCCCCTCCGCCTTTTTAAAGATACGGTACAGCGCGGTGGACGTTTTCTGGAACTTTTCCTTTTCGTATTCCTCACGGGAAAAGCCTTTTACGACACGAATACCGCTGAGATTTTCCTGCACGACCTGATTGAGCTTATCGTATTGCTCAAACACTTTCTCAAAGTATTTTTTGGCTCGTATAATAAGAAACGCCAAGGCAAATCCCAAAATAGGGACTAGCAACAGATACATGGAAGCGATCCGAGCGCTGATCGTAAATGCCATGATCAGGGCAAAGACGATCATGAACGGTGCGCGCACCGCTACACGAATGATCATCATAAACGCATTCTGAATGTTCATGACATCCGTTGTTAACCGTGTGACAAGACCCGCAGTGGAAAACCTGTCGATATTGGCAAAGGAAAAGTCCTGAATGTTATTGTACATATCCGTCCGCATATTTCTGGACAGTCCGGATGCCGCAGTGGAAGCCGTTTTGCTGGCAATCAGCCCGCAAATGAGCGCAGCCGCGATACATCCGATCATCGCCCATGCGGTAGAGACAAGCGCTTGGCGGTCTCCCGCGTAGATCCCTTTGTCGATGATGTCAGACTGCAAAAACGGAACCAGAATCTCCAACAAGGTTTCCAATGCGGTCAGCACAATCGTAGCGATTGTGGCTGCCCGATATTCTCTCAGGCAGCCAATGATTTTTTTGATCATATTTTACCTCCGTTTGAGTTTTTGCGGGGAAAATTGCTCTATATAGCGCTTCCCTGCGAAATTGAACGGCTTTTTCATTTTTACAAGAAAAAAGCGCATACCTTTCGGTATGCGCAAAAAAAACGATACAAAAGGCGGTGATGCTCCTGTATCGTATCAAAGCTGACTTATGTATCGTAGATTAAGCTATCCTATTCAATTTGACTGTATTATAGCACTTGGAAAATCAAAAGTCAAGCGCAAAATGCCTTTTTTTGACTGATGTGCCGCATAAATTACGTCGGTATATTTGAGAGATCATGGCAACATTTACCGTCGTTTGTGAACAGTTTATAGCCGACTTCGAGCCGTATTCCTGTTAATGTTTGTATATATCCGCCGTCTCGGTTATCCCACTGCTTCTTTATCAAATTACTGATTTAATTTTCGGGCGATTTTACATATAGGAAAACAAATGGGGATTATCCCTCGCTGTTTCCTTGACTCGCCCAAGGGGGTACTATGATAAAATTTTGATTTTTCTTAATTTTCTACCAAACGCACCTCTCCTGTAGGGAGGTTTTTACCAATTTGCCGTGCAAAACGTTTTCAAATGCATTTATCCAACAAAATTGAGAACTGCCACCATCGCCAACTGTAACACATTTTTTAAAAAATCCATATTGTGAAGTAGACTTCATGAAGTCAAAATCATGCCGAAGAACTTCGGTAAAAAGGAGGTAAAAATGTTCAACGGAATGTTCAACGACGGCGACTGCGGTGGCTGCGGCGAAAAAGGCGGCGGCTTTGGCGGATGCAACTGCACTTGGATTTTGCTTATTATTCTGTTTTTGTGCTGCTGTGGCGGAAAGATGAAAACCTTCAATCTAAACATAAATCCCTGCTGCTTGATTTTGGTTGTGGCGTTGCTGTTCTGCAACGGCGGTCTTTCCGTAGGTTGCGGCAAATAAAGAATTCACTTAAGAAATTCTTTGTTGCAAAAGGCGACAAAAAAGCTACTGTGCAAAAAAGTCTTGCCCACAACAAATGCCGCAAAAGGTCACGATTGGCTGCACGTGATACAAATTCGCATGTCCGTATGTGCAAAGTTGTATTACAAAAGCCAATTTGAGCGAATGAAATTGTGGGCATCTCTTCCCCTTGTACATAACAAAAGACAAAAAGCGGACTGTTGCCGCAAAAGGCGACAGCCCGTTTTGGTATACCGTGCGCTTGCACGGCGGGCGTCGTGTTTTGTTTTTGCGTCTGTTTTTTGCACATAAATTTACCTGTGCGCCTTTTCGGTGCAACTGCCGCTGTTTTCACCGCCGTGAACATGATTTTTCCCGCAAAGTTTGTGAGCATTTTGTCCTTTGGCTTGTTTGCTGTTGGCGACGTAATTGTTGCAGTTTACCATGTGCGCTACGAAAAACACATCCGCCGCCCAAACTCCGACTAAAAACTACTCACTTGCCGAACAAACGCAGACTAAAAACGCACGACCACATCACAAAAAAGCGCATGCGCTGCCCCGATTCAAAAGATAAACAGTCTGACATATAACCAAACGACGCGCCTTTTTGTACGAAAATCGACAAAATGCGACATTAAATAAAAAATTTCCAACGGTATTGACAAAATTGAAAAAATTGCATATAATATAAGCAGAAATTCTCCGTAACCGAAAAAGCAATTTTGCCGTTAGGTGTTATTGAGTAAAATCACCGCACCGACACAGCGGCAAGATCGTTGGACGGAATATTTCAATACAATAAAATACCCAAAAGAAATGTGGGAGAAATCCCTTGTCCATTCGCCTTTGGGAGTAAACGACAGACTAATATTTTTGGTTTGTCGTTTTTTTTACGCTATGGTTATAAGTGAAAGAAAAAAACACAATATAGCATTGGCAATGCTGTGCGCTACTGCCGTTATTTGGGGCGCAGGCTTTTTGCTGAACAAATTGCTGCTGCTAAACGGCTTTGAAGAACTGCCGTTTTCGTTGAATGCGGTGCGTTTTTCCGTTGCGGCGTTGGTTTTTGGCATTGTCTTTTGCAAAAAAATACGTTTTTCAAAACAGCTTCTCATTTTTGGCGGCATTGGCGGATTGTTTTTGTTCGGCGGTTTTGGTTTGCAAATTTTGGGGTTGAAATACACCACGCCGTCTTCCAGCGGATTTTTTACAGCAGCGTACACGTTATTTGTGCCATTTATTGCTTGGGTTATGAACAAACGCCGTCCCACCTTGATAACAGTGTTGGGCGCGGTTGCCGCATTAATAGGGCTTACGGCGTTGAACCTTCCGATAGGCGATGTGCAACGCGGCGACAATGAACTGTTGGGCAATATGCTTACACTAGGCGGTTCACTGTTTTTTGCTCTCCAAATTATTTTGACGGACAAAGCCTTAAACGACAAAAAACTTGACGCCATAGACATGACATTTGTTCAACTGGCGTCTTGCGCCTTGATTTTTGTTGTGGTCGCGGCGATTTTCGAAAGCGGAAAGTACGCCACCACGCAAATGAACTTTTTGCCCTGCTTGTGGCAAATGGCAATAGTTTCGTTGTTAGGCACCGCCTTTGCTTACTTTGCGCAAACCTTTGCGCAGGCGCACCTTTCCGCCACCGAAACATCCATTGTTGTGGCGTGCGAATCACCGATAGGCGCAATTTTATCCGTTGCGTCAGGCATGGAAGCGTGGTCCTGGAATCTTTTTGTGGGTGGTTCCCTTGTTTTTGGCGCAGTTGTGCTTGTGGAAGTGTTGCCCACCATTGCGAAAAAAGCCAAGCGAACGGCAAGCGCCGAAACGGACGGCGCAGATAACGGCATTGAAAAAAAAGAAAACGGCACAGAAGAGGCGGATAGTACGAAAGACGGCGTTGGAGAAACGAGCGACAAAGTGAAAAACAGATTCTAAAACAATTTGTAAAAGCACAAAGCAAATTAAAAAGGTTCTATGCCAAATATTGGGGCAAGAGCCACAAACCCAAAAAATGGCTAATTATTTATAAATAATAATATTATCGTCTCAACATTTATTACAGAACAGAAAAGTTTCACAATTGTTTTTATACTTATATAAAACATTGCGCAACATCTAAAAGAGAGCTGCCGCATTAATCGAATATAAGACAAATAATTTGTATAAATACGCAAAAAGGGTATCGAAAATCACCGTTTCGGTACCCTTAAATTTGATTTTTATGCCGCCGTTAACGTAAAGGCATTTAATGCGGCTGCCACTGTTTTTTCAAAAAATTTACTCTTCAACGAAGCAAATGCGCCAAACAATCACTTTTGAAATGGCAAATTCAAAAATATTATCGGCGAACATTTTTCAGCTCGAAAAAGAAGCAATTCGCACTTCGAAAAAAGCAAATCCGACAAGAAATTTGAGCTTCAAAAAGAGTAAAGGACGCAAGCGATTTCCCTTTCGAAAAAGCAAGCGCGACAAGCACTTTACACTTCGAAAAATGCCAAGTTATCTTTTGGATAGCACATTTTCGATGTAACGGTCTATCGAATCTTGCACGACTTCCACGGCTTTGTCCAAATCATGCACTTCGGAAACGGAAGTTGGCTTGTTTTCCAATTCCTTATAAACACGGAAGAAATGTTGCATTTCGTCAAAGATGTGTTGCGGTAATTCTTTTATCGATTTGTAGTTGTTGTAGGTGGGGTCGGAGAAGGGAATGGCGATGATTTTTTCGTCTATGTAGCCGTTGTCCGTCATGATGATGACGCCGATTGGGTAACAATGCACCAACGACATAGGCAAAAGCGATTCGCTGGAAAGTATCAAAACGTCCATAGGGTCGCCATCGCCTGCCAACGTGCGGGGAATAAAGCCATAGTTTGCGGGATAGTGCGTGGAGGTGTATAAAATTCTGTCCAACATCAAAATTCCCGTTTCCTTGTCTAATTCGTATTTCGTTTTGCTGCCTTTGGTAATTTCCACGACGGCGAAGAAATCTTTTGCGTTAATACGACTGCGCGAAATATCGTGCCAAATGTTCATAAGAGCCTCCAAAATTTTCTTATATAGTACACAATTAAATAAAATTTGTCAATAGATATGTTTTTTGAGCTTTACAACTTTTTTGCAAGCAAAGCCTGTGCTTGTGCGGCAATGCCATCTCCGTTTCCCAATGCGCCCAAATGTTCCGTTGTTGTTGCCGAGATGTTTACGCTTTGCGGCGAAATATTCAACACCGCTGCCAAGTTTTGCGCCATTTGCGGCAAGAAGTTGGAAAGTTTTGGCTGTTGACAAATTACCACCGCTGAAACGCTTTGCACCGCAAAGCCGTTGAGTTTTGCCAATTTTACGCATTCGGCAAGCAAATGCAAACTGTTTGCGCCCAAATATTTGTTGTCGGTGTCGGGAAACTGCACGCCTATATCGCGATTGCCGGAAGCCGACAACACTGCGTCGCAAATTGCGTGGGTAAGCACGTCCGCATCGCTGTGCCCCACAAGTTTTTTAGTGTAAGGCACCATAACTCCGCCCAAAATTACTCCGCTGCCCTCACCGAAGGCGTGTACGTCAAAGCCCGCGCCAATGCCGAATTGCGGCAAATCGGCAGGAACTGTTACCTTTTTGTTGGAAAACTCGCCTTCTACAAAGTGCACGTCGCCGTAGAAATCGAAAAACAACGCGCTTTCGTCGGTGTAGAATTTTTGCGTGTTTGTGGCTTTTTCAAAGGCGGCAAGCAGTTTTTGAAAATTGAAAACTTGCGGCGTTTGCACGGTGAAAAATTTATCGCGCTGTTGGGGAACAATGCCGTTGTCGGTTTTCCATAAGGTGTCGGTAACGGGCAAACAAGGCACCGCGCTATCAAACTTTGACGCCACGTCAAAGAGTTTTTGAATCAAAGCGCGCGAAACAAATGGGCGTGCGCCGTCGTGTATTGCCACGATGTCGCACCGTTTGTTCAACGCTTTAAGCCCTTTTGCAACCGATTGTTGACGTGTGGTTCCGCCTTCCACTACCGTAACTCCCGCCACGGTGGTTTGGAAGTTGCCCACCACCACAATTTGCTCTGCCAAACCGTCAAAAAGGTCTATGGTTGTTTGCAAAACCGTTTTGTTCAGCAAGAGTTGTTGAAGTTTGTCTTGACCGAACCGACATGAACTGCCTGCGGCAACAATAACAACGCCTTTCATTGTTCCAAAATGATTTCGTACATTTCGCTTGCTTCTTCCTTTTTGACTGTTTCTTTCAACACAAGTACGCGAAAAGTCAAACTGCCGCTTGCAAAATGCACGCAAACAATGTCGCCGATTTTAAGTTGGCAACCGGGTTTTGCCGCTTTGCCGTTGACATCCACTTTGCCGTTTTCGCACGCTTCTTGCGCAACGGTGCGCCGCTTCAATATTCGTGATACTTTCAAAAATTTGTCTAGTCTCATAGTTTTTCAGTACTTTGTTACTTTACTTTTAGCAGTCCTACATCGCTTGCTTTATTGCTTCCGTCAGTTTTACTGATACAATCTTGGAAACG
>CAZHUH010000012.1:17060-34699 GCA_964535505.1 uncultured Oscillospiraceae bacterium
CTACATCGCTTGCTTTATTGCTTCCGTCAGTTTTACTGATACAATCTTGGAAACGCCCTTTTCTTCCATGGTTACGCCGTACAAAACATCGGCGCGTTCCATTGTAGGCTTTTTGTGGGTAATAACCACAAATTGCGTGGACGAAGAGAATTTGCGCAAATAAAGAGCGATTCTTTCGGCGTTGGCATCGTCCAATGCCGCTTCGATTTCGTCCAAAACGCAAAACGGCATGGGGTTGTACTTCAAAATAGCAAACAAAATCGCCGCCGCAGTCATCGTGCGTTCGCCGCCCGACAAAAGCGATATATTTTGCAATTTCTTTCCCGGCGGTTGCGCTTCGATTTCCACACCTTGGCGCAAAGCCTCCTTTTCCGGGTCGTTTTCCACGTAGAGCCTAGCGTTGCCGCCGTTGAACAGTTCGCGGAAAACTTGCTTAAAGTTTTCGTTTATTTTTTGCATACCATCGTCAAAACGCGTTTGAATGTCGTTGGTAAGCACTTTGAGAGAAGTTTTTAGGTCTTCTTCCGCCTTTTTAATGTCGTTGTACTGCGATAAGTATTCATCGTAGCGTTTTTGAGTTTCTTCCAACTCTTGAATAGCGTGAACGTTTACGTTGCCCAAGCGTTGCATGTTGCCTTTCAAATCGCCAATGCGTGTTTTTGCCGCTTCTTTGTCGAAATTTTCCTGCTTGTATTCCATTGCGGCAGAATAGGTTATGCCGTACTCTTCTTGCACGCGTTGTTGCAATTCCAACAAATCGTCGTCTATTTTGTTCAAAATGTATTCTTGCTTGCTTATTGCACCGCGAACCGACTCCAACTCTTGCGACAAATTCAGTCTGTCATCGGCAGCGCGCGCAAAATCCAAATCCAAACGCTCTTTCAGCGCATCGGTAGATTTTATTTTCGACACCAATTCCGCCATTTCTTTTGCCAAAGCGTCGTTGGTGCTGTTTTCGTTGTAAGCGTCGTACAAGACGTCTATGGCTTGGCGCACTTGCTCACAGTAGGAAAGTTTGCTTTCGATGCTGTTTTGCAACGCAACAATTTGTTCACCGTTGGACTTGATGTCCTTTTCCGCCGTTTCTACGTTGTTTTTGAGCATAACAATGCGCAAACGTTTGTTGTTAAGCGCCGATTGCATGCTTTCTTTGGCGGCGTTTTCCGTTGCAAAAGTGTTTTTGACGTGTTCCAATTTTTGCACAGTTGCCTTTTCCGTTTCGGCAAGTTGCTCTAAACGTTGATCCTCTTTCTGTTCCAGTTGAGCAATTTCTTCCACACGCTTGGCAATTTTGTCCTTTTCGGCAGAAAGCCCCAAAATATTTTTCTTGTCGGAATTGTTAAGCACGTTGGAAGTTTCGATTTTTTCCTTTGAAGTGGCAATCTCCACGTTCAAAATACTTATTTTGTCCAACACACCTTGATAGGTGGAACGGGTTTGTTCCAACAACGCGTCCGAAGCCTGCTTGGCGCGATCGGCCTCTTGCAAATCCGCCAACAGCTCGGAAAGCCTTTGAGTGCGCTCCGCCAGTTCCGTTTCGTAGGAAAGAAAACTTGTGATTGCCGATTTTTTGCTGCCGCCCTCCAACGAACCGTCGTTGGAAATGCGTTCGCCCGTCAAAGTTACCATCCTGTGCGCATAACGATACTTTTTGCTGATGGCAATGGCGTTGTCGAAGGTGTCCACCACCACAATGCCCCCCAAAAGCGATTCGAACACGTTGGAATAGTGTTTGTCGAAGGAAACCAAATCGGAAGCAACGCCCAAAACGCCCTTTTCACGCAAAACGTCGGCGCGGTCGATGCCATGCGGTTTCATCGAAGCAACCGGCAAAAAGGTAACACGTCCGTAGTCGTGATCTTTTAGGTAGTTTATGCAATATTTTACGTCCTCTTCGTTTTCCGTAACTATGTTTTGAAGTCTGCCGCCCAAAGCAACTTCTATGGCAACTTGCAAGTTAGGTTCTACGTGCAATAAATTTGCCACAACGTCGCACAGGTGTGAAGCCAACTTGCTATCGCGCTTGGCGTCTTGCATAAGATACTGCACGCTTGCTTGATAGCGTTTGTAGTTGTTGGCAACGTCTTTCAGCATTTCAATACTGCCCTTTTCGCCGGAATAAGCCTGTTGCTTACGCTGCAAATCTTTGGACATTTCAAACTGTTTAAATTCTTTTTCTTTTATTTGCTGTTTTAGGTCGTTGGCAAGTTGCAAAAGTTTTTCGTTTTCATTCTTGGCTTTTTGGTAGCGTTCCAAAAGGTTGCCTTCTTCCCCCGCCGAACCTTGCAAACGCAGGGAAATTTCCTTTTCACTTTGTTCAATTTGTTCTACACGCTGTGCCAAAGTGTCCTTTTCCGCTTGGTAGCCCACAAGTTTGCTTTTGCTTTCGGCAATGTCTTTGCGCAATTGTTCCAACTTTTGGCGCGAGTTTTCCAAATCGACTTGCAGAGCTGACACTTTGCGCGAAAGCGCATTGTATTTTTCCACCAATTGCAATTCGGCATTTTCTTCGGTGTTTTGCTCCTCCTTGCGGCGTGCCAAAAGCACTTGCAGGGAGTCTCCTTGCAGTTGCAATCTTTCGATGCCTTGTTTGCATTCGGAAATTTGCTGCTCGGTGTTGGCAATGTCTCGCTGACAGTTGTTGATACGTTCTTGGATAACGTTTTTGTCGCCGGCGTTCTTTTCCATTTCGACAGCCAATGAAACACGCTGATCGCGCAGCTGTTGAATTTCGCTGTCGATGCTGTTGCGCTTGTGGAAAAGCTCATCGTAAAGTTCGTTTACTTCGGCATACTTCATTTCTTTTAGCGCACACTCTTCACGATAGCCGTCCAAAAGTTTTTTGCCGTCCTCCTTGTCTTGGCTGGCATGGTCGTAGCCATAAATGTAGGCGTTTATTTCCAAAAGGCGCAATTCGTCGTAGTATTCCAAATAGTGGCGCGCCATTGTGGATTGACGTTTCAATTCGGGAATGCGAATTTTCACCTCTTCCATAACGGCGGTGAGGTGATCCATTTGCACTTTGGTGCGTTCAAGGTGGTTGTTTGTTTCGTTGCGCTTGCTGATGAAGTTGGAAATTCCCAACGCTTCTTCAAAAATAGCACGGCGTTCTTCGGGACGTGCAGAAAGTACGGCGTCCATGCGGCCCTGCCCTACTATCGAGTAGCCCTCCTTGCCCAAGCCAACGCTGCGCAGCAAAACTTGAATGTCCTTCAAGCGTACTGCGTTGCGGTTAATAAGATATTCGCTTTCGTTGTTGCGATAAAGTTTGCGGCTAATGATGATTTCATCCAACTGCAAGGGGAAAATGCGCGTTGTGTTGTCCAAAAACAACGACACTTCGCAATAAGACATAGATCTGCGGTTGTCCGTTCCGCTGAAAATGAGGTCTTGCATTGCCTTGCCGCGCAAGTTTTTTGGGGAAAGTTCACCTAAAACCCACCGTATGGCGTCGGAAACGTTGCTTTTGCCGCAACCGTTTGGTCCAACGATGCCTGTTATGGGGTGGTCGAAACGCATTTCTACCTTGTCGGCAAAACTTTTGAAACCGTACATTTCAACTTTTTTTAAATAAAGCACCTTTAGATTCTCCAATTTCTTACTATTTTAGACGCAGCGTCTTGTTCGGCATTTTTTATGCTGGAACCGCTGCCCTCGCTTACTTTTTTGTTTTCTATCCACAGCGAATAGACAAAGTTGGGCTTGTTGTCCGGACCGCTGCGGCTTTCGGGCTTGTAGAAAATTGTCCACTTTCGTTCTTGGCAATATTCCTGCAAGATGGTTTTGTAGTCTTTTTTGATACCAGTGGCGTTATCCATAGATTCTTTGAGCGTATTCATTACAAATTTTTTGGCGGCGCTCATTCCACCGTCGAAATAAATTGCGCATAACACCGCTTCGTACAAATTTGCCTCGATTTTTTTTGAAAGCGAACGTATTTTTCCCGCACCGTTTGCCACAAGAAGGCTATCCAAAATGTCCAACTTGTCTACAATGGGGCGAAGTCCATCGGCGGAAACCACCTGCGAACGCAACTTTGAAAGTTCGCCGGCATCGCAATTGGGATACTTGCGGTAAAGATATTCCGAAGAAATGTATTCCAAAATGGAATCTCCGAAAAACTCCATTCGCTCGTTATCCTCGACGTTGGCTTCGTTGGCGTAGGAAGAATGAACAAAGGCCTGCACCAACAGATTCTTGTTTTTGAAGGTGTAACCCAACTTTTTTTCTATTTCGTTTATGTTCAAATTCAACACGGTAAAAATACCTCACAAAAAAATCGCCAAGCCGAAAAAGGGCACACTACAATAAAATATATTATATATCAAAAAATATCTTTTTGCAATACTATTGGATAGGAAAACGAAAATGTTTCACAAAAACGCAAATTGTTTCATAACGCAAAAACGCCACCGATAAAATCGGTGGCAGGATTGCGCAAAGATTCGGTTTGCCAATGTTCGCCGCTTATTTTTGCCGCAAAAGAGGGCAAAAAATTGTTCAGCGGCAAATGTCTCACCCAATATTGCCGCACAAGGCGACAACAAGTTCCGCACAAAACTACTTTTTATCTGCGGAAACTTCCACTACTTGCTTGCCGTCATAAAAACCGCAAGAGTCGCACACTCTGTGAGCAACTTTTTGATTGTGGCATTGAGGACATTCTACCAAAGTGGGAGCAGAAGCCGTCCAATTGGCTGCTCTCGTGTGTTTTCTTTGTTTGGATGTTTTTCTCTTGGGTACTGCCATGTTAGTGCACCTCCGTTAGAATTTTAGTTTTTTTAATGCGGAAAAAGCGTTTTCTTTGCCGATGTCGCAACCGCAATCGGTATGATTTCTGTTTGCACCGCATTTTGGACAAAGCCCTTTGCAATTTGGACTACACAGCAGCAACGTGGGCACCGACAGCACAATTTCATCCTGCACTGCCTTGGTTACGTCCAGTTTGCTGCCGAAATAGGCGTAGCAACCTTCTTCCGCACAGTCTTTGAAAAACGTTTGATCGAAATTCAGCACAAAACTTTGCGAAACTTTTTCCAAACAACGATCGCAACTACCGCTTACAAACACGGTTACCGTGCCGCAAACAGCTACGTTGGGATTGAGGTAGGTTACCAAAAAGTTTAGCGAAACTTTTTCCAAGTTGGCATCGGGATATGGCAACAAGCCGCTTTCCAATGCAAAATCGCCGCAAAATGGGATTTTCTCTCCGCAATTTGCCAAAGATTCGGCCAAATCGATAACGATTTTTTCACACGCTTCCATATTATACAAAATTACCTTAAAGTTGTCAACGATTTACAACCATTTTGCAACTCGGCAAAATGTTGTGCCCATATCCGTTGCAAACGGTTATTTACGCGTTGTTTCACGTATATTGTCTCAACAATTTTGCCAAAGAACCGTTATTTCAGGCTGTTTGCAATTTCCAAAGTTTCACGGGCAATAACAAGTTCTTCGTTGGTGGGAATAACCAAAACTTTAACCTTGGAATCGTCCGCTTGAATTTCCGCAATTGTGCCGCGAGGACAATTTGCATTCTTTTGCTCGTCAAGTTTGATGCCGAGGTAATCCATGTTCGCCAAAATGCGGCGGCGGACGTCGGAATCGTTTTCGCCGATACCTGCGGTGAACACCACTGCGTCCACGCCGTTTAGCGCGGCAGCATAGGCGCCGACATACTTTTTGCAACTATAAGCAAACATGTTGAGTGCAAGTTCGGCGCGTGCGTTGCCTTCCGAAGCAGCCTTACCCAAAAAGCGGAAATCGGAAGAAACGCCGGATACGCCCAGCATGCCGCACTGCTTGTTGAGATAGGTGAGCATTTGTGTTACGTCCATGCCCTCTTTCTTGGCGATGTATTCCGCCGCAGCGTAGTCGATATCTCCGCTGCGAGTGCCCATAGGAACACCTGCCAAAGGCGTGAAGCCCATAGAAGTATCGATACATTTGCCGCCTTTTACTGCGGTGATGGAAGATCCGTTGCCCAAGTGGCAGGTTACTATTTTCAAATCTTTTATGTCGCGTTTCAAATACTTTGCCGCTTCTTCCGCGACAAACTTGTGGCTTGTGCCGTGCGCACCGTAGCGGCGAATTTTATATTTTTCGTAGTGCTCGTATTTTACGGCGTACATATAGGCGTAGTCCGGCATGGAAAGGTGGAAACCCGTGTCGAACACCAACACCATGGGCGTGTTGGGCATTTCCGCCAAGCAAGCGTTTACACCAACTATCGCCGCGGGGTTGTGCAAAGGTGCAAGGTCTTTTATCTCTTCCATAAGTTGCATCGATTCGGGGGTAACAAGTGTGGGGACTTTGAAGGCTTCGCCGGAAGCCACCACGCGGTGTCCAACGCCGTCGATTTCCGCCATAGAAGATATTACGCCGACTTTGGGGTCGGTAAGTTTGGAAAGCACCAATTTTACCGCCACATTGTGGTTGGGAATATCCGTTTCGCACTCGATTGTTTCGCCGTGCGCTTTGTAAACAAAGTTGGGGTGTTCTATGCCGATACGTTCGCAAATGCCCTTTGCCAAAACTTGTTCGGTATCCATATCGATAAGTTGGTACTTAAGGGAAGACGATCCCGAATTTATAACCAAGATTTTCATAATTTATCTACTCTCCACAAATTTCAAAAATTGCCTTCGCTTAAAGTGTCTTCGTCAACTGCTGTCGACAGACAGACTTGCGGCGAACGCTTGCTTATTCTAACTAAAACTGCGTTTGAAGTGCCGTGATTGCCACTGCCGCGACGATATCGTCGGATTTGCATCCGCGAGAAAGATCGTTCATGGGTTTTGCAAAGCCTTGGCAGATGGGTCCGACAGCCATAAATCCGCCCAAACGTTCAGCAATTTTATAGCCGATGTTGCCGGCTTGCAAATCAGGGAAAATAAACACGTTGGCGTGCCCTGCTACGGAACTGCCGGGAGCCTTCATTTCCCCTACGGATGGAACGATGGCGGCATCGAACTGCAATTCGCCGTCAAGTTTCAAATCGGGTGCTTTTTCCTTGGCAATACGCGTCGCTTCGGCAACCAAAGTTACGTTGTCGTGTTTGGCACTTCCCTTAGACGAGAAGGAGAGCATTGCCACCTTGGGGTCGATTCCGGCAATTGCGCGTGCGGATTTCGCCGTGGAAATGGCGCAATCGGCAAGACCTTCGGAGGTGTAGGTGGGGTTAAGACCGCAATCGGCAAAGACAACAAGACCATCGGGGCAATATTGATTGCCTTGCGGCGGACAAATCATAAGGTTGAAGCTGGTAACTGCCGAAACGCCGGGTGCCGTTTTGATGATTTGAAGCCCCGGGCGCAATGTATTTGCGGTAGAATGGCAAGCGCCGGAAACAAGACCGTCCACTTCGCCCATTTTAAGCATCATAGCTCCGAAATATGTTGCGTCTTTCAAAAGTTCGGCCGCTTGCTCGGGCGTCATGCCCTTGGAAGCGCGAAGTTCGCACAGTTTTGCGTTGTACGCAGGAAGTTTTTCGCTTGCTAGGTTGTTGATGATGGTAACGCCCGTCAAATCCACATCGGGATTGCCGGCTTTGATGGCAGCTTCGTCGCCCAAAAGCACTATTTTGGCAATGCCTTCTTTGGTGGCGTCGGCGGCGGCTTTCACCACGCGCTTGTCTTCACCTTCGCAAAGCACTATTGTTTTGTGCAAATTTGCCGCTTTTTGTTTTATTTGTTGCAAAATGTTCATTTTTAATCCCCCCAAATAAACGCTTTATTTATTTATAAGTTTAGTGTATAATAGGCATAAATACAAAAAGTATCGCTGCCGAAACAGACGCAAAAGTGTTGATTTCCGTCTGCCATACTTATTTATTATAGCACACAGTTTTTGTGTTGTAAAGAAAAGCAACGCAAAACACTTGAAACAAACACTGCAAAAAATGTCAGGAAGTATGGCAACAAACCGAAAGGACGCCACGCAGGTAGGCTACGTTGCTTTCCTATTGCCGCGAAATGCAATCGAAACAAACAATGAAAACATCCGTTATTATTTGCGAACTTAACCCGTTGCACTACGGGCACAAAAAACTCATCGACTTTGCAAAAAGTTTTTCCGACAATGTTGTTTGCGTTATGAGCGGCAACTTTGTGCAAAGGGGGATGCCGGCTTGCTGCAACAAATACAAACGCACTTTGCATGCGTTAAAGGCAGGTGCGAACTTGGTTGTGGAATTGCCCACGATTTTTGCCACCTCTTCCGCAGAAAACTTTGCGTTGGGCGGTGTGAAAATTGCCAACGCTTTGCATGCGGATTTTTTGGTGTTTGGAAGCGAATGCGGAAATTTGCAAAGGCTGCAAGAATGTGCGGCACTTTTGGAACAACCGCAAATCAACAAGGAAATACGCAAAAACTTGTCGAAGGGACTAAACTACCCCACGGCTGTCGCAAATGCGTGCGGCAACGACGTTTTGGAAAAGCCAAACAACGTTTTGGCGGTGGAATATTTACGCGCGCTGAAAAAGACAAATTCAAAAGCCACCCCGATAACTTTGGCTAGGGAAGACAACTTCAACGGAGCGCCGCAAGAGTTCGCATCTTCTTCCGCACTGCGACAAAACGCTCAAT
Source organism: uncultured Oscillospiraceae bacterium (assembly GCA_964535505.1). GTDB lineage: Bacteria > Bacillota > Clostridia > Christensenellales > CAG-314 > Fimimonas. The sequence continues at coordinate 25,650 of CAZHUH010000012.1, forward strand.
TGCGCGAGACGTTTACCTTTGACTTCGTTGCCTGCGACATAAACGACCAAATAGAAAGCGACTACTGCAAATTCGCCGCCGAATTTTTGGCGCTTGCAGACAAAACTACTTTGGAAAAGACTGCCGGAGTTACGGAAGGGTTGCACAACAGAATTTTAGCGGCGGACAAAACGCAAGGCTACGAGAAAATGATGGAAGAAATAAAAACCAAACGCTACACGCAGGTGAAATTGCAACGCATTGTTTTGAACTGCGTTTTGGGCATAGACAAAGCCGCCGAGGAGGCGGCAAAAAACGCACAGCCTACGCCGAAAGTTTTGGGTGTTGCAAAGGGCAGCGAAAAACTTTTGCAGGGACTTTGCAACCAAAGCGACGAACTTACTCAAAAGGCCGACAGGCTCTATGCCGCATTGGAAGGGGAAACATATCCGAAAAAACTTTTGGTGTGGTAGAAAAACTTATTGATTTGCAAGCGTGCCGTAAAGCACGCTTTTTTCAAGAAAACACAACTTTGAATATACGGTATAGAGAAATTGTATCACGCTGCACTGCGTGCCGATTTTTGAAAGTAAAAATTCGATCTTTCCGAAAGTGCAAAACAAACTGCAAATTTACGCTTCAACATGCAAAAAACAATGACAAATTCGGGCCGACACAAAAAGTGAAATTTGACTTTGATTAAGTCAATGTGCCCAACGTAATTCTCGGACGCAAAAAGATTTCGGCAATTTTTTCAACGCAAGGAAAACGAGCATTTTTTGTTGCAGAAAAAGAATACAATAGTTTGTGAAATACTTAAAATTTGCAATTACTGTTTTGTTCTTTATCGTGGCGGCGCTGTTTTTGAGCGCACCGAAAATGTTTATGCAAAGTTTTTTGGATGGCATTGCCGTGTGGGCATACAACGTTTTACCGGCACTGTTTCCCTTTGCCGTACTCACCCCTTTGGCGACAAAATTTTTTCCTAAAAAGCGGCGCTCTGTTTGCAAAAAATTGTTTGGAGTGCCTGCCGATGAAATTTTTGCCGCTTCTTTGCTTTGCGGCTACCCCATTGGCGCAAAAGCCATTGCCGAAAGCCGTTTGGAGGGCGATTTTGTAGTGTGCGCATGCGCCTTTTGCTCATCGGCAAGTCCCGTTTTTGTAGTTGCAACGGTGGGTGCGAGTTTGCTTAAAAGCACCGCCGCCACCCTTGTGCTGGCACTTTCGCACTTACTTTCCATATTTGCGTGCGGTTTCCTTTTTCGAAAAAAAGTTTGTTCTTCCGAATGTTGCGACAGTGAAAAATCGGTTTTTGCCTTTGACGACATAGGCAACACGCTGACATCCGCTGTGCTTTCGGTGCTTTCCGTGGGCGGACTTATCGCACTGTTTTACATGTTGACTGATATGATAAAAAGCGTGATACCCATGAAACTTGCGCAAAGCGCAATAACGGGGTTTTTGCTTGGATTGTTGGAGATGACCAACGGAATAATTTCCGTTTGTGCGGAATGCGATTTGTTTGCGGCAACGGTGCTTTGCAGTTTTTTATTGGCGTTTGGCGGACTGTGCGTGTTTGCGCAGAGCATGGCTTTTCTTGCAAAAAAGCACCTAAATCCGCTGAAATTTTTGCAAATAAAACTTGTTCAAGGCTCTGCCGCAACGCTGTTTTCCTTTGCTTTGGGGAAAATTTTTCTGTAAAAGACATTTTTGAAAAAGAACATTATTAAAATTATTGTCAACAACAGTAGTTTTAGAAAGATAAAGGGGCTGTGGCCTGTTCTAGAAAAACAAGCGACAGCCCTATATTACTCGCCGCAACGGGAAATATGTTTCAGACAGTCATTCTCGAAAATGCGGTATCTTATTTTCAAATTTTCAAAAACTACCGTTTTGCAAAGCCGTCGGAAAGAATTTGCAACAGATTTGAGGTGGCGACAATATCCAAACAGTCGTCCGTTTGGGAAACGCCGTACTCGTTTTCCGCCGTGCCGCCAAACAGATAACTTTCTACCATAACGCCGTCAACATTTTTGTCGGCGGCCACAGTCAAAGCGTTTTTCAGTTGGTTTCGCGCTACCTTTTGGCTGTTGGCATGCGACAAATCCGCCATCAAAAAATCGCACAAATGCTGTTTGCGCAACATCGATTTGCAACGCGCAGTGTCTTTGGGGGAAATGTTGGCAAAAAAGCCGTTCTTATCCGTGCCGCCGCGAAGCACCACGTGCGCCGATTTGTTGCCTTCCGTTTGAATTTGCGACCCCAAAAAAGGAAACACGCAAGGCCGAGACACGGCGTGCAAATTGTTTACGGCAAAATCCAACAGCCCATTGGTGGAATTTTTTACGCCGCAAGGCAGATTGAGCCCCGAAGCAAATGCGCGATGCAAGCTATCTTCGCTGCTGCGCGCACCCACAAACCAGTAGGACACCAAATCGCTGAAATAGGGGTAAAGTTCGGGATAAAGCAACTCGTCTGCCACCGGCAGGCCGATTTCCAACACGGAAATCATCATTTTTCGGCATGCCACAATGCCTTCCGTCAGGTTGCACGGCGCGTTTGCTGTTTTGTGAAAGCACAATCCGCCGTATCCTTCGCCGTTGGAATGCGGTTTTGTAGTGTAAACACGCGCCACCACAAACAAGTTTGAATACTTTTGTTGCAAAGCAAACAATTTTTGGGCGTATTCCGCCACGGCAATGGGATTATCGGCAGAACAAGGTCCGGAAACCACCGTTAATTTTCGGCGCGAATACAAATTTTCAATCAAATCCGCATCCATTCGTGCCTTTTTTGTTTTAAGTTGCGCCGAAAGCGGACAGATTCTCTGAACTTCTTCCACTTTGGGCAATTGCATTGTTATGTTAAACATTTTTACTAATTTTTCCTTTGCAAGAAAATTTTCAGGCGAAGCGCAAGGCTGCTGTAAATAACCGCCCTTTGTTGCGTAGCGTCTGTCTGGCGCGAACAATTTGCCGCAATCTATCGCAGCATATTCAAAAAAACATAACGAAAAAACGTTACGTCTGTTTTATGGCGCAAACGCGACTGCAAGCCGTCCAAGCGCAACCCTTTGTGTGGGCGCAATTTCGAATACCACACGTGCTTTTGCTTGTGTGTTCTTCGGAGCCAAGCAGCTACTTTTTCAGCAGAGCGGCAATGTCTTGGGCGCAATTTTGCGGAACAAAAGCGGAGATGTCTTGTCCCAAACTTGCCAATTCGCGCACAAGCGAACTGGAAATGTGTCTAAATTGCTTGTCTCCCACCACAAACACCGTTTCGCCGCACCAAAACTCGGCATTGATGTCGCACAAATCCACAACTTGTTGCAAATCTTGCGCATTGCGGATAGATTTTATCATAACAGATGCGCCCACTTGCTTGCAAAAATCCGTCATCATTCCATCGTGAGAAACAACTTCCACATTGTTTAGGTGCGAAAGCGCGCGCTTTGTTAGCAAAAAACGTTGTTCGGCGGAAAGCGCGTAGTTTTTTGCACCGTTTACCCCCACCACGACAAAAAGTTTATCCACCAATTCGGCGGCTTTTTCTATTGCGTTCACGTGCCCTTTGGTTATCGGGCAAAACGACCCTGCATAAACTCCTATTTTCATTTTTCCCTCACTTTTTTCTGTAAAAAGAAAATGTTACCTTGCCTATTTTGCGGCTGTCGTAAATACAAAAATCCAAAATTTCCTGCGGAAGCACGTCTTCGGACGCGTGCTCGCACACCACTGTGCCGTTTGCGGCAATGACGTTTTCCGTTTGAAGCTTTTTAAGCACCGAAACGTAGAGCCCCGATTTGTAAGGTGGATCGACAAACGCCAAATCTACATGTGCGCCGCAAAGCCGTTTTAAGCATGCCGCCCAATCACATTGAAACAGTTGTGGCCTTTCCCCCACCTTTTGAAAGTTGACAAAAATTGCCTTGTGCGCCTCGCGGTCGGTGTCGCAAAGATATGCCGTTGCCGCACCTCGGCTTAAACACTCCAATGCCAACTGTCCCGAACCGGCAAACAGATCCAACACAACAGCGCCTTCGATGCGGTCGTTCAAAATGTTGAACAGCGTTTCCTTTGCCCTATCCAAAGTGGGACGCGTGCTTCCTTTGGGCGCAACCAACGTACGGCCTTTATATTTTCCCGTGATAATTCGCATTTGACGTCTCCTGTGAAAACGCCAAAACTTTCAAAACCAGACACGCAACAAAAGCGGAAAATCTGCGAGAAGTTGCGGATTTCTACAAAGCTTAAACATGGGAAAAGCCACTGCCAATGGGAGAGATACCTCACAGCTTTTGTGCCGAAGATAGGCACCCCATTCGGCAAAGCCTTTTTTGTGTGTTAACGTGTGCGCTTTGAAAATTCGGCTATTATACCCTTTATATTTTACAACATTATTGCAAATTACACAAGAGTTCGTAAACAATTACGTTGCAATTTGCGTTATTTACACCTTGCCCAAGCAAAATTGCGTTGTCGCCCACTTTGACATTTGCGCTTCCGATATCTGCCATAAGCATAGACATGCAGATGTTTCCCACAATGGGAAATACTTTGCCGTCAATTTTTACGCAAGAATTTTTCAGCGCGCGGCAAAACCCCGTGGAGTAACCTGCGTTTATCACGGCAACGTTGGTATTGTTGACGAATGTGTGCGCCGCGCCGTAGCCTACGGTTTCTCCCGCCGAAACGCCGTGCACAGCCAACACCTTTGCGAAAACGGTTTTTGCGGTAACCAAGTTTGGCGCACCGTAGCCGTAAAGCCCCAAGCCGATTCGGACCATATCCAAATGATAAGCGGAACTCAGCAGCACTCCCGAAGTGTTGGCAATATGCCGAACAAGCGGACGGCGAAAATGCCACGAAAGACTTTCCGATGCTTGCAAAAAACGTTGCAGTTGACTGTCGCAGTCCTTTTCCGTTTCGCCCCAAAAGTGCGAAAACACACCTTCAACGGAAATATTTGAAAAATCCTGTTTCAAAAGGGTTGGCAACTCGTCTGCCGAAAAGCCCAAACGGTTCATTCCTGTGTTTATTTTTAGGTGAACACGAGCTTTTTTGCCGCGCGGCAAACTGTATTTTTTTAGAGCAGAAAAAGTGCAAAAACTATCAACTGTAAGCACAAAGTTGTGTTCAACGGCAGTTTGAAGCAGATGTTTTTCCACAACGGGCAACAGCACCAAAACATTGGAGCAAAACTGTTCAACCAAAAGCGCTTCGGAAACGCTGCCCACGGCGAAAAAATCGGCAATACCCGAAAGTGCGCTCGCAGTGCGCACAATGCCATGCCCATAGGCGTTGCTTTTCAACACGGCGCAAAAGCGGCTGTTGTGCAAAATTTGTTTGAAAAACGTTGCGTTTTTTACTATTGCGTCGTAGTCTATCTGTTGCAAAATTCCGCCTCCCCAAGTGAACGCCCATCAAATACGCGATATTTTTTGCCAAATTTCCAAAAAAAGTTGCACTGCGTGCGTATTGTGTGGTAAAATCATTGTATGAGAATACGCGCCGAATTTTCACCAATAATACGAATTTTGCTATGGACAATTTTTGCGCTGGCAGTTATTTCAACGGTTTTTGCCCTGTTGGCATTGTTCGAAGTGCCCAACATTTTTCAACTTTCGCCGGCAAACGGCATTGTGTTGATTTCGTCAATGCCGATTATTGCCGTGTTTTCCGTATGCGTTGCCACCGTACACTACAAATTGGATGACACGCACTTACGCTTAAACATTGCGTTTTGGGATATTTTGGGCGGGAAAATTCGCATAGAAAACATTTTGAACATTGTTTACACAGGCGGCAAAATGTACATCAGTTATATTTGGAAGGGCTACGACCCCACCATTTCGCTTGTTGCGATTTCGCCAAAACGTTTTGACAAGTTGAAAGACGCCCTTATGGCGAAAAATCCGCGCATTGTTTTTTACGATGACGACAAGCAAAAAAACGACGAAAGTAACAACGAAAAAACCGACGACTGACATTTGGAATACATTTTGGCTATACGTATTGCCAAAGTTGTGTTTTGGGCGCAAGGCGCAAAAAGATAACCTTCAATTCGACTTGAAAATTCACGGCTGCCAAAGAGAAAAAAATGAACCTGATTATCGCAAGCAACAACAAACACAAAGTAGAAGAAATATCCACCATTTTAGCGGGCAAATTTGAAAGCATAAAGAGTTTGGCGGACGCCGAAATTGTGTGCGACCCTGACGAAACGGGCACCACTTTTTTGGAAAACGCTTTGATAAAAGCCGCTGCCGTTGGCAAACTATGCGATTGTGCGGTGCTATCCGACGACACGGGGCTTTGCGTAGACGCGCTTGGCGGCAAACCGGGGATATTTTCCGCAAGATACGCCGCGACCACTGAAAGCGGCGCGCATAACGATGCGGCAAACCGCAAAAAACTTTTGCAAGATTTGTGTGGCGTAATTGATCGCAGCGCGCATTTCGAATGCGTTGTTGTGCTGCGCTACCCCAACGGAAAGTTGCTTTCGGCAACGGGGCGCGTGAACGGACGCATTTTGACGGAAGAACGCGGCGAAAACGGTTTTGGCTACGACAGTTTGTTTTTTGCCGACGATTTGCAAAAAACTTTTGCCGAGGCAAATTCCGACGAGAAGAACTCCGTTTCGCACCGCGGTCGAGCCCTTTCCGCTCTGCTGAAAATGTTGTAGTATAATGCAAAATCCTATAAGCGCAATACAAAAGACGCCCCGCGAACAGGCGTCTTTTATCTTTATTTCAGTAATTTTCAGAACAGCACCGGCAAATAAATAGCAAAAACTATGCCCCCGATAAACGAAACGATGTTTGCCACAAATGCATACAAAACAGACTTCCAAACAGGCACTTTGGGTTCGCCCAGTTTTAGCAAAGCAATGCTGTAAACTACGGACTCTACAAACAGTACCACGAATTCCGCAAAAAAGTACACAAGCATCAGCCAAAATATAACTTTGTAGTAGTTGACAATGTTAAGAATTAAGTTGAGCACCAGTTGCGTTGCAATGTTTGTTATAAGAATACACCACCACACCTTTTTGCCATGAAAACGGAAAAGCCAAGCAATGCCCATTTCTAAGGCGACGGTGATTACCATTCGACAAATTAACGTGGCAATTTCTTTGAAATAGTTGTAGCTGTTTTGCAATTTCAGTTGCGGCTGTGCCTGCGTTATTGTTGTGTCAACGCCCTTCATATCGACGGAAAAATAGCTGTCGAACGCATACTGTTCGTAAATATCGCTGCTCACAAAAGTGTTTGTTTCGGGAAAATACAACAGCAATTTGAACGTATCCGGAGGGTAATATCCCCAAGTGAACGATTTACTTTCGTTGCATTGTTTAGCAAAGGATAAAAAGTAAAAACCGTCGGGGTCGGTGTAGTTGACAAAAGCCATAAAAATTTCCTTATCCAAACCGCTGTCTTCTATCCATTGTTCGTCCCCATTCCAATTACTATGCGGACCGGTAGTTTCACTTTCGGAAAGCAACGTGGCATAGCAAAGTTCGTCGTCCATATTTTTGAAAGTGACAACTACACTTGGCTTTGGTGCTGTATCTGCTTGCGCCGTAGAATTTGGCGTAACCAACACGCACAGCGCAACGGCGAATATAATGGCTACCACCAAAATTTTTGCCCGATATTTTTTCATACGCAGCCTCCTATTTATGAACTGTACCTCAAAAAATTTTATTCGATTTTTGCGGTTCACAGTGTAAACACCAAACGAACATATTTTTTTCTTTTTATTACAACACGTGTAGTTTGAGATTAGTCCCACAAAATGCGAAAACTTTCAAGATTTGTTTCGGCATTTGCGTATTTTATAATTTTCGCACGTTTTGCACTTTCTTCGTTTTTTCACTATTTGCGCTTTTTTGCGTATTGACGTTTTTCGCGTTTCGCGCTTTTCAGGGTTTTTCGCTTTGTCGTATTTGCGTATTTCGCGTGCTTTTCAATTTACGCGCGTTTCATTCTGCAAGACAATTTCCAATAACTTGCGCAAATCGTCAATTTGATAGGTTGGCAAAAGATCGGTGTTGTTTTTTGCGCCGTTGGGGTTAAACCAACATGTGTCCAAACCTGCGTTCACGCCGCCGCGAATGTCGCTGGTGAGCGAATCGCCCACAATAAGAGTTTGCGACTTGCAAAAATCGGGAATTTGCGCAAAACAGCGCAAGAAAAACTCCACTTGCGGCTTGGGACAGCCGATTTCTTCCGAAACAAACCGTTTTTGAAAATATTTTTCCAATCCGCTGCCCTTCATTCGGCTGTTTTGTATGGAAAGCACGCCATTGGACACAATGTACAATCGGCAACCCAAATGCAAAAGTTCTTGCAAAACCTCTTCCGCATGCGGCACCTTGAAATAACCGAAGTGCAAAAATTTTTCGTAGTTATCCGCCAAGGCTTGCACGTTGGAACAGCGAATTTGCAAATTTTGCACCGTAAACAAAAATCTGTTGATAAGCACCTCGTTGCGAGAAATTTCGCCGCGTTCGTAGCGTTGCCACTGTGCGATGTTCATTTTGCGGTAAACCGTCAAAATTTCGTTGTCGTATTTCAAATTGCAACTTTCAAAAGCCTGTTGCAGCGCCTGTTCTTCGGAACGATCAAAATCCAACACAGTGTTGTCTGCGTCGAAAAGTATGGTTGAGTATTTCATGTTTTGTTTTCCTTTGCTAACAAAAGTGGCGAAAAACGTTACCTTTTTCCAAAAGTTCTTGTCTAAATTTTACCCTAACAAAGCAATTTCCGCAAGTGTTTTCGAAAAATACCGCGCACGAATGCGGCAAAAAGCAGAAGCGTTATATATAAATTTGTTAGAAGAAACAAACTGCCTAATAATTGAAGTACGGAAGCTAGACACAAACCAAGCGTTGACGCAATTTGTAAAAAACGCACGTTTGATAGGTGCACAGCATAAAAAGTTTCTTGTAGCCCATTCCTTGAACGAGGTATTGGAGACGGGATTCGGGGGTCCCCGCGATTCACGCGGGTCCGAGCCAAAACCCGAAAACAGAAGTAAAAGTCTAAAACATATGAAAATACCTCGTTC
>CAZHUH010000013.1:0-31956 GCA_964535505.1 uncultured Oscillospiraceae bacterium
AAATTCAATGAGAAGAAGTTCGATTTGGATTGTATTGAATGTGATTGTTAACGCATTTATTGCGCTAGCAACAAGCAGAGTTTCAGAGGAAACACAGTGCCTTTTCTTTCCTCTCCCTCAGTGCTAAAAATACTTCTTCAAAAACAGTCAAGTGTGAAAAAACACTTGACTGTTTTGCGCTGTTTTGTTAAAATATAAATTGGTGTTTTATGGAATACGATAATCGTCCCGTTGTGGGGAAAAAGCAAATTCTTCGCCTAACGAAAGAAAACGAGTTGAAGTTTATTCAAATTGCAACCGATGCCGAAAGCGACTACGTAAACTCCATTGTGTCTGTGGCAAAACAGCACAATGTGCGCACGGAAATTGCAGGAACAATGCAACAAATTGCCGACACCTTCGGCATAGATGTTCCCTGCGGTGCGGTGGGTTTTTTGAAAGACCGTTAGTGTAAAAAGTGATTTTTTTGCTGTTTTCGGCAGTTCGAAAACACTTATCGTCAAGCCAAACTCTAAGGAGAACTTCTCCCTAACCATTTGGCATAAAACGCAAAAATTCTGTCGACAATTTTGTCGCCTAGGGTGCTGTTCGCGGCAAAGCACTCCCCAAAAAACAGAAACACTGCCGCAATATATTTCGGTACCGAGTGTGTGTCACACTTTGTATAAAGGATTCTCCCAAAGAATTCCGACATTCACTATTGAAAGGAGGTAAAAAATGGCAACAATCAACCAGTTGATCAAACAGGGTAGAAGACGTGATGCGGAAAAGAGCAAAGCGCCGCTTTTGGACAGCTGTCCTCAAAAACGTGGCGTATGCTTGAACGTAACCACAACATCTCCCAAAAAGCCCAACTCTGCATTGCGTAAAATTGCTCGTGTACGCCGTACAAACGGTATGGAAGGTACTTGCTACATTCCCGGCGAAGGACACAATCTTCAAGAACACAGCGTTGTTTTGATTCGCGGCGGCAGAGTAAGAGATTTGCCCGGTATCCGCTACCACATCATTCGCGGAACACTTGATACCGCAGGCGTCGCAAACAGAAAGCAAGCTCGCTCGAAGTACGGCGCAAAACGTCCTAAAAAATAGAAAGTAAGGGCAAACAAAAACATTACAGTTCAAGGTGAAAGTCGGAACATTAATTTTGGCTTTTCGCAGGTAGAGCAGTATGCGATTGGCACTCGCAGAAGTTTCTCCGCGGCCGAATTTTCGGTTGCGTCGAGTTGGCTGTATTGTGCACCGTGTAGGAAAAACTACGCATCTTTTGCTTTTTCAACGAAGTTTTGCGCCACAAAAAAGTTTCAACGCTTTTTGTCGGTTGCGCTTTGGCAAACAAGGCAAAAGAGCTTCAAAAGTTGTTCAAACACGCTTCGGAAGCACTCAATCGTTGTTAAAAACACACAGGCGGCATTCCTATGCGGTAAAAAACAAAATTAAAAAATCTAAAAAGGAGGAAAACTACTTATGTCCAGAAGAGTACGCGCACCCAAAAGGGAAGTGCTACCCGATCCCGTTTACGGCAGCATAGTTGTGTCTAAGGTTATCAACCAAGTTATGCAAGATGGGAAAAAGGGCATTGCGCAGGAAATTGTCTATGGCGCTTTTGACGAAATCAAAGCCAAAACAGGCAACGACCCTATGGAAGTATTTAACAAAGCAATCAACAACCTTATGCCTATGTTGGAATGCAAAGCAAGACGTGTAGGCGGCGCTAACTACCAAGTACCTATGGAGGTTAGACCCGAAAGACGTCAAACATTGGCAATTCGTTGGTTGGTTACGTTCGCGCGCAAACGTAGCGAAAGATATATGTATCTTCGTTTGGCAGGCGAATTGATGGACGCTTCCAACGAAACGGGCAATGCTTTCAAAAGAAAGGAAGAAATGCACCGTTCCGCAGAAGCAAACAAAGCATTTGCTCATTTCAGATGGTAATAATTGGAGTAAAGAAGTTTCATGGCTAGAATTTATCCCCTGCAAAACGTGCGCAACATTGGCATTATGGCGCATATTGATGCAGGCAAAACAACTACAAGCGAAAGAATTCTGTTCTTTTCCGGTAAAATTCGCAAAGTGGGCGAAGTGCACGAAGGCACAGCCGTTATGGACAGCATGGCGCAAGAACAAGAGCGCGGCATAACCATAGCAAGTGCGGCAACAACCGTGCATTGGTTGGATCACTACAACAACGTAGACTATCGAATCAACCTTATCGACACCCCGGGACACGTAGATTTCACCGTAGAAGTGGAACGTTCGTTGCGTGTTTTGGACGGCGCAGTGGCAGTGTTTTGTGCGAAAGGCGGCGTAGAACCGCAAAGCGAAACAGTTTGGCACCAAGCTTCCAAATACAACGTACCCCGCATTGCCTTTGTCAACAAAATGGATATCAACGGCGCAAATTTCCACAACGTCGTAAAAATGATGCGTGAACGCCTCAAAGCCAACGCGTTGCCCATAGAGTTGCCCATCGGCAAGGAAGAATCCTTCTGCGGTGTGGTGGACGTTATCACCAAAAAGGCGTTTTTCTACAACGATCCCACAGGCGTCAATGTAGACGAGGGCGAAATCCCCGCCGATATGATTGAAGAAGTGAACCAAGCGCACGACGAACTTGCCGAATTTTGTGCAGGCACCGACGACGCATTGATGGAAAAATTCTTTGAAAACGGTGATTTGTCCGTTGACGAAATCAAAACTGCGTTGCGCAAAGCCGTCATCGAACTGAAAGTGAACCCCGTTTTGTGCGGTTCTTCCTACAAAAACAAGGGTGTTCAAAAACTGTTGGATGCAATTTGCGAATATTTGCCCAGCCCCGTCGATGTCGACCATGTTGTTGGCTTTGAAGTAAACGACGAAAGCAAAAAACTTATTCGCAAAACGGATGATGACGAACCGTTCTGCGGTTTGGCATTCAAAATCGTGGCAGACCCGTTTGTCGGAAAGTTGGCGTATTGCCGTGTTTACAGCGGAAAGCTGCAAGCGGGCAGTTACATTTACAACTCCACAAAGGGCAAGCGCGAACGTATCACCAAAATTTTGCAAATGCACGCGGCTCAACGTCAAGAAATCGATGAAACCTATGCAGGCGAAATCGTTGCATTGGTGGGATTGAAAGACACCACAACCGGCGACACACTTTGTGATGAAAAACACCCCATCGTGTTGGATAGCATGGTGTTCCCCGAACCGGTCATCAAGGTGGCAATCGAACCCAAAACCAAAGCGGGGCAAGAAAAGATGACGTTGGCACTAATCAAACTTGCAGAAGAAGACCCCACTTTCAAAACCTACACCGATCAAGAAACGGGACAAACGATTATTGCCGGTATGGGCGAATTGCACTTGGAAATCATTGTGGACAGATTGCTTCGCGAATTCAAAGTTGAAGCAAACGTGGGCAAACCCCAAGTATCCTACCGCGAAACCATTACCAAAGCAGTAGAAGCGGAAGGCAAATACGTTCGTCAATCGGGCGGCAAAGGTCAATACGGCCATTGCAAAATCAAAATGGAACCGCAAGAACCGGGCAAAGGCTATGAATTTGTCGACGCAACTGTTGGCGGAAGTATTCCCAAGGAATACATTCAACCCATCAACAACGGTATTGTAGAAGCGGCAAAAACCGGACCTTTGGCAGGCTACGAAGTGGTGGATTTCAAAGTTACCGTTTACGACGGCAGTTTCCACCCGGTGGACAGCAGCGAAATGGCATTCAAAATTGCAGGTTCTCTGGCATTCAAAAATGCCGCCGCAAAAGCCGAACCGGTTTTGTTGGAACCTATGATGAAGGTGGAAATAACCATGCCTGAAGAATATTTGGGCGATGTTATCGGCAACGTGACGTCTCGTCGCGGCAACATTTCCGGAATGGAAATTCGCAACGGCGTCCAAGTGGTAAACGCATTTATTCCCTTGGCGGAAATGTTCGGTTATGCAACCGACTTGCGTTCTCGCACCCAAGGCAGAGGCAACTACACAATGCAGTTCGATCATTTTGCCGAAGTGCCCAAAGCCATTCGCGAAAAAATCACCAAAGAAAACATTTCCAAATAGGTCTGCGCACCTGCGCGGTGGGCGGAGTGTTGTCGATAGCGTAAAAAACGCTGTTACTCAACATCAAAGTTGTTCGCAAAAATACGCTTGCGCAGTCGGCGGCTTATTGTAGACGGCGCCGAAAGGCTGCTTTCACGGTAAAATTCGGTGCACACGTCGGTTTACGGCAGAAGAAGTCTGCACAAGTTTCCATTTTGCCAATAATTTTGGTAAAATATCTTGAAAAGTGTAGACCAAAACAAAAAAATAATATATAATAAAATCAATTTGAAAAACAAATAACAAAACCTTTCAAACAAAAACAGGAGGAAATCACAACAATGGCAAAAGCTAAATTTGACAGAAGCAAACCACACGTCAACATTGGTACTATCGGTCACGTAGACCACGGCAAAACAACCTTGACAGCTGCGATCACCATGGTTTTGTCCATGAAGAACGACGCAGAAGTTATGGCTTATGACCAAATCGACAAAGCACCCGAGGAAAAAGCTCGTGGTATCACAATCAACACCGCACACGTAGAATACGAAACCGACAAACGTCACTATGCGCACGTAGACTGCCCGGGCCACGCCGACTATGTAAAAAACATGATCACAGGCGCTGCACAAATGGACGGCGCAATCCTTGTTGTTGCCGCATCCGACGGTCCCATGCCTCAAACACGTGAGCACATCTTGCTTGCACGTCAGGTTGGCGTTCCCTATATCGTAGTGTTCTTGAACAAGACAGACCTTGTTGACGACGAAGAACTTCTTGAATTGGTAGAAATGGAAGTAAGAGAACTTCTTTCCAACTACGAATTCCCCGGCGACGACATCCCCATCATTCGCGGTTCCGCGAAAGTTGCTATGGACGCTTATATATCCGGCAACCACAACATCAACGATCCCGTTTACAAACCCATTTTGGATTTGATGGATGCTGTTGATGCTTACATCCCCACTCCCGCACGTGACACCGACAAACCTTTCTTGATGCCCGTAGAAGACGTGTTCACCATCACAGGTCGTGGCACAGTTGCAACCGGCAGAGTAGAACGTGGCGCTATCAAACCTTCCGACCCCGTAGAAATCGTTGGTTTGAAGGACGAAATCAAAACATCCGTTGTTACAGGCGTAGAAATGTTCCGCAAACTTTTGGACGTTGCTTATGCAGGCGACAACATTGGTTTGTTGCTTCGTGGTATCGATCGCAAAGAAGTAGAACGTGGACAAGTTATTGCTAAACCCAAAAGTGTAACACCTCACACCCAATTCGAAGGTCAAGTGTACGTGCTTACAAAGGAAGAAGGCGGCCGTCACAGCCCGTTCTTCAAAGGCTATCGTCCTCAATTCTATTTCCGCACAACCGACGTTACAGGAACAATCGAACTTGAAGAAGGCGTAGAAATGGTTATGCCCGGTGACCACACTCACATCAAAGTTGAATTGATCACCCCCATCGCTATGGAAGAAGGACTTCGTTTCGCTATCCGTGAAGGCGGTCACACAGTTGGCTCCGGCGTTGTTTCCAAAATCATCAAATAGTTTTTAGGATACATGCCGAAAACACACGGGTAGGGACGGCGTTTTCGACGCTCCGCACTTTGTGTAAAGACTACAAAAACAACGAAAACCCAAGGCATTTTGCTTTGGGTTTTTTGCATGAAAAATGATGGTGCTGATACAAAAACTAACATACGTAGTGGCAAAAATGTGTTTGCTTGCTTTTGTTTTTTGCATAAAAAGACAAAAACACAACAAAAAATATTTTCGCCTAATTTGTTGTGATCCTAATTTCTTGGCGTCTTGTATAGGGGCGGAGACGTTAAACTCTTCGGCTACGGCACATCCTTATTTCTTGGATTCATTGTGTTAATGGATTCGGCACGGAATGTCTGAGGGATTGTTTCTACTCTGGTAATGACGTTCTTTTCGTCATTGCGAACGAAGTGAAGCAATCCGTGGATTATTTTAACAAATGCGTTTGTACGTGTTTTTTTCGAATTGCTTTGCCTCTGCGCTTCTCGGAATGATGGTAAGGGGGGACACCACTTTCAAAAACAGTGTATTGCACGTTCGGCGGCTTTTGGTTGGTTGGCAACCTAGTGTTGATTAACTATATTTCACTATATTGCCATGTCGCTGCGCTTCTCGCAATGATGGTATAATATATGCCCTTTGCCGTCAGATTGATTGCCGCGACAATAGAAACAGACGACCAATGGCGCGCCCACACATTTTTATGGTACTCTCAAAGGTTTGTTCAAACATCAACTATATGTTCCATACAATAATGTAGAAGAGTGCGCCGCGCTCCCGTCTTGGTTCAAATCAACACGTGCAATATAAATTTCATTTTGAGGTGCTTTCTTGTTGCAAAATGTTTTAAAATTTGGTATAGTAATAGTTGTAAAATCATTGCGGTCGTTTGGGTTTTGTTGTTGAAGCAAATGTTTCAAGCCTTTTGCGCCTTCGACGTAGTGCTTTCGGCATTTAGTTTGTTCTTGCACCCCCAAACGAAGCGTCGTGCGTTTTTTGCGAAAAATGCGGCAGGTGTGTACTTATTTGGTGTACCTTTCGGTTATCAAAAGGCTTTCGGCGCAACGCATATTTCAAAATTGGTTTGCAAATTTTTGTTTGGCAAATCATAAAATTTTTCGGCAGGAGTAATTTTTGGGCAGAGAGTTGTGGAAAAAGACAAAAGAATCCTTTTTTTCGGTGATGCCGGTGTTGGTGTTGGTGCTTGTGTTATGCTGCACGCCGTGGGTGTCTCTTTCCGCACGCGAAATTGCCGTGTTTTGCGTTTCCGCCGCATTGCTTGTCGTGGGCATAGGCTTATTCGGCCGTGGTGCAGATATCGCAATGACGCCGATGGGCGACTATTTGGGCACAGGTCTTACAAAATCCAAAAGGTTAAGCGTACTGTTGCCGGTATGTTTCGCAATGGGGTTTTTGATAACCGTTGCCGAACCTGATTTGTCTGTGCTTGCCGGCCAAATTGCCGAAAAAGTCAACCCAACGTTGCTGATTGTTTCGGTGGGCGTGGGCGTAGGCATGTTTTTGCTGCTTGCGGTTTTGAAAATTGTTTTCAGGTTGTCTCTTTCGCGCCTACTTGTTTTCTTCTATATGTGTTTGTTTGCGTTGGCGGCATTGATGATCGAAACAGGCAACGGCGATTTTCTCGCTTTGGCGTTCGACAGCGGCGGCGTTACCACCGGGCCGATAACGGTTCCGTTTATTATGGCGTTGGGCGTGGGCATTGCGCAAACTTTGGGCGGCAAAGATGCCAACGAAAACAGCTTTGGGCTTATTGCCATGTGCTCGGTTGGACCTGTGTTGGCAGTGGGCGTGTTGGGAATTTTTTCCCAAGGCGGCATAGACTACACTTTGCCCGACTATTCGCTGGGAAATAACGTGGTGGGCGACTTTTTTGCTACGATGTTGCAAGTTACAAAAGAAGTTGCGCTGTCGTTGGGGCTTATTGCCGTGGTGTTTTTTATTTTTCAAATTGTAAGTTTGAAGTTACCCAAAGGCGAAGTCTTGCGCATTGCCGTCGGTTTGGTGTACACGTTTTTGGGTTTGGTGCTGTTTTTGACGGCGGTTTCGGCAGGATTTATGAAAATCGGCTACGAATTGGGCAGGCAATTGGCAAATAATCATCCTGCGGTTTCCATTGTGTTTGCCTTTATTTTGGGCGCAGTTACCGTCTTGGCAGAGCCGGCGGTGCGCGTTTTGAACAAGCAAGTGGAGGAAATAACCAACGGAACCGTCAGCAAACGTTCGCTAATGGTGGCGCTTTCCGTTGGTGTTGGCATTTCCATTGGTCTTTCCATGTTGCGGTTGTGGCTGAAATTTTCCATTTTGTACTATCTTATCCCCGGATACGTGTTGTCGCTTGGGTTGGGCTTTTTTGTACCCAAACTCTACACTGCAATAGCCTTCGACAGCGGCGGCGTGGCTTCCGGTCCTCTAACTACCAGTTTCATTTTGCCGCTTACCATTGGCGTTTGTGTGGCGGCAAACGGGCAACAAGCCGTGTTGACAGATGCGTTTGGCGTTGTGGCAATGGTGGCAATGACACCATTGATTACCATTCAAGTTTTGGGTTTTCGTGCCGTTATGAGCAAAAAAATGCGCGACAGCATTGCTCGCAACCGTATTTTGAACTCGGATGACGAAGAAATCATTCGCTTTATGTGAGGTTTTGTATGGAAAAAAACAAAAACGGCGGTTTGCCCGTGGGCGAAGTCGGTGCCGTCGGCGAATTGAATAAAACGGCGGCGGTGCGTGCACAGAAAAATGTGGCAGAGCCGACCCAAACAGCGGTGCAACAACGGCAACCGCAAAATGTTGAGCAGTTGTCCCAAAAAGACACAGAAGATTCCAAAAAGGCGTTGCACATAACAAAAATAGCGCAACAATCGCTCAAAAAGGTTTCGCTATCCAAAAAAACATCGCAATCGCCCCTTGCGCCGGACAAGTTGACCTTGCTAATCACGGTGGTAAACCGCGAAAAAGGCGAATATTTTTTGGATTTACTGCAATCTTTCGGCAATTTGCAATTGGCGTTTGCGGCTGTTGGAACTGCGGCAAAAACCTTTGGGCTACTTGCGCCGGAAACGGAAAAAACCGTCATCTTCAGCGTGGTTACGCAAGAGAATGCCAAGTCGGCGCTTGCCGTTTTGCAAGAAAAATTTGTCTCAATTCGCCAAGGCAAGGGCGTGGCTTTTTCGGTGCCTATGACGTGTACGATAGGCGTGGCAATTTACAAATTTTTGTGTAACAAGGAGGGGTAAAATGGCTGTGGAATACAAATACGAAGTGATAATGTGCATAGTAAACGCCGGCTATACCGATTCCGTTATGGAAGCGGCGAGAAATTTCGGCGCACGCGGCGGCACGGTTATTCATGCGCGCGGCACCGCCAACCCCGAGGCGGAGCAAAAATTCAACATAACCGTTCAGCCGGAAAAAGAAATTGTTATGATTTTGGTGGAACGCGAAGTGAAAGACGACATTTTGCACGCGCTTTACAAGGCAGTTGGTTTGCAAACGGCAGGGCAGGGCATTGCCTTCTGTATGCCGGTGGACGACGTGGTGGGGCTTACCCCAAAAACGGAAGGCGCAAAAACCAAAGCCGAATCTGTCGAAAGTTCTGAAAGCGGCGATAAATAGCAAAGACGGGGCGGCGACATTGCGCACAAAAACGGTGCGACATTTGCCGCACCGCAAAAGGAGTAAAAACAATGAACGAAGAAAAATCGATATTTGACATTATTACCGATTCGGAAGACAACGGAAACGTGGTGCTTTGCGACGAAAGCGGTGTGGAAACGGAATTCGAGCAAGAGGCAACCTTGGATATCGACGACAAAATTTATTGCATTTTGTGTCCGTTGGACGAAGAAGGCAACGTTTCCGAAGAGGGATACGTGTTCAAACTCGATCCCGAAAACCACGATTTGTTGGAGCTTGTTGCCGACGATGAAACAATCGACAAGGCTTTTGAACTTTACGAACAACTTTGCAACGAAGAATAATTGGTTTTGTTGTAAAGTTTAGGGGTAAGTAACAAATATTGTTTCCTCTGTCGTTGAGGTTGGCAACAATTTGTGGTTGCTTTTGTCAAACAAAATTTAACGTTGCTTTTGTCAAACAAAACTATATTAAACTTAGTTTCTCTTTGTTTTTTTTGGCAAACCGTCTCGCGTTTTGGAGGCTGTTTAGCCTTTTATCGGCAGTGACACAAGAGGCACAAGTTCCGCCAACGTGTGCACTTCAAAGTCGTCGTAATCTTTTGCCAACACAATTTCAAAATCGGCAGGGCAAAATTCCGTCATAACTTGGCGGCAAACTCCGCATGGGGGGCAAATTTCCCCTTCGCCTATTTTGCAGTTGATGTCGTTGCCCACAATGGCAATGGCAACAAAGTCGCGTTCGCCTTCGGAAATTGCCTTAAAAATTGCCGTGCGTTCGGCGCAGTTGGTAGGCGAAAAGGTGGCACTTTCTATGTTGCATCCTCGAAAAATTTTTCCGTCCTTTGTCAAAAGTGCCGCGCCAACCGTCCAATGCGAGTAGGGTGCGTAGGCAAATTTTTGCGCTTCGTAGGCCTCTTTTACCAATTTTTTGTAGTCAATCATGTCGGAATTTCTCCTTATTTTGTGGTTATCCAAAACTTTCGCCATCGCCAACCGTTTTATCGGGGGCGACAGGTTTGTCTGCAAATTTATTTTTTCGAGCAACGAAAGTTTTCTCGTTTTTGGTGGGTGTTTATTATAATTGTTTTGTTGTGGCTTGTCAATAGAAAAAACAAAGTTTGTGCGCTTTTTTTGCGTTTTTTTCTTAATTTTGAACAATTTTTATTTTGTTTTTTGCCATTTTTCGTTGACATCGATGGCAATATATGGTATCATAATCTAGCACTTCTTATAGGGGGTGTAATTTTTTGCGTGCAAAATTTACGTTTTTTTGTTGTTTGCGCACAAATTACAGGAGAATTTAGTTATGGCAGCGAAGAAAGGTAACAGAGTAAAAGTAGTGCTTGCTTGCACGGAATGCAAACAACGCAACTATGATACCTATAAAAACAGCAAAACCACAACCGACAGACTTGAAAGAAACAAGTATTGCAGATTTTGTAAAAAGCACACCGTACACAGAGAATCGAAGTAAGGAGAAAGGTTATGGCTACTAAAACCGCGGCTAAAAAGCCCAATTTGTTCAAAAGACTCGGCACTTTCTTTGTGAAAAGTTGGAGCGAACTCAAAAAAGTATCTTGGCCCACATTCAGAACCGTGCTAAAAAACACCGGCATCGTTTTGCTTGTTGTGCTGTTTTTCGGCATTATTCTTTATGGCTTCGACACTTTGTTTGGATGGCTTGTGTCTTTGATGGGATCCCAAGGCTGATATTATGAACGAAAACAGCAATGCAAAATGGTATATACTTCACACCTATTCCGGCTATGAAAGTTTGGTGAAAAAAAGCATTGAGCAAATGGTGGAAAACGGCAATTTGCAAGATGTAATTTTGGATATCAAAATTCCCACCGAAACTTTGATAGAAGACCGCAACGGCAAGAAAAAGGCCTATGAAGCCAAAATTATGCCCTGCTACGTGTTTATCAAATTGGTGTATTCATCGCAACTTTGGTTTATGCTTACCAACACCCGTGGCGTAACCGGTTTTGTCGGCCCCAACGGAAAAGCATGGCCTTTGGATGCGGAGGAGGTAAAACGCCTTCGTTTGGAAGAATATGTAACCGATTTCGATATGCTTGTGGGCGACAGCGTAAAGGTTGTAAGTGGTCCGTTTGACGGCTTGGTGGGCGTGATAAAAGAAATTGAGCCTGCTCGTCAAAAAGTACAGGTGTTGTTGAACATGTTCGGACGCGAAACTTGCGTTGATATGGACTTTGTTCAGTTAGAAAAAATCACCAATGCAACTACCGTAGAGGAAAGCGAAGAATAACAATAGTTTTTGCTTTCCCAAAACGGTCGGTATAATTCGGCGCTTGCCCGTTTGCGCCACACAAAAACGGAGTATGGGAGAAAACGCAAGAAGCGTTTTCGCTACAACCACAACAGGAGGAAAAACTTATGGCAAAAAAGGTAACGGCAGTTGTAAAACTTCAACTTCCTGCCGGAAAAGCTACACCGGCACCCCCGGTAGGTTCTGCTCTTGGTCCTCACGGAATAAACATTCCCGGTTTTACCAAGGATTTCAACGCCAAAACGGCAGATAAGGCAGGGCTTATCATCCCGGTTATCGTAACAATTTATCAAGACCACAGCTTCACTTTCGTCTTGAAGACACCCCCGGCACCCGTCCTCATCAAAAAGGCTTGCGGTATCGAAACAGCCAGCGCAGCCCCCAACAAAACAAAGGTTGCAAAAATCACAAAGGCTCAAGTGGAAGAAATCGCAAAAATGAAGATGGTAGACTTGAACGCAGCATCGTTGGAATCGGCTTGCTCGATGATTGCAGGAACAGCGCGCAGTATGGGCGTTGTCGTGGTAGACTAGGAGGCGCCAAATGAGAGGAAAGAAATATGTTGACGCTTTGAAAAAAATCGATAAATCAAAGCAATACGATATGGCGGAAGCTATCGAAAAGGCACTTGAAACGGCTACCGCAAAATTTGACGAAACGTTGGAACTTCACGTAAAATTGGGCGTAGACAGCCGTCACGCCGATCAACAAGTTCGTGGCGTTGTGGTTTTGCCCAACGGAACAGGTAAAACCGTTCGCGTTTTGGCTATTGCGAAAGGTGCAAAAGCCGACGAAGCCACCGCAGCCGGCGCAGATTACGTTGGCGCGGAAGAATACATCGAAAAAATCACCAAGCAAAACTGGTTTGATTTCGACGTTATGATCACCACCCCCGATATGATGGGTTTGGTCGGTCGTATGGGTAAAATTTTGGGTCCCAAAGGCTTGATGCCCAACCCCAAAAGCGGCACGGTAACAATGGATGTTGCCAAAGCAATCCACGACGTTAAAGCAGGTAAAGTCGAATATCGTGTGGACAAACAATCTATCTGTCACGTTGTTTTCGGCAAAAAATCTTTTGGCAAAGACAAACTTCTTGAAAACGTTACCACAATCATGGACGCTATCATCAAGGCTAAACCGGCAAGCGCAAAGGGCACATACCTAAAATCCGTTGCAATCGCAACGACAATGGGTCCCGGCATCAAGGTAAACTATCGTTCTTAATAGAATAGTTTTCCAAACACAACAAAATATCCCTAACAGCGTAACCAAAGACAGCAAGTGCAAAAGTAAATCTTGCCGAGGTACAAAGTAGGCGCAGTCGCAAGACTCCAACCCTTGTACCGAAAAAGTCGCGTGCAAGGGTTTTTTGATAAATTTTCAAAAAAGGAGGAAAACACAAAATGGATCATGAACGTCATGAAGGTCACTTGAGCCCCACACAGTTGGCAAAAAGAGAAGCTGTCGAACAAATCAAAGAACAAATTCAAAACAGTCACTCTTTCGTTATCATCAACTACAAAGGTCTTACCGTGGCTCAAGATACAGAATTCCGTTCGGAGTTCAGAAAGAACGGCGTAGAATACAAGGTTTTGAAAAACACTCTTGTAAGAAAAGCGTTGAGTGAACTTGGTTATACGGAATTTGACGAAGCATTGAACGGTCCCAGCGCAATTGCGTTTGGTATGGAAGACGCCGTTGCACCGGCAAAAGTTGCCGCAGATGGTGTAAAGAAATACAAAACGATAGAAATCAAGTGCGGTATGTTCGACAAGGCATTTGCCGATGCGAACATCGTGGACGCAATGTCTAAGGTTCCCAACAGAGAAACATTGCTTGCTATGTTGGTATCCGTATTGTCCGCGCCTATGCGCGGATTGGCAGTGGCTTTGAATGCCATTGCGGAAAAGCAATAACAAAAAATTTATGGCGAGCCGTAGCCTAACGCAAAAATCGGCAATACGGGCACAGCCCACAAAATAAAATTTTTATAGGAGATATCAACAATGGATACAAAAAAGTTTATTGAAGAGATAAAGTCTCTCTCTGTTTTGGAACTCAACGAACTCGTTCATGCAATTGAAGAAGAATTCGGCGTAAGCGCAGCAGCACCCGTCGCAGTTGCAGGCGGCGCAGTTGCAGCAGCACCCGTAGAAGAAGAAAAGACGGAATTCGACGTAGTTTTGAAGGCTATCGGCGCAAACAAAATTGCTGTTATCAAAGCTGTTCGCGAAATTACCGCTATGGGCTTGGTAGAAGCCAAAAACTTGGTTGAAAGCGCTCCTGCTACAATCAAAGAAGCTCAACCCAAAGAAACCGCAGAAGGCATTGTTAAGAAACTTCAAGAAGCCGGCGCAGAAGCTGAACTTAAGTAATAGTTTCAAAAACTTTTCGCACAATGTGTGCAGAAAAACACTTTTTGCACCAACGGGTACTCAAAAAGCGGCACAAGCGGAAATTTTCAAAAAACCTCGAAAGCATTTTCGGGGTTTTTCTTTATAGTGACCGCGTGTTGGGGCAGAGCCGTGCATATATAGAGGCTCTGAGTCAAAGTCGTGGAGGAGGATTGCCTCTTTGTCAAATGTTGGTGTGAAAAATCCCAAAGGCAAGAAATATGGTTAAGTACTTATAAACACTTATATTTTTTGACAAATGTTCGGGGGAAGTAATTTTACGGCTCTTTATCAAAAGTAAGGTTGTTTAAGAAAAGTATAATTTCGCTATCCGCCAACCGCATATGTACGCTATCGCAATTAAACAGCGTCGAAGTATTGCTGTGGCGCAAATTTTATGTCTGCCAAATAATCCCTCGATGTTGACTGCGCAGACTTGCCCCATGCATTAGGTCGCCAACCAAACAAATTGCTGCTCGCTACGTCTACCTTATCTAAATAGTGCTTTTATTTCTCAAAAAAACTATTGAAAAGCATTCGTAAAAATGGTACAATATCTTTGCTGAAATAATGCAAATTTCTTGTCGCACGTCGCGCATTTGCGCTGTTGCGGCAAAACGGAGGAATTATGAGGAAAAAACTGTTACTGATTGTTTTGGTTTTGGTTTTCGCATTGAGTTTGACTCTGGTCGCATGCCAACCGAAAACCCCGGATGACGATCACACTCACACGTATGTGGACGGCGTTTGCACGGTTTGCGGCGCCAAGGATCCCGACTATGTCGATCCCAACTCGCAACAAAGCGTTTTGCCCACGGATTATCCGCAAAAAGCAAGCGAGCCTTCCCTTATGCTTCACTATCAACGGAAAAGCGAAGCAGACTACCTTACTTGGGGCTTTTGGATTTGGTCGGACGGCAAAGACGGTCAACTTTTCAACTTGAATTATCAAGATGACTTCGGCGGCATTGCCATTTATCCGTTGTCTGCTTTCGGCGCGACCGAAACGTCTCGAATCGGCATTATTCCGCGTTTGCAAGCCGATTGGGTGAAAGACTGTGATGCCGACAGAATGTTGGATTTGTCTACACTCACAAAAGATGAAAACAATTATATGCACGTTTATTTGAAAGAAGGAGACGTAAATTTGTACAAGCAACCCAACGAAATGCAATATGCAAGCACCGCATGGTTCAGCAACGGATCTACGGTGGTAGTAAATTCCAGTGCGAAAATCGTCAGCCTTGTTTTGAAAGGCGGCGAAACGGAATATGTTCAAGTTGACGGCGAATCCAAAAGTCATGTGGAATTTTCCTTGCCGGAAAACACTCAACTCGATCTTTCTCAAGAAACCGTGGTGGAGCTCAATTTCGATGACGGAGCATCTGCAACCGTTTCTGTGGGCTTAACTCGTTTGTTCGACAGCCAGGAATTTGACGACGCCTACTACTATGATGGCGAACTTGGCGCGATTTACAGCGCAAGTCACACGGAATTTCGTGTTTGGTCACCGGTTGCAACCAAAATTTTGCTCAACATCTATCAACACGGCAACGGAGATGAAACTCCTCGCACGGTTGAAATGACCAAGGGCGAAAAAGGCGTGTTTGAAACCAACATCGAAGAAGATTTGGGCGGCAAATATTACACCTACACCGTTTTCAGTTATGTTTATCCCAGCGGTGTGGAAATTGTAGACCCCTATGCAAAAAGTGCCGGCTTGAGCGGACTTCGCGGACAAATTGTCAACTTTGATGAAACAGACCCTTCCGGATGGGACGAAGTTCAACCCATCGGATACGACCGCAAAGAATTGGTTGTTTGGGAAACTCACGTCGCTGACGTAACGTCTTCCTCCACGTGGACAGGCACGGAAACAATCCGCAAAAAATTCTTGGGCGTTGTTGAAAGCGGCACAACCTACACTCAAGACGGTGTTACGGTAAAAACCGGTTTCGATCACATTGTGGAATTGGGCGTAAACGCAGTGCAACTTTTGCCCGTGTTCGATCAAGCCAACGATGAAGCCGACATGAGTTTCAACTGGGGTTACAATCCCTTGAACTACAACGTGTTGGAGGGCGGCTATTCCACTGACCCCACCGACGGCTACTCTCGCATTCGCGAATTCAAACAACTTGTTCAAGCCTTCAACGGCAAGGGCATCAATGTTATTATGGACGTGGTGTACAACCACGTAAACAGCGCAAACGGTTCCAACTTCGATGTGCTTATGCCCGGATACTACTATCGCTACAACATCGACGGCACTGCTTACAACGGATCGGGTTGCGGCAACGAAACGGCCAGCGATCACAGCATGTTCCGCAAGTTTATGATCGATTCTGTTTGCTTCTGGGCGGAAGAATACAAACTAGGCGGTTTCCGTTTTGACTTGATGGCTTTGCATGATATCGAAACCATGAACCAACTTGTGGACGCTTTGCAAGAAATCAACGAAAACATCGTTGTTTACGGTGAACCTTGGACGGGCGGCACTTCCGGCTTGTCGGCAAACTTGCAAGCAAAACAAGATAACATCAGCCAATTCGACGATTTCGGCCAATTTAACGATCAAATGCGTGACGCACTCATCAAAAGCGGTTTGAATGGCGTTTCGACAAAAGGCTGGATAACCAACAGCTCAACTGTTTCCGAAAACGATTTGACCAACATTATAAATGGAATGAAAGGCATCACAAAGAGCACAGTTAAAGATCCTAACAAAACGGTAAACTACGTAACATGCCACGACAACTACACTCTTTACGACAGAATCAAAGCCGCAGGAATCACCGACGAAACGGTTGTTAAGCAAATGGCTATGCTGGCAAACTCCGTTGTGTTCACATCCAACGGCACAACCTTTATGTTGGCAGGCGAAGAATTCTTGCGCACCAAAAACGTAGACGGCGCAACCACCGATGAGGTGCACAATTCGTACCAATCCAGTTACAAAATCAACGAATTGGACTACTCTCTCAAAATTACCAATGCTGATATGTTTGCTAACTATCAACTCTTGATTGCGTTCAAAAAAGATTGTAGCGGTTTGCACCTTGAAGAAAGCGAAATCGAGAACAACTACACCGTAACCAAACTTGCAAACGGCAGTGCATTGCAGTTGGATATCGTAGATTCTCAGAACGGCAAAGTTTACCGCGTGATACATGCCAACGGCACTTTGACGGATTTGACGGTAGATTTGAGCGACTGGAATCTTTATCTCGACACGTTGGGAACCACAATCGAACTTACATCAGCAACAAAAATTAGCCCCTATCAAACACTTATTGTTTTCAAAGATGCAACTGCGGCGTAACTGCATATTCGGGCGTTTTTCAAAACAAGTTTGCGCAAAAACAAAATTGCATAATGAGTGGCGGCAAAACTGTGGCTAAGCGCTTACAAAAGCTGACGCCTCAAATTGCAAAATCACAAAATATTGCACAAGGCAAACTCTATTCTGTTATTGCAAGTTAGACCGACTAAACAAACTTTGTCGAAAAAACTAAAAACGAAATCCCGTTGAACGTGTTTTCAACGGGATTTTTGCTTTTGGTAAATTGCATTTTCGCAGCTTTTTGACATTTAGAACGAAGTGAGGCAATCTAGTAGAAAAATTGTAAACAAGCTTAACGATATAGATTGCTTTGCCGCCGAATTTTGCCTCGCAATGATGAAAATAAGGTGAAAAGAAGAGGGCAATCAAAGAGCAAAGCTACCCTTTCTCTTCTTCTCTGTGAAGGACAATATGGCGTTTCACAGCCATTTGGCTTTGTCCATTTCTCTTTTGGCAATTTGTTCCAAGTTGTCGTCGGCATCTTCCAAAGTCAAATCGAAGCTTTCTATATCCAACAACACAAATTTTGGCTTGTTGTTTCTAAAAATGATGCAACAGCCGTCCTCTTCGCATTGTTTTACCACCTTGGAAAAATTTTGGTTTGCTTCCGTCATTGAAACGATTTTTTTGCTGTCGATCAGCATAATTATTCTCCTCTTTTATTGTGTAGTTTTTTAGCATTAAACGTTTGGTGCCTGCGAACAAAAACGGCTTTCGGCGTTTAATGGCTATTTCGGTTGTTCCAATATTATATTTTCACACTGTATTATAGCAGTTCTTTTCGCCGTTTTCAAGCGGTTTGGAAAAATTGTTGCTAGAATTTATCCTAGATTTTTATTAGTGAACAATGTTTTTTATTGTTGTGATATATTGACAAACTCGTATTGCTTGGGTATAATGGTATCAAAATAATAAAATGTGCAAATCTAGGATAAATTTCACCTAGTTTTGTTCTGAAAGGAGCGTGCGTTATGGCAAGTCTAAAACTCAGTCACATCTACAAAGTTTATCCCAACGGCGTAAAAGCAGTAAACGATTTAAGTATGGATATCAACGACAAAGAATTTATCGTTTTCGTCGGTCCTTCCGGCTGCGGAAAATCTACCACACTGCGTATGATTGCCGGGTTGGAAGAAATCACGGCAGGCGAGTTGCGTATAGGCGATTCCATCGTCAACGATGTTGAACCCAAAGACCGCGACATTGCAATGGTGTTTCAAAACTACGCACTCTATCCGCACATGACAGTTTACGAAAACATGGCTTTTGGCTTGCGTTTGCGCCGAATAGACGACGTCAAGCGCGACAAACAAGGCAACCCCGTTTTGGACGAAAAGGGCAACCCAATAATTTTCAAGCGCAAATACACCAAGCAGGAAATTGACGACAAAGTGAAAGAAGCGGCGGGAATTTTGGGTATCACCGAATATTTGGACAGAAAACCCAAAGAAATGTCAGGCGGACAACGTCAGCGTGTTGCCTTGGGGCGTGCCATCGTGCGCGAACCCAAAGTGTTCTTGTTGGACGAACCCCTTTCCAACCTCGATGCCAAACTGCGCACTGCTATGCGCGCGGAAATTTCCAAACTGCATCACAAATTGCAAACCACCTTCATCTACGTTACGCACGACCAAGTTGAAGCGATGACAATGGGCACGCGCATTGTGGTAATGAAGGACGGCTTCATTCAACAAATCGATACTCCTCGCAACCTTTATCGTTTCCCCTGCAACAAGTTTGTGGCAGGGTTCATCGGCACTCCTCAAATGAACTTTTTCAACGGCAAGTTGAAGGAAAACGGCGATACGGTTACGGTAACCTTCGACAACACTCCGGTAAGTTTGACCGCACCTGCGGAATATTTCAAAAAGGCACAACACAGTTACTTGAATGGCGAAAAACCGGTAATTTTGGGCATTCGCGCCGAGCACGTTTCCGTCGATACAAATCAATATCCCTTTAAGGCAAAGTGTCGCGTTTCGCATATGGAAGAATTGGGCACCGATTGCCAAGTGTATGCCGATTTTAACATCGATAGGGAAGAAACTTTGGCGGAAAGTCCCACAAGAGTTATTTTGAAAGCTCCTGCCGGCAGTTTTTATGACGTGGGCGAAATTATCGATGTTTCGTTAGACCTTTCCAACATGCACGTGTTCGATGCGGAAACGGAAAACACCGTGGCGCCGCGCATCCCCCAAAGCGTCGAAGTTCAATGCGCCGTAAATGGCGGTGTGGCGGAATTTTTGGGTGCAAAAGTGGCATTGCCCAAAGCTATTGATGCGCAAGACGGCACCTACGATTTGGTTATTCCAACCACTGCGGTAAAAATCGGCGGCGAAATCTCCGCAACGTTGCTTGCCGAAGAAGACGTGTCCGGCAAACGCTTGGTGCACCTGAAAGTTGCCGACAGAATTTTGTTCGCGTTGGCTAACGATGATGACGAAATTGCGCAAAATGTAAAAATCGGGTTGGATTTCACCCAACTTACCCTAAAGTGCAACGGCGTTGCGGTGGTGGAACCCCTTGCGGTAAATAACGTGCTTAAAGGCAAAGTTACCAAACACAACGTTTCCGTCAAGAAAGAGACGGATGGCAAAATCAAATCGGAAAAAGACATCGCTTACACTTTGGATGTTTGCGGTGCAGCTGTGCTTTGTCCCAAAAAGATTGTGGCTCGCTTGGTAAGCGGCGGCGGTCAGGGCGTGTTCGGCAAAGAATTGCGTTTCGATTGCGACGCGCACGATATCGGCATTGCCGAACTTTTGCCACCGGAAGAAATTTCACGCGAAGCAGGTGCCGAACTGGTTAGCAAGGGCATTGTTGCAAAGGTAATCTCCGTTTTGGATTACGGTGCCGAAGCGTTTGTGTCTTGCAGTGTGGAAGACGGGCTGACGGTTAACGTTGCCGTGGAAAAGTCCCATGCCGAAAACCTTTTGGGTGAAGAAATTCACCTGGTGCTTTCCGCAGAAAAACTTGCCATAACGGATGTTTCAAGCCAAATTCGTTTGGCGTAGGGGTTTGCTTCAGGCGGCATGCGGCTATTTCTTCGCAGTGCTTTCCACGCAGTGTTATTGTCACAGTTAAGAAAACTTTGTCAAAACTTCACAAAAGCGTCTGTTTTTCGGCGCTTTTGCGAGTTGTTGGCGGTGCCGCCGTTGCGGATTTGTGTTGTTGCAAAATGCTTGTTCAAAAGCCGTTGTTGAAGTTGGTAAGCAAATCTGGCGCATCTTTTTTGTAGACATTTTGCCATTTTTGTCGGTGTTATTTGCGAAAAAAACGACACAAATTTATTTTTTGAAAAATGCCCTTTTTCTGCTTTACAAAATATCGTTTACGGTGTAATCTCTATGATAGACATAGTAGCAACAAAAAATCGGAACGTCTAAAAAAGTTTCGTTGCGGCGGCCCAAAATAATTCGAACACAGGCGTTGTGCGTTGTCTTTTGAACAACCAAAAAACCTGCTCGGCAATGTGTGTGATGTTCACGCTTTCAACCTTTGTTCCTATTATTTCCGTCTGCTTTACAATTGGCAATTTACAAACGGAGACCAAAGATGAAAGTTATTTCCAGCGACCTGTTGAGAGGACACATAGATACCTTCGTGCTTTCGGCGCTTATGTCGGGCACCAAATACGGCAACGAAATTCGCAGATTTATTTCCAAAAAAACTGATAATCTTTTTGTTCCCAACGAACAAAGCCTTTATTCGGCGTATCATCGCTTGGAAGATATGGAGTGTATCAAGGGCTTTTGGGGCGAAAACGTTGGTGCAACGCGCAAATACTACACAATCACCGAAAAAGGCAAGCAACTTTACGAATTGAAAAAGCGCGAATGGCAAAATGCCAAAAAGCTTATCGACTTTTTGATTGGTTAGGAGAGTTGGCTCGGTGAAGTATTCGGAAATAACCGTTTTTACCAAATCGGAAACGTCGGAAGTTGTGGCATATTTTTTGCAAGAAGTTTGCATGGATGGCGTCAGCATCTACGACAAAAACGATTTGTATCAAAATTCTTCGTGGGACTACAAAGACGACGACGTCGAAAAAGATTTTTGCGAAGAAGTAAAAGTGAAAGGATATTGCAACCAAGAGGACACTTTGAGTGTTCTCGATTTTTTACGCCAAAAATTTGAAAATCTGCAAGACGCAGGCAGCTTGAACATTGTCGTTGCCCAAGTTGACGGCGACAGTTGGGTGGAAAAGTGGAAGGAAACTTTTCGCCCCATAGAAACGGAAAAGTTGGTTATCTGCCCCGAATGGCAAAGCGTAACCACGCAAAAAACCGTGTTGCTGTTGGATACCGGTGTGGCTTTCGGCACCGGTCAGCACGAAACAACCTCAATGTGTTTAAGCATTGCCGAAAATTTGAATTTGTTTGGCAAACGCGTGTTGGATGTGGGTTGCGGAAGCGGCATTTTGGGACTTTCCGCCATACTTTTGGGTGCAAAAACCGCCGAACTGGTGGATATCGACAGCCAAGCTACTGATGCGGCAAAGCATAATGCCCAAATAAACGGACTTTTAGACAAGGTTTCCATCAAAACAGGCAACCTAACGGAACAAACCGTCGGCACTTTCGACGTGGTTTTTGCCAACTTGACGGCGGACATTTTGGCACTGCTGTACAAAGATATCGAAAAGGTGGTGCACAAAGGCACTTTGGTGGTGCTTTCGGGCATTTTGGATGTAAAACTAGATGAAGTTTTGGCACTTTACGGCACAAAATTCGAAATTCTCAATACTGCAAGTAAAGGCGAATGGTGCGCCGTATTGCTGCAAAGAGTGGCAGACTGATTTTTCGAAGGGACAAAGATTTTTATGGTAGTTTCGGTCTTTACATTGGGATGTAAAACAAATTTATACGAAAGCGGACAAATAGTCGCCGCACTTCAAAATGCGGGACACGAGGCTATTTTGGGGCTTACGAAGGCGGATGTTTTTGTGCTTAACACTTGCGCTGTAACGCAGGAAGCGGAAAAGAAATCTCGTCAATTGGTGGCGCGCGCTCGCAAACTCAACCCCGATTGCCGCATTTTGGTGGTGGGGTGCGCCGCTCAAAAGAATTTCCGACAGTTTGAAGGAATACAAAATGTAACCTTCATAAAAGGTGTTGCGGAAAAATCCAAAATAGTGGAAGAAATTTTGCGTTGCGGCGTGGATGTCGAGCCGTTACCAAGCGTGTTTGCAGAGGAAGGCTTTGCCACGCAAGAACGCACCCGCGCATTTGTGAAAATTCAAGACGGTTGCAACAATTTTTGCAGTTATTGCATTGTTCCTTACCTTCGCGGCAGAAGTCGCAGCCGCAAAATAGAAAGCGTTGTGGAAGAAGTAAAGGCGGCAAATTCCGCCGAAACGGTGCTAATCGGCATAGATATTTCACAATTCGGCAAGGATACGGGAGAAAGCTTGTCGCAACTTATTGAGGCGCTTCAAGGCGCAAAAACACGTGTGCGTTTGGGCAGTTTGGAAGAAAGCGTTGTTACCGAAGAATTGTTGCAAAGCCTTACCAAAATCAACTTTTGCCCGCACTTTCATTTGTCGTTGCAAAGCGGCAGCACAAGCGTTTTGCACCGAATGAACAGAAAGTACAGTGCCGAACAGTATTTTGCGGCGGTGCAAAAGATACGCAAAGTTTTTCCCGATGCGGCAATAACTACCGATATTATTGTGGGCTTTTGCGGCGAAACGGAGGAGGAATTTGCCGAAACTTTTCAATTTGTGCGTAAAGTGGGCTTTGCCGATGTGCATGTTTTCCCCTATTCGCCGCGTGAAGGCACCGTTGCCTACAAGTGGCAGGATGTCGACTCGGCGACAAAAACCCACCGCGTCAAAGTGTTGGGCGAATTGAAACAACAACTCAAAAAAGAGTTTTGCCAAAAGTTTTTGGGCACAGTGCAGGAAGTTTTGTGCGAACGCAAGCGCAACGGCTACTACGAAGGCTACACAAAGCAATATTTGCGCGTGTATTTTCTTGAACCTTGCCAAGCGGGCGACGTGGTGAAAGTAAAAATAGTTCGGCCGTTTTCAGACGGTGCGTTGGGCTCGGTTTGCGAATAAACGAGGAATTTTGCGGCAAAGTTACTGCTGCAAAACTTCGGCAAAAGAACGCAAAAGACAACGCGAATTCGCCCAAAAAACACCGGTGAAAATGTTTGCAAAAATGCCGAATTTTCACTTTTTGTATATACGTATTGTCAAAAATATATCACTATAACAAAAAGCGTTGTGAAACACAGCGCTGTACAATTCATTTTTACGGAGGGGAAGTTATGGATAACTGTATTTTTTGCAAAATAGTTTCGGGAGAAATTCCTTGTTATAAAATTTACGAAGACGAGTTCGTTCTTGCTTTTTTGGATAACGCCGGCGACGTGTACGGGCACACGTTGGTTGTTCCCAAAAAACACTGCACAAACGTGTTGGATTGCGATGCCGAAATTCTTTCACACGTTATTTGCGCCGTGCAAAAAATTTCACAGCACTTTGTAACCCACTGCGGTTTCGACGGCGTAAACATCATGAATGCCAGCGGCAGCAGTGCCGAACAAAGCGTTTTTCATCTCCATTTTCACATAATTCCACGCAAAACGGGCGACGGCATTTCCGCTTGGCCCTTCCACGACAAATCGGAAATGAATATGGAAGAAGTTTGCGAAAAGTTGAAGCTTTCCGAGTGACAGCATGAAGTTGAAAAATCTTGTTCGAGCAGCGGTTTTCGCCGCGTTTGTTTTTGTGGCGACAACATTTTTTAAAATTCCTCTTCCCGTAACGGGCTACGTTCATTTGGGCGATGCGGCGATATTTTTGGCATGCGTATTTTTGCCATTTCCGTACGATGCGGCAGCTGCGGCAATAGGCAGCGCGCTTGCGGATATTTTGGGCGGCTACGTTTCGTATGCGCCTGTTACGTTGGTTATCAAATTTGTCATGCCGTGCATTTTCCGCATGATTATGAAGGGCAAAAAGTGGCAGTTTGTTTTGGGCGCAATTTTGGCGACAATTTGGATGTCGGTTGGGTACGCCGCATACGATTGGGTTTTGTACGGCGTGCAAGTTGCGGCACTCAATTTGTTGTCGTACATGCTAAAAGGCTGCATCGCTACGGTTATTGCTTTTGTGGTGGCGTATGCAACCAAAAAGTTTTGGCAAGGCGAACGTGAACAAACTATAGTGCGAAAAAACCGCATTCAAAACAAAAAACATCAGTAGTCGTGCGTTTTTTGGGATTTTTTCGGCAAAAGCGCAGTCGGAAAAATACTAGCCAAGGTATAAGCGCACTTGGCGCCGCGTGCGGCGTATTTGGTTGACAGCGTTAAAAATGCTTTGATGAAGTTACAAACTTCTCACCTAAAGTTGTGCTAAAAAAGCAAACATTCTTTCAAAGTGTACAAAAAATATTTTTGTAACTGTTGCGCAAATCATTGACAAATAACGGCGCATTGTGGCATAATATCAAGGCAAGAGAAAACCCGATGGTACGGGAAAGGGGGCGAAAATAATGGCAACAATCAAAGTTGGTGAAAACGAAACGTTGGACAGTGCATTGCGTCGTTTCAAAAGACGTTGTTCTCGCGACGGTATCATCGGAGATCTTCGCAAAAAGGAACAATACGAAAAACCCAGCGTAAGACGTAAAAAGAAAGCTGAAGCTGCAAGAAAACGTAGTAAGATGTAGTTTTGTTTTTACTCTCACAAAAGATTTTTTGCGTACAAAAGAAAAAGATATTGCTTACCGATTTTTTTCGGTAAGCAATTTTGATTTTTAAGCGTTTTTTCGTCAAATTTGTACCCAAAACGACAAAAAAACACCTTGTTTTGTCGGCTTCGAGAAACGCTCCGTAAAAAGTTTTGTGAGGGAGGGATAAAATGGACACGTTCAAGGAATACGCCAAACGCGCCAAAGAGCGCATGAAAAACGGTTTTTGGGAAAACGTCAAGCAAAATTTGCAACACGAAAAGGAGGTTGCGGCAACCATGGGGCTGAATCCTCGCAAGGTGTGTGAAGAACAGCGCCAAAAACTGCAACGTCAAATTTACGATTACGACGGCTTTTGCGCCGATGAAGAATTTTATGCCAAGGTGGAAGCCATTTTGGACAGCGACGAGTTGGTCTCCAACCCGATAATGCGTCTTGCCGACCAAAAATATATGGAAACGCTTTCTCCCAAAGAAAAGCAAGCCTATATTTCCAAACTTGCGGCAAAGTATCGCGCGGCGGTGGAAAAGTACCGTCGCTTGCGT
Source organism: uncultured Oscillospiraceae bacterium (assembly GCA_964535505.1). Classification (GTDB taxonomy): domain Bacteria; phylum Bacillota; class Clostridia; order Christensenellales; family CAG-314; genus Fimimonas. Next base: position 25,522 of record CAZHUH010000013.1, read on the forward strand.
TCGTAAAGGGTTTGAGATAATTTCAGGAGCAACGGAAAACGCCGCCTACGTTCTCGTAAGTTTTTTGCGCAAATTTCGTCTGCAACGTAAAGTGGCGCCTGCGTTCCTAGGCATTTGCATATTGAATTTTTTGATAAGGTGTGTTATAATAGCCTAAAATGGAAGTTTGTCAAAAGCCCAATGTACATTAGATGCCGGCGTGAAGCGTTGCTTGAAGTTTTGAACACTTATTGCTACAATTTAACACACCAAACAAAGGAAAATTTTTTATGCCGCAAATTACCGATATGAAAATTCAAAAAAACAACAAATCTCGTGCCAATTTGTATTTGGACGGCGAGTTTGCCTTTGGTGTGGAAATGCTCACGGTGATGAAGTTGGGGCTCAAAATCGGGCAAGACGTTTCCGCCGAAAAACTGCGCGAAGCGGTGCTGGACAGCGAAAAAAGCGTGGCTTTCGAAAATGCGATGGACTATCTTTCGCGCGGCATGAAAACGGAAAAACAAATGTGCGACTATCTCGTCAAAAAGGGCTACGCTGACGAAATTGTGCACCACGTGGTGTCGAAATTGAAAGATTATCGCTATTTGGACGACAAACTGTACGCTTCGCTTTACGTTGAGCAAAACAGCAAAACAAAGGGCGAACGCCGCTTGACTCAAGAGTTGCAGCAGCGCGGAATAAGCAAATCACAGGCGGAAGAAGCCTCTCAAACCGATTCGGAAACAGAGTGGCAAAACGCTTTGGTTTTGGCAAAAAAGTATATGCGCGGCAAATCTCCCGACCTCAAAAATTTGCAGCGTCTGCAACGTTACTTGCTTGGGCGCGGCTACGGCTTCGACACTACAAACGGAGTGGTGCGAACTTTCAAAACAGAAGAGAACGACGGTGATTACGATGACTGAACGAAAACAAGCGATAGAAATGTGCCTGCAATTTCAAAACGTCTACGAAGACTATCCTTTCGGCGACTTCAACTGGGCTTTGTTTCGTCACTGCGACAACAAAAAGACTTTTGCGCTTGTTTACGACCACAAAGGCAAAACGTGCCTAAACCTCAAAGCCATTCCCGAACTGGGCGCAATTTGGCGGCAGGAATACTCTGCGGTTACGGAAGGCTACCACATGAACAAACTGCATTGGATAACGGTAGTTTTGGACGGCACCTTGCCCGATAACGTCATTTTCGGACTGATAACGGACAGTTACAAACTTACGTTGCCGCGTGCAAAAAACACCGCCAAACGTTAGGTCTGGCGGCAAAAATAACAGTATAATTTTTCGGGTGAAATTGACTTTGTGCAATTTTACCCATTTTTTTATTTATCAAAATACAAAATTTTTCAGAAACACTTGCAATGACAAGGTGAGTAATGTATAATAAAGTTAACAAAGCAATTTTAAAACCGAATGTTTACTGTTTTTTATTGAAAAAGATATTGCAACAGCAACCTTTTACTATCAACAAGCTAACGTAGTTTTTCTTGTTGTTTGCAACGATAAAATTTTATCGTTTGCCACAAAAGGCGGTGGTCAACATGTTCTAAATAAATCAATGCAACTTTTATGACCTTTAATTTTTGGAGACTTCCGCTTGAAGTTGGATTATAAAATGACAATTTATTGGGGATCCCACAATTACAGTAGTATGCATAGTGCAGACTTGTTTGTTCGTGCAGGAACATATAATGATATCTATGATTTTTGCTATGGAATGATTTAGGAGGTTATTACTATGAAAAAGATAAAAATACTGATCAACATGATTTATCCGTGTTTGTTGTCGGTGTTTCTTGCTTATTCTGATGTTTTGAATACACGTAATGATTTTTTGACTTATTTTTGGCCAAATGTTTTGGAAATTTTGGCAATAGTATTCTTCGTGCTGTTTGTGTGCGGATTGGTAGCCTATTTTGTAACCTTGGTGATGGACTTGGTGAAGTTTATCAAAGACAAAAAAGGCAACAAATAACTTTGACAGTGTAATAATATAAAACAAGGGCATTGAAAACAATTTTCAGTGCCCTTTGGTATTTACAAACTTTGAATAAAACCCAACTCTTTATCGTCATTAATGTCATTCAAAACGCCCAATTTTGTCCGTCATTGCGAGGAGCGCAGCGACGTGGCAATCTGGTTCACTACTGCTAATAGACACTAGGTTAACAACTAAACACTTTGTCAACAGCGCAACCCACTTTGACGTAAGCGGTATACCCCCCCTACCGTCATTGCGAGGAGCGCAGCGACGTGGCAATCTAGTAAAATGGTGCCTAAAATAGCATAAAGCATTTGTGAAAAATCGGGCTTTTTACTGTTTTTGATTGTATTTGTTTGTTTTATTGCATTATTCCGCAGCAGCGGCAAGTTTCGCAATTTCTTCGCCTATGGCTTGGCAAAGGTTGTTCTTTTCCATATTGTAGGCTTGCTTTATGCAGTTGCAAACGGTTCTGCCTTCGGCGTTGCCGTGTCCTTTCACTATGGTTTTGGTGGTGCCCAAAAGCACTGCTCCGCCGTAGTTGCCAACGTCCATCATATTTTTTATGCCGTAAATTTTGCCCTTCAAAAGCAGTGCGCCAATTTTGGATTTGAAATTGCTTGTCAATGCCGATTTGAGCAACTTCATCACGTAGGTGCATGAGCCTTCGGTCGACTTCAACAGCACGTTGCCGGAAAAGCCGTCGCAAACCACCAAATCGAACTCGCCCGAAATAAAATTTCTGCTTTCCATGTTTCCCACAAAGTTTATGCTCGGGGTGTTTTCCAAAAGCGGATAGGTCGCTTTGCGCAATTCGTCGCCCTTTTCTTCCTCAACGCCAATGTTCAACAACGCCACGCGCGGTTTCTTTACGTTGTAGGCCTTTTGCAAAAACAAACTGCCCATAATGGCAAATTGTTGCAAATATTGCGGTGTGCAATCCACGTTGGCGCCGCTGTCGCAAACGCAAACAACGCCGCCGTTGACGGTGGGGCAAATGGGGCAAAATGCCGGACGTTTTACGCCGCGAATACGTCCCACATGCAACACAGCGCCCGCCAAAAGTGCGCCGGAAGACCCCAACGTTACCATTGCTTTTACCGAACTGTCGGTGCGCATAAGCTCAAAACTTTTTGCCATCGAACTTTCTTTTTTGGTTTTTATTGCCTCGGTGGGCTTGTCGTTGCAAGTAATAACATCGGGTGCGTGAACAATGCTCAAACGGCTTTTGTCGTAAGTTTCCTCCGCCAAAAGTTTTTCCAAAGCGGGCTGGTTTCCCACCAACACAATTTCCACGTCGTTCAATTCTTTCAATGCCTTAACAACGCCTTCCACATTTGCGTGGGGACTGTTGTCGCCGCCGTATGCATCTACTACAATTTTTATCATATTATTCTCCGTTTGGGCGGTAATGGTGCGAAAAGTTGCAACACTGTCGCCGATTTTGTTGTTTATTAGTCTATTATTTATTTTAGCAACAATTTGTCGATTAGTCAATATTTAGGTGTTTTTTTTCGCGAAAGAGTGCAAAAAGACGGTGCAAATCGGTTTTTTGCTCACAAAAGATGGCAAAAGACGAGTTGTGTAAGGCGGAATTGGTTGTGAAAGCCGTCAAAACGCCGCAGCCGGTGGGGCGCGTCCTGCGAAAACCAAAGCCAAACAACTGCGCTTTCGACATTGGTCTTTACGATTGACAAATACCCGCCAAATTGCTATACTTAAACTGTAAAAGAATATATTGGCAGCCAAACGGCGCATTTTCGCCAATGGTTGCGTTAATTCCGTTCGTCTTGTTTGGCAAAGTCTTATTTGTTTTTGCGAAAGCGGCGCAAAATCAGTTTCTTTTCAACATTGCATGTTATACAGGCTTCGTAGACATTGCGCAAGCAAAACTCCACTAAAATTCGGCAAAACAATGATAACTTTCAAACGTAAATCAAAAGAATATCGGCAGTATATCCAAAAGGTTATTGACGAGTACAATTCCAACGGCAAAAAAACGCTGTTGTTTGTGTGCGACAACGCCTACCCAATCGTAGACGGTGTTTGGCGTGTGTTGGAAAGTTGCACGGAAATTTTAGTTCGCGACTATCCGCAATACAACGTGCTTGTTTTGGCTCCCGATTATCGTGGCACAGTGTACATCAAAAACGTGCCGATTTTAAGCGTGCGTAGCGTTTATTTGAAAAGTTTGCATTACCAATGCGCCTTGCCAATGTTCGATTGCCGCATGAAAAAACTGGTCAAACGCCTCAAAATCGATTTTATCCATTGCCATTCGCCCTTTTTGTGCGGCATGTTTGTGCTTAAAATTCACAAAAAGCGCCATATTCCTATGGTAACAACCTTTCACAGTCAGTTCAAAAGGGATATCCTCAAAGCCACAAAAAGCAAGTTGCTCACCAAAATCGGCATAGCACTAATAATGAAAGTGTTCAACTGTTCGTCGGAGGTGTGGACAATGCACACCGCCAGCCGAAATACCCTTTATTCCTACGGCTACAAAGGCCGTTGCCTTCTTATTCCCAACGCAACGCCGCTAAAACCCTTGCCCAACTACGAACAAGTGCGGCAAAAGTTCCGTGCCGAACGGCATTTGGAAGGCAAAACTGTCTTCATTTTTGTGGGAAGACTTATCACGCAAAAGGGCATACTGTTTATTGTGGACGTTTTGCAAAAATTGCGTGAACGCGGCTTGGATTTTGAAATGTTCTTTCTTGGGGATGGCCCCGATGCGGCGCGTCTGCGCGACAAGGTTGCCAAAGCCAATTTGCAAGATGTGGTAAAATTCGAAGGCACCATTTTGGAAGCGGAAGATTTGTCCGTTTACTACGCCGGCGCCGATCTGTTTTTGTTCCCAAGCTTGTACGACGTTTCCAGCATTGTGCAAATAGAGGCTGCAACCTACAAAACCCCCACGGTTTTTGTCGAAGGCAGTGTTACCAGTTGCACGGTAACCAACAACGTAAACGGCTATTTGCTTCCCTACGATGTAGAAAAATATGCCGACGGTGTGGAAAAAATTATCAAAAGCGGCACGGCAAAACAAGTCGGCGAAAACGCTTTGCGCGATTTGCATGTAGAGTGGGAACAAGTTGTAGAACAGTGTTGCCAAAATTACGAAGTGCTTATGAATAATGGCGCAACGGCAAAAGTAAAGTAGAAAACGGAGACAAAGTTGCAAAAAGAAGAAAAAGACACAACGCAGAACAACGTTTCGGAAAACCGAGCCGCCAAACGCGAGCAAAATTATGAAAGTGCGTTAGAAAATTTCAACAAAAAACAAGTGCCGGCGCAACCGCCCAAAAAGAAAAAGAAGTGGTTGAGCTTTGTTGTGCTACTTGTTGCGATTGCGATTGGCATTTTTCTCATTATCCAAATGTCCGGCGAAATGGGCGAGGAACAGAAAAATTTTGTAGAAGTATTCTCGGCAGTGTCCTTTAAAAACGGTTTTGCCACAGTGGCGGTGCTTTTGGGAATTGTTCTGTTGGATATAGCAAAATTTGCGGTAATAATTCACGCCACAACAAAAAAATTGCGCCCGCTTGTTAGCGCTAAAGTTGCCCTTTGGGGTCGCTTCTACGACAACATCACGCCTTTTGCCTCCGGCGGACAGCCTGCGCAGATTATTTATCTTCACGGCAAAGGTTTCAGCGGCGGACTTTCAAGCGCGGTGGTGTTGATAAAATACTTTTTCAACACTTTTGCATGGCTCGGCGTGGCGTGCGTGGCAATGGCGAGCAACTCTTTTGTGTTGCAAAACATCACCAACGGCAACTTTTTGAAAATTGTCGGTTGGCTTGGTTGGGGTATCAATATGTTGCCGCCCGTGTTCATTTTGCTGTTTGTAATAATGCCCAAAATGGCGCGCAAACTTACAGGCGCGCTGATTTCCGTAGGACACAAACTCAAAATAGTAAAAGACAAAGAAAAAACCATGCAAAAAGCCCTTAACGTGGTGCAAGATTTTCGCTCGTCCTTCATCATCATGGCAAAGCGACCGCTGCATTTGGTGCTGCTGTTTGTGATTTGCATAGGCGAAATTTCGCTTACATTTGCTTTTCCCTATTTCATCATCAAAATGTTCGACGGCTTTGTGGTAGACGAAGGTTTTGTAACGGCGTTTTCCGTAATGGGACTAAACGCTTTTGCCACAATGGGCGCCTCCATTGTGCCCACCCCCGGCAGCAGCGGTGCGGTGGAAGGACTAATCACAATGGCGTTTTCCAACATTGCAGGTTCTACTCTGTTGTGGGTAACGTTCACTTGGCGTTTTGGGGTGTTCTACATCTATATCATCATAGGTTTGGGCATAACCGTGTTCAACTTTGTGCGCAACATTGTGCGTTCTCGCAGAGAGGCTAGGGCGGCGGAACAAACAACGCCGTTGACGCCAACGACGCAGAATGTTGATGACACAAGCCAACGTTCAGATTCGTCAGTGCAAACCAAGTGAA
>CAZHUH010000014.1:0-2436 GCA_964535505.1 uncultured Oscillospiraceae bacterium
TGCCTTTATGAAGAAAGCCCATTGCTTTTTGTTAGTTGTTTGCATTGCGTTTTGTTGGTTTTTGCGGACAATTTTATTTCTATTTGTTGATTTCCTTGGAGAATAATCCGCTTTTTTGCTTGATGTTGCTAACTCTGCCAATGTTGATTGTCAGCACAATTTTTTGCGGCGTTGTTTTTGCACGGCACATTTTTTGGCAAAAGCACCACTTCGCCGTTTATTCAACTCAATCGGAACGTTCGGCCGCGCCGCTTTGCCACTTGCCAAACACACTTTTTGCATACAAAAAGACTCCCAACTTTTGTTGAGAGCCTTTGAAATTTTTCTGTTTTGTTTTTGTGCGGCAATTTTTCCAAACATTTTTGTTGCTTGCGCAAGCGAGGCGGTACGACAGTGGCGTTTTGAATTTTTGTGAACTTTCAATGCACCGCTGCCGATTGAAAATTGACTTGCGTTTGGTTTGCTTGCACGGCTTTGCCGCAGTTGCGATACTTTCCTTTTCTGCACAACCTTCTGCGACAGCAAATTCTGACGCAGTTTAATAGTCTATTTTTCAACCCAACCTTCCGCAACCGCTATTCCGCAATCAACTTGCACCGCTATTCCGCAGCATGCGCTGTTTTCAACGGCAAAACGAATTCCGTTTGAGCGGCACTTTCGTAAAACGGCATAAACACCGATACCTTTTGTTGCTGCGAATTCACGTAGTAACAGGTTTGCGTGCCGGCAGTTAAATCCGCCACGGTAACAAGCCCAATGTGCTGACGAGTGTTAAGATCGGAAATTTCGTCCGATTGCGATGTGCCTCTGCGCCCAACAATAAAGCCGTTGAAGCAGAAATCGGTAACTCCGCCCTTTTTGCCGTAGAGCTTGCCGGTTTCTCCGACAAACTGACTGTTGTAAATAAGGCGACCGTCTTCGTTTTTGTCTATCTTGCCCTCCAAGAAGGGATATAAAGTGTGTTGATGTCCGTAAACTGCCAAATCGGGCTGAATTTGATTCAACAGTGCCGTCCAATCGGTTTTGGTTTGAAGGTGGTTGCCGCGACTGTTGATAAACTGAATGGGAATGTGGCAACAAACAAGTTTGTAGTTGTAACCTTCGTACGCTTTGGTATCCAAAATGTTTTGCAACATTGCAGTTTGTTCGGCACGATACAAATCAAACTGTGCCGTTTCGTAGTATTCCCACCAATCGTCGTCGTGGTCTTCGCCGATATCCAAAGTAATGCCGAAAACATCCGAAAGAGTAAACCAATAGTAGTAGTCAGTGCCATTGGCACCAACGTATTTGTACAAATCTTCGGCGTAAAGCCCCTTAATTTCGTGGTTGCCGCGCACATACACGCAAGGAATTTCGCCGTGGGTAATATCGTACGCCAAAACATTTGCAAACTGGGCGTCGGCTTCACAATCTATCATAGAAAGGTTGTCGCCAAGCATAACGAGAAAATCCATATTCTTTACGCTTGCGGCGGCTTTTTCCGCACCCGATTGCGCGGCGTGAACGTCCGACATGGAATAGTACACCAATCCGTCGCTGCTATCCACCGGGCGGAAATTGTACTGCCGGGAAATAACTTTGCCTTTGTAACCGCCGAAGGGTCCGCGATAAATCATTTGCTGCGCGTTAATGGTATAACTTTTTGCGGAATCTAATTTTTCTTGAGGAACAACTATCTTGTGAACAAGGTCGTTGGATTTCATGCTGCCGGCATACAAATCGTAGTAGTTTTCACCGCCGATTTCCACCCAAGCAACGCTTTTTGCCGAAGTGGAAAACACAATTTGATAGTCGTCTTCCACGGCGTAAACCACCGCACCGTAAGAGAAGCCGTTTATGCTGACGTTGTAACCGACCAAAACACACAAAATTATTGCAAGGCTAAGGCAAACCCATTTTAGCGCTTTGCTCTTTTTGCCGTTGGAAACGGGCGGGAAAAACAGCAGCAACGCAAACACAATAAGCGCTGCGGAAATCAGAAGCGAACGGAAAAATTTGGGCAGGATAAAGCGCAAATAAGGCGCGGCGCCCATAACCAACACCACCACGATTATTGCTGTGGCAACCACGCTTATTGCAATGGAAATTATCGATGGCCATTTGCGATTCCATGCCAACAGCGAAACCACCGAAAGCACGAACATCAACCACAAGAATATACAAAGAAGCAATGGCGTGTGCATTACGAAAAAGGACGGATTATTCGCTGCGCCCAACACGCTGGAAATGCCGCTCCAATTTACGCGCAATGCCAACCAAAACAACGCAACAATGAGACTGTAGGCTGCGGCAAAAACCGCAAGACGTTTCTTTTTGAAAAATTTGTGCATTTGTTTACCTCCGAGATATGTTTTTTACAACTTGTCCTTTGTTTGAATTACGTTGCAAAGGTTGCCTTCGTTGCCTAGGTCGTTTTCGCCAAGATTATTGCTG
>CAZHUH010000014.1:2536-31384 GCA_964535505.1 uncultured Oscillospiraceae bacterium
TACGTTGCAAAGGTTGCCTTCGTTGCCTAGGTCGTTTTCGCCAAGATTATTGCTGTCAAAGTTGCCTTCGTTGCCTAGGTCGTTTTCTTCGCCAAGATTATTGCTGCCAAAGTTGCCTTCGTTGCCTAGGTCGATTTCGGCAAGTTTGTTTTTCCTCAAATCGCACGAAGTAAGATAAAAGTTTATGTTGAATTTGCGCATAAACAAGTTTGCGCGACATTCTTTACCATGCAGGTGTCCGAAAACCACCGTGTGAACGTCGTTTTCCACAAACAATTTGATAAAATCCGAATCTTCGTAGCGGCCATTGTAAGGCGGATAGTGCATCACCGCCACCACTTTGTCCGCAGGCAAACGTTGCTTTTGCATTGCCGCAAGGGAAAGTTTCAGGCGTTCCACTTCGCGCAAGTAAATTTTTTTGTCGTCGGCAGACAAGTTGTCGCCATCGGGGCAAATCCAACCGCGCGTGCCGCAAATAAGCACGTTGCCAAAGCGCAAACAGTCGTTTTGCAAAGCGAAAAAATTTTGTGGAATGCTGTTGCGCACCTGCGAAATCGTGTTCCACCAATAATCGTGATTGCCACGCAAAATAACCTTTTTGCCCGGTAAACCTGCCACCAAAGCAAAATCCGGCAGAGCTTCTTCCATGCGCATTGCCCACGAAAAATCACCGGCAAGAATAACCAAATCTTCTTCCGTAACTTTGCTTTGCCAATCTTGACAAATTTGTTCGAAATAGTTTTCCCACGATTTGCCGAAAACGTCCATCGGCTTGTCGCACACGGTGGACAGGTGCAAATCGCTTATTGCAAAGACTTTCATGCTGAAATTTTAGCACAAAGTGGCATTTTTGACAATATCTTTTGCAATTTTTGTGCGTTGCGACGACAGCAAGGCAGAAAGAAAAAACCGCCTAAAAAGAAACGGCAATTTTTTGTTGAAGAAAGCGGAAGTAACGTGAATTTTGTTTTTATGACTTTTGTAGCGCAAAAAAGTGAAAGAAGACGCCTGAAAAAAATTTGGTGGTTTTGCAACGACTGCCAAAACAGCGGAAAATTTCAGATGGAGGAAAATTTGTTGCGCTTTTTTTCGCACTTTTCACACATAACATCATCTATTCCCATAAAGTTTTTCTCGCAATAGGGGCAAAGAATCAATTCCAAATCTTCTTCGTCAAAAATGCTGCGCTTTCCGGCAAGTTCGTCTTTGCACACAAGACACAACTCTTCTTGCGATTTGATATAGTTAAGCCCACAGCGCGGACATTTTTTGTATTTCAATTAAAATCTCCAACAATACTACCACACTATGAATTGCACAAAATTTGTGTTACCCAAAAAAAATGCTTGAATGAGGAAAACCGTTGTGAAATAGCAAGAATGACGAATGTGAAACAAACAACTTGCTTTGAAAAAACTGCAGGCAGAACAAATGCAAAACAAACAACTTGCTTTGAAAAAAACTGCTCTGCTTCGGGAAATATGAATTTACTTCGGCAAACAAAACGCTGCTGCAGCGAAAAAACAAACTCGCCACTTTTTAAGACGAGTTTGCTTTGAAAAAATCGCGTTGATATTTGCAATACAATGCAACTTAGGTAATGTTGCCACCGCCATTGGTGCCTCTGCCGCCACCGGGATACAACGGCAGTTCGAAATACCCCGAACAAATTTCCTCGGTGTATTCTTGGCAGGGGGGAATGACTGCGTAGCCATAGCTGGGAACGATCAATTCCACATCCATTGTTACCTTCAAAATTGCCGTAACACAACAATTGATGATAAACAAATAATAAGTTACGCCTTCGATTTCTTGCGTTTGGCTGTATGTGCCATCGGGGCTGACTGCCGAAACGCTTGCTTCGATTTTGTAGGGAATAATGGATGGTTCGGGAAGGTACATCACCACGTTTACCGGAATGGTAACCGTGCCCATACCACTGCCTTCCACGTTGTTTGCATCGAGATATGTAACTTCCACCGGCACTACAATATCCGCCTCGACCCTGCCATATCTGGGGCGATCCTGCAAACGTTCTACAACAAGGTTTTCTACGCCACCAACGGTTGTGGAACTTTTGCAACTGATAAAGCGTAACGGCGTGATTGGATCCGACGGATTTACGTCCGACACACTAACCGTAATTTGCTGCAAAGTAACTTGTTTCATACAGGCATCAAAAACTTTTTTGCCTTGAATGCAGATTTTTTCACTGCAATTGTTGCCATCGAAATTGTTTCCGGGCATAGTTTTCCTCCTTTTTCAGTCGGTATATTCTATGACGACAGCACAAAAAATGTGTAGTAAAATCTGTCAAAAGAAAGATTAGTAAACGCACAAGAGAGGCAGCAAGAGTGCGCACCTTTAATTTGCTTGACGTAAGAGGCAAGTATGATTTGTTTGACGCCACGCTGTTCGCCAAAACGCAAGGGCACAGTTGCCGTTGCAGACGACGAGCAAGATTTGCCAACACGAAAATGATTGGTGGATGTTGTTCCACAAACGGCAAAAATCGAATAGTTGCTAAAAGAAAAACAAATGAACAAATCATCATTGAAAAAAAATTGACGAATTTGGGATAAAAATGGGAAAAATATAATACTATGTCTGAAATAATATTATACGCAAACCATAAAATCGAGAATAATTTGGCAAAATCACCCTGAGATTGCCCTATTTTAGCTGTCTGAAATAAGCCTTCACACAGAATTTTTGAAAATCGGCAAAATTTTTGCCGCCCCGGTAAAACGTGATTTTGCCCATTGCTTCTGCATTCGCAAACACTGCTTACAACATTTTTTCGGCGATCGCAAACGCAAAATTTCAGTGATTTTGGGCGCACTATCGCACTTAGGCAAAGTTTTTCCCGCTTCTGCCAAAGCGCAAAAAAAATGCGCAAACAGCGATATCTCTCTCTGCTTGCGCACCCAAAAAACAAATTGGTTTTTGCTACTCCGTTTTGAAGTGATAGAACCTGTCTACCATGTGTCCGAAATAGAAAGTGATAAGCTCACGCACGTTGCGCTTTTGCACATCCATGGGAGCATCCTTACTCAAAACCTTGAACAAACTAGTCAAGAAGCCTTCTGCAACCGCATTGTAGAAATCGGGATTAAGAATTTTTTCATCGATTTCGGGAAAAGAATTTTCGAACATTTCCTTGATTTTTTTGGAAATGGATTCCACCATAAAACCGATAAACGCCTCGTAATGCACGGAATTTCCCTTGCGAATAATAAGCAACTCATCGCTGTGGGCAACCAAAAACTCCACCAACACTTCCGAAGCTTCGCTCATATCTTTGCTTTCGAAAACGATATCGTGTTCTATCACCTGACGAATACTACCCAAAAACGGATTTATCACGGCGAAATAGAGCGCTTCCTTGTTGTCAAAATAACGATAGATGTTGCCCAAAGAAATTTCCGCATTATTGGCGATGTTTCTTATGGAAGCATCGGCAAAACCATGCTCCTTAAATTCCAACACCGCAGCGGCCAAAATATTTTCCCTGATTTCTTTCTTTAAGTATTGCATACTTCCTCCAGACAAGAAGTATTTTATCACATAGTTACGTTAATTGCAAGTGTTTAGTTAACTTTTTGAAACATTTTTCATTTTTATATTTTTTTGAATAGCAAAATATTTTTTTATCTCTTCTCGGCGAATTATATTTATCGGCAGAAAATTCTACACTTCTGACTTGATGTGGCACCGAAACGGAAAAGAATCTGCCAAAAGTTTTTGCGAATTTACGGCAAATAATTGCCCTTTGCAATTTCAAACTTGCTTTGCTACCGCGTTTGCATGAAATTTGCCTTTGCATTATTACACACTTGCGATGAATTTTGCCTTGCCTTTAAGCCGCATTTGCAATGAAAGTCTCACCACCACTACGTTGCGCACGGCGTAGGTGCGTCGACCGCTTAGGTCTGCCCACCGCGCAATTTGCCGATGACACCGAGTTTGCCACCAACCAAACAGTAGCCGAATGCGCAGTACTCAGTAGGCACATTCTAAAAGCATTTTGTCGGCAAGCAAAGCAATAAACTCGCCATTGGTGGGTTTTTCGGTAGAGTTGTACACTTTCACACCGAAAATGCTGTTTATATTCTCTATTTTTCCGCGATTCCACGCCACTTCTATTGCATGGCGAATGGCGCGTTCCACCTTGCTGGAAGAAGTGTCAAATTTTTTGGCAATCGACGGATAAAGACTTTTGGTGATGGCATTGATAATGGGGGGATTATCCACCGCAAGTTTTATGCCTTCGCGCAAAAATTGATACCCCTTGATGTGCGCGGGAATGCCTACGGTTACGAAAATATTGCTTATTCTTTCGTCAAGCGTCTTTTCCGAAACGCTCTTTTTGCGCAAAATTTTACCGCCCAGCTTTTCGCCTTCGGCAACATTAACAATGCGCTGTTCCAAAACACCGTATTCCAACGGCTTCACCAAATAGTACTTGGCACCCAAATCCAACGCTTTTACCACAAAAACTTCGCTTTTCAATTCCGATGCGACAATAAACTTCACATCGCGGTACTTTTCCAACAAAGCATAGCCGTCCTCGCCCGACATAACCAATTCCGTTATCACAACGTCGGTTGGAATAGTATCCAAACAAATTCTGGCATCGCAACCTTCCACATCAAACACCACTTGAAAATTTTCATTTTCCGCAAGTTTTTCTTTTAGCCCTTGCTGCCCAATAAGACCTATTTTTATCACGGTTTTTCCCTCCATATTTTGTGTGTCCATTGTAGCACAGCAAAACGTGGATTTTTCTACATAATAAATCACTTTTTCGGTTTAATTGTCGAAAATTGAATACGACACGAATTATTCTGTAATTTTCCACCGCAATTTGAAAAAGATGCGAGAGAAATACGGAAAAATGGTTGGACGGACGGAATAGAACTCCAAAAATTTGTGCGCCAAACACCGCAAAAGAAAAAATGTTTGACCCAAAAGGTGAGCAATCTGTTTTGTTGCAAGCGACGTTGGAGTTTTCATCGTCGGCATTGTTGTTTGCGAATGTTATGCGTTTACACTTAGTCAATGGACACTGGCCTTGCCATTTGTCTACTTTTAGCGTTCGCCATTTGGTGCCGTTGTTTCCGATTGTTCTGTATCATCGGCAATTTCGTATTCCACTTTGTCCGCACCGCTTTCTTTGAAGTTTTTCAAATCAGGCAAAATGCAAAGGTAAAATGTGCTGCCCACAACCATAATAAGCGATTTGCAAACAACCATGACCACCATGTTTAGCACAGGAATCCACGAAAACAGCATATTTATAAAGGTAAGCACCATTTCCACGCAAAACATTACGGCATAAATGGGCAACCCCACAACAAGACACAGTGTTTTTGCCAAACAATACCAAAAGTTTTTGCTTGTGTAGTGAAATATCCAAAAAAATCTGCGTGCGTAGTATTCTTTCATAAGCACTTCCTCACAAAGATATGACCTTAATTTTACTATACATTTTGCTTGGTGTCAACACATGCTTCATAGCGTCCCAACGTGCCGTGCGGCGTCCAACAAAACACCGAACACCACTTAAGAAATACCGCCACAAGCAAGGCAGGGCGAGAAAATACAAAATATTATTGTCCAAAAAGTTCTGCAAATAGGTTGACATAAGGCAAAAACAAAACTACAATGTAAGTAAGAAAATATCCGGTAGGTGAGGCTACCACAAGGATATGGGGTGCTGCCGACTGAACGTGGAGACACGTTTACGTATGGTAAACAGGCTATGTCGAAACCAAGGCATAACTTAACGCATCTTCACCGCCTTGTGATGCTAAAGCTTGTAATGGTGAGGCGAAGTTCCTCATAAAGAACAATGGTCTGCACCTATATCCGCAGACTTTTTTGTTGCAAAAAGACCAAACGTTTGTAAAAGCTTTTGGGAATTTGCTACACTTTTGTTAAAACTTAGACTGTGCCTAAAACATAGTTTACGCAAGGGGAAAGTCCGTCAACGCAGTAAGGAGCATTCTAAACTTACCGAAAAGGAGGTGCACAATGGAAGAAAAAGACCGCAAAGAATTGTTTGAGGACGTGGAACTTGAACAATCCACCGAACAAGAACAAACCGAAAATACTTTGCAAAACCAAGCAGAAAACGAACAACAGGAAAAAAACGCCACTGAAATTGTAACGGAACTGCTTGCAAACAAAGATTTTAGACAACTGAAAACTTTTGTGAACGAGCTTATGCCGCAAGACTGTGCGCAAATGTTGGAAGAACTGCCGGAAAAAGATATGCCGCCGGTGTTTAGGTTGCTTTCCAAGGAGAACGGCGCCGAAACATTTGTGGAAATGTCCACCGACAGCCAACAACTGCTGTTGACGGTGTTTTCTGACGCTGAATTGAAAGCGGTTTTTGACGAAATGTTTTTGGACGACACGGTGGATATCATCGAAGAAATGCCTGCCAACGTGGTAAAGCGCATAATAAAGCAATCTGACAAAGAAACTCGCACACAAATAAACGAAATTTTGAAGTACCCCAAAGACAGCGCCGGCACCATCATGACGGTGGAATACGTAAGTTTGCGCAAACATTGGACGGTTAAAGAGTGCTTCGACCGCATAAGAAAAGTTGCGCCTGACAAAGAAACCATCTACGTGGGGTACGTTACCGACGACAAGCGCAAACTTTTGGGCATTGTTACCGTGAAAGATTTGTTGCTGCACGACTATGAAACGCCGATAGACGACTTTATGCAAACGGATTTTATCAGCGTGGAAACCACTGACGATAAAGAATTTGCCGCGCAGCAAATGTCCAAATACGACCTAACCGCCATTCCCGTTGTGGACGGCGAAAACCGCATTGTAGGTATCATCACGGTAGACGACGTATTGGACGTTATGCAACAAGAGGCTACCGAAGATATTTCTATTATGGCAGCCGTAACGCCTTCGCACGACAGTTATCTGGATCAAAGTGTGTGGCAAATTTGGAAAAATCGCTTGCCTTGGCTGTTGCTGTTGATGCTTTCCGCAACCTTTACCGGGCTTATCATAAACCATTATGAGTCGACGCTTTCCGCACTGCTGTTTGCCTGCGTGCCCATGCTTATGGATACGGGCGGCAATGCCGGAAGCCAAGCGTCCGTTACGATAACGCGTAGTTTGGCAATTGACGAAGTTCGTCCCAAAGACGCTTTGCGTGTTATTTGGAAAGAACTGCGCGTATCGGTGTGTTTGGCAATTGTGTTGTCCGCCGTATGTTTTACAAAGCTGTACCTTTTGGACGGTATGCTTTTCGGCAATCCCTACACTTGGCAAATTTGCTGTGTTGTTGCCGTTGCGCTGTTTTTTACCGTTGTTATTGCAAAACTTGTGGGATGTTCTATGCCTATTTTGGCAAAAGTTTGCCACTTAGACCCGGCAGTTGTTGCCAGCCCATTTATCACCACCATTGTTGACATTTTGTCGCTGATGATTTTCTGCAATATTGCCAAATGCGTGTTGCCGGCAATTTAGAAAGAATGTGGCAATAATGTAAGATAAAAAAGCGTATAAACACACAAAAATTCAGTGTTTTCGGCGATTTAGGCAACGTGAAGAAAATGGCAAATGTGCGTTCGGCAGAACGGAACGATTGTGAATTTAGGAGCGATATGATATGGCAAAGTTAGAAAGAACTTTTACCGGAGATTTCGACCAACTGCTGGAAAAAATAGAAAGCGGCATTGCAAACGGAAGTGTTTCGGCATCGTTGGAAGATTCCGCCGACTACTGCGTTGGCTCGGCAAGATGCAGCGTGCGTGTGTTTGAGCGATACAGTTATTTTTGGCGGAAACCGCGTCAGTTTGAACGTTACGTTGTTTCAAGGCGAGGACGGCAAAATTCAACTGTACGGCATTTCGTCGGGCGGCAGTCAAGCGGTGTTTTTTAAGATGAACACTTTGGGCGAAGCAGCGTTTTTGGAAAAACTTTGCGACCTTTTGCAAATCGACGACGACTTTGAATAATTGCTTATTTTCCCAAAAGGAACGGAAAAAATGAATTATAAAAAACGGGCACACGCACCTATTTTTGCGATTGCGTGTATTTTGTGTTTTCTTGCAACAATTTGTTGCGGCTTTCAACCGGCTTTCGCAACAGAAAGCGATTCTTCTTCGGCAAAACCGGAAAACGAGACCTATTTCGCGACAGTAAGCGAGTCTTTTTCAGCGAAAACAGGAAGCAAGTCCTATTTCGCCAAGGCGGATCTTTTCTGCAATGTGGACGAATATTTGCAAAAATGCGTGGAAAATGCACACATTCCTGCAATGTCGGTGAGTATCGTAAACAAAGACGAGCTGTTATTTTCGGCCAACTATGGACAGTGCACAAGCAGCGATACGCCATTTTGGCTTGGCTCGGTGAGCAAATCTTTCACGGCAGTGTGCGTGATGCAACTTGCAGAACAAGGAAAAATAGACCTAAACAGCCCTATTTCCGAATATTTGACCAAAAGCCACACCCACAACACCATCACCGTTGCTCAACTGCTGAACCACACAAGCGGATTGGGCGAACATCAAACGTTGAAAAACTACAAAATAGTTAACGAACAGGGCGTTCACAACTACGCCAACGTAAACTACTCGTTGTTGGGGGAAATAATCGAAAAAGTAGGCGGAAAATCCTACGATGAATACATCTCGGAAAACGTGTTTGAGCCGTTGGGGCTTTCCCACACCGCCGCAACGCTAGACGAAAGCGTGGCGAACAGGGTGATAGACGGTTACACAAACTATTGGGGAGTGCAGAAGAAATCTGCACCAAAATATCCTTCTTCGCAAAACGATTGGATAACGGTGCCGGCAGGTTACATTTCTTCTTCGGCAAACGATTTGGGAAAATATCTACAAATGTATCTTAACGGCGGAATGGGCATTATTTCGCAAGAAAGCATAGACAAAATGTTCTACGGCGATACGGTTTTTGTGGACGGCGACATTCCTTTTTGGTACGGATATGGTTGGGCAATGGTGAAAGATCCTCTGCCGCAAAAGGTGTTGCACCACAGCGGACTTGTGGAAACTGGCACCTCGTGCGTGTTCATTTTGCCCGAAAGCGGCGTTGCCGTTGCGCTGGAAGCCAACGTGAACGACTATTTTGTTACAAACGAAATGATGGACAGCCTTGGTTGGGGCGTTGTGCTTATGCTTTTGGGGCTTGCGCCAAACGAAATTGCGAGCAATGCCTATGTTTTGAATCATTTGTGGATAGATTTGATAATGTTTGCCGTGCTGCTATCGGCAATTTTGCCGTTGTGTTTGTTTCCGCGCTACGCAAAAAGGGCGGCGCACCAAAAATTCGGTTGGAAAACATCAATGGTTACACTACTGTTGCACTTGGTTCTGCCCATTTTAATATTGTTGATTGCGCCGGTGGGGTTTGGCACACCGCTGTGGGTTGCAGAGGCTTTTGTTCCCGATGTTTTTGTAACTGTGATAGTTGCCTCCACATTGCTTTTTGCTGTTGGTTTGGCAAAAGGAATTTTACTTGCAAGACAAGCGAAAAACAAAACGGATTGAGTTTTGAAAAACTTTGCGACCTTATGCAAATCGACGACGACTTTGAATAACAAAACTATTCTTTATGCCGGCAAAACTAGCAAAGGTAAAAAAGATTGAGTTTTGGGGAAAGAGAACGGAATTTAAAACACAAATCAGGCTGGATTTTGACATGCGGATAATATGAGAATTTTTGGCAAACTGATAACTTCACAAAATCCAAACGCCGAGGTGCAAATAGCACTTTTCATAAACCGAATTTAATAGAATTGCAATTGCAAACGTTGACAAAAAGCTCTCGGACGAATCATCCGAGAGCTTTTGCTATACATAAGAGAGTCTATTAAGATAAATTGGAATTTATAGTGTTTTTTCCATTGTTAAACTCTGCACAGTCATACCCAACGACTGATAAAAGTTTATTGCCCCCATGTTGAAGTTCCATACTTTCAATTCCACAGCAGTTGCACCTTGTTCTTTGGCTCGTTTTATACCTTCTTGAAAAATGGCAGCACCAATGCCTTTTCGACGATAATTTTCGTCCACAACAATATTTTCAAAATATGCAAAAGTGCGTGGAGTTTGTATTTTATACATGGACTGCCTAATTTGTACAATGGCGAAACCGACAATTTTACCATCGGCTTCTGCCCCAATCATTATTTTGCTATCATCCATCAGTGATGCCTCAAAGTCCCACTCCATTGAAGTGGTCGGCTTTTCTATTTTTCTAAATAAATCGGGACGCTGTTCCACTTCCGAATTGTGCAACTGCATAAAAAGATTATTAATGTCGTAGAAGTCATCTAATTTTAGATTGCGTATTATCATTGAATCTTCTCCTGCTTTTATCTCCTGCTCCTAACTTGTGCATACATCATTTGCGGAAAGTCCGACTCAACCGCAGTAATACCTTACTTAATAATTTCCAGACTATTACGCTTGAGTTCTTCTTCAAAGGTCGCAAAACTTACTATTCGGCAAGAAGTACTCGCAATTTGTACGGACTTTCCCGTATCGCAGTGAACACGCTCCGCAAGGTCAAACGCCGTATGTATATTTGTTTGATGTTCTAAATGCCTGTCGCCCATAGTGCAGGTCAAGGCTATACCGTCAAAAATCCTCCCTAAATTTCAGTGTTATAAGCGAAAAAACAAAAAGAATTTAGCGACGTTGTAACAAGTTATCCAATTCGGCTTGATTACAGCAAGAAAGCAGTTTTATTTTTGTCTTTTTCAGTTGTGCGGTAAACAAGCGTACGGGATTTAGAAAACTTCGGTGCATGTGTTCCGTCGACGTGCAGAGCAACAACTCAGTTGCCCCCAAATTTGCCACAATGGGCACAGAGAACTTGGCGTTTTGCTTGGTGGTTAAGGATTTGTCTTCCAACACTATTTTTTGCGCGTCAACGCCGCTTGCAGTCAAAAACCGTTGCATTTCCGCCGCTTCGCTTGTACCTGCGTTGGGATTTGCCACGCCACCCGACACCACAATTTTTTGCGGATTGAGTTTTTCGTTGATTTGCAATGCCAAATTCAAACGCGCGAGCATAATTTCCGATATACTGCCGTCGTCGTTCAATCTGTTGCCTAAAACCACCAACACTAACATGTTTTTTAGCTCCTTTGTTTATTCAATATTCATTCTTCATAGGGTGAGGACCGCCAATACCAGAAAGGTGTCACCAACCAAACAGTCGCCCGAAGCACTAGGTGCGCCGTTCCCTACAATCTAATTATCGGAATACGCGTTCTCCTTCAGTCACCTATCGGTGCCAGCTCCCTCCCGGAAGGAGCCTTTTTTTTCGGTTCGTCTTGTTTGTTTGAAAATTCAACAAACGATATTTTTCACCCAACCTCTCAAATGCCTGCAAGTCATTTCAAATCAATGATTTCATACTACTTCACGCCGCCGGCTGCGCAAGCCCGCTCGCCGCCAGGTGAATCAATCGGGCAGCAACTCTACCAAAATGGAATTTAGAACGTAAAATTTGTCTTTCGGCACAAACAGACGTCCGTTTGCCATTTGCAAAAAGCCTTGCCGCACCAGTTTTTCACCACTTGGAAACTGTGTGAAGAAATCTTTGCCGTAACGCAAAGAAAACTCAGCCAAACTTACGCCGTCGCTCAAACGCAAACCCAACATTGCAAATTCGTTCATTTCTTCCTGCAAAGAAATGACGTCGCAATATTCTGTGGCAACGCCAAGTTGGAAATTTTCCTGCATATTCGTGGTGTCGCCGTTTCCTGAAAGTGTTTTTTCTTCGCAGACACATTGACAATCGTTTTTACTTGCGGACCGATTCCGTGCAGTGTCCATTTCGTCGGCAGAAAACTGCTCGTTTTTGTTTAACGCCACACGACTGTTTTCTTTTGCGGCAAACTGTTGATTTATATCTGACGGCACACTGCCGTATGCGCCGAATTTTTTGTGCGCGCCACGAATGTACCTTTGGATATCGTAAGCGTTGCCGTAACGAACGTTTTTTACAAAACCGCTTGCCGAAGCGCCGAAACCGAAATATCTGCCCTCGCGCCAATAGGTTAGATTGTGTTGGCAACGGTAGCCTTCTTTGGCAAAATTGGAAACCTCGTAACGCAAAAAGCCTGCACTTTCGAACATTTCCAACGCAAAAGCATACATATCGGCAAGGTCGTCGTCGGTGTAGCCGTAACTGTCACAAAGCGTTTTGAACGCAGTTTTTTCGGGGTGAATTTCCAACGCATAAAGGCTTATATGTTGCAAAGGCAAAGCGCAAACTTGCTCTATAGTGTGGCGAAACTCGGCAAAACTTTCCGGAAGACCCAAAATCAAATCGGCATTGATATTGGAAAAACCACATTGTTTGGCAAGGTTTAACGCAGTCAAAAAGCCTTGGTAACTGTGCAGACGACCTATCTTTTTCAACGTGCTGTCGTTGGCACTTTGCAGCCCGAAACTTAAACGATTTACTCCCACGCTTTTTAGAAATTGCAACAATTCTTTGGTGGTACTTTCGGGGTTCAATTCCACGGTAAATTCTTTCAAACGTGAAAGGTTGAACTTTTGCAAAGCACCGAATAATTTTTGCAAATACTCTACGTTCACTGCGGAAGGTGTGCCGCCGCCCCAAAACATGGTTTTTATAATCATATCGTCGCAAGTTTTGGCATTGGAAATTTCGCTGCAAAGAGCCTCGAAGTAGTTGTTTTGCAAGGCAAAATTTGTGCAAGAAGAAAAAGCGCAGTATCCGCACCGCGCTTTGCAAAAGGGAATGTGAACGTAAATTGCGTAGTCTAGTGTCATTTTTCTTGTTTGTTTTTTGCGGCATTTTTTGATTATTCGGCAGCAACTGTCGCATCAAAACGCCGCTTTTAATGTACTATGTGTGAAATAGTATTCTGCGTTAACTGTATTTTGTAGTATACTTTGTTGTAAATCAGCCGCTTTTACTTGAAAATTGTGCCCCAAACCGCTTTTTCTCGTCAAGCTGCTCATAGGACGGCTTGTGCCTGCAAAATTTTGCAAAACGCACTACATCATGCAAAACACCGTCAAAATACTCAAAATGCGCCATTTTATAAAAAAATGCCTGATTATTTTATGCTATTTTAGACACCATTTTACTAGATTGCCGCGCTTCGCTCGTAATGACGAATTGTGAGAGCAAAAAAAATCGGTTTTAGGCATTGCAAAAATTCGGCAAAAAAATCAGTCGTCAATTTTCAAAATAGACATAAATGCCTCGCTGGGTACGCTTACCGAGCCCACCTGCCGCATACGCTTTTTGCCTTCTTTTTGCTTTTCCAAAAGTTTTTTCTTGCGGGTTATATCTCCGCCGTAGCACTTTGCCAAAACGTCTTTGCGCAGCGCTTTTACAGTTTCGCGCGCGATAATTTTGTTGCCCACCGCCGCTTGCACGGGAATTTCAAACATCTGGCGAGGAATTGCGTCTTTCAGCTTTTCGGCGATCTGTCTGCCGCGAGCGTAGGCGCGTTCTTCGTTTACTATTATGGAAAGCGCATCGCACATTTCGCCGTTAAGCAACATATCTAAGCGCACCAACTTGCCGGTTTTGTAGCCTTTCAGTTCGTAATCCAAACTGGCGTAGCCACGCGTGCGAGATTTCAAAGTGTCAAAAAAACTATAAATAATTTCGTTAAGCGGGATGTCGTAGGAAAGTTTTACGCGTTTGGTGTCCAAATAAGTCATATCCAAAAACACGCCGCGTTTTTCTTGACAAAGTCCCATAACGTCGCCTACGTATTCCGGCGGACAAAACACTTCTGCCGAAACAATAGGTTCTTCTATGTGATCGATGCTTGTTACAGGCGGCAATTTTGTGGGGTTGTCGATATCCAACACCTCGCCGTTTGTGGTGAAAACTTTGTAAACAACGCTGGGCGCGGTGGTAACCAAATCCAAATCAAACTCACGTTCCAACCGTTCTTGAATGATTTCCATATGCAACAGCCCCAAAAAGCCGCAACGAAACCCAAATCCTAGCGCCACAGAAGTATCCGGTTCGTACACAAGCGAGGCGTCGTTGAGTTTCAATTTTTCCAAAGCGTCTTTCAAATCGTTGTATTTGCTTCCGTCTGCAGGGAAAATTCCGCAAAACACCATCGGCTTCACTTCTTTGTAGCCCTTGAGAGGCGCGGAACAGGGGGTTTTAGAATCCGTCAGCGTGTCACCCACTTTAGTGTCGGAAACGGTTTTGATACTTGCGCAAACGTAGCCAACGTCGCCCGCTTTCAATTCGACAACGGGCAGCATTGCCGGCGCAAACACTCCCACTTCCGTAACGTCGAAGGTTTTTCCGGGGGTTTCGAACATTTTTATCACACTGCCCACTTTAACAGAGCCGTCAACAATACGAACAAAAATTATCACGCCTTTGTAGTTGTCGTATTGACAATCGAAAATAAGCGCTTTCAAGGGGGCCGTGTCATCGCCTTTGGGCGGCGGAACCAAATCTACCACCGCATCCAATACATCTTTGATGTTTATGCCTTCCTTTGCCGAAACAAGCGGCGCATTGGAAGCATCCAAACCAATTGCGTCTTCTATTTCCTTTTTGCAGCCCTCCACATCCGCCGAAGGAAGGTCAATTTTGTTGATAACGGGAATGATTTCCAAGTCGTTTTCCAAAGCCAGGTAGCAATTTGCCAAAGTTTGCGCTTCTACGCCTTGCGAGGCGTCAACCACCAACAATGCGCCTTCGCATGCGGCAAGGGAACGAGAAACTTCGTAGTTAAAGTCGACATGCCCCGGGGTGTCGATAAGGTTAAGTTCGTAGTCTACGCCGTCTTTGGTGTATGTCATGCGAACGGGGGTGAGTTTAATGGTAATGCCGCGTTCGCGCTCGATATCCATGCTATCAAGCATTTGGGCTTCCAAATCACGCTTGGCAACCTGCCCCGTGTATTCCATAAGACGATCGGCCAATGTGCTTTTGCCATGGTCGATGTGCGCAATTATGCAGAAATTTCGTATATTTTTTGTCATAGTTTTCCGTGCAGTGCGTTTTTCCTGTTTTCACCCAAAATCTTTTAGTCTTGCAAGTTGTTAATCGTGCGTTTGATGTATGTCAAATGCGCTTACGCATACTTGCCTATTCAAGTCGGTGATGAAAAAAGTTACGCCGATTGTTGTTTTTTCTAGATTATACCCGAAAAGCAGTGTTTTGTCTATAAACTTTTGAGAATTTTTGCTTACCCCTTGCAATTTCGGCGAGATAAGTCTATAATTTGTTTGATTGAACAACAATTATTTTAAGGACGGTTTTGAAAATGATTTGCGAAAAATATAAATGGCTAACAGATATATACGTTGCCCACCGAGGACTTTTTAACAACCGCGACATCCCCGAAAACTCTATTCCCGCGTTTGAAAAGGCGGTGGCGAATGGTTTTGGTATCGAAATGGACGTTCAAGCCTCATCCGATGGTGTTTTGGTGGTTTTTCACGATGACACATTGGACAGAATGACGGGGGTTCACGGCAAACTGTGCGATTTCACTTTTGCAGAGTTGCGCACTTTCCGCTTGCTTGATACGGAATGTCAAATTCCCACTTTTGAAGAATTTTTGCAGGCGGCAAATGGCGCAAACTTGGTTGTGGAAATAAAAACGCACGAAAACATTGGCGAAACGGAACAAAAGGTTTACGACGCACTGAAAAACTACAAGGGGAACTTTTGCATTGAATCGTTTAATCCCTTTATCATAAGGTGGTTTAAGGTGCATGCGCCGGAAATTATTCGCGGAACGCTTTCCTGCGCCTACGAAAATTGCGGCTTTTCCGCACCGAAAAGATGGCTGCTTTCGCAATTGCGCCTTTGCAGTTGGAACGGAAGCCAATTTATTGCATTCGATGCCGCCACTTTGCGCCAAAACGAAGCCGTTGACAAATGGCGAAAAAAGGTGCCCATAATTTGTTGGACAATAAAAAGCCAACAACAATATGAAGAGCTGCACAACCACTTTGACAATATGATTTTTGACAGTTTTGTGCCTGACAGAAAAGATTTGGAAAAGTTGGGTAAGTAAAACTTGCGCTTATCGAGAAAGAAACAACAATTTTACGCGCCTTGCGGCAAATTAATTTTAGGAAAGTTGCAAAGCGGAACGCTTACAAATAACAAAGATCGACAAAATATCCGCAGCATTGTTTTGGGTTAGCCCACAAGCGATACTGCGGATTTTCTTGGATTTATATCAAATTTCGGAGAAAAGCGCTAAACGCCGAAAAATCCGACTAGGCGCCTATAAATTGTTACACACTATCGCCAAACGTTTTTGCCGAACCGTTTTTTCGACAAAACGCAATAATGGTTGAAAAGGGGTATAGAGTGGTTGAAAAACAAAAGATTTGGGCAAGATAACACTGCGAAATGGTTATGCTGCCCTATTTTGTAATATTTCGGTTGTTTTCCCACTATTATTTTAGGGGTAAATATCGCGCCGTTTGGTTTATTAAGTAATTTGATTTTCCGCCTTTTTCAATTCAAAATTCAGTCGGTTGGTTATAAACTCAATGACGGCAAATGCTGTTTTTTACGCACTTTCATGCGCTATTGCTACTGTTGAATTTTGTTAGATTTTTTGTCCATTTTCCAAACTTCATTAATTTTGCAAAAACTCGGCAATTTTTTGTGCCGCTTTCAAACCGTCCACTGCCGAACTGACAATTCCGCCGGCATAGCCTGCGCCTTCGCCAACGGGAAACAATCCGCAAACGTTGCTTTGCATTGTGGTTAGGTTGCGAACAATTTTCACAGGGGAGGACGTGCGAGTTTCTACCCCCGTCAAAACGCCGCATTTGGCAAAGTTTTTCATTTTTTTGTCAAACACCAACAGCGATTGTTCCAAAATTTCGCAAATTTGCTTGGGCAACAAGGTGTGAAAATCCACAGCTGTAACACCACGAGGATAACTGGGCGCAATTTGCGGCTTTTGCGAAACTTTTTTTGCCAAAAAATCCGTAACGTTTTGGTAAGGCGCACGGTAGTTTCCACCACCTGCCGAATATGCCGCTTTTTCCAATGCCTGTTGAAAATCCATTCCTGCCAGCACGCCGCTGCCAAAACCGTAGTCGGCAACGTCCTTTTGCGACACAGTTACTACAAGCGCACTGTTGCTGTTGGGAGCGTTTCGGGCATAGTTGCTCATTCCGTTTACTACGACCGTTTGCGGTTGAGAGTTTGCCGGCACCACCACGCCGCCCGGGCACATACAAAACGAATAGCAACTGTGCGTGGGCGTGTTGTTTACCAGTTTATAGCTTGCCGCGCCCAAATCTCGATGGGTGGCAAAAAGTTCGCCATATTGCGTGCGATTGATGAACTCGCGAGGGTGTTCGATTCGCAAACCTACGGCAAAGGGCTTAAATTGCATTTCAACGCCACGCTTTTGTAGCGTTTGGAACAACTCGCGCGCACTGTGTCCGCAACACAATGCCACGCAATCGGCATACAAGTGCCGAACTGTTGTGCCGCCGCTTGACGAGTTGGCGACTTCGGCATACTCAACCTTTACGTTTGAATAATCGAAGGCTTCGGCATCGGGAATATGAGCGGCTGCACCCACTTCTTTGCCGTTTGACGAACAGACTACTTCAACGCCAACTGCCTTGCCGTTTTGAACGATGATATCCGAAACAAAGGAGTCAAAAAGAAATTTGCCGCCAAGTTTTGTTATTTCGTTGCGCAAGTTTGCCACAACGGAAACAAGGTTATCCGTGCCAATGTGCGGCAAAGCGTCGGTGAGAATGTCGGAAGGCGCGCCGCAACGCACAAATTCATGAAAAACAGTGTAGACCAACGGTGAAGAGATGCCCGTTGTAAGTTTGCCGTCGGAAAAAGTGCCTGCGCCACCCAAGCCGAACTGCACGTTGGTTTCGGGGTTAAACTCGCCGCCGTTGAAAAATTTTTGCACGGCAATGCTGCGCTTTTCCACGTCTGAACCACGCTCGACAACGGTTACCTTTGCGCCGCATTTGGCAAGATAGCGTGCCAAAAACAGCCCTGCAGGGCCGCCTCCCACAACAATGCAATGCTTGTTGCGCAAGTTGTTTGCCGATGTGTTCGAAGTCGACAGTGCTGTCGGTTGCGTGGGGGTTGGTGATTGAGTGGATTGCGACGTTTTGGATGTTGGCGCCAACAAATCTTGCGGGATTTGGTATGATTGCGCATTTTTCAGCAAAGTTTTTTTGCACTCTACCACGTAGGAACACACAAAATGCACGTTGCTTTTGTCGCGCGCATCCACACTTTGCTTTTTCAGCTCAAACGAGATAATTTCACTTTCGCGCAAGCCAAGCAATTTGGCAAGCTTGCTTTTTACTTCCAAAACGTTTTGCCCCAAGGGTACTTTGATAGGATTTGTTACAAAAAAGTTGTTCATAAACTTTTATAATAAATTTGATTTTTATGCCATTCGCCGAACTGTGCGGCAAAGCCGCTAAAAATAATAGCACGAAGGTTGTGAAAATACTATACCAACCACACCATTATGTTTATTGCAGTGATACGTTTCTACCTCAACGTGGACCGGAGCATAGAGAAGCCCACAGCGCTAATTTCAAAAAAACAACGCTCAAATTCCGTTTGCCGACTTAAGAGCAAGGCAAGGGAGTGTACGATGTTGCGGCGACACACCATCACATCTCAACCACACGTCGTCCACCGCGCAGGCGTTAAAATTTAGAATAGGCTGTTTTGCGTTGCGATTCGTTAAACAAGTAGAGTGCCGATGCCGCCGCAAAATACAAGTTGTTGCCGCCGCAAAGTCCGTCTACATTCAAAATTTCGCCCACCGCGACAATTCCGTTGGGTAGTTGAAGCGTTTTCAAATTCAAAAAGCGCTCGGAAATTCCGCCGGCAGTAACTTGACTCATAGAAAAATCCAACGTTTTTTCCACTTGCAAGGTGAAATTTTTTGCCGTTTGAGCAAGCGTTTGAGCAGACGTACCGCCAAAGGCAGCAGCCGCACGTTTTACCACACTTTGCGCCAATTTGTTGTGCAAAATCCCCAAAAAAAGTACGTCGGAACTTTCGCCGCAGGAAATTCGCGCTTGCAAAACAGAAGTAAGTTTTTCAAGCGAAAGATTGGGCACCAAATCAAGCGACAATTGATAGCTATTTTTTTCGCCCAAAACCGTTCTTCTTGCAATTTGCGCCGAAAGGTTGAAAACGCAAATGCCCGAAACGCCATAGTCTTTGAACTGCACTTCGCCCTTTTCTTCGGCGATTTTTGCGCCCCGACACAATAGCGAAAGGTTAGCTTTGGCACGCAACCCGTTAAGTTGCTTATCCATGTCGGCAATTTTCAGCGGCACCAACGACGGCACGCATGCGGTGAAATACTTCTGTGGAACAATTTTGAAAACGTTGGGAGACGTGGCGCCGCTTTCGCTTCCGCAAGCCAAAACAATTTTGTCAAATTTGCCGCTCAAACCGTCCGCCTGCCAAAATCCGTCGGCGTTGCGGTTCACTTGGGTAATTTCTCTTTCTGTCAAAAATTTGCCGCCGAATTTTTCAAACCGTGTGCGCAAACAGTCCACCACGTTGGAGGCGCTTTCCGAAAGGGGATACATACGACCAACGCTGTCTTGAAAGGTAAAAATGCCGCAACTTTCCAAAAATTCGACGTATTCGTCCAAAGTTATGGCTTGGCAAACGTTTTTTGCAATTTGGCTTTTATTAAAGCAGTTTTCGGAAACATTTGCGTTGCCGATGTTGCATTTGCCGTTGCCCGTTCGCGAAATCTTTTTGCCGACACGCGCGTTGCGCTCGCAAATTGTTGCTTCTATTCCGTTTTTGACGGACAAAATACCATAAGTCAACCCAGCCATTCCGCCGCCGATAATCAAAACTTTCAAAACAGCACCCCGAAAAATATATTTGTTCTGTCGTCTGTTGCAACAATACAAAAAGCCGAGAGCGGATTTTGTATTTCTGCGGCAGTTTGCGACAAAGACTGCCTGCCACATTTGCGGACCGATAAATCTATTGTAACCCAAGAAAGAAAAATAGTCAAGATAGCAATAACCTTGCAGATAAATAAAGAAAAAAAATCGAGAGTGTGCAAACTATTGCAGAAAAAGAAGTGTTAGAAGAAAACACCACAAACGGCATTAGTGAAGAAAAAAGGACCCTTTCCGGGGAAACATCAAAATCAGCCCCGAAGAGTGATGAAAGTACAGTAAACGCCGCCAGAAGGACAATTTTGGCGCAAATTAGGTAGCGTTTTGCTACTATTAAATAATACTATTTTAGACATAGTATATCAGAACGGAAAATTGGGCGTAAAAAATCCGCAAAATGTACGAAAAAAATTTTGCAAAATTTGTCGGAAAATCGTAAAGAAAAATACCATAAATTCTGTTACAGAGGCTGTACGAAGGAAACACTTGCGCGGCGTTGTTCTGCGAACGCAGAAAAAACAATGTTCAAAATGCTTTGTTCAGTGCAAATTTCCGCAAACAAGTTGCCTATTTTTACTTGCAAAATTTTTTTGCCTAGTTTTTCCGCCACTTCTAGCGCAGTGGAAATTTTTTTGGAAACTTCGGCAAAAGTCATGCCGTGTAAAACCGTTGTCAACGTTTTTCCGTCAATGCGTTTCTCCGTTACGGCAAGGAACTTTGCCCCCGACGGACAGTTGGAAACAAGCGTGTTATTAGCTCCGCAGCCATCGAACCCGCACACACAAATGGGTATGCCGAATCTTCCGCAAATGCGCACGGCATCGGGGTGCAACACTTCCGCACCGCTTTTTGAAAGCAAAAACATTTCGTCGTAGCAAAGAGTCGGTATTGTTTGCGCACCGAAAACCTGTTTGGGATTTGCCGAAAACACACCATTGACGTCGGTGCGGTTTTCGTAAAGGACGCTGTTTGTCGCGGCGGCGCAAATTGCACCGCTAACGTCGCCTCCACCACGGGAAAACACCGCTCTTCCGCAGTTGGCAAAGGCTTTGCCACTGCAATTCAACGCAATTCCGCCGTAGAAACCGCCAATAACCCCCAACGGCAAGCCGTCGAACGCACTTTTGAGGTTGCTTTTTGTTTGCCGCCAAAGCAATCTGCCGTTGACACCGAACTTTATGCACTTTTGTGCCTCGATGTACTCGCAGTTGAGAAATGCCGCTGCAATTTTTGCGGAAAGTTCTTCGCCAAGCGACAAGCAATAGGCTAAATTGTGTTTTTTGCTGCGCCTTAACGCTTCCCAAAGCAGTTTTTCCACGTCGATGTTTACGCCGTTAACTTGAACCACGCGCGTGTATTTTTGTTGGATTTTCTGCCAAGCTGAAGCGTCCCCACCGAAATGCGCCGCAAGCAAATCGGTTGTTTTTTGGTCAAAAGGATGTTCCTTGCCCACTGCGCTTACCACAATGCATCTGTGGTTTTGCGTTGTTTTTTTCAAACACCCGAAGTTTTGCGCAGCCATTGCTGTTCCGCCGAATTTTGCTGTTATCATAAAGACATTGTATGCAAAAAACCGACAGGTTTGCACACCATTTGGACAACAAAAAGGCACTCGGGAAAAACCCAAGCGCCCGAAAATATTTGGTTTTATAATAAATGAGGGATACCAAGAAAATCAAAATACCGAAAATTTCTGTAAAAGCCGACATTTCTTGGCGCAAAACGCATTTTGGACTTTTTGCCCCACACAGACAAAGAGCCGATTATCTTTCCGTTTCTGACAGCCTATGTTCAATCAGCCGCCAAGCCCCACTACCACAACGGTTATCACAGCGCAAACCAATGCCAACAACACAAAGCCTGAGTAGTACTTGATAAAGTGAGAGAATCTTTTGCCAAAACTTACTTCTTTGTTATTCTTTTTCATCTACCTTCCACCCCCAAATTCTTTCTTCTTCACCTTCGTCCGTAAGCCCCATTGCACAATACAAAATTTCGCGAAGTTGCTCCGCGTCGAGATAGCGCTTTACCTTTCTGTCGTGCATTGCCGAAATTATACCCGTTTCTTCGCTTACCACAATGGCAGTCAAACTGGGGTACGCTTCCGTAACGCCAATAGCAGCGCGATGGCGTGTGCCGAATTCACGCGGATAAATATTCTCTTGCGTAAGCGGCAAATAGCAACCGGCGGTTACCACTTCGTTGTTCATTATCACCACTGCGCCGTCGTGCAATGGCGTTTTGGGGAAGAACAGCGTCCGCAACAAATCTGCGGAAATTTTGGCGTTGATGGGGGTGCCGCTATCCAAAATGCTGTCGGAAATGGTGTCGGCAATCAAAATGAGTGCGCCTGTTTCCGTTTTGCTCATCTTTTGGCAAGCTCGAATAATTTCTTCCACCGAGCTTTGCAATTCTTCACGACCAAGCAATACGCTGTCGTTTGCGCCCGTGTGGCGTTTGCGCGATTTGCGGAATAACTCTCTGCGAAAATCTTTTGCAAACAGCAACAAACTGGAAATGCAAATGATAAGTACAACCAACAACACATAGAATTGATAGTTGGGAATTTCGAAAAACGCCAAAGCAAACAACACAAACAGTGCCGCACAAATCAACCCGATAAGCACCTGCAAGTTGCGCTTTTTTGCATAATAAAACACCACGGAATACAGCAACGTCATTGCCAAAATAAGCGCCATTTTGGCAATAATATTTGCAACTCCGCCTGCAGTGAAATAATCTTTTATATATTCCAGAACTGTATCGTAATTCATAAAAATCACCTTACGTAGTTTCGCTACTTTATATAATACAATACTTTTCAAAAAAAATAAAGTAAAAATAAAAAGATATTTAATTTTTTTGCATATTTTTGGCAATTTGCGCCTGCTTGTTGCATAAACATGAACAAAAAGTATATGTTTTTATAGATGACGAAGTCGGAAAGTTTTTCACAGCAAGCAATTTGACATCCGAGAATACTCCGAACCTGCGCCTGTGGGCGGTCTTTGCCAATGTCTGTGTTAACTCTGCTCGTTTTTACAACAAATTTCAATTTAGGAGAAATTATGCAACTTAACGTAGCAATAGCCGGATACGGCAATTTGGGAAAAAGTTTGGAAAAACACGTGCTTGCCGATAACGATTTGCGCCTTACTGCAGTTTTTTCACGCAGGAACATAGACAACAAACTGCACGCAAGTTTCGACGATGCGCCGAGCTTTGCCGCAACAACCGACGTTGTGTTGATTGCTTTGGGCAGTCTAAACGACATTGCACAAAACGCACACTTTTTTAAGCAATTTCACACCGTGGACAGTTTTGACGTTCATGCGCAGCTGCCACAGCACAAGCAAATGCTAAACAATTTGAAAGGGCACAAAATATCACTGTGCGCCGCTGGGTGGGATCCAGGTGTGTTGAGCATTGTTCGCGGTTTATGGTCGTTGGGCAAGGGCAAAACGACAACTTTTTGGGGCGATGGCATTTCGCAAGGGCATTCGTACGCACTTCGCACCATAAAAGGCGTGTTGGACGCCGTGGAAATAACTCAACCCAACCCCACCGCCGTTGACGAAACTTTGCACGGCAAATTTATCGCGGAAAACTTGCGCCACAACCGACTTTGCTACGTTGCTTGCGTGGAAAGCGACAAACGCCGCATAGAAGAGGAAATTTGCGCCATGCCCAACTACTTTCAAGGTCAAAACGTGAAAATTGTGTTTTGCACCCCTGCCGAAGTGCGCAAAGTAAAAGAAGAAACTCAACACAGCGGCCGTGTGATTGCAATCGGACAAGGGTTTTTCTCAGACACAAAATTGCATGTGGAAAGCAACACCGACTACACGGCAAAAATTATGCTTGCCTATGCCAAAGCGGTGCCGCAGTTGGCGCGCGACGGCTACACAGGTGCACTTTCGCCATTCGACGTTCCGCTTAAATACCTTGCTTCGGAAAGTTTGGTGTAGAAAAATTGAATTTACAATCACTATGCGGCCACGTACACGTTCCTTTGCGCAAGTAAGCCAAGGAATATTTATATCAAAAAACAATAATCCGCAAAAATAAGAATGGAAAAGGGTGCCGAAAAAGTTTTCAGCGCCCTTAAAATGGCTTTCCGGCACCACGTACACGCTCCTTTGCACAATGGAGCCGAGGTATAACGTCCGAATTGCGTCGTCAACAAGTTGGCTTTCAATGACAACATGGACGCCACTATTGTGAGCGAAACAATCCCTCGGTCACTCCGTGCCAACTTCTTTACGCAAGTAAGCTTGGGGCGGTTCGTTCGTTTGAACGCTTTCATAACGCGCCGAAGGAGTGTTTAACTGCGCAGCAACTTAACTACTTTGCCGACGACGGACTTCTCGCACGCAGTGCACCATACGCGCCGTGAATAAAATTCTTACAGTTGGCTGTAAATATCCAGTTTTACGCCGGCTTCGTTCAAAAGTTGCCGTGCAAATTCGTCGGGATAACCCACGTTGTAGACAACGCGCTTTATGCCTGCGTTGATTATCATTTTGGCGCAAATTACGCAAGGTTGATGTGTGCAGTAAAGGGTTGCGCCTTCCAACACTACACCCAAGCGCGCCGCTTGTATTATGGCATTTTGCTCGGCATGCACGGCATAGCAAATTTCGTGCCGCGTGCCGCTTTCGATACCCAATTTTTCACGCAAACACTCGCCGCGCTCTTTGCAATTTTTCACCCCTTCGGGCGCGCCATTGTAGCCGGTGGTTAGTATGTGGTTGTTTTTGACGATAACCGCACCAACTTGTCTGTTACTTTTGAAACAACTCGACCAGGTTGCGACTTGCTCGGTCAGTTCCATAAACCTTTTATCCCATTTGTTCATAATAGCGGTTCTTCCGAATTTTAGATTTTTTCCTGCGGATTTTAGTCTCCGATTGCCTTTCCGCATACATATTTAGTTTCCGATTGCGACTTCTGTTTGCGTATATATTTGCTTGCGAATTTCGGCGTTTTTGTTTGCGGATTTCGCGTGCGAATTTTAATATTTTTGTTTGCGGATTTTGCCGTCAACCTTATGGATTGTGATGTGTCCTTCTTGATTTTTTGCTTTTTCTTTGGCAAACGCAATGGCTTCCGCTTGCGTGTTGAAAAGTTTAAGCGCTTTTTCGCCTTTGCGAAGTTTCACTTGCCATTTGCCGTCTTCACGCAACGAAATGTGATAGTTTTTGGGGCGATTTTCCGTCTTTTTGTCCAAAGATTCGTCCACTTCGTCGTTGCGCGCAAGGGCGGTGTCAACCACTTCTTCTACGCGCACTTCTTGGGAATCGGCCTTTTGGGGTTGTTTGTTGTCTTGCTTAATCTTGACGGTGGATGTTTGCTTGTTTTTGGTAGATTGCGATTGCTTGGCGTTTGCGGTCTGCGCCTTTTTGCTTTCGACGGCTTGCGCCTTTTTGCCGTTGGAAGATTGCTGTTGCTTGCTTTCGGAAACGGAATTTTGTTTGTTGTTGGACGTTGCTTTGGCTTTTTTTTGATCCTTTGCGGATTGCGCCTTTTGCTGTTTCTTTGCGTCCTTTGAATTTTGCGCTTTCACGGCGGCAACGGCGGCCGCCTCTACCATTTCCGGCGTGGCGTTGATCATATCGACTTTATCTTCGGCGGCCTCGGTTGTTTCTGCTGCGGTTTCTGCATCGGCTACGCTGTGGTCGTCATCTGCAACTTCGTCAACTTCGGTAGCGGTAGCCTTGTCGGCTTCGCTATCAGTTTCGTCTTTTTGCTGCACTTGTTTGAACACTTCGGGCTCTTCACTGCTCGTTGCAAAACTGTGGGGAATTGCCGAGACTTCGTTTATCGCCAAACCGCTGGTACGGTTGCGCGCGTCCTCTTCCGCTTGACGTTGAATTTCTTCCAAACGTTTTTGGCGGCGCCGTTTGCCGCTTACGCAACATGCGACAATTAAAATTATTATTGCGGCAAGCAAAACCACGCCAACGAGTATCCATTGCCAAATGGCAAGGGTAAATGTGGCAAATGTGAAATATTGCGTTAAAAATTCCATTATCTGTTCCATTTTGCACTCCTTTTTTCTTGGATGTTCGGTTGTTCAATGCCACACTTATTTGACTTTTTAGCCGTCATGCACCGCGCCAAGTGCCGCAACGCAAAATTAGCGACCTCAAAATCGCTATACATACAAAGTCCAAAACCGTGCGCATTTTATTCCTCACCTTTTAAAACATTGCGCATTTTTTGTTATTATACCATTTTGCGACAAATTCCACAATATATTTTTGAAAATTTTAGGGGCATATCTATTGACAATTTGCGTTTTAGGTGTATAATATAGTTAGCAGTCGAAAGGTTGGACTGCTAAAAATTTGCAAATATTATTTAGGAGGCTTTTATATATGACACTTAAACCGCTTTTCGACAAGGTTGTCGTTAAGGAAATCAAGGAAAAAGAAGAAAGCGTGGGCGGCATTTTTTTGCCTTCCGCAGCAAAGGAAAAACAAGAAATTGCCGAAGTTGTCGCCGTGGGTGAAGGCGGCGTTATCGACGGCAAAGAGGTAAAAATGGTTGTAAAACCGGGCGACAGAGTGCTTTACGGCAAATATGCCGGAAGTCAATTCAAAATAGACGGCGAAGAAGTTACTATCATCAAACAAAGCGACATTCTCGCCATTGTGGAATAGGGAGGTAAAAAACTATGGCAAAACAAATAAAATACGGCGACGAAGCAAGAAAAGCGTTGGAAAGCGGCGTAAATCAACTTGCCGACACAGTTAAAATTACGCTTGGGCCCAAAGGCAGAAACGTCATTTTGGAAAAGAAATACGGTTCGCCGTTGGTTATAAATGACGGCGTTACCATTGCCAAAGAAATAGAGCTGAAAGACCCGTTTGAAAACATGGGTGCGCAAATTGTGAAAGAAGCGTCTACAAAAACCAACGACGTTGTGGGCGACGGCACCACCACTGCGGCAGTTTTGGCGCAGGCGATAATTCGCGAAGGCAACAAAAACATGGCGGCAGGCGCAAACCCAATAATTTTGCGTAAAGGCATCGACAAAGCCGTGGAAACATGTGTGGCAAAACTTAAAGCCATTTCCACCGCCGTTGAAGGTAAACAAGCCATTGCACAAGTGGCGTCCATTTCCGCAGGAGATGAAACAATCGGACAACTTATTTCCGACGCTATGGAAAAGGTGGGTAACGACGGCGTTATCACCGTGGAAGAAAGCAAGACTATGAAAACCGATTTGAACATTGTGGAAGGCATGCAGTTTGACAAAGGCTACTGCTCGCCATATATGGCGACCGATTTGGACAAAATGGTTGCCGATTTGGATAACCCCTACATTTTGATTACCGACAAAAAGATTTCGTCCATTCAAGAAGTGTTGCCGGTGCTTGAACAAGTGGTAAAAACCGGTGCAAAATTGCTTATTATTGCAGAGGACGTGGACGGCGAAGCACTTTCTACCCTTATTTTGAACAAATTGCGCGGCAGTTTCATCTGCGTTGCGGTTAAAGCCCCCGGTTTTGGCGACAGAAGAAAGGCCATGCTTGAAGACATCGCCATTTTAACGGGCGGCACCCTTGTTACCGAAGAACTCGGTTTGGAACTTAAAAACACCGATTTGAGCATGCTGGGACGCGCAAAACAAGTTAAGGTAGACAAGGACAACACCATCATTGTGGAAGGCGCAGGCAGTTCCGAAGCCATTGCGCAACGAGTGAACCAAATAAGAAATCAGTTGGCAGATTGCACCAGCGACTACGACAAGGAAAAATATCAAGAACGCTTGGCAAAATTGGCAGGCGGCGTTGCACAAATAAACGTTGGCGCAGCCACCGAAGTGGAGATGAAAGAACGCAAACTTCGCATTGAGGACGCATTGAACGCCACACGTGCCGCTGTGGAAGAAGGCATTGTCGCAGGCGGCGGCGTTGCACTGCTTTCGACAATAGACGACGTGGACAAACTTGTTGAAAGTTTGAGCGGCGACGAAAAAACCGGCGCGATGATAGTTCGCAAAGCGTTGGAAGCACCCATTAAGCAAATTGCCGAAAACGCAGGCGTAAACGGCGGCGTGATTGTGGCAAAGGTTTTGGAAAGCGGTCAAGCCAACTTCGGCTACGACGCACTGACGGGCACCTACGGTGATATGATTGAAAAGGGCATTTTGGACCCCACAAAGGTTACACGTTCGGCATTGCAAAACGCCGCAAGCGTTGCAGGCACATTGCTTACAACGGAAAGCATTGTTTGCGACATTCCGGAGCCTCCTGCACCTGTTGCACCTCAAGGCAACCCGGATATGTATTAATAAATAAACAGCAAGAACTGTGAAGGATGCTTCGTTATGTGAGTTAGTTCATGTGCTTTCAATAATTTCGCACATGACGAAATATCCCAGAGCCTCCTGCACCTGTTGCACCTCAAGGCAACCCGGATATGTATTAATAAATAAACAGCAAGAACTGTGAAGGATCATACCGTTGCCGAAACAACTTTTAC
The DNA here is from genome assembly GCA_964535505.1 of uncultured Oscillospiraceae bacterium. Taxonomy (GTDB): domain Bacteria; phylum Bacillota; class Clostridia; order Christensenellales; family CAG-314; genus Fimimonas. Next base: position 30,967 of record CAZHUH010000014.1, read on the forward strand.
CGCGGTTGAGGGAAATGAAAAAAGAGCGCGTGCGGTAAATATGTCGTGGAAGGGTCGGAATACGGCGCGCAGGTTCGTTCCTATCAAAGGACGTTCGAGCTGTTGCTGAAAAAGCTCAACATTCCGCATAAAGGCTTTCACGCGCTCAGGCATACGTTTGCGACGCGGGCGCTCGAATGCGGAATGGACGTCAAGACGCTTTCGGAAATACTCGGGCATAAAAACGCAAATATCACGCTCAACCGCTACGCCCACTCCATGCTCGAACACAAAGCGGAAATGATGAACCGCTTGGGGAAACAGTTGCCATAGAACTCAACATACAAAACGGCGGCAATGACAAGCCGCCGTTTTTGTACATAGATTAGTTATATCAATAGCCGCCGAAACAATTTAATTCCCCACAAAAACGCTTCTC
>CAZHUH010000015.1:0-2252 GCA_964535505.1 uncultured Oscillospiraceae bacterium
CTTTGCCGAATGTTGCTATGGAAAAGATTTTATTTGGCGCTTTGTCAAATGTTGGAGCACTTGTAGGGGCATACAGTGTGCACCCGCTTTTTGCGTTCTTTGCCGAATGTTGCGGTAGATGCGGAATAATCTCACCCAAAACGTCAATTTACAACCGAAGAAAAACGACAAAAAAAAGACAAAACAAATTAATGAAATTCTATTGATTTTTTGTATCCTTTTTGATACACTTATTGTGTAAAAACATTTCCCTCAAATCCCAAGTAAGATTCAAAGCGTTTTAGTGAGGAAAAAAAATATGAAAAACTTACTCTCTTTAGTCAAATACAAACTAAAGGGAGTTTTTTGCATATAATCCAAAAAGGAGGTATGCGGTATGAGCAAGAAGTTCAAATCATGTATATTTTTAATGTTGGGCGTTCTCATCTTTATTATTGTGTTGGCAGGGTGCGAGCAACTTTCTGTCGAAGGAAACAACTATGTTAGCACGCGCTTTTCAACAGATGTGGTAGAGGGCGAAAACCGCCTAGTAACAGAGCGCGACGAGTTGCTGGCTTTTGTCAATCAAGAGCAAACGGATCTGAACAAACTCGCCAAATACGATGACGACTTTTTCAAATCCAACTTGTTGGTCATTTTCAAAATTGTGGAACCAAGCAGTGACAGCAAAAGTGAAATTAAATCTTATACCATTGAAAATGGTACAATCACAATAAACGTAGAAACCACCCGGAGCGGCACAGATGATGTTTCCACACATTACTATTTCATTTTGGAATTGACTAAAAATGAGGGGAACGGCATAACAGAAATTAAAGTTATGAAAAACAACAAATTGTTGGTAAACAAAGTCAGTGAAGAAGAATACAACAACTTTGTTGCGCAATTTGATCTATCGGAGGAAAAAGTATTAATAGGGGAGATATCCGCCGATGCCGAGTTTACCAATGATGTTATCCTTATTGTAATGAAAAAAACGTCTACATATCCGGAGTTTAGAGCGGAATATTTGGGGCTAGATGAAGTTATCGGATTTCGGTATATTATGCAATTTCCTTCAAAGGATAGGGATGAGGATTACAAAAGCAGATTTAGACAAATAATTGCCATTGATTTGATTCCGCAAGAAAGAGAAAAGATAATCGAGCTTATAAAAGAGATAGAAAAATTGGATTTTGTGCGTTCGGCGGAGCCGAATATAATTGTTCATCTCTTGACTAATTCTAGTAATTTTGAACTAAAGCAATAGCAGTGCTGCAAAAAACAATTTGTTAAAATTGGCAAATAAAATAGGATGAGAAGTATGAACAATAATTTAAAAAACCAATATCGTGCGTAAAATTCTGATTTGTGTATCATTGATGTTTCGACGTGCAAAATATTCTTTTCAAAACGCAATTTGTGTGCTAAAATGTGTTTACAACCAAATAAAATCCGTGGTGCGAATGATTTATTCGCACTTTTGTTGGGGGAACAATGTGAAAATCATTGACAGTCCCGCTACGGTAAGTTGGCTTTTGCAAAAGACCAAGGTTGGCTTTTATCGCAATGCAAAATTTGGCGGTTGTTCAAGGTTTGTTTTGCGTGCAACGTCGTTATCTTTTGCTTATGCAAACGCCAAACAAGTCCGAATGCCCAATCGGAGTACGCAGCCGGTAATAACCCGAACCGGCGTTTGTGGGGTGTCTTTTTGTCAATAGCGGCGTTAGCTCCGCTCGTCTCTCTAGTTATAGCCTCGGCTACGCAGCCTTGCTCTTGAACAAAAATCCACTTCCACAGGTGCTACGCAGTTGCGAACAAAAACTTTTTTCGTAAAAAAGATTACATTCTGTTCGCAGCCTTGGCTCGTTTTATTCCTGTCTGCTTTTATCGAGCAAATCTTCGATGTAAAGTTTTGACTCTGTTTTTTGTTGCAGTTTTGCCGCAAAGCGCAACGCAATTTTGCCTTTGGTCGTGCAAGATTTCACAAAAGTCAGCTTAAAACGCACCGCAAAGGCGTGTCAAAAGCGCACATAACCTTGTGCAAAAAAACTGCAAGCAGTTAGGCTCAAACGCACAAAAAAGTTGTGATCGATGCTCGCAAAAACGTTGAGCAAAAAGCGCACAAAAACACTTTTCTCGAAGACGGTTGTAAAAAACAGTACTTGGTTTGCTCGCCGAGACAACCGAAAATATTTCGGAAAGGAGAAAAAATGAAACACAAAAGACTGCTGACGTGGATTTTGGCGGCCGTGATGGTGCTTTTGGCACTG
>CAZHUH010000015.1:2352-28585 GCA_964535505.1 uncultured Oscillospiraceae bacterium
GCCGTTGCGGCAATGTTCGTTGCCGTAATCACAGGCGGGAAAATGGCTCTTGCCGTCATTCCCAACGTGGAAGTGGTGTCTATTCTGCTTGCAACTTGCGCTTACGTTTGGGGGCTTGGCATTGCCTTGCCTGTGGCGGTGGTATTCACGCTTATTCAAATGGCAATCTACTCTTTCAACGTTTGGGTGTTTGAATATTTGGTTTATTGGCCGCTTTTGGCAATTTGCTTTTGGGCGCTGAGCAAAGTGCACTTTCCAAAACCCGTGTTTGAAGTGGTGTTCGCCACTTTGCTGGTTGTGGTTTGCACGCTGTTTTTCGGTGTGTTCACTTCGGTTGCAGATACCTTAATAGGCTACGGTTCGAACGGTTTTTGGGTGGTTACTCAAAACTTTTGGCAACGTTTTTGTGTGATGTATGTGCGCGGAATACCATTTTTTGTCATACACGTATGTTCAAATGCAGTGCTTTTTGCCGCGGCTTTTCACCCTTTGGTAATTTTGAACAAAAAGGCAAAGTTGCGCATGTTTGCCGTATAAGCAAATTGTATGTTTTTTTAAAACGCAGGTTTCCCCCTGCGTTTTTTTTGTATGGTTCTATCGCAAATGTTGGGGCAAGGGGCAAAAGCCAAAGCTCAAGAGATGTAGCTAGGCACTTATAAATAGTTATACTGTCACCCTAACATCTACCGCAGGACCTTTTGTAATTATTTTTTTTGTAGGAAAATTACAAATTTGCTCACAGTCGAGTTTTGCCAAAACTCAACCGACTGTGTAAAGAATAAGGAATAATGTTTTTTTTAATTTCCGCATTGCGTCGGCAAGTAGAGCCGCAATGGAAATCGTCAAACGCCCATTGCTTGTTGTATTTTTTGGTTCTGTAAAAAAATTGAGTATTTATCACAGCCGATTGCCGCCAAAATAATTAGCGATGACGACAGTTACGCCAAGCAAATAATTGACAAAACTTGTGTGTTGAACTATACTGTAACCGATTCGGAGGGGAAACTCTCGACAAGGAGCAGAAAACTATGGCAGAAAAACAATTCGTCAAAGAAATTGCCGATATAAACACCGATTTTCCGCAATGGTACACCGATGTCGTGCTGAAAACTCAGTTGGTGGATTACGGTCCCATCAAGGGCACAATGGTAATTCGCCCTTACGGTTACGCCATTTGGGAGAACATTCAAAGGGAACTTGATGCACGTTTCAAGGCAACGGGGCATCAAAATGCGTATTTTCCCATGCTCATTCCGCAAAGTTTGCTCAACAAAGAGGCAGAGCACGTGGAAGGTTTCGCGCCGGAAGTCGCGGTGGTAAACTTTGCAGGCGGCGAACAACTTGCCGAACCGTGCGTAATTCGTCCCACCAGCGAAACCATCATTTGCAGTATGTACAGCAAGTGGATAAACAGCTACCGCGATTTGCCGCTCAAACTTAACCAGTGGGCAAACGTGGTGCGTTGGGAAAAAACCACTCGTCCGTTTTTGCGCACGTCGGAATTTTTGTGGCAAGAAGGGCACACAATTCACGCCACTCGCGAAGAATCGTTGAAAGAAACAATGGATATGTTGTACCTTTATCAAGATTTTGCACGCGAATTTTTGGCAATGCCCACATTTGTCGGTCAAAAGAGTGAAAAGGAAAAATTTGCCGGCGCCGAAGCAACTTTCGGTATGGAAGCAATGATGTTGGACGGCAAAAGTTTGCAAGCAGGCACAACTCACCACTTCGGGCAAAAGTTCAGCCGCGCCTATGACATCACTTTTTTGGATAAAGACAACACTCAAAAATACGTTTGGCAATCAAGTTGGGGCGTTTCCACCCGACTTATCGGCGCAATCATCATGGCGCACGGCGATCAACGCGGTTTGGTGTTGCCGCCCAAAGTTGCGCCCATTCAGGCAGTTATCATTCCCGTTGCCGCACACAAACCCGGCGTTACGGAAAAAGCCGCCGAAATCGCGCAACAACTTCGCGCCGCAGGCATTCGCACTGAATTGGATATTCGCGATCAATCGCCGGGGTGGAAGTTTAACGAGTGGGAAATGAAGGGTGTCCCCGTGCGTTTGGAAGTCGGCCCCCGAGATATCGAAAACGGCGTTGCAATGGTGGCTCGCCGCGACACATGCGAAAAGAGCACTTTGCCGCTTGAAGGCATTGCCCGTTCCATTTTGGCATTGTTGGACGAAATTCAACTTAACATGTATCAAAAATCGTTGGCATTCCGCGACAGCCACGTAAAACTTGCCCATAATATGGACGAACTTCAACAAATTTTGGATAGCAAGTGCTTTGCCAAAGTCGTTTGGGACAAAGATCCTGCTTGCGAAGCGGAATTTAAGGCAAAATTCCAAGCAACTGTGCGCGTGATGTTGGACGAAAAGCCTTTCCAAAACATTTGCACCTGCTGTGGAAAGCCGAGCGAAAATTTGGTGGTTGCGCTCGTCGCGCGCGCTTATTAACAACGGGTCTTCGCGTTCGGTGCGCTTGCTCAGCGGGCGGTCTGTTTGTTTGGTAACCAACCTAGTGTTTGTTGGCAGTATTCACCGAATTTTCTCGCAATGACGATCGAATTTGGTGGTTTCGAAACGACATTAATGACGCCAAAAAATCCGCAATCTGCAGCCCTTCTCCATCGTTAGCAATTGGTTGCGTAAGTGTGTACGTCTATATGCGGACGGCGGCATGTGGGTTGGCGGTGCATAAATATTTTTTGGGTGTATTTGCCAAACCATAGAATAATTTTATAAGCAAATAAGAAAAAATTATTGCAATACTGTGTGCAAAAAGTTGGAAAATTTCCGCGGTTGTGCTATAATTTGCATTGGTGAATCCCTACCATAGTGGGCAAATTGGTATTTTACGGCATGTGCCGCGAAATAATAATAAATATATTTATTAAAAGGAGTAAAGACAATGAAAAAGATTCTCGTTATCGCACTTGCGATTGTTTTGACACTTGGAGTGCTTGCATTTGCAGCTTGCGAAGAACCTCAAACTGTAACAGGAGAATGCAAATATGAAAACGCATGGGTAGAAGGCGCTTACTACGGAGCAAAAGTTGACGTAACAGTAAAAGGTAACACAATCACCGCTGTTAAACTTTACACAGACGCTGAAACCGGTTGGACACGTACAACAAATTCTTGGACAGCTGAAGGCGGCGGACTTGGCTATGAAGCTACTGAAGCTGCTTACGAAAACTGGCTTACTAAAACATTCGTTGGCAAGACAGTTGCAGAAGTAAACGCTTACGTTGCTACCGCTACACAAGCTGAACAATCTGTTGGCACCGATTCTGCTAAACTTGAAGGCGCTACACAATCTTCTGCTCGTATCATTTGCGCAGTTCAAAACGCTCTTTCCAAACTTTCAAAATAATTGAGCTAAATTGCAAACAAAACCGTTCACAATTCGTGAGCGGTTTTTTGTTGTCCCGAAACGGCTCTTTGCCCAATGCTGTGTAAAAAAATAGTCCAACAGTTAAAAATACACCCTAACAGAGATTTCTCAGCGCGTAAAGTTATCTATAATTTATTACAGAATAAAAAACGCAAATGCGCCGAAAGTATGCTTTGTTGGAAAACGTGTAGGTAACGGCGCACTTGCGCAGTGCGCGACTGTTTGGTTTGTTGCGCATTCGCGGTGTATGGCGGTCTGTGCCTTGTAAAAGTAGGGGAAATGCATTGCGCTCCCGTAGTTTGGATTTTTTGGATAATCGCGCTTTTTTCAACAGTTGTGCTAACAGTTGCAAAATAACGCCGAAAATGGTATACTATCTTTGCACTTGCAAGGTTGCATAAATTTCAACCTTTCGTTTGTCGGCTTCGGCAACCCTGCCGCAGACCGCAAGACGCGCAGTCCCGCCGGACGCATAGGCACACTTTTCGAGAGAGTATACTTCTTATCGTCATTGCGAGCGAAGCGCGGCAATCTAGGGTGAAACTGTCAATAAGCACTAGGTTGGCAACTAACCAAACAGACGCCGTACGCATAGGCCCGTCTTTCGGCTCGCCGTGCATTTTCGATTTTATATCAAAGGAAAAAATGAAAAAAACTTGCTTTGTCGCCATCGTCATATCGTTTTTGTGCGTTTTCTCTCTGTGCATTGGCACATCGGGGGCATTTTCGCATGCTCAAACGGCGTATGCAAGCGAAACTTCAAGCCACAATGCCGTCTATAACGACGACAGCGGCAGGTTTTCCATTACTTCGCTAACAAGTAACGGCAATGTGGTGGGGGCAAGATTTTTTGGATACTATTTCGGCAACAGCGGCATTCCCGTGGTGGTGGAAATCTATTCATCAAATCTTTTGACCTTGGATTTCTACTTTGGCGACGCCGATTACGTTGCGGAAGGTCGCGACCCTTCGAAAAGTTACCTCACGGCAGAGCAAACTGCCGTCAAACACGAAATTATCGAAACTTTCCAAATTGTCGACCAACTTATCAACCGCGTGGATGAGTGCGCCAACACACAATACGATGGCGCGAACAATTCGCCTATTTCCGATATTTTCCGCTATAACGCCGCCGCGCAAGGTGAAAAGTTGGAAATTTCCCGCGAAACCTACGAAATGTTGCAAATCGCCAAAGAAATGTATTTCGACACAAATGGCGCATTCAACCCTGCCGTGTACCGCTTGGTAGATTTGTGGGGATTTTCTTCCCGAATCTATTCCAACGGCGCATTCGACACGGAAAACTATCCCTACGATCGTCCCGTTACGGGCGAATATTTTTCGAAAAACGGTTATCCGTTGCCAGAGCAAAAGTATATCGAGGCTTTTTCGACGCCGGCTTTCACCGATTTTTCCGACAACGCCGTGCAACTTTCCGAAGAAAACGGCAAGTATTTTGTTTTCAAAAACGTTGCGCCCGTGGTGGTGGATGGCGTCGAGTTCCAACAATGGTTGGATTTGGGCGGTATTGCCAAAGGCTACGTGGTGGACGAAATAACTGCGTTGTTGCAAAACAAGTTTGGCACCGACCGTTACTATGTCGATGCAGGTAGCAGCAGTTCTGCCTTCGGCTACGGCTTTGACGGCAACGAAACGTTGTTGATGTTGCAAGACCCCGAAACGTTGTTCGAAGCGCTTTTGGGTTGGAAGGTTGGCCAATGCTCCGTTTCCACCAGTGGACAGTACATTCGCAAATACGTTACCGACGGCGTAGAATATTCGCACATAATCGACGGCACCACAGGCGCCCCTGCCCAAACGGGGGTAAAAGCCGTGTTGGTTTCCGTGCCGCAAAGTCAAGGGCTTTGGGCAAGCAAAAGCGATTGCCTTACCACCGCACTTACCGTTATGGGAAAGGACAAAATCGTCGATTTTGTAAACGGCTATTTGAAAGACCGCGGCATTTCCGTTGTGGTGGTGTTTGAAACTTTCGATGGCAAAATGGAAATTTGTTCCAACCTGAACGTTGACGAACTTGACTTGAAGGGCACAAATTTCGACTCTTACGCATGGACGTTGAAACAAAACGAAAACGGCGACTTTGTCTACGACGGCGATGCCACATTTGTTACTCAAGAACAAGATGTCTACAAGACTTTGATAGTTGTGCTTGCGTGTATCGTCGGCGCAGGAGTGGTGGGTTTGGTTGTTTTCCACATTGTAAAAGGCAAAAAAAACGCACTGCAAAATGTGCGCCTTGCTCGCCGCGACAAGCCCTTCAAACCTGCCGACGTGGGCGTGTATTTGTTGGTGCTTTTGCTTATAATTGTGCTTTTCAGCGCATTTTTGGGAGGTGAGCACAACAGCATTCAAACGGTGCAAGCGGTGGATATTCAAACGGGCGAACAGCTGTTTTTGTACAACGTTTTGCGAAACGAATACAAAATAAACGACAATAATTCTTCAAATTGGCAAATAAGCGTAGAACAGATTGCAAACGGAGTGGAGGTAACTTTTTCTCGCAATCTAAATGGCGAAGAATACTTCAACGTGTTGCAAATTTTACGCGGAAGCACACCCACCGTGAAAATGGTGGATTCTCGTTGCGGATTTCATCAAGATTGCGTCTACAACTTTGACGAAATTTTCCAAGCCAATGGCGTTATCGTGTGCAGTCCCAATAGGCTCAAAATAGTAACCGCCTAGTGCGGCAGCAGCGGCAATGGTATCAAGCGGACGGCGAAGAACCTCTTATTGCGGCGGCAGTAGCGGCGACGTGCAATCGCGAAGCGCACCCCTAATCTCACGGCAAAGGTATCGCAAACTCAAACAAATTTCACGGCAACAAAATTGCCGATAACAAATCTTTTTCGACGCAGCAAAACAACCGCAAAATCAAATTTTGCGGCGATCGTGTCAACAAAACAAATTTTCGGGTTAACTATGGCAACAAAAACAACCAAAACCAAATACTTTTCCGCAAAGCGGCTGGCAACGTTGGGCGTGCTTTGCGCAATGGGGCTTTTGATGTTTATGGTGGAAAGTCTTTTTCCGCCGCTATTTTTGCCCGGCGCAAAAATGGGACTTTCCAACATTTTTTCGCTGCTAACGGTGTTTTTGTTGGGTCCCACCGATGCCTTTGTGTTGGTGATTATTCGCACCACATTGGGCAGCATATTCACAGGCAACGTATCTACCCTTATGTACAGTCTAACCGCCGGTATAGTCAGCGTGTTGGTTTCATCGCTGTTGGTGCAATTTGTCTACCCCAAAGTCAGTATAGTTGCTATTTCGGTGGTTTCCGCCGTTATGCACAATCTCACGCAAAACATTGTGTTTTGTTTGGTAAGCAACACTCCGGAAATGTTCTCGTATATGCCCTGGCTGGCCGTTTTGGGTGTGGTGGCAGGCATAATTGTGGGGTTCGCCGTTTGGCTTATTTTGCGAACGGTGCCTGTACGTACGTTTGCCTCCATTTTGAACGCTTCTGCGGAAGATTTTGCCGCCGTTTCCCAAAGCACTGCCGAGTTGGCACTCGAGAACCCTCAAACAACCGATGAATGCGGTGCGGCAGTTTCAAGCGAAAATGGCGTTGACTTGTCAAAGGGTAACCAAAACAACGCAGACATTACTCGGAAAGATGGCGGCGGAAACCAAACCGGTGCTGACGTTGCGGAAAATGGCGGCGGCACGTCTTCGGAAAGGGAAGAAAGTTGTGCTACCGTTGTTTCAAAAGATAAAGGCGCAAAAAGTATTGAAAATTACGAAAGCGGAGTCGGCGAGAACGCCGATGATATTTCGGAACGAAAGAATTAGCAACAAAAGTTGTACAAACCTGTTTCTCCAATTTTGGCTCGAGTGCTTATAGGCTCGGTTGCATCGGCCACTTGGATTACTATGATTATCCTTATCAACATCTGATAAGGCACAAATTTAGACGCAAACAATGAAAAACATACTTATTTTTAATGATATTTCGGGGCTTGGCAACTGCTCGATGTGTGCCAATTTGCCCATTTTCACCAAGTTGGGACACTACTGTATGCCGATTATTACGGCAACTTATTCGTGTCAAACAGGGTTTATTCACTTCACATGCCAAAAAAACGGCAATTTGCCGCAGTGCGTAAAGGACGTTTTGACAAACCGCAAGCCCAATGCCGTGTACGTCGGTTTTTGTGCCGAAACAGCCTTGCTTGCGCAAGTTTCCGAGGCGGTGTCGAAAATTCACGACGCTTTTCTTTTTGTCGACCCCATTTTGGGGGATAACGGTGCGCTGTATTCGGTGTTCGACAGCGAGTACGTTGCCCAAATGAAGCAGTTGGTGCAAAAAGCTGATTGCATTTCGCCCAATTTGACGGAAGCGTGCTTGCTTGCCGATGTCGACTATAACGAGGTTGTTTCGCACGCAAGTCTGCCCGATTTTTTTGATTTTTGCGGCAAAATTTTTGAAAATTTTTTGCAAAAAAGCGGCGCAAAAAGCGCAGTTATAACGGGCGTGGAGCATGGCGAAACTATCTGCAACATTGTTTTGCAAAAGGGTTGCTCTGCGCGTTTTGTAACAAATAACCGCGTACCTGTCAGTTACTCGGGTACGGGCGATACTTTCAGTTCGGTGCTTTTGGGCAAGTTACAACTGGGGTGCAGTTTGGAAGAATCAACGCAAACAGCCGCCGATTTTGTGTGCAAAGCGGCAAGTTTAACTCAGTGTTCCGACCGCCGTTTCGGCGTTGAGTTTTCTCGCGTAATAGACGATTTGTAAATTGCATAAGTTTCCGCCTTTTTGCGTACGGAAAAATTCTAACCAAACCGAGCACAAAATATCAATAAAAAGGCGTAAAAATGCCACTATACCTTTGCTGGGCATAAAAATGAACTACGCCTACGCTTTGGCATAGAAAAGGTATTGAAATATATCGAGGAGCATTTGTGCGAAGAGTTGAAAATTGGCTTTCTGTAAATTTAATTCCAAAAGACGGCGTTTTTATGAGCCGCAAAATTGAAAAAAAGAGGCGTTTTTCGTTTTGGAAAAGGTGTTCGAAACATTTATTACAGAACCATAAAAATCAAGGGTATCGAGAACAATTCGATACCCTTTTTGATGCTAATCGCGTTTTCTTTCTGACTTTTAGTCGTCGCCGCCTGCCATCATTTCCATTTTGTCTTGCGGAGTTTCCGGTTTGCTGTCGCCGTGTTTCACAAACAGCATGGTAACAAACGACAACGCTACAAACACCGTTGCGTAGGGGAACAACACACTCATTGTGCCCATTGCGTCCATCAGCGCACCGGATAGTATCGGCGTAACCACCTGTGCCGCCATGCTTGCCGTGTAGTAGTATCCTGTGAATTTGCCTATGTTGCCGCCTTTTGAAAGTTCCACAACCATGGGGAAACTGTTTACGTTTATCGTTGCCCAAGCAATTCCTGCCAAAGCAAACAAAATGGAAATCAGCCACAATGGTGAAGATGCGTCGATGAAAATCGCACCGCCGAAAGCCGCCGTAAGCAAGCCAACGCCAATCAAAATGGATTTTTTGCGTCCGATTTTGCTCGCCAACAATCCAACGGGAATATACGCCACAACAGCCGCCGCTTGCGCAATAAGCAAAGTTGTGTTGTAGTCTTTGTTCAAAACGTTAACTGCGTAAACGCTGTACTTGCTGGTAATGGCATTGTAACCGATAAACCACAACGCAACCGAAGCCAAAATAAGCACAAGCGAAATTTTCTTGTCTTTGGACAATTTTTCCGTTTGGGCGGTGTTTGCCGCCGTAGGTTCCGCCGTTGAACTTTCCGTTTCTTGTTGCGGCTCATCCGCATCCAACAGCGCTTGTTTTGCCAGCATTTCGTTGTTCCATTTCTTTTCTTTTACCGTAAGCATAAACACCAAAAGCGCCACTGCCATAATGCCGCACACGGTAATAACAAACGTGGTGTAACTCATTGTTTGGTTGGCAACCTTTCCTGTGCCGAAAATCATGCCCAACACCAACACTAAAATGCCACCTGCCGTGCCCATAAGGTTTATTATGGCGTTGGCCTTGCTGCGCAATGGCTTTATGGTAACATCGGGCATCAAGGCAACCGCAGGCGAACGGAACGTTGCCATGGAAATAAGCGTCAAAAGCAACACAACAATGAACACCGTTAACATTGCGGCATTAGTTGTAGTAACTTGGTGAGCAAATTGGTTTTCGGCATCTGATACCAACGACGAATAGGCATTGGATTTTCTTGCGCCGCTTTCTACCGGTTCTCCGATCAAATCGCCACTCGCGTAGATGTATGTTGTGCCGCCAAACAAGCCGCCCGCTTTGTCTACCTTGCAAAGCTGATAGGTGTCGTTAACTTTGTCGTAAACGTAGTAGCTGTCGTAGGAAAGTTGGTCGCCTGTGTACCACTCTTCCAATTCCGCTTGCTCTTCTGCCGAAAGTTGGTCAAAAGTTTTTCCGAAAAGAACTTTTGCGGCGTAGTCGTGCACGGTGTATTCCTTTGCCACTTGGTTGTTGGTGATGTTGTTGTATTCTTTGTTTTCCACCGTGTAGTTTTCCGACCAAAAAACCTCTTTTGTTCCGTCGGAAAGTTTGGTGAGTTGTGCGTTATCCACAAAAGTAAGCCCTACAAAGCACACTATTGCAACAATTGTGCCGATAAGTATAAATGGTGTGCGTTTGCCCCAACGTGTGTTCGTTTTGTCGGAAAGTGCACCGAACAACGGCAACATAAACAGTGCCAAAATGTTGTCCAACGACATGATAAGCCCCGACCAAGTTTGGCTTAAACCGAATTTGTTGGTAAGCATCAAGGGAATAATGGTGTCGTATGCTTGCCAAAATGCACAAATCAAAAAGAATGCAAATCCCACAAGCAAAGTGCGTTTGTAGTTAAGTTTCATTGTTTTTCTCCTTTTTCGTTTATGCGAAAATGACGTTTTGCAAACCGCCGTCAGCGCGAAACATTTGCCTAAAAAGCGCAGTTTTTCAAAATAGAACGCCAAGCAGGCTTAACAAATTTAAAGGCGAAAAGACGTCTCTAAAAAGTTAGTGATGGCGACAGTTGCGCCTAAGGCTATTATATATAATATTTTCCAAAAAGTAAATACCGAAATTCATTTATTTGTATCGCAATTTATTTTTTTTGTTGGTTTCGCGGTGAAAGTCGTACACAAATGGACGTTTTCGGGCTTTGAAGTGAACTTGCAAAAGGCTATTAACGTCGATACATTCGACGTGAACTTGAAATTGAGTAGTATATTTTTTAATTTTTTCGTCAAAAAAACTTTCAAATTGCGGCGGCTCACTGCGTATAGTAGAACGTAATCACAAAATTTCGAGGTATCTTATGAGAAAAGTAACTCACGAAACCGAAAAACCTCCCAAAGATAAAACAAAGTGCGCCTTTTCTTTCCGCAAAATTTTGCCGCTGTTGATGATTGTGGTGTTTTCTGTGGCAATTCTTGCCGTTGTTTTGCCGCGTTTGCCGCAAAAACCGCCCGAGACTTCCCCCAAACACTATCAAGGAGTGTTGGAAATGTGGAATGTCGAAATTTTCGAAGGCGGCAGCGGCAGTCGCCAAAGTTGGATCACATCGCGTGCGGCGCAGTTCGAAAAAACGCACGAGGGATTGTTCGTGCATGTTACCACTTTGAACGAAAGCCAACTTGCCGAAAAACTGGATAACGGCGAAACTTTCGATTTGGTCAGTTTCTCGCGCGGCGCAGGCTGCTTGGTGCAAAACGTGCTTCAACCATACACCGGCAGTGTGGCGGATATTCGCGAAAACATTTTGGTGTCGGGGCAAATCGGCAGCAGAGTTTATGCTCTGCCGTTGTACGCAGGGGTGTATTGTTTGTTTGCGCGCGAAAGCCAACTGCAACTCAACACACAGTTGATTGATACCGTTTTGTCCAACACGTATACGCGAAAAGTTGGCAAAAACACCTTTGAACTGGCTCCGCTCACTTGCGGTTTTACGCAAAGCAACAGCCCCGTATCCGCATTGGCCCTTTCGGGGGTGAAGGGCAAATGCAACCTTTCCGAAAATGTCACGCAATATCAAGCCTACGAAAACTTCATTGCCAACAAAACCGCCGTTACTCTTTTGGGCACTCAACGCGATTTGTATAGGCTCGGCAAGCGCGAAGAAAACGGAAAAATAGAAAAACTGGCATTTTCGCCCCTTTGCGGCTACACAGATTTGGTGCAATATGTCGCTCTTTCCTCCGCTTGCGGCGACAAAACGGAAATTGCCACGGAATTTATGCAATTTTTGGTGCAAAGCGCAACACAACAAACGCTGGTAAACATCAATATGTTTTCCGTTTTGGAACAAACTCTTTACACAGACGAAAGATACCTTGCATGCGAACAAGGCTTGGCAAAAGCCTACGTGCCCAACGTTTTCGGCGACAAAGCCGCCGTGACAGAACAGCGTAAAACCGCCCTAGCAACGCTGGGAATGTAACAAAAAGGCAAGTAAAGGCGCACTTGCGTGCCTAAGCACAACTCGTCTTGCGGTAACGTACCATCGTGCGCTCTCTTGTCTCACGCTTGCAAAAACGCGATTAGCAACCACGCAAGCGGGCTTCGTCGTTTTCACATGAGCGCGAAAACGTTGTCTTTGCACACTTTTCGCACATACGTATTGCCGAAAAAGTATCAAATGTTCTAAAAACGCAAAATTTTGCCTGATGTTTTTGCTGCTAAAAGGAGTTTTTTATGAATCCGCTTATCAAAACGCTTATAAAAATGAAAAAAAACTCGGTTGCTATCGACGTGAATTGTACCTTCCGCAAATTGACAACTTTGGGCGTTGGGGGTACAATTTATTTGACGGTCTTTCCCAATTCGCGAAAGCAGTTGGTTTTTGTGGCGCGTTATCTCAAACGCCATAAAATTCCTCACTGTTTTTTGGGGCTGGGCAGCAATGTTTTGGCTTCGGACAAGCCATACAACGGGGTCGCAGTGGTTACCACACGCGTTAAGGATATTTGCGTAGACAACCTTTCCGTAACTGCCTCTTGCGGCGTTTCTACCTCCAAATTGTGTTCCGAATTGGTTCAGAACGGGCTAACCGGAGGCGAATTCTTCGGCTGTTTGCCGGCAACGGTGGGCGGCGCTGTGGTGTGTAATGCCGGCTGTTTCGGGCAATGCGCAGCCGATGTGGTGCAAAGCGTAACGGTTTTGCACAACGGAAAAATAAAAACGCTTTCAAACGCTCAATGCAATTTTTCCAAAAGGCAAAGTTTGTTCAAAAACAATGGTGAATATTTGGTGCTTTCGGCAAAAATGTGCTTTGCAAAGGCAAATCCGCACCAAATTCAGCAGTTGCTTTCGCAAATGCGCGAACAAAAATCGGCGGCTCAACCTTTGGGTGTGCGTTCCGCGGGGTGCGTTTTGTACAACGCCGAAGTTGCCGTATCCAAACTTATCGACCAAGCAGGGTTAAAAGGCTACAAAATCGGCGGTGCAGAAGTTTCGGAAAAACACGCCGGTTTTGTAATAAACGTTGACAAAGCCACTTCAACGGATATATACTTGCTAATAGAATACATGAAAAAAACTTTGGCGGAAAAATTCAACGTCAAGGCGGAAACGGAACTGTGCTTGGTAAACTTCGAGCCTAATGTTTCGGGCAACGTGTAGTTTGCTGCTTGATTGTATCACTAAAAAAACGTAATGTGCGCAATGTCAACGTCTGCAAGTTATTCTCGTGCGCTTTGACGTATGTGCCGAGATTGTGCGCCGCATTACGTAAATGTTGACGAAAAGCACACAAATGTGCGTTTTGCAATAAGCACGCCGAAGAACGAACAATCGAATTTCAATCAAAACACACCGCTACCGCACCAACCATTGCACAAAAGCATCAAAACGGGGTGGCCTATGTCATTTTCTCAAAACGTAAAGGAAGAAATTCTCAAAAATTTTAAAAAAGTCAAGGGGTGTTGTGCGACATCTTTTTTAACTGCCGTTTTGAAGTCCATCGGCTCTCTTTGCGTCGATTCCTTCGGCTACTGCTTTTCGGTGGAAAGCGACAACGGCGCCCTTTTGGAATTATGCAGTTCTTTGGCGCAGTCGCAGTTTGATGTCGGCAGCGCCATCTACGAAATTCGCCAAACCAAAGATTCCTCCGAAAACGTCAAATACGTTTGCAAATTCGATGTGGAATTGGGGCAAAAGTTGGGTCTTTTATATTTCGATAGTGCGCGTTCGGTGCACATCGTGGAAAAACCCAAACTTAAACTTTCGGAGGAATGTTGCAGGCGCGCCTTTATGCAAGGGCTGTTTCTCTCTTGCGGTTCGGCGTCCGTGCCCGTGTCTGACGAGACCTTTTCCGAAAGCAAACAAAGCAACTATCATTTGGAATTGCGCTTTGCAAACGCCGCTTTTGCCGCTTTTGTGGAAGAGCAGTTTCCGCAGTTGAATTTTCACAAAACGGAACGCAAAAACAACACGGTGCTTTACGTAAAAGACAGTGCCAAAATTGCGGAATTTTTGGTGTTCGTCAACGCAATAAACGCCTCTTTCAAGGTGGAAAACATAATCATCGAGCGCAGTTATCGCAATGCGGCAAACCGTCAGCGCAACTGCATCGATTACAACATCGACAAGACCGTCTCGGCAGGCTTAAAGCAAGTCGCCGCCATCGAAAAAATCAAAAAAAGCGGAAAATTTCAAGCTTTGTCTCAACAACTTAAAGATGTCGCCGCCGTACGAGAACAAAATCCCGATGCAAATTTGTCGGAAATTGCGGCGATTTTGCAAATTTCCAAAAGCGGCGTGAACCATCGCCTTGCAAAACTGTTGGAAATTGCCGAAGACCTAGAAAGCTAGCGCATTGTAATTTTCACACACATAAGAAAAACGGAGAAAACGATGAAACCATTTGTTCACCTTCATTTACACACGGAATACAGCCTTTTGGACGGTGCAACTCGCATAGACGATCTGTTGCAACGTTGCATAGAATATAACATGCCTGCCGTTGCCATCACCGACCACGGCAATATGTACTGCGCCTGGAAATTTATGAAGGCGTGCGCCGCCGTCAACAAGGACGAAAATGGCAATTTTTTGCAAAAAATCAAGCCAATCATCGGTTGCGAATTTTATATGTGCGACAACTTGCACAACATGGGCTACGAATACAAAGAGTATTTCCACCTCATTTTGTTGGCAAAAAACAACGTCGGCTACTACAATTTGTGCCGTCTGAATTCCATTGCCTTTGTGGACGGTTTTTACTACAAGCCCCGTATAGATTTTCAAACACTAAAAAAGTATTCCGAAGGGCTGATTTGCCTTTCGGCATGCATTGCCGGACAACTTCCGCGACTGTTTTTGGCAGATCGTCCCGAACAAGCGCGAGAATTGGCTTTGCAGTATAAGCAACTTTTCGGCGAAGACTACTACATCGAAATTCAAAAACACGGCATCGACGACGAAGACGCCGTTATGCCCCAACTTGTGCAACTTGCGCGCGAACTGGATATCAAAATCGTGGTAACAAACGACGTTCACTACCTCAACAAAGAGGACGCGGAAATTCAAGATATCATGATGTGCGTGCAAATGGGCAAGTACTACGACGACCCCGACAGAATGAAGTTTCAGGGGGAAGAGTTTTACCTAAAAAGTTACGACGAAATGGCACAGTTGTTTCCCGATTTGCCCGATGCAATGGAAACAACGCTGGAAATTGCCGAAAAATGCAACGTAAATTTCGGCAAAGAAAAACTTCTGCCCCTGTACACTCCGCCGGACGGCATGTCCTCGCCCGACTACCTTCGCAAACTGTTGGAAGAGGGTTTGGTAAAGAAGTATCCCAACTGCACGCCGGAAATTCGCGAACGTGTGGAATACGAATACGGCGTAATTTGCAGCATGGGCTTTGTTGACTACTACCTTATTGTGTGGGATTTCATTAACTACGCCAAAACCAACGGCATCCCCGTGGGGCCCGGGCGCGGCAGCGGTGCAGGCAGCGTTATTGCCTACCTTATCGGGATAACGGAAGTTGAGCCTTTCCGTTTCAATTTGATGTTCGAACGTTTTTTGAATCCTCAACGCAAATCCATGCCCGATTTCGACGTGGACTTTTGTATGGATCGCCGCGGTGAAGTTATCGACTACGTTCACCGTAAGTATGGTGAGGGCAAAGTTTGCCAAATTGTAACTTTCGGCACAATGGCCGCCAAAAATGCCATTCGCGACGTTGCTCGCGTGTTGCGTTTGCCTATTTCCGAATCCAACCGCTTGGCAAAAATGGTGCCGGACAACTTCAAATACACTTTGCGCCACCTTTTGGGGCTGAAAAAGTACAAAAATGAGGCCGACACCTACATTTCGCAAGAATTGAAGCAAGCCTACGACGACCCGGCAACACACAAGGTGATAGATATCGCCATGCGCATCGAAGGTTCACCCCGACAAACCGGCATGCATGCGGCAGGCGTGGTTATCTGCCGCGAAAATGTTTCCGATCACATTCCCTTGCAAACCAACGGCGGTAACGTCCACAACGGCGGTATCGTTACCACACAGTACAACATGGTGGAAGTGGAAGAACTGGGACTTTTGAAAATGGACTTTTTGGGGTTGCGGACTCTCACTGACATCAAAAAGGCTTGCGACTACGTTTACGAAGACTACGGCGTGAAGGTAGATTTCTCGCAGGACAGTTATTCCGACCCAAACGTGTTCAAACTTATTTCCAGCGGCGACACAATGTGCATATTCCAGTTGGAAAGCGGCGGCATGTGCGACCTTATGCGCAAAATGAAGCCGGAAGGATTGGAAGAAATAATTGCAGGCATCAGCCTTTATCGTCCCGGCCCTATGCAGTACATCGATGACTACCTCGAGTGCAAGTTTGACAAATCCAAAATTCACTATTTGCACCCCTCTATGGAAAGCATTTTGGACGTTACCAACGGCTGTATTGTTTATCAAGAGCAAGTTATGCAGTTGGTAAAAAAGCTTGCGGGATTTTCCACCGCCTTGGCAGATAACGTGCGTTACGCCATGAGCAAAAAGAAAACGGAGATGATGCGCGCTTTGGGCGAACTGTTTGTTCACGGCGGAACTTGGACTAACGGCGAAACGGTGCCGGGCTGTGTAAACAACGGCATTCCCGAAGATATTGCGTTGCAAATCTACAAGCAGTTGGACGATTTTTCGCAATACGCCTTCAATAAATCGCACGCAACTTGCTACGCCTACGTTACCTATCAAACGGCGTGGCTGAAAAACTACTACCCTGCGGAATTTATCTGCGCATTGCTCAACAATCGCATAAGCGACATTGCCCAGATAAAAAAATATATGGAATATGCCAAAACCATCGGAATAAACGTGTTGCCGCCAAACGTCAATAAAAGCCGCGACGAATTTCGTGTGGAAAACGGCGCATTGCGTTTCGGCTTGGGCGGCATAAGAAACATCGGCGTCAACATTGTAAAAGACCTTGTTGCCGAGCGTGAAGCCCACGGCGAATTTGCCGACATGACGGATCTTTTCGAACGCTGTCACACGTTTTTGAACAAACGTATGATAGAAAATTTGATCAAAGGCGGGGCATTCGATTGTTTCAACCGCACTCGCGCCGACATGTTGCAGTGGTATACCGAAGAATATACCGAAGTGGTGGAAAGCAGCAAAAAGCACGCAACAGGGCAAATGTCCATTTTCGACATGATGCCCGAACTCAAAACCACCGTCCGCACCACACACCAACAGGTGAAGGAATTTCCCAAACAGGTGCTTTACAACTTCGAAAACGAAGTGCTTGGACTTTACATGACAGGCTCGCCTTTGGATGACTACGAGGAGATTTCCAAGCGTTTCCATTTCAATTTTGACACGTCGGAAATTATGGAATACGTCCCCGACGATTCAGAAACCGGCGAAAAGGTGCGCCCCGTGGTGGAAAAACGCTTTGTAACCACTGGCGGAATTTTGCACAGCATTCGCGTGGTTATCGGCAATGACAACAAAAAAATGGGTTTCGGCGTTTTGGAGGACAAGTTCTCCACCATAGAAGTAGCGGCTTACGGCGCAACTTACGAAAAATACAAAACGCTGTTTGTCGAAGACAATTTTGTGGTGGTCAAGGGCAGCATCTCCGAAAACCGCGACAGTTACAAAATCACTCTGCGCGAAATTGTCAACCCCCACGCCGAAAAAGAACGGCAAAACAACGTTGTAAGCGAAACAAAAAACGCCAATGTTACGCTTTGGCTTAAAATGGATGAACGCGACGACGAAAAGTACGAAAAAGTTGTGGATATCCTCAAACAGTACGAAGGCGACATTCCGGTAAAATTCAAAATAGAGGGCAAGGCTTTTGCCGTCGAAAGGCGCGTGAGACGCTGCGCCGGCGTGGAATACGAATTGGGCTTGCTGTTGGAGCCGCAAAACGTGGTGTTCTTCGAAAAATAAATTTCGCCACACGATATGCCGAAATTGTTCTTTGGGTAGTGGACTTTGTGCTCAAAGGTAAAAAGGGTATTTGTTGAAACCGCAAAACGCGGTGTTCTTCGAAAAATAACTCTTTTACGCGATTTGGGCATAGAAGTTGTTCAAAAACCGCAACTCCACATCGTCATTAAGGTTGTTTCAAAGTTCCGATTCTGCTCGTCATTGCGAGGAGCGAAGCGGCGCGGCAATCCGATAAAATACAGTATAAAACACGAGTTTGTGTAAAAAATTATAGAACTTTCGCCGAAAGCGACAAATTGTTGTTTTCGGCGTTTGGTTTAGCGGCCAAGCACAATCTTGGCGGTGGCACTATGCTCACTAATACCCACGCCGCCCACTGTGCAAGCGTGCCGGACGCACAGTCTAATAATGAACAAATTGTTCTTCCGCTAACTCTTAATTCAGTTTACTTAAAGATTAAAATAGTATACAATGTTAACATTGGCGAAAATTATATCGTCCACGCTTGTTTGGTGAGCGGCACCCTTCAAAGCTTAGCACCGGCAAGTAAAATGCGCAAAGTAAGCGCAAAATTTTCGAAACTTAAAAAGACAGGGTAATTGTATGATAAAAAAACTTTTGAAAGGAGCAAAAGGTTACGGCGTTCCATCGGTATTCACCGTAGTGTTGGTAATGTTGGAAACGGCGTTGGAAGTTATTCTTCCGTTGTTGATGTCTAACATCTTGAACACAATGCAACTTTATGCTACGTCGGAGCCATTGACGGCTTCGCTTACCTATTTGGATTTCTCCGGCGGAAACTTGGTTTCTTTAGCGGAGGGCGCACTGGTTACGGCGGATGTTCTCCAAAACACGGTGCTTACATACGGCATTTTGATGATAATCAGTGCCATAGTTTCTCTCACATTCGGCGCCCTTGCAGGGGTTTTGTGCGCAGTGGCAGGCGCAGGCTTTTCCAAAAACATGCGCGGCTTCTTGTTTGACAAAATTCAAGATTTCTCTTTTGCCAATGTGGACAAGTTCTCTACGGCAAGTTTGGTAACACGCTCCACAACCGACGTAAACAATGCGCAGCAAAGTTTTATGATGATCATTCGCACCGTCGTTCGTGCGCCGGCAATGCTCATTTTCTCTTGCATTATGGCATTTATAAATCAACCGGACATGGCTTGGGTGTTTCTGTTTGCCATCCCCGCACTGGGAATTGTGATGTTTGCAATTTCCTACAAGGTGTATCCGCTGTTTAGAGCAATGCTCAAAAAGTACGACAAAATGAACGCCGACGTGCAGGAAGATTTGGTTGCCATTCGCGTGGTAAAAGCCTTTGTGCGTGAAGATTTCGAAGAAGAAAAGTATCGCAAATCCACCGAGGATGTGCGCAAAAGTCAACTTAAAGCCGAATGCTTGATGGTGTGGATGAATCCTCTTACAAGTTGCATAATGTACGGCACAATTGTGGCACTGCTTATTATCGGCGGGCAAGACATTGCCAACGGCAAAATTCAATCGGGTACGCTTACGGCAATGATGAGTTACTGCACGCAAATTCTTACGTCCGTTATGTCGATTTGTTTCATTGCCGTGCAGTTGGTGTTGTCCAAAGCGTCCATCGATCGTATCTACGAAGTGTTGGACGAACAGCCCACAATTCGCGACGGCGCAAGTTCCAAAAGGGTGGATAGCGGCGATATTGTGTTTAATCACGTAAGCTTTTCTTATTCTAACAATTCCGAAAACCTTACGCTTTGCGACATCAACTTGAACATCAAGCAAGGACAAACGGTGGGAATAATCGGCGGCACAGGCGACGGCAAAAGCAGTTTGGTGCAACTTATTCCCCGCTTTTACGACGTGTTGGACGGTCAAGTGTTGGTTGACGGCGAAGACGTGCGCAACTACTCGCTGTTCAATCTTCGCGAAGGTGTGTCGATGGTTTTGCAAAAGAACGTGCTGTTTTCCGGCACCATTCGCGAAAATCTTTTGTGGGGCAACGAGGATGCCACGCAAGAAGAGATAGAAGCGGCTTGCAAAGCGGCTTGCGCACACGATTTCATTATGTCTTTCCCCAACGGCTACGAAACGGATTTGGGACAAGGCGGTGTGAACGTTTCCGGCGGACAAAAACAACGGCTTTGCATAGCAAGGGCACTGCTCAAAAAACCCAAAATCATGATTTTGGACGATTCTACCAGCGCAGTGGATACCGCAACTGACGCGCAAATACGGCAGGGCTTGAAACAACTGGACAAAAACATGACAACCATAATCATTGCGCAACGTCTTTCTTCGGTGGAAGATTGCGATCAAATTGTGGTTTTGGATGACGGCAAAATCAACGCAATCGGAACCCACGAACAACTTATCAAAAGTTGCAAAATTTATCAAGAAGTGTATCATTCGCAACAAAAAGGCAGTGCGGAAGGGGGTGAAGCGTAATGCCACCGAGAGGAAAATATATGGGTGCGCCCAAAGTCAAAAATTTGAAGGGCACTATAGGCAGACTTTTGGGGTATCTGAAACCCTACAAAGGACGTTTGATTGTGGTATTATTGTGCATTGTTATTCAGTGCGTTGCCAATATCATGGCAACCAGCGTATTGACACCCCTTTTGAATGGCCTTGCCGCGAAGGACGACACGGTTGCGTTGACGGGCATTGCGGCGCTTGACAGCCTTGCGCTTACCGACAAAATTGCCTATTTGTTCACAATGGCGGGCATTATGGTTGCGATTTATGCTTTGGCTATCATCACAAACTATATTCTGAACCGCATTTTGGTGGGCATTTCCACTTCCACAATGAAGCGCATGAGAAACGACCTGTTCGAGCACATGCAACGTCTTCCCATCAAGGTGTTCGACCAAACAACCCACGGCGAATTGATGACTCGCTACACCAACGATGTCGACATGATGAACGAGTTTATCGCAAGGTGTATTCCGCAACTTGTTTCCAGCGCCATAACGATAATCACCGTTTTTGTGGTTATGTTCACCAAAAGCTGGCAACTGACTTTGGTTATGGTGGGTATGCTGGCAATAATGTTTGTTATAGTAAAAGTTATCGGCGGAAAATCCAAAAACAACTTTGTGTTGCAACAAGCGGCGGTGGGCAAACTTAACGGCTACATCGAAGAAATGACGGAAGGGCAAAAGGTGGTAAAAGCCTTTAACCACGAAGAAATCGCCAAGGCGGAATTTGACAAAATCAACTCGCACTGGCAACTTGTTTCCGGCAGAGCCAACAGTTACGCCAACATTATGGGCCCGATAATGAACAACCTTTCGCACTTTTTCTACGCGGGCATTGCCGTTATGGGTGCGGTTATAGCCATTAATTCATCAAATCCATTGGCATACGTTGGCATTGTGGCGGCATTTTTGTTGTATATCCGCAACGTTACTAACCCCATTCAGCAAATTTCCCAAAACATCAACTTAATGTTTATGGCTGTTGCCGGCGGCGAGCGTGTGTTTGAACTTATGGACATGCCCGAAGAAGTGGACGATGGCTACGTAACTTTGGTAAACGCCAATGTCGACAAAGACGGCAACATTACCGAATCCGTCTGCCGCACCGGGCGTTGGGCATGGAAACATCCCCACGGCGACGGCACAACCACCTACACGGAACTGAAAGGCGATGTGCGGTTTGAGGACGTAACTTTCGGCTATGAAGAAAACAAAATAGTGTTGCACGACATTTCGCTGTTTGCAAAGCCGGGGCAAAAAATTGCTTTTGTCGGTTCTACCGGCGCAGGCAAAACCACAATAACGAACCTTATCAACAGGTTCTATGATGTGCCCGATGGCAAAATTCGCTATGACGGTATCAACATCAACAAAATCAAAAAGGCCGATTTGCGCCGTTCGTTGGGTATGGTGTTGCAAGATACTCACCTTTTCACGGGAACGGTTTTGGATAACATTCGCTACGGCCGTTTGGATGCCACCGACGAAGAGTGCATTGCCGCGGCAAAATCGGCAAATGCGCATCAGTTTATCAAACACTTGCCCGACGGCTACAATACAATGCTAACTCGCGACGGCGAAAACCTTTCGCAAGGACAACGCCAACTTATTGCCATTGCACGTGCTGCTGTTGCCGACCCACCTGTGCTTATTTTGGACGAAGCCACCAGCAGCATAGACACTCGTACCGAATGGCTTATCGAAAAGGGCATGGATGCGCTTATGGAAGGCAGAACAACCTTCGTTATTGCACACCGCCTTTCCACCGTGCGAAACAGCAATGCCATCATGGTTTTGGAAAACGGCAGAATCATCGAGCGCGGCAGTCACGACGACTTGATTGCGCAGAAAGGAAAGTACTACCAATTGTATACCGGTATGTTCGAGCTTTCGTAATTTTAAACAGTATGTATTGTTTGAGATAACAAAATTTCAGGCAACAACGTACACAACCGGGAAACACTTGTATATATGTATGTTCGAGTTATCTTAATTAAGGAAAAACCGCGTCTTTTTGGCGCGGATTTTTTTCGGCTTGCGGCAATCAATCGCAAGTAGAATTGTCGTTACTGTGCAAATGCGGCAAATTGTCGCACGGCGACATTCCTTTTTCGCTCATGTTGCAAAATCTTTTGGCAAACTATTTACCTTTTGTGGGTTTTGATATAAAATATAGGTAAAATCAGAAATATGCGGTTTTGTGGCAAACAAAGCCCGCATGGAGGACAAATGTTCAACATATTGGTAGCGGAAGACGATCCGCACACTCGCAAATTGATTGAAGCCGTGCTGAAAAGCAATGGATACAACGTGTTGCTTAGCACCGACGGATTGGAAGCGTTGGAAGTGTTGGAAAACAACCACGTGGATTTGATGGTGATAGACGTTATGATGCCCAAAATGGACGGTTACGAACTTACAGAAACATTGCGCGAAAGCGGCAGTACGATTCCTATGCTGATGCTTTCGGCAAAACAAAACGTGGCGGATATCAAACAAGGGTTTATTGTAGGCATCGACGACTACATGACAAAGCCCTTCGACATCGAAGAACTGCTTTTGCGCATAAAAGCGCTTTTTCGGCGCTCAAAAATTGTCAACGAACAAAAACTTACCGTGGGCAGCGTTGTTTTAGACTATCGTTCCTACACCGTAACCACGCCCCAAGGCACCGAAACTTTGCCGCAAAAGGAGTTTTTGCTACTGTTTAAGTTGCTTTCCTACCCTAAAGTGGTGTTTACGCGCCTGCAACTTATGGATGAAATTTGGGGCAGAGATGCCGAAAGCGACGAACACACGGTAAACGTGCACATAAATCGTTTGCGCACTCGTTTTGTCGATGTGAAAGATTTTGAAATTATTACCATTCGCGGAGTGGGCTACAAGGCGGTGCGCCATGATGACTAAACCCGACAAAAACGAAAAACACGACACCGAGCACAACAAAATTCTTTCGCGCATTATGCTTGTTGCGGTGCTGGGGTTGTTTGTGCTGTTGGTGACTTCCACGTTGGTGGCAACGGGCGCAATGACGCTTATTGCGCAGTATTGGGATGTTGAGGACAACAATATCATCGTGTTTGGCTTAATTGCTTTGGCAATAAGTATCGTTGTGGGTGTGGGGCTTTCCTTCGGCTATTCCGCATTGATGATTCGCGCCACACGCCCCTATTTGGACGCATTGCAAAAAATTGCCGAGTGCGATTTTTCCACTCGTATTAAGGATAGCGCCATATTTGCCGGCTTTGGTTTGGCGGATAACTTCAACGAAATGGCAAAACAGTTGCAAAGTGTCGAAACATTGCGCGAAGATTTTGTTTCCAACTTTTCGCATGAATTCAAAACGCCCATTGTTTCCATTGCCGGTTTTGCCGCTTTGCTCAAAAACCCGGATTTGTCGGCGGAAGATCGCGAAGACTATTTGAACGTTATCATCGACGAATCTGCTCGCTTGGTGCGCCTTTCCGAAAGCGTGTTGACTTTGACCAAGTTGGATTCGCAAACCATTGAAACACGACAGTTTTTGTTGGACGAACAACTGCGCCAATGCATGCTGTTGTTCGACCGCGCCTGCACGGAGAAACAAATAGAACTCACAGCCGATTTGGAAGAAATAACTGTAGTGAATGAAAAGGAACTGTTAAGCCAGGTTTGGGTAAATTTGCTTTCCAACGCTGTAAAATTCACCTCACAAGGGGGCAAAATAGAAGTTTCCGCACAAACACACAATGGTGTTGTTACCGTCTGCGTGCGCGACAGCGGTTGCGGAATGAGCGAAGAAACAAAGAAAAACATGTTCAACAAGTTTTACCAAGGGGACACTTCGCGCGCTACGGAAGGCAACGGTTTGGGACTTTCGGTGGTAAAAAAGATTTGCGACCTGTTGCAAATAGACATAGAAGTGCAAAGCCTTTTGGGGGTCGGCACGCTGTTTACGCTGACTTTTGCCGAAAAATTCGTGCCAAAAAGTCACACCGCCCTTTCCAAAAAGAATCAGTAAAAATACCACATACGCAAACTTGACAGCCTGTAACAATTCAAACAGAGTCGTGTTGTGGCTTTTCGCCAATGACGGCCGCGGTTCCGCTTAGCGGTTCCTTTAATTCAAGGGCGAAAAGTCGTACTGAAAAGTCGGCTATGACGCAAGTTCACGCTTATTAACACCATATGCTTAAACAAAACGATAAAACAGAATACGTTGCCCAAGCCTATGCCGATAGCGAAACGGTGGGCAAGGTGGAAGAAACTACGGTTTTCGTGCCGCAAATGATCGTGGGCGAAAAGGCCGTTGTAAAAGTTAACTACGCCAAAAGAAACGTTGCTTATGCAACGGTTGAAAAACTTTTGGTGCCCTCCCCCTTGCGACAAACACCCCCTTGCAAGCACTTTGGCAAATGCGGCGGCTGTGCGCTTATGCACATGAACTACGCTGAGCAACTGCTTTTCAAACAAAACAAGGTAAAAAACAATCTCAAAAAAATAGGCGGATTGGATTTGGACGTGTTGCCCACTGTGCCAAGTCTCAAAATTTTGGGTTACCGAAACAAACTTTCGCTGCCCGTTCGCGGAAAAATTTGCAACGTGAAAATCGGCATGTACCAAAAGGGCAGCCACGATGTCGTGGATATGTCAAACTGCTTGTTGGTGGGAAAGTGGGGTTGTGTTTTGGTACAAATTTTCCGCAAGTACCTCAACGAAAACAAAATTGCCCCCTACAACGAAAAGGATTTTTCGGGGCAGGTGCGCCATTTGGTGGCACGGTTTGTGGATGGGCAGTTGCTGGTTACCATTGTAGCCAACGGCAAATGGAAACAAAATTTGCAACCTTTTGTCGCACTTTTGCGACAAAATTTCGAAAAATTCGGGTTGTTTGTAAACGAAAACAGCCAAAGAAACAACGTAATTTTGGGAGCAAAAACCTACCATATTTGTGGTTTGCAACACATCGAAGGCACGCACCTTGACACCAAGTTTTGGTTGCAGCCGGATAGCTTTTTCCAAGTAAACGACAATGTCAAGGATGCAATCTATGCCAAAGTGAAGCAAATTTTGGATCTTTCGCGAACGCAAATTTTGGTGGATTGCTTCTCGGGCGTGGGCGTTTTGACAAACGTTCTGGCAAGCGCAAACTACCGAACTTTTGCTGTGGAAATTGTGCCGCAGGCGGTGCAAGACGCCAAACAAAACGCTATTTTAAACAATTCGCCCAACATCACAAATGTGTGCGGCGATGCCAATGCGGAACTGCCCAAACTTACGGAAGAATATCGAGACAAAACACTTTCGCTTGTGGTGGATCCGCCTCGCAAAGGGTTGGGAGAAAGGCTGTGTGATACGATTTTGGAGGCACGGTTTGACAATATTGTGTACATTTCTTGCGACAGCGCCACTTTGGCTCGCGACTTGAAGCAACTTTCCGCCGTCTATTGTGTGGACTACGTTCAACCGTGGGACATGTTTCCACAAACCGCAGAGGTAGAGACGGTATGCTTATTGTCCAAACTCAATGTCAAGCAGCACATCGAGGTTGAACTGACGATGGACGAGATGGATTTGACGGCGGCGGAGAAGAAAGCCAGCTATGAGGAAATCAAGGGGTATGTGCTGGAGAGGTTTGGGATGAAGGTAAGCCATCTCTATATCGCGCAGGTAAAACGGAAGTGCGGGATTATTGAGCGGGAGAATTACAATAAGCCGAAGTCAGAGGATGCCAGACAGCCGCAATGCCCACCGGAGAAAGAGGCGGCGATTAAGGCGGCGTTGGAATATTTCAGGATGATATAGGCAGATATTTGGCCGGTATTTTTATGTCATATGATCATAGAAGCACCGGCCTTTTTATGCTTTACATTTTTGTTATTACTTAGGAACCTTTTTCTTTTCTGCGCAATCTGCTAAAGAGAATTGTCATGA
>CAZHUH010000016.1:0-26336 GCA_964535505.1 uncultured Oscillospiraceae bacterium
ATTGTTAAGTTTTTAAGCCAATTTCAGTAGTTCCGTCAAACTTTTCAGCGGAGAAAATACTCCGGACAAATATTTGTGGCACAAATTTAACGCTTCTTTCAAAATATCAGCGGTTACCGTTAGGTTTTTCAACTTTTCGTATGCCAAGCCGTCCAGCAAGTTGCAAACGTTGGCAACCCGTGGACTTAACGCAAAACTGTTGACGCTGCGGCAGTTTTCGCACACCACACCGCCACGCTCTACATCCAAAAACAATTTGGATTTTTCGCCGCACACGAAACACTTGGCGAAATCGGGCTTTACCCCTTGCAAAGACAAAAAATCCAACAAAAATTTCAGCACAACTAACAATGGATCGACATTGCTGCTCAACTGTTCCAATGCTTTCAAAAAAGATACAAAGGTTTTTGTATCGCTTTGCCCCTCTTCGGTGCCGTTGATGATACACTCCGCAACGGAACACGCCGCATAGTAAGCAAAAACATCTTCACGCAATGCAAAGAAACTTTCCAACTGCTCGCAAGTTTTTAGCGTAAACCTATCGCCTGTTTGCGCCAGTTCGTACTGCCCGAAGCAAAATTGATCGCAAGCAAACTTTAATTTTGCACTTGCTTTGCGAACGCCTCTTGCGTAAACGGAAATTTTGCCGTACTCTAACGAATACAGCAAAACCAATTTATCGTTTTCTTTGTAGTCGATGGCTCGAAGTGCCACCGCTTTTGTTGCTACGTCCATCGTCAGACAATTCCTTGTAAAGTTGGTAGTAGGCAATGTTGCCCGTTTCTTGAAAAAGTTTCCAAGCCAATTCTTTCACACGCGAAACCTCCACCGAAAAAATTTTCAAACAAAAGCCGATTTGAAATTTTGTTTGACACTTTCAAACTGCCGCCTTTTGCGCCGTTTTTTTGCGCCCCCTTCAAAGCGCCGTTTTGGGTGCAGCTTTTTGAGTGCACCTGTGTTGGGTGTCGCTTTGCCGAGGCGAAAAACACAAAAAAATGTTTGCACGGTCGACTCTGTTTGTTCGTACGGATATAGTTTGCGTAATAAAAAAGGCTGTTATTCAATAGCGAAAAATTGCTTTGAACTTTGTTTTTTAAGTAGATTGCACAATTGTTTCCGACTGCTTGCGTTTTTGAAACAACTTGTAAAAGCGGATTATTCCGCCGTTAAAAGGGGCTTTGGCGTTCGCAAAATTGTGTTTTTGCTTATACAAAACCGAATTACGCTTGCTTGATATTGCGGCAAGCGGCAACAATAAAAAACAACTTTGTGCACATTTTTGACGATACGTATGCACAAAATTGTTTTTTACTTTCAATTTTGCACAGGCGAGCGGAGACAATACCGCCTTTGACAACAAAAACAACCCACAGGTGCAGGTTCGGATTATTTTTGTCTGTTATAGCCCAGTTCGTTCAAAACGCTGGGGTTGTTGCGCCAATCTTCCTTCACTTTTACCCAAAGAGTCAAAAACACTTTGGCGTCCAAAAGTTTTTCGATGCTTTCTCGTGCGTGGATTCCGATGGATTTTATCATTGCGCCGTGCTTGCCCAAAACAATGGGCTTGTGCGATGCTTTTTCCACCAAAATGGTTGCGTCAATATCCCACTGCCCATCTTCAAACTGCATTTTGTTCAGCGAAATGCCCACGCCGTGAGGAATTTCTTGCTCGCAACTTAACAACACCTTTTCGCGAATGATTTCCCCCACCAAGTAGCGTTGGCTTTTGTCGGTGATGTCGTCTTCTTCGAAGTACATCTCGGTGCCCGTGAGATACTTTTTCAATGCTTGTTTCAGTTCCGATACGCCTCGGTTGCGCTTTGCGGAAACGCAATACACTTCTGCAATACCTTCCGTTGCGTTCAACTTGGCAAGTTCAGGCATAAGTTTTTCCGGCTGAGTGATGTCGGTTTTGGTAACCGCCACCACAATAGGTGCACTTTGCTTGCGATATTTCGCAATTTGCGCCATTTCCTTTTCGTCAATCCCGTCGTGGCCGTCCAATACCAACAGCACGCAATCTACGCCTTCAACGGCGTTGTCGATGCTTTTTAGCATATAGTCTCCAAGAGCGTTGCGACTTCTCAAAAAGCCGGGCGTATCGACAAACACAATTTGGCTGTCTTCATCCGTCCAAACACCCATTATGCTGTCGCGAGTGGTTTGCGGCTTGGGTGATACAATGGAAACTTTTTGCTGAATCAGCGCATTCAGCAAAGTGGATTTGCCGGCATTTGCCAACCCTACAATGGCAATAAAACCTGTTTTTCTCATAAAATTCTAACCTATTTATCTCAAATCAATGATTTTGTACTACTTCACTCTTCTCGACGTGAAGTGCGTGTTATTTTGGCTTGCCGCAAAATTTCCTCTTGCAAAGCAAACATTTGGTCTTCATCGGCTTTGTTCATATGGTCGTAGCCCAAAAGATGTAAAAGCCCATGCAAAGTTAAAAAGCACATTTCCCTTTTTAGGCTGTGTCCGTACTCTGCCGCTTGTTGTTTGGCACGTTGCAGGCAAATTATCACATCGCCCAAGTTCAAGCGGCCGGTATCGGGGTCGATATCGTCAAAATCGTACGGATTGATGACGCTTCGGTTGGCGTCTACCGTCGGAAAAGACAGCACGTCCGTTACCGAATCGACATTTCTAAACTGCTTGTTCAGTTGCCTTATTTCTTCGGGCGAAACAATCGAAACGGACATCTCCAACATATCGGAAGGTTGTGCCAAATATTTCAAGGCAATTTCCGCCACGTGTTTTAGTGTGTGCTTTCGAAAACCGACATTTGTAAAAATTATTCTCATTTGTCGCCCACCAATTTGATATCGGGATACTTAACGCGTTTGTGGCGAATGCCCAAAAATGTGGTTATGATTGTGCTTTTGATAATGTCGATTTCTTTCATGGTGATATCGCAATCGGAAAATTGTTCGAATGCGATACGTTCGTTGACAATGCCATCGACGATTTTTTCCGCCTTGGATTTGTCGCCGCTGGAACGCAACGCCGCTTCGGATGCATCGCAAATCATCAAAATTGCGGATATTTTGCTGGTGGGCTTGGGACCGTCGTAGCAATAGCCGTCGTAAGACAAATTGCCGTCGGTATACTTTTGCGCCTTCAAGTAGAAGTATTTCAACGGCATGGTGCCGTGATGTTCCATAATTGCCGATTGCACTTCTTTGGGCAAATCGTATTCTCTTGCAATGGCAAGTCCGTTTGCCGTGTGAAGTTTTATCATATTTACGCTGGCTTCGGGCGTCATGGAATCGTGCGGGTTTACGCCGCCCAATTGATTTTCGGAAAAATACGACGGATTGCGCATTTTGCCTATGTCGTGATAGTACGCCGCGGCGCGAGCCATAACTGCGCTTTGTCCGATTGCCATGGCGCAAGCTTCCACGTAGGTTGCAACCGTCAAACTGTGATTGTAGGTGCCGGGCGCCTTTTCGAACAACTTACGCATAAGTTCGTTGTCACTGGTGGCAATTTCCGAAAAACGGAACACCGAAGTTACTTTGAATATTTTTTCGAACAGCGGCACCAACATAAACATCAGCATAACGCCTATTATTCCGCTGGCAAAAGCGCACCCTGCTTTGATGCCCAAATCTACCCAATCGACAGAATCGACAAACATCATGTAGCTTATGGCGGCGCACATTGCGGAAACCAAGCCCAACACAATGCCCACGAAAATGTAGCGCAAACGGCGATAGTCTTTGCCCAAAATGTAGGAAGCAAACACCATTTGCACTACGCCGCCAAACAGCAAGTAGAAATAGCCTTCGGTAGCAACGGTAGCGTTTGAATGCCAGTTGATGCTTTGCAAGAAATACATCATCAGCAAAACAAAGTTGGCAAAAAATCCGCATTTGCCGGAGACTATCAGCGACAGAATAAGCGAGCACAGTGCAAAGGGCACCAAATACAAGCCATAGGCTTCCCACAAAGAGATAAGCAAAATAACAACGTAACTTACTGCCATTGTGGCGAAAATCGCAACGGTGTTGCGCGTGGCTTCCATGGTTTTTCTGTCGGAAAAATAGCAATAAAGCGCCAAAGATACCAAAAGCAAAACGGTAGCACTCAACTGCACTGCTATTTTTATGCCGTTGTCCTGCTTGACTAAATCCCAGTTGGTAAACAGCGCCAAGCCGGAAAACAAAACAAATGCCACTACGTAGCAGAAAATGATTTGTTTCCACTTTATGTTGTTTATTTGTTTTTTGTTTTTAGACATTATTTTCCCTCATTGATTTCGTACGCTTTGACAATTTGTTGCACCAAGGGATGTCGCACAACGTCCTTTTCCGACAACCGAATGATGCCTATATCGTCAATGTCTTTAAGTATTTTTGCAGCGTGTTTCAAACCGGACGTGTGCCCCGACGGCAAATCTATTTGCGTAAGGTCGCCGGTGATAACCATTTTGCTGTTTTCGCCCAAACGGGTTAAAAACATTTTTATTTGTTCTTTGGTGGTGTTTTGCGCTTCGTCCAAAATAACAAATGCGTTGGAAAGCGTTCTGCCGCGCATATAAGCCAAAGGCGCAATTTCTATGGTTCCGCGTTCCATCATTTTGGAGAAGCTTTCCATACCCAACATTTCTTGCAATGCGTCGTACAGCGGACGCAAATAGGGATTTACCTTTTCCTGCAAATCGCCGGGCAAAAAGCCCAACTTTTCTCCCGCTTCCACTGCCGGACGAGTGAGAATGATTTTTTCCACTTGTTTTTCTTTGTAGGCATTTACCGCAATGGCAACGGCAAGATAGGTTTTGCCTGTGCCTGCCGGACCTATGCCGAAAGTTATCGTACGTTTTTTCATCAAATCGACGTACTTTTTTTGCCCTACGGTTTTGCTTTTGATGGGTTTGCCCTTGTTGGTGATGGCAACAACATCGTTCAACAGCTCGTCCACTTCGTCAAGACGGCCGTCTTTTGCGCAACCGCAAAGATAGTTTACGCGCCCGACATCCAAGTTCTCGCCCGTGTAGATAAAACTTTTGAGTTTGTTCAACACGGAAATTGCGCGGTCTACGTCCCGTTCGTCCCCCATAAGTTGGCTTTGACCTTCTTGCATAACAACTTTTACATCGAAGGCTTCACACACCGCCTTTATGTTTTCGTCAAAGGGACCGAACAACTTTATGAGTTCTTCCATAGATTCCACTTCGATTTTTCTGGTTATCGTAAAAGTATTCCTCCTTATGATATCTCATTTTGTCGAATTTCCGCTGTGCAGAACATTGTGTGTGTCTGTTTCGACAAAAATTTGCGTTTACGGTGTTTCGCTATTCTGTTTAGCCGAGAATTTGCGTTTTTTCCATTTAGTCGAAAACTTACGTTACTTCTATTTCGCCGAAAACCGTGGCGTAAACACCATTATCCGTTATGCGATAGCTTACGCTTTTTACGTAAAAATCGGCATTTTGCATGGCAAGTTGCAATGCCTGCAGCTTCAATTCTTCCAAACAATCAAAAATCGTTGCGGATTTTGTTACTTCTCGCGTTTCGCAGTAGACAATGTGTTTTATTGTCAAATTTAGCGGAGAAAGCTTTGTTTCGGTAACTTTGGTGCGGTAACTTTCGAATGGAGGCAGTTTGCCGTAACTTTTGCCGAAAAGCACCACTGCGTTTGCGCAAAATGTGTTGCCCGTTTCCACTGTTTCGACAATTGTGCCGAAGAATTCTCGAAAGGCTTCTGCCGACGGTTGAATGACGATTTTGCCCAAAGCGTAAACGTCCGTTGATGTGCCGTCGTTGAAAACACGTTTCCCGAAAATAAGCACATCGCCTTTTTGCACAAAATCGCCCACTTCCACGGCGGCAGTGCCCTGTTCGCACAAAAGTTGCACAACTTTGCCGCTAGCAGTTGCCAAAATGTCGCGCCGCGAATTCATATCTATTGGGGTGTTTGCGCTTTTGCGTTTTACGGCATTTATGTAAAGCGCACTGCCCTTGCGTGTTACAACGGCATACATTGCGTTTAGTTGCGTGCACAGTCGGTTTTCCAACTTGTCGGCGGAAAAACCAAACAAACTGCTGCCAATACCCACGTCGCAGTAAGACAATGCATCGAAAACTTCTTGAGACGTGTAGTCGCCCGAAACTTCCACTTTCCAACAAATGTTGGAGGCAAAAAACAATGCCAAAATCGCCAATGTCGCAAAAATAGGTAGCAAAAAATGCGTTTTTACAAAAGAAAGAGCAGAATTCCAGCCTATTTTTTGTATATTTGTAATATTATAGCACCTTTCTTTGAGAAATGCAACAGCCTGCCTAAAAACCTTTGCATCAACTGTAATTTGGCAATTTCTGCCCTTTCGCACCACATTGTAAAGCACGTATTTTTGCGAAAGTGCCAAAACCGTGCGATTGATATTCAGCCCTTCGAAAGATATTTTCACCCTTCTAGCCATTTTGCACCGCCACACAGCAAATTTTGCCTTCCACCACGGCGTAGTGTTTTTCCAAATATTTAAGTTTCAAATTTTCGCCGCACACGTTTAGACGGTTTTTACCCAACGAAAAAGACACTTTTTGTGTGGAATAGTCGGCAATGCCGCTGTGACCTTCCACAACGGCCACACTGTTGCCAAACACGGTGTACTTGCCGCCCAGAGCCAAAGAGGCAATTTCCAAACCGCATATATCGGAAATACAACGTTGAAAAGACTTGTTCATACGCTAGTATATGAACAAAAGAAAATTTGTAAACCACGTTTGCAAAACGGAATTAAGATAATAAAAGATTCCGCAACAAATGTTGTGGCGACAGTATAACTAATTATAGGTGCTTAGCCGATTTTTTTGGTTTTCGGCGTTGGCGTCCCAACGTTTGACAAAGAACCCAATAAAAATCTGCCACACTCAATTTGCAAATTGCAAAGGTGCGGCAGATTGGCAAAATTACATCAACTTATCCAACAGAGCGTTGATTTCTTGAAGTTTGTCTTTCAGTTCGGCATTATCTTCCGAGCGACAGCACGTTGGCGAATTTGCGGCGTTCAACACGCAGTTGAAAATGTGTGCCTGCAAAATTTCCTTGTTGGCACGAGTCAAAATTGCCTGACTTGCCAAAATTTGGTTGGAAACATCGATACAATATCTATCCGCTTCCACCATTTTTATTATTCCGTCTATTTGTCCGCGCGCAGTGTTCAAAAGGCGCACAATTTGTTTTTTATCCGCTTGCATTTTTCTCTCCAAACAGGGTCAAATTTACAATTTTTGCCTATACGTATGCTCAAAGTTGTGTTTTGGCGTCAAAATTTCGTCATTTTGTTTCAGATGGATTTTACTTCTGTTACGGTGTAGTCTTGCTGTTCTACTGCAGCTTTAAGTTGCTGTGCGGAAACTTCCGAATCGGCTTTTACCGTTGCGCACTTTTCTTCCAAACTGACGGTAACTTCCGTAACGCCGTCTACGTTTTGCAATGCTTTTTGCACGCGTGCGGTGCAATGTCCGCACATCATACCTTCGATTTTAAGTTGAAATGTCATATTGTTCTCCTTTGGGTTGCCAACGCTTTCGGCAGAACCCTTAAAATTGTCGTTGTCTCGTAACCGCGTTGAAGCTGCGTCGTTTTTGTTGTATGCCTGTGCCGTGACGGCATCACTGCCGCATTCCGCCGACGACCGAGCAGACTTTTCCTGTTCAAAAGTTTCCAAACCGCGACAGCATGGTTTTTCGTCGTCCTGCGCACTTATTTGCGATACATTATCTGTTTTTATAATATTTTCGCCGATTTTATTTGTTTTTTCGGCATTTTTCGAAGTTTTTGTATTATTTGTTGAAATTTTTTGTAACTTTTTAGTGTTTTTTGTCTTCTGTTTCGCCTGTTCGGGTGTTTTGAGAGGTTTGAAAAAGTTAAGGCGCAATGCGTTGGTTACCACAAACAAACTGGAAATACTCATTGCAGCCGCCGCAATCATGGGGTTAAGTTTGAGAGCCAAGGGGGTTGCGTAAAGTACGCCTGCCGCCAAGGGAATACCCAAACTGTTGTAAAAAAAAGCCCAAAACAAGTTTTGTTTGATATTTCTGACAGTCTTTTTGCCTAACAGCAGCGCTGTGGAAACGTCGTTCAAATCGTTTTTCAACAGCACAACGTCGGCGCTGTCCACTGCAATGTCCGAACCGGAAGCCACTGCAAAACCGATATCCGCGCGAGTTAGTGCGGGCGCGTCGTTTATACCGTCGCCCACCATTGCCGTAACGCCATTTTGCATCAATTCCGCCACCTTACGCTCCTTTTCGTCCGGCAAAACTTCCGCAAAGTAGGTGTCTATGCCCACTTCGTCGCAAACGGCTTTGGCGCTTGCGGTATTGTCTCCTGTAAGAAGTACCGTTTTTATCCCCATGGCGTGCAGTTTTGCCACCGCTTGTTGCGAAGTTGCCTTTACTTGGTCGCCAACGCCCACAACGCCAATTACTTTTTTGTTTTGCGCCACCATAAGGCAAGTGAGCGCTTTTTGGGAAAATTCTTCCACCGTTTGCTGCCAACTGCCCAACTCTGCGCCCTGCCGTTTCATAAGCGCATTGTTGCCTATGGCGATGGTGTTGCCATCAACTTCCGCAACAACTCCCAAGCCTGCCAAAGTTTGGAAATGTTGCGGAGTTTTTGTTTTTATGCCCAAATTTTCAGTAAATTCCACCACGGCTTTGCCCAAGGGATGCTCGCTTTGCTTTTCGATGCCTGCAACAACGGCAAAAAACTCCCTTTCGTTTTCGCACGACCACTGTTTTACTTGCGGTTTTCCCTCCGTAACCGTGCCGGTTTTGTCCAAGACAACTTGTTTGACGGTGGAAAGTTTTTCCAAGATTTCACCGCTTTTTACCAAAATGCCGTTTTCCGCCCCCTTGCCTGTTGCAACCATTATTGCGACCGGGGTAGCAAGCCCCAAAGCACATGGGCAAGAAATAACCAACACGGAAATAGCAAAATCAAGCGCATCGGACACCGAATTGCTCACGCAAAGCCAAACGATGAATGTTACAAGCGCAATTGACATGACCACAGGCACGAATATGCCGGAAATTTTGTCCGCCAAACGCTGAATGGGTGCTTTGGAGGCACCGGCTTCTTCCACCAAGGTGATTATCTGCGAAAGCACGCTGTCGGAGCCGACGCCCGTTACCTTAACTTTCACAAAGCCGCCAACGTTCACCGTGCCGCCCACCACGTTTTGCCCCGACAACTTTTCCACAGGCAAACTTTCGCCGGAAATGGCGCTTTCGTCGGCAAAGCAACTTCCTTCCAAAACCACGCCGTCGGCAGGGAAGGAGGTGCCGCTTTTTACTGCGACAACATCGCCCACCTTCAAAGTTTTGCTGTCAACTTCTTTTTCCTGTTCGCCAACTAGCAAAATCGCGCTGTTGGGCACAAGTTTTTTGAGTTTTTTCAAGGCGTCGCCCGTTTTGAGTTTGGAACGCCCTTCGAAATACTTGCCCAAATCGACAAGAGCCAAAATCATAGCGGAAGATTCGAAATAAAGTTGATGGCGATAGGCTTCTACCATTTCCAAATCTCCGCGCCCCAAAGCACCGCTCATTATGAACAGGGAAATTACGCCGTAAAGCGCACCTGCAAATGAGCCGACGGCAATAAGACTATCCATATTGGGTGAGCCCCTAAACAAACGCTTGAAACCTACCGTGAAATAGTTGCGGTTCACGTACCAAACGGGCAAACACAACAACAGTTGCGCCAACGCAAAGGAAACGGAATTTTTCACTCCGGAAAGAAAAGCCGGCAAAGGCAAATTCACCATGTGCCCCATGGCGACGTACATCAAAACCACGCACACGCAAAGGGAAAATATCAAGCGAAAAAGCCCCACGGCGTTTTGCGGTTGTTTGGTTGCGCCGATTGCGCCTGCCGCACCCCTTGTGCCGTTTGCACCACCGCCAATGCCACCGCTTTTTACCGCGTTAAAACTTGTTGCAGACGATTGTTCAATTGCAGCCGCACCGTAGCCGGCTTTTTGCACCGCAACAACAATTTTTTCCGCATTAGCCGAACCGCCAAATTCCACCGTCATGCTATTGGCAAGCAAACTTACAGAAACGGAAGTTACGCCTTCAACCTTTTGCACCGCCTTTTCCACATGTGCGGCACATGCCGAACACGTCATGCCGGTAACTTCGAATTTTTGCTTCATAAAACCTCCGACAGACACCCCCGTGGGGTGTCCTACGCGCACATTATATATCTATTTTAGGCAAAAGTCAACCACGCAAAAACAGTTTTTGTGCGCCTCGGAAAAGTTTTTCTAAAATATAGCTCTGTATCTGATATTTGGGTGCAAGCGCCAAAAGCCCGGAAATACGGCTAAGTGCTTACAAGTAGTTCACAAAATTTTATTAAAGAACTCAAAATTGTTTGGAAAACGAGCGAAGTTAACACAGCCATTTTCAAAAAAGTATTGCGCTTGTTGTTTCGAATTGTTCTTGACAGACAACTTTTCCTATCAACTTATCAGACAAAAACCGACAATTTAGGCAAAATCGTCGATTAGGCAACGAAAAACTCTCGACAAGTTTACTTTGACTTTACCTTTTTGAATTATAATAAAAAATATTTTTTCAGAAAGTGCAACGTTTAGCAAAAGCCGTCGAGTGGGGTAAATGCCGCAGCCAAGGGCTGATTGGCTGACTTTCGGCGCAAGGTAAGAAAGTGTACACTGTCAAACGTGAAGGACTTCGCGCCGCCGACAAGAAGTTGGCGCGCCTGATTTGCTAAATACAAATTAAGACCGGTCGGACGATAGTCGCACATGGCAACTCACAACGCTCATCGCAGCGAACGCAGGCTTGTTCGGATTATTTTTGGTTGCCAAATTACAGCAAACGTATTTCGGAGGAAACATGATAACACAAACTAAGCCCAAAGTTTTGGTAACCTATATTGAATCGGGGTTTGGGCATATTATGTCGGCAAAGGCCATTGCTTCCGGTTTGAAGGCGCGCTACGCCGACAAAATAGACATTGTGGAAACGGAAATTATGCAAGACGACCACGACCAAACGCTTATCAACTTTGAAAAATTTTTGGCCAATCAAACCAAAGCCACGAACAAATATTGGCACTACGGCGATTTAGTTTTTGCCATATTGAATTTGGGAAAGACTCAGTTTATGAAGTTGGTGCACCACATGTTGTTTCAAAAGGCGATAGACAGCGCGGTGGAGGCTTTTCACATTCGCAAGCCGGACGTGATAATTTCAACACACTACTTCATCACCTTTTGCGCCATGGAATACAAGCGCAAATACTGCGGCGAAAACGATGTGGTTGTGGTAAGTTACAACCCCGACAACAACGTGCACGTTTGGTGGGATAAGCGCAGCGATATTTTTATCACCAACAACAGCCGCGCCAGCACCGAAGCCATAAGAAAGCGCAACTTTGATTATTCGCACATTAGGCAAGTTTACTTCACTGCGCGCGAAGAAGTGAAAAATTTCAACCTTACCAAACAACAGTGCCGAGAAAAATACGGGATTCCGCAAGACAAGTTTTGCATTATGATTGCCGACGGCGGCTACGCAGGCGGAAAAGCTAAACGCTACTGCGAATGGATAATGAAGCACACGCAAAAGCCCCTTACGATTTTGTTTTTGGCAGGAAAAAACAAGGAACTCTTCGAAAAGTTTTCCGCAATTGCGCCTAAACTTCGCAGCAACGTTACGCTTATTCCATTTGAATTTACCGAAAAGGCCTACGAACTTTACGCCGCAGCGGATTTGTTTGTTACCAAGGCCGGTCCAAACTCTATTTTGGACAGTTTGTTCGTGGGAACCCCCGTTATGATAGACAACTGTCCGCACCCGATAGAGCGCGCATCCTACCGTTTGTTTGTGAAAACCTACGGCTGTGGCGTGGGTGCTTTCAACCGCTACAAGGCAAGCCGACTTATCGACAAATATGCCGAGAATCCCTCGCTTTTGAAGGGAATGCAGGACAATATTGCAAAAAACATTGACAAAAACAAAGATGGTGCGATGCAAATTGCCGATATCGTTTACGAACAGCTAAAGGACAAAATTGAAGCACAAAACACAAACCCCAACTCGGCAACAGATAATTACGCAGTTGGAAAAGCAGAATAAATTCGACGTAGATTATCTGCCGCAAGGCAAAAGATATATCACTCCGGACGGAGATTTTGTGTTTGTAAAAACCAACGTTTTTTACAAAATTTCCTGTAAATTGGTGCGAACGATAACATTTTTGTTCGGACCGATTTTGTGCGGCCTTTTGGGAGGAGTAAAAGTTCGCGGAAAACAAAATTTGAAACCGCTTAAACACCAAGGGGCCATTTGCGTTTGCAACCACGTAAGTTTGCTGGATTCGCTTTACATCAAAATGGCAATAGGACACTACCGCAGTTATCACACCGGCGCCCCTTGGAACAACAAAAAAGGGCTGGGTGGCTTTTTGCTGCGCCGTGCCGGATTTTTGTCGCTGGGCGGAAACGTTGCGGCGATGCGAAACTTCAAAACCACCGTGGGAAAGCTGCTGACAAAAGGGGCAATTATCAACTACTACCCCGAACAAGCGCTGTGGCAACAATATGAAAAGCCACGTCCGCTAAAAAGCGGCGCATTCAAGACGGCGGCAAACTTTAGCGTGCCGGTGTTGCCGTTGTTTATCACCTTTGAAGGCAAGCACAAACGTCCCGTGGTAAACATTTTGCCGGCGATTTTGCCGGAAGAATCGCTTTCGACAAGAGTTTTGGCGCAGCAGATGCAAAGTGAGTGTGCCGAAGTTTGGAAAAACTTTTACGAAAGCGTTTACGGACAGAAACTGCGGTACGAAACGGATGGCGAATTGCTGCCTTTGACAACTTGACCAATTTAATATATAATAAAATTGTTTTCAACACCTAAAACATTGACTGCGCGACGGCCCGAACAAGAGGGCTTGTTCGCAAAGGAGTGCAAAGGACGTTTGTCCGTTTTTTGCACTTGTGTCGTATGTTTTAGGCGCTTGCACCACCTTTTGCCGGAGAAAAAAAATGACTACTGTTTTAATTTTTATTTTGTTGGAAATTTTGCTGACGCTTTGC
Source organism: uncultured Oscillospiraceae bacterium (assembly GCA_964535505.1). Taxonomy (GTDB): domain Bacteria; phylum Bacillota; class Clostridia; order Christensenellales; family CAG-314; genus Fimimonas. Next base: position 13,079 of record CAZHUH010000016.1, read on the forward strand.
ATCTTTTTGCTACCGCAGTTGACTTTCGTTTGGGCGATTCTTTTGGCGGTTTGCCCGTTGTTGCTGTTGGCATTTTGGCAAAAAGCCACTTTGCCCGCAAGCCAAAACACCTATTCGGTTGTGATGGCTTTGGCGTACGGTTCGCTGACGATTTTCTGCGGCAGCAGTTTTAACGCAAGCAGCCGATTGTTTGCAACGGACGACGCAGTGTTTTGGGTTGCGTTTTTGGGTGTTGTTGCTGCGGCAGCGCTTTTGGGATCGTTGTTGGGCAGCACCACAAAAAAACACTACCGATTGTTTGTGCTTGGCGTACTGTTTTCCATTGCGTACGTTTGCATTCCGCAAAACAGCATTGTTTTGTGCGCGGTGGCGTTTGCGTTGCTAATACTTGCAATAGTGTTTATTACAGCTTCGGCAATTTCACTGCACAAATTGTTGGCGCTTGCCGCAAAAACGTTGAATGTAAAAGACGTTTCTTCGCAACTTTTGGCGCGCAACGCGGCGTTTGCGGCAACGGCAGTCAACTTGTTTTTTGTGCTGACAGGCAAATTGTGTACGTTTGACGGCGTAGCAAACGCAAACCTTTGGGCAAACATTGTGGGCGCAGTGTTAAGTTTTGTGTTGCTGTTTGTTTACGTAAAACAGCCTCTTGAAGAAGTTTCAGAGTATCAAATGCAACTTTTGCAGCAAAACGACCCCGACATTGACAACTCTTTGGTGAAAGAGCAACTGGAACATCGCCTAAAAGCAGAGCCGTTTTATCCTTTGGCATCGCTCGCAAGGAAGATTTTGGCGCCGTTTTTCCACGACAAGGTGATTGGGTTGGAAAAGGTGGAAGAAAAAACGACGGTGTTTGTTGCAAATCACTACGAAATTTACGGGCCTTTTATTGTGGAGTTGAAATTTCCACGCACGTTTAGGCCGTGGACGGACGGTTTGATGACGGATCGCGCAACCTTAACAAGGCACCTGCGCTCGGGAGTAAACGTGGTTACACGGAGATGGCTGATAAAACCCATTCGCAAAAAATTACCTGCGCTCGTTGCTTCGCCGTTGTGGAAGGTGCTTAACAGTTGCCGCCCCATTTCCATCTACCGCCACGACACCGAAAAGATAGACCAAATGCTAAACGACAGCGTAACTGCACTGAAATCGGGAGACAACGTGGTTATTTTTCCCGAAAAACCGCCGGCAGGGCAGCACTACGGCGATGGAACGGTGGACAAATTTCAAACGGGTTTTGTGGAAATCGCCGAAAAATTCAAACAAGAAACGGGCAAAAATTTAACTTTTTACCCCTTATACGTGGATAAATACGGCCAAAAAATGGTTGTGGGAGAAAAGGTAACTTACAACCCCGATGTGCCCCTTCGCGATGAAAAAATGCGCATAACCAACGAACTTTTTGAAGAAATGACGGCAATCTCGGAAGACTGCGCAGGACAACGCCGCGTGAACAAATGATGGCTATTTTGCGAAATTGCAAAAAATAACGTCGCAAATAGTTGACAACATCAATATACAATGCTAAACTGTGCATATTCGATATGCACAGTTCTTTTTTGCCTTTCGAATATTGTAAAAAACGAAAAAAAGAGGAAAAAGAAAAAAATGCTTGAAGTAAAAAATCTATGCAAATCTTACCCGACTTTCAAGTTGGATAACGTCGGTTTTACCCTACCGGACGGAATGATAATGGGGTTCATCGGACAAAACGGCGCGGGCAAAACCACTACTTTGAAGTGCATAATGCGCGCCGTGGTTGCCGACTCGGGCGAAGTTTTTGTAGACGGCAGAGATATGAAAACGCACGAAGCGGAAAACAAACAGGCCATAAGTTTCACTTTGGGTGCCTTCAACTACTACCGCAACGAAAAACTGAAAAAAATCGCCGACACTTACCGCACCTTTTACAGCAAATGGAACGACCAATCTTTTTTGGAATATTGCAAAAAATTTAAATTGGTGTTGGATAAGCGTGTGAAAGAACTTTCCGCCGGCATGAAAGTGAAGTTTGCTTTGGCACTGGCAATGTCGCATGACGCAAAGACTTTTATTTTTGACGAACCCACAAGCGGATTGGACCCCATTGCGCGCGACGAATTGTTGGATGTTTTTCGCGAAATCGTTTACGAAGGGGACAAAAGCATTTTGTTTTCCACACACATAACAAGCGATTTGGAAAAGTGTGCCGACTACATTTTGTTTATACGTGATGGCAAAATTGTGGTGAACATGCCGAAAGATCAGCTTTTGGAAAGTCACGTTGTTTTGAAGGGCAGCGTGGAACAACTCGATGAAATTAAGCACAAAGTTGTTGCCTACAAGCAGCACTCGTTTGGGTTTACCGCCCTTGCCAAGCGCGAAAACTTTTCAAGCACTTCGGAATTTGTTACGGAAAAACCAACGCTGGACGACATTATGGTTTACTACAACAAGGAGGAACAACTTGCTTGACGGCAAGTACAGACGGAAATAATACAAAACAAGGTTTTTAGCGTTAGCATTACATTATATCTCTTGTTGTAATACATTCAAGCTACCAACCTAACATACAGCACTAGGCGCGGGCTCAAGCGCGGATTATTTCTGACTGTAAGGAATGAAAAATATGAAAAAACTGTTTTTAAAACAACTTAAACTTGACGTAAAATGGCCGTTGTACTTGTTTTGCCTGTTGGGAGCCATGGTGCTTATACCAAACTACTTGATTATTGTAGGCATGGGCTACTGCATGATGCAAGTTTTTGTTTACTTGCAAACTTCGCAATCCAATTTGTCGCAAGAATTTTCCGCAACGTTGCCGGTGAAGCGCGGCGACATTGTCGCATCCACCACCGCAGTTATTGCGCTGTTTCAACTTTTAACTTTGGCGGTAGGCGCAGTGTGCGCACCATTTGCAAAAATGATTTCGCCGCAAGGCAATATTGTGGGAATGGACGCCAACCTGGCATTTTTCGGTTTTACACTTGTTTGCTACGCAGTGTTTAACGCAATATTTTTGCCAAGCTACTTCAAAAAGGGCTCCAACAAATACGCCGGACCATTGTTGTTTGCCATAATCGGCTTTTTGGTAACCTACAGCCTGTTCGAGACACTTGTGCAAGCCATACCCACTTTGCATGCAATGCTAGACACCTATGACGCAAACTTTTTGTGGGCACGCACCGTTGTGCTTGCCGTGGGAATTGTTGTTTACATGATTTGCGCAGTGTTTGCCACCAAATTTGCTGTGAAAAAATTCGAGAAGGTGAGTTTGTAAAATGAGATTATCTGTATCGACAAAAGCGGAAATTCCCCTTTACGAACAACTTTACACGCAAATTGTAACGCAAATTTTGGCAGGCACGCAAAAAGCCAACGAGTGTTTGCCATCCATTCGCACCGTAGCACGCGAATTGGAAATAAGCGTGATTCCCGTGAAGGCGGCCTACGACAAATTGGAAAAGGAAGGCTACATCTACACCATACCGGGCAAAGGTTGCTTTGTCGCACCGCTGGCCACCAAAGAAAAACAAATGGAACTTGCCAAAGAAAAGATGCAAGAAACTTTGCAATTTTGCCGCATGTTGGGACTATCCGACGAAGAAATAAAACAAATTTTGAGTGCAAAAGCCGACAGTGAGTTGATTGACTGAAACGACATCGATTCGCTCGCTGAAAACAATTTCGGCGCAACGTTTTGCGCACCAAAGACGGCATGCCTTTGCCTATTGGAATAAATTTCGACATAACGTATCCCCCAAAGTTGTATCTTCGGAGGATTTTTACAAAAGCGGACAAAAGGAAAATCTTTCGTCCGCTTTGGATTATAACTGTTTTTTAAAATAAGAAAACACTTGTTTTTTCACAAATACCTATGTTTTTTGCTATATTTTACTAGATTGCCGCGTCGCTTCGCTCCTCGCAATGACGACAAACAGTTGAGTTTTGAAACAACTCTATTGCGAACGAAGTGAAGCCATTGACTAGAACGTGTCCACCATTTGGTTTGCCAATTTGTACAAATCCATGTTGAAACTGCGACGTTTTGAAAGAGCTTCGACAATATCCTCATCGATAATTTCGTTGTTGCGAATGCCCACGACGCGGTTTGTTTTGCCGTCAATTAGGCATTGCACTGCGTGAGAAGCCATTCTTACGCCCAAAAGTCTGTCTTGGAAGGTGGCGTCGCCGCCGCGTTGAATGTGTCCAACAATCATTGGACGAATATTGATGCCGGGAATGCGGTTTTCAATTTCTTTGTACATCAATTCCGCTTTGCCCGCGCCTTCTGCCACAACAATTATGTTATCCATTTTGCCGTGAGCAATGTTGTTGTTCAAACGGTCGACAACTTCATCCATCGTGAAGGGCACTTCGGGCACCAAAATCATCTCCGCACCGCTGGTGATGCCGGCATAAAGCGCAATGTCGCCGCAGTTACGTCCCATAACTTCCACAACGCAGTTGCGATCGTTGCAAGACATTGTGTCGCGAAGCATTGTTATTGTGTTCATAGCCACGTTTACGGCAGTGTCGAAGCCCAATGTGAAATCGGTGTAGGCAAGGTCGTTGTCGATTGTGCCGGGGATGCCCATTGTTTTTACGCCAAACTTGGTGGAAAGAGCCTTCGCACCGGCAAAACTGCCGTCGCCGCCGATTACCACTAAGCCTTCGATGCCTCTTTCTTTAAGATTTTGCACGCAACGCGCTTGTCCTTCATCCGTTTTCATTTCGCTGCAACGTGCCGTTTTCAAAATTGTGCCGCCGCGGTTGATAACGTAGTCTACATCCGTAGGCACAAGTTGGTGAATTTTGCCTTCGATAAGCCCTTTGTAGCCAAGGTCTACGCCAAAAACTTCCATACCGTGTTCTACGGCGTATCTAACCGTCGCATAAACCGCCGCATTCATACCTTGCGCGTCGCCGCCGCTTGTCAAAACTGCTATCCTTTTCATATCTATTTCTCCTGTTTTGTGTTTGTTTTCGTTTGAGTTTCCAATTCGATATCGGGGTTTTGCCTAAAAAACTTTTTGACGGTGCGCACACGTTTGTGCACTTTTACCGTTGCTTTTTGATAGTAGTTTAGTCCCAAGTTGTCGTACAACTTGCAGTATGCGTTGGCACGTTTGGCAAATTCGCCGGTGTTTGTGCCCCAAGCCACTTCCGACAGCGCAAGCATGCGCGGAAGCAGATTGAAATACAGTTTTTCTTCGTTGCAAACGTATTCCGTCCACATTGCGCCTTCCACGCCTAAAACGTTTTGCGCCATATCCTTCTTTACGCCCTTTAACGGATTGAACTTGTAGGTTTTTTTGAGGGGCGTCATTGCATAGGGATAATCGAAATACATGTGGAAAAGGGGCGAAAGCACGATTTTTCTGCCACGGTTTGCCTGCTTTTTTCCGTTTACGGAGTGGACTCGCCGCCAAACTTGGCTTACAATTTGTTGCGAAGCGTTCTTTGCAATCCCGTCATTCCAACAAATAACCGTTTTGCCCTTGCTTTCCAAATAGGCACGGAACTGTTCCACCATGTAGGTTTGCAGTTGCTCGAAATTGTCTAACTTCAATTCGGCAAGTTTTTCGCGGCACTTTTTGCAGTTGCACCATCTGTCCTTAGGTGCTTCGTCGCCGCCCAAGTGAACGTAGGCAGAGGGAAAAATTTCGCAAATTTCGTCCAACACGTCTTCTACAAAACGGTATGTTTCACTGTTGCCCGCACACAAAATATCCTTGGAAATGCCCCAACGTTTGCGAACTTCCACTTCAGTGCCCTCGCAACTTAGGTGCGGATAGGCGGCAATCATTGCAACCGCATGCCCTGGAACATCCAATTCGGGGATAACTTCCACGCATCGTTCGGCAGCATACGCCACCAATTCTTTGGCTTGTTCTTTGGTAAGATAGCCCACTACCGAATTGTCGTCCACCGAACGCACGCCGTTTTTCAGCACTTCCGAGCCGCCACGCACAGAACCGACGCTGTTTAGCAGCGGATATTTTTCTATTTCCAAGCGAAAGCCTTGGTCGTCGGAAAGGTGCAAATGCAACTTGTTGAGTTTTACGCGCGCCATCAAATCCACAATTTGTTTCAACGTTTCAAGCGGAAAGAAATGTCGGCAAATATCCACCGAAAGCCCGCGATAAACAAACTTTGGGTGGTCCTCCAAATAGCAGTTGTCGTAGGTTGCGCTTTGGTGAGGCGAATCCAAATCGAACAGTTGGCGCAATGTTTCAACGGCATAAAAGCAGCCGGCAACGTCCGCTGCCGAAATGGTGGCAACGCCTTCGGAAATCATCAAAAAATATTCTTCGCTGCGGCACTTTTCGTTGTAGGTGAAAAGAATTTGCGCATCGGCGATATCTTCGGCAAACTTCGGCAAAAAACCGCAACTGCTTTGCACCAAATTGGCAAAACGTTGGGCTTGCGCCAGAAAAATTTCGTCGGCAAAGAGTTTTGTTTGGGCATTTACGGTAAATTCGCCGCCTAATTTTGCAAATTTATGCGGTTTGGGAATAATGTTCATATCTTATTGTTTCTCCAATTGGTTTGTAGAAGCAAACTGCATGTTTTGAAAATGGTTGGGCAAAATGCCCAATACACAACTATTTTAGCACAAAGAGCCGTTTTGCACAACTTTTTGTGTTATATTTTCATCGGACACGCAACAAATGTTGGAATAAACTCGGCGAAGTCGGCGCAAAACCCACAATATGGCAAAATAGCAAACAAAATCCTTTCTTTTTCACAAATGCTCGTGTTTTTGCTATACTTAATCGGATTGCCACGTCGCCGCACTCCTCGCAATAACGGCAGGGAGTTTGTGTTTTGAACAAGTTTAATGACGATATAAAGTTGACTCTCGCCGCATAAGCGAAACGCGAACACCGCAATGATGTTCGCGTTTTGCGTAAAATTATTCGGCTTTTTTGATTATCACACGCATTTTGCTGCGGCGCTTGATTGCCAAAACCAGCCACGTTATGCCGACAACCACCGCGATAACTGCCAATGTGCAACCCAAAAGCGCCCAAGCGGTTATGCCTGTAGAACGCACGTCCTCCCACATTGACGCCACTTTGTAGTTGTTTTCGCCGAAATCGCGCATGACTCCAAGGTCGTTTAGCGTGCGGTTGTATTCGTTGTCCTCCGTAATAACAAACGGATACCGCCAGTTGCTATCATCGATGGGGTCGACGGAATCGAAGAAATACTCTTCGAACTCTTCCCAACTTGAGTAGTCGCAATCCTCTTGGGAAAGTTCGTTGCCTTTTTCGTCAACCGCCGTCCAATATTCCGGAGCGTACACCAAGTAGCCTTCGCACAAAATTGCGCGGCATTCTTCGTCTTCACGCACCAGTTCGGGGTCTACGGCCGAAGAGTAGCCTATTTCCATCATATTCATCGCCGCAATGTTAGGCTCGTTCAAAAAGTTGATGAAAATTTTTGCCGCATCCAAATTTTTGCAAGTTTTGGGGATAACCCAGCCGTCAAACCAAATGTTGCCGCTGTCGTGAGGGACGTAATAACCCAATGTGTAGCCACCGCTTTCGCCCTCTTCGTATTCCAACATGGGGTCGCAATAGTCGTCATCCCAACTTTCTTCCACGGCATAAAGCGCATCGCCGCTCCACGCCAAATCTACGTAAGCTATGCCTTGGATAAGTTCGTTTTTGCCAAAGTCTACTTCGTAGCCGTACAAATCGTTTTTTTGCGCTTTAAGCACTTCGGAACACAGCTCTATAAGTTGGTCGTCAACGGTATTTATCAGTGCGCCGATGGGCAACTCGGTGTAGAGTTTGCCGAAGTTTTCGCTGTTTTGGTCTTGAACGGTTTTTCCATCCAAGCGTCCGCTTTCTTTTAGATAGAAAACGGTCGCGGCGTAGCTGTCGCGGATGCTATCCTTCATATAAATTCTGCCGGAAAGACCTTCGGAAAGCACATTACCGCTGCCGTCGTCGTTGAACAAAATTCCCCAGTTAGCGGCGTTCATAATTTCTCTGTCGTAGATGCCCAATTCTTCAAAATACTGCTTGTTATACAAAATACCCAACGTGCCGTACATATAGGGTACAAAGTAGTCGGTCATATCCACCGTTTGTTCACCCACGGACACTGAAGAAAACACCTCCCTTACTTTATCCACAAATTGGCTGTCCACATTGCCGCTGTTGTGAACGTAGCCGTTCAGTTTGGAACTGTCGATGTAGTCCGACGTGTTTTCGGAAAAGTAGTTCAACGGCAAAAGCACGTCCATTTCCAACAGTTTTTGAATGGCGTATTCGCTGGGACACATCACGTCCACCACGCTGTCACCGTTCAAAATTTTGGTAAGCATGGTCTCGTTTGTGTCGAAAGTTACGTATGTTACGTTGATATCTCTGCCGGTAAGGTTTTTGTAGTAGGTTTTGAAATCTTCCAGTCTGGTATCGTAGATGTAATCTGCCCAGTTGTAAACAACCAATTCGTCAACAGAATCTTTCGGTTGACAAGCCGCAGACACCACCAACGTGCACAATAGCAACGCTACAAGGGCAAAAATTGCAATTCTTTTCATTTTTATGACCATGATCCTCCATCAAAAAATTGTTTGGAAAACAGACGCACGGCAGATGAGGCGTACGCAGATTTTCCGAAAGGAGTGTACACTGACGTACATGACTGAGGCAAAACGTAAGCACGACAAAGTATCCCATGATGTATGTTTTTCAAACTTTATGCCCCCTTTGTCGCCTTTTGAGATTTCTTAACGTTAGCAAGCAGCAAAAGCGTCAGCACCACTATGAAGAAGATGGAGAACACCGCAAACCAAAACGGTTCCAAACTTTTCAGACGTGCGTCTTCGTAGATGTAGGTGGAAAGAGTTTCGATGCCTGTTTCGCCTTTGTTAAGTTGCGTGATGATGAAATCGTCCAACGAAATGGTAAACGCCATTGCAAAACCAGAAACTATACCAGGTGCCAAATATGGCAACACCACTTTGAAGAGTGCCGTAATGGGGTTTGCGCCCAAATCCAACGCCGCTTCGTACATGTTGGGGTCCATTTTTTGCAGCCGCGGAAGCACCGATAGCACAACGTATGGCGTGCAGAAAGACACGTGCCCTATGATAAGACGCGTCCAACCTTGCGGAAAGATTTGCCCGAATGCAGTGAAGAATACCATCAATGCCACAGCCATGACAATTTCGCTGTTGATCATAGGAAGTTGGTTTATTGTCAAAGTCAGTTTTTTGGCGCGCTTGCCCAAGTAGAAAATGCCTATTGTGGAAAATGCGCCCAAAATTGTGGAAATTACGCTGGCAACGCTTGCCAAAACAAGGGTGTTTCGCAGTGCCGCCAACAATTTGTCCGACTTGGGACCCGTGAAGATGTCCTTGTAGGCCTCGAAACTGAAACCGTTGGCAAAACTGAAATTGCTGTTGTTTGCAAAGCTGAAAACAATGATAACTACTATCGGCAGATACAGCACTGCCAAAACCAATGCAAGGTAGCCATCAGCAAAAAATCTTTTCCAAAATGATTTTTTCATAGCACACTCCCCACATTGTCTTCTTTGTTGACAATGTTCAGCAAAACGTTAGCCACAACCACCAAAACCAACATAACCAAACTCATAACACTGCCCACGCCGAAATTTTGCGCAACGGTAAATTTTGTGTTGATGCTGTCGCCAAACAGATAGATTTGTCTGTTGGAAAGCAACTCGGAAATGGCAAAGGTGGAAATTGCGGGAATAAATGTCATTGTGATACCGCTGATAATTCCCGGAACAGAAAGCGGCAACACGGTTTTCAGCAGCACGGAAAACTTGTCCGCGCCCAAATCTTCCGCCGCTTCGATATAGCCGCGGTCAATGGAAAGCAATGTTGTGTGCAAGGGCAAAATCATATAGGGCAAGTAGTTGTACACCATACCGAACACCACCGTGCCCATGCCCAAAGGCACGTTTAATGCCAAGAAAATTGCCTTAGTGGAAAGGGTGCGAATAAGAAAGTTTACCCACATGGGCAAAATGAACAGCAACACCAAAACTTTGTTGGAAGCATGATATTTTACCAACAAATATGCCACTGGATAGCCAATTGCAAGGCAAATAAGCGTTGTAACAAGCCCTATCACCAAAGAGTTACCCAAAACGGTCAAGCTGCCGCTGTCGGAAAAGAATTCTCCGAAGTTAGCGAAAGAAAGTTGACCGTCTGCCAAAAAGGCGTTAATAAGTATCAGTACCAACGGCACCAACACAAAAACAAGCAAAAATGCCATGTAGGGGTAGGCAAGAACTTTGCGAGTGAAGTGAAGTCTACGCTTTTTCATCAGGCACCTCCAACGCTTCCACGACAAGTTTTTCCGGCGCGATTTTTATGCCCACGCGGTCGTTTGTAAGCCATTCGTAGTCGGTATCCACAAAGAAATCGTAATAGTCGTCCGTGCGCACAATACACTGCCAATAACTTCCCTTGTAGATAGAGGAAATAACCGTTGCGCCGATTGTGCCGTCCTCTTCGTCGTCGGTGAGTTCCACGTCGTCGAAATCTACCGAAACTTTCACTTTTGTATTTTCAGGCAAAGAACTTGTGCATGGGAATCGCCCTTCGCAAATTTCCACTACGCCTTCTTCGTAAATCACCCCTTCAAGGGTGTTTATCAAGCGCGATTTGTGCATGATGTGGAAATCGAAGGGTTTTATGTAAAGCCCGATTCTGTCTCCCTCATTAACTTTCACGTTGTCGTGAATGATGATTTCGTTGCGCTCGTCGCCGAAAGTAAGCGCCGTAACTTGATAGTGATCGCCTTTGAACACACAGGTTAAAACTTCGGCATCCAACAAGCATTGTTTGTCGTCTACGTCTACAATTTTGATATCCTCCGGGCGAATGATGACGTCGATAGGCTCGTTGAATTTGAAGCCTTTGTCTACGCACTCGAACTTGTGCCCGGAAATATCCACGCAAAAATCCTTTATCATGGTGCCGGAAAGTATGTTTGATTCGCCGATAAAGTCGGCAACAAATGCGTTTGCAGGTTCGTCATAGACTTTGGAAGGGGTGCCGATTTGTTGAATAACGCCGTCTTTCATAACCACGATTTTATCCGACATGGTAAGCGCTTCTTCTTGGTCGTGCGTTACGTAAACGAATGTTATGCCCAACTGCTGGTGCATGGACATCAATTCCAACTGCATATCTTTGCGCATTTTAAGGTCCAAAGCCCCCAAAGGCTCATCCAACAAAAGCACTTGCGGCTCGTTTACCAAGGCGCGTGCAATGGCAACACGTTGTTGCTGTCCTCCGGAAAGAGAATTTACGGCACGGTGTCCGTAGTCCTCCAAATCCACCATTTTGAGGGCGGAATTTACCTTGTTTTCAATTTCGTTTTTGGTGAGTTTGCGCATTTTTTGAACGGTGTTGCCCCTTTTGTCCACAAAAGGTTCGCCGTCGGGCACAACTTTAAGTTTCAATCCGAATGCAATGTTTCCGAAAACGGTAAGATGCGGAAACAACGCGTACTTTTGGAACACCGTGTTTATATTGCGTTTGTGCGGAGGCAATGTGGTGATATCTTCACCGTCGAAGAAAATTGTGCCCTCGGTGGGTTGCTCGAACCCGGCAATCATGCGAAGGGTTGTAGTTTTGCCGCAGCCGGAAGGACCCAACAGCGTTACGAATTCGCCGCGCTTGATGGTAAGAGACATATTTTTTACAACGGGTTTGCCGTCGTAGGATTTATAGACGTTTTTTATTTCTATAATGTTGTCCGAAAGGGTGGTTTTTGCTTTTTTGTCGCCCATTTTTTCTTTGGCCTCCTAAAACGTTTGTGGATTCTGTAAACTTATTTCAACGGCAATTTGCGCAGATATACTGACGTTAGTAGGCGCAATGTGCCATTTGATTTCAATTGTTTCTTGTGAGGGTAACACTTTTTCCGCGCAAATGGCTTTTTCGCTAAAAGTTGGAGGGAGTTGTTACCCACAAAATTTTGCTTTCGCCCTTGTTGGCGTTTTTTATTCTGTGTTGTTTTTTGCCGTCGATGGAAAAACTGTCGCCGGCGTTGAGTTTGTACCGCTCGTGCAAGGTTAAAATTTCTACCTTTCCGTTCAAAACATAGCCGAATTCTTCCCCCTCGAAGGGCAAGCGTTCTTCACACTCGGCACCTTGCGGTAAAGTGAGAATAATCGGCTCCATCTCTTTCACTTGCGAATTGGGTATCAGCCACGTGTTTGCACCGCCGCCGTTTTTTGAAACGAAGTAGTCGTCTGGGGTGTACACAATTTTTTCCACTTTGGGTTCGGTGAAAAATTCTTGCAACGAAACGCCCAAAATGTTCAAAATGTCTTCCAACGTGGCGATGGAAGGCGAACAAAGGTCGTTTTCCAGTTGAGAAATGTAGCCTTTAGTCAATTCGGTGCGTTGCGCCAATTCTTCTTGAGTCAAATCTAATTTCAATCGATATTGTTTTATTTTTCTGCCTATTTCTATCATAGAAAAACTGCTCCTTGTTTTGTCAGGGAAAATTTATTGTTTGTTGCTTGTGCGTCATGTTTAACTTTTTGCTTTGACGAGGTGCTTTAATTTGTGCAAAACGCGCGTACGGATATTTCGGAATACCCGAATTTCGACAAAATACGCACTTTCTTACAAAAAAAAATTGCCCCTCAAAAGCCAACAACAGAATATTTTGATGTATGCCGTATTTCACGACGGCCGTACGAACGCGACCATATACAAAAAAATAGATTGTTTGCCTTGGGCAACGAATGCAGTATAACACCTGAATAAAGTATTGTCAAACGTTTTACTTATTTTTACTAAACTTTTTTTAGAATTTCTAAACTAAAAGTTTGATATTACGAAAAATCGAGAACATCGCCTTGTGGCGACAACGAAGCAATCCGATAGAAAAAATTGATGGATTGCTTCGCCAAAAAATTGGCTCGCAATGACGAAAAGACAAATTGACTCTTAACAGCCTTTAATCTCGGGGGGGGTGAAATAACATTAATGAAAACAAAAAAGATATGCAAAAAGGCCGCAAAAGCGACCTTCTTTGTGCCTAAAACGTTTTGGTGTTGTCCGGCTCGTAGTCTTTGCAGTAGTGCGCCGTTTCGCAATCGTCGCAAGGCGTGACGGTTATTTGCGAAAGTTTGCAACAACCGCAGCCATTAGCCATGTTGTGATGCTTGCAAGCATACACATCGCACAAAATTGTTTGGGTGTTTTTCATTGTGATACCTCCTTGCCCAAATTGTTGCCCAAACCGACTCGAAAATATAC
>CAZHUH010000017.1:0-3352 GCA_964535505.1 uncultured Oscillospiraceae bacterium
AAACAACGTATATCCCGAATTTTTCACGCTGCAAGTGCTTTTTAACGAGGAGGCTTCGAAAACGGCATTGCCGTCTTCGTCCTTCTGGCTCACGATAAACTCATGCTCGATATATTTGGGATTATCCGCCGAGCCGTTTGCCGCAACCTTGTCGATTTCATCAACAAGCGCCTGGGAATATTCCACCGTGAGTTTTCCACTCAACGTGTCTCCGGTGCTGCCCGTAATCGTAATCTGTCCGTATTGGGTTTCGCTGCCATCGTCCGCAGTTACGCAATCCAAGCCAATTGTGTCGCTTATGCCCGAAACAGCCGTACCGGCAATTTCAAGTCCCGTGCTTACGCCGGCGTACACGCCGTTGCCGCAGCCGTCCGAGCTGTTGTTGGCGATTGTTCCGCCGGAAATGGTAACTTCGGCTTTTTGTATTGTCGACGTTCCGGCAATTTCTTCCGTTTCGTCGCCTTCCATATAGATTGCGCCGCCGTTCCCTTCTGCCTTGTTAGAGGTTAATTGGGCGTTCGACGTTACTTCAAGTTCCGCGCCTGCCACAACGTAGACTGCACCGCCGTTCCCTTCCGCATTATTGAGGGAAAGCGTTCCGTCGATTGTCGCGGAGCCGCCCTTAATATAGACCGCGCCGCCGTCTGTGGCGGAGTTGTTTGAAAGTTCCGCACCGTCGCCGATGTCTGCCTCGCCGCCCGCAATATAGATTGCGCCGCCGTTTGTGGCGGAGTTATTCGAAAGTTCCGCACCGCTTTTAACTTCTATCTTGCCGCTTGCAACGTAGACCGCGCCGCCGTTTGTAGCAAAGTTGTTTGAAAGGTTTGCGCCGCTTGCAACAGTTAAGCTGCCGCCGTTTACGTACACCGCGCCGCCGTCTGTGGCGTTGCCGTTTTGCACCGTCGCACCGCTTGAAAGGGTGAGCGCGCCTTCGACGTTAAAGAGCGAACTGCCGTTCACGTTCCCGCCGTCTACGGTAAGATCTTCAACGGTAAGGCTTGCGTTCGAGGAAACTTTGAACATAGAATCCGTAAAGTCGGCCGCACGTGTAATAGTAGCGCCTTCCTCGCCGACGATTGTAATGCTTGCGTTCTCGGGAATCTCCACGGTGTAATCCACCGTTGGGTTGCCCACTACGGTAACCGTACCCGAAGCGCCCTCTTTTGCCGCCGCATTAACAGCGTCCTGCAAATTTTCATAGGCGGTTGTAACGCCGTTCACCGTCACGGTAAAGCCGTTCTTCACGCCCGTTTTAATTGTTACTTCTGCCGTACCCGAATTATAGTTACTCGACTCCGCAATGGTCGCGGTAACTGTGAACTCGCCAAGAACGGCGTATCTGCCGTTTGCTTCGCCTTCACTCGTCGACGTCGCCGCCGTAACTTTGCCGTTTGCATCAACCGTGACGGTTCCACCGCTCACCGTATAGCTTACGTTAAGCGTTTCGCCCGAGGCGTCGGTTGTGGTAAGGGTCGCGCCCTCTCCAAACACGTCGAGCGTTTCTTCGCCCTCAACCGTGACGGCGATACCCGTGCGATCGGCTTTGGAAATTTCAAAAGCTGTGTTTGTCGTGCCGCCCTCGGCAAAGTTGCTGCCCGTAGCCGTTATAGTGACGGTAGCTTCGCCGGGAACTGTGTTGTTCGTATAAGAAACTGTGTAGTTAGACGGATCGATTGTAACGCCATCCAGCGTCACGGTGATATCGGGCGTTATCTCATTTCCCGTGTAAACCAGATTGCTCTGGTCAACCGTAATGGTCGCCTTCGAAAGGTCGGCGGCGACTATTTCAAAGCTTCCCGAGACCGACCCTGCGTAATTGCCTATGCCCGTAATGGTCGCCTTCGCCGTGCCTGCGTTCGTGTTTTCCGAATATGTAATGGTGAAATCCTTACCTAAGGTAAGCGTTTTGCCTCCCACCGTGACGGTAGGAGTAGGTGTGATCGTCGAACCCGTGTAGTCGTAGGAAGTTGTCGGGAACGTAACTGTCGCCCCGGTGAGCGAAGCGGCGTTTATCGTGAAGCTTGCCGCCGCAGTGTCCTTATAATTGCCTGTGCCCGTCACGGTTACGGTCGCCGTCCCTGCGTTTACGTTGTTAGAATAGGAAACGGTGTAGTCCGTGCCCGAAGTAAGCGTTTTAGAACCCAAAGTAACCGTCGCCCCGGGCGAGTGCGACGTGCCGTCGTAGGTGTAAGAAGTTGGCGAAAGCGTAACCGTAGCCGAAGAAATGCTCGCCGCAGTTATTGTATACGTCGCAGTCGTCGTGCCGGTAAAGTTTGTGCCTGTGCCGGTGATGGTCACCGTCGCCGTGCCGACATTCGTGTTGTTTGAAACCGTATAGGTGTAGTCCGTGCCCACCGAAAGGGTTTTGCTGTTGTACTTAAGCGTTAATGTAGGGGTTTGCGCCGAACCGTTATATACAAAAGTCGACGGCGAAAGCGTAACCGTAGCCGCAGAAATTTGCGCTTTGGTTATCGACCAAGTAAAAGTTTTTGCGCCCCAAGTTCCGTCCGCCCATTTGTATTTTAACGTGGGAGTCAAAGTAACAGAATAACTGCCGACGTTGGTAGCGCTAGCCGTTCCGGACGTTACGGTAACGTAGCCGTTTGACACCAAAGAGCTAAACGGAGAAATCGCGCTGCCTGTATAGGTATACGAAGTCGCCGCGTTAGTAGCCAACGTGGTCAAGCTCGAGCCATTTATAGTCGTTGCTCTGGAAAGAATGGGAACGTTAAGCACGTAGAAATAGTTTTGCCCTATCGCGCTGTTCACCGTGTGAGCGGTCGAACTATCTCTCGCCGTTATGGTAAAAACGTTGGTAACGCCTGTCGGAATGGTATAAGTTGCGTTTTCTCCGTAAATGGTGGTTAGATAGGTCGGGGTTGTAGAACCGCTTTTATAATAGGTTACGCAATAGCCATACGCTGGCACATGACCGCTTGCAAAACCCAGAGTAACCGTGTCGCCCTCATAAATGCCGCCGCTCGCCGCGGTGGAAACAACGCCTCTTCCTTGAGTAAGAGAAACATAGCTTGTACCACCTGCCGGGGCGAAGTACGTCCTGTCGAAAGCCTCACCGCTAGTATAGACGTTATCTTCTCCGTACCTCGTCGTCGTCGTCGAAACATAGCTACCGTTACTGTCCCTAATTGTAAGCCGATATTGGTTTTCGGATATCTGCTCAGCGGCAGAAGCCGATTGGCTATCGTTTTCAAGCAATAAGCTCATTGCTAAAATTCCCGTTACCGCAAGCAACAATGCTAAAACGGAAAGCAAAAAAGTCTTTGATTTTGTGAGAGCTGATTTTTTCATAATGCGCCTCTTTTTAATTTTTTTCTCGTTTATTTGATTCTTA
>CAZHUH010000017.1:3452-22395 GCA_964535505.1 uncultured Oscillospiraceae bacterium
AAATGCGGTGGTTATCTTGTTGAAAGCCGTTATTATTGCCGAATCGTCATTGCCGCCAACCGTCATTGCTTTCTTGACGTCATTTTTACGAAGCAGCTTGTTGCCGCGGCAATCCGTACCATTTCGCACTCTATAAACGTGTTTTCCGGATTGCTTTGTCGCTTGCGC
The DNA here is from genome assembly GCA_964535505.1 of uncultured Oscillospiraceae bacterium. Classification (GTDB taxonomy): domain Bacteria; phylum Bacillota; class Clostridia; order Christensenellales; family CAG-314; genus Fimimonas. The sequence continues at coordinate 3,621 of CAZHUH010000017.1, forward strand.
TCCGCGCGATAACTAGGGCAAAATATTCCCAACCGAATTTAAGTAACGACTTACTCACCCGATTTGTTTTTTGAAAGGGCTTCTAAAGCCCCATCAAACTTGTATAAGTCCCAAAATTCCGCCGGACAAAAGCTGCCAGATTTGTTCGAACGCCGCCGCATCCGACGGCAATTCTCCACGTATCACACGCTTTGCAAACACGCCGGAAGTATCCAGAATGTACGTCCACAAAAAGGGAGAATTTACCTCTTGTTTCAATTTAAAACGTGTAGCGAAAGCGTGCATAAGCAAGGAAAAATCCTTGAAGTAGGTCTGCTTAGCCTCGTCGTCTCGCTCGGTTATGTTGCGGATGTGCGGGGAATCGCGATAGTCGAAGTAGTAGACGGTTTTATAGCCGTTATCGACCAGAAAGGTAAAATAAGTTATCCACAGGGCGCGGAAAAAGTTGTACACATCCTCCGCAGTGGATATGGCGGGTATCTTCACGCCATTGTAAAGGGCGGCTATGCGTTTATGCATGCTTTCAAAACAGGTGTAAAGCAAAACTTCCTTCGAGGGGAAATATTTGTAAATCAATGCTTCGGATACGCCTATTCTGTCCGTAACCTTTTTCATGGAAAAATTGTCAAGCCCGCTTTCAGCGACAATCTTCATAGTTGCGTCGAGGAATTCCTCCTTCCGCCTTGTTTTTCCCATATTCAGCCGCCGTCCCCTTGTTCCTAGCTATTTTTCCGCTGTCCGATGCCGTTTGCAGCATAGGACATATATTTATTTTAACATAACTGAAATACTATGTAAATTGTTTTATCACAAATTTTCGTGAAAATCAAAATTTTCAAATACGATTTTGGCGAGGTCGGCAAATTCTATATACTCAACACTATAAATGTGCTTTATTTTGTTTAGCGGTAGAGATCTCCGCTGACTTTTATTTACATTTTCGTTTGCAATGTTTTAAGAAAAACATATCTTTCGGCCATTCGACACTCGCACCCCGCAAAAGACACAACGTTTTTGTAAAATTGGTTTTTGAAAATGTTTTTTGCCGCAAAACAATCTTTCAATGAAACGCCTGCTTTTGCCGCGCAATTTGCTTTGCGCCAAATGGTTTTTCCGCTAGCTTTTTGCAAAAATGTTTACGGCAAGAAGCACCACACCCAAAATGGTAAGCACTACGCCTGTGACTCTATTAAGCGTTTTGGGCTTGGCTTTGTTGGCAAACAACGAAGCAACCAGCGCCCATATAAGGGTGGAAATTATGCACAAAATCAAACATAAAACGTCCGGCATTCCGCCTATTACAAAGTGGCTGACGCTGCCCGTTAGCGCCGTAAACGTCATAATAAACACGCTTGTGCCAACCGCCGTTTTCAGTTCGTACCCCAAAACACCCGTTAAAAGCAACAGCATCATCATTCCGCCGCCTGCGCCGATAAATCCGCAGATAAACCCAACGATGACGCCCAACACAATCGATTGCACAATGCGTTTGACTTTGCTTTCGGAGGCTATTTTTTCTTTAGTGGACATAACGGGTTTTACGATGAATCTGATGCCCAAAAGCAATGTCATGCACACGGAAAAGTTGCCCATTGCGGTGTTTGGCACCAAACTTGCAACCCAACTGCCCACAAAAGTGAAAATCAGCACCGTTATCATCATAACAAGACCGTTGCGAATATCCAAATTTTTGTTTTTGCCGTAGGTTATCGCACTTGCGGCGCTTGCCAAAACGTCGCTTGCCAACGCTATGCCGACGGCTTCGTAGGCGGGAATATCCAAAAAAGTAATAAGCATTGGGGCTATCACGGCGGCAGCGCTCATTCCCGCAAAACCCGTACCCAGCCCTGCGCCGAGTCCGGCAATTATACATACTATGATTTTTTCTGTCATTTTGCGGATTTTCCCCCAACTTTTTCTTCTTTTGCAAAAAATAACAAAAGCTATTTGCGCCGCTCGAAACAAAGGGCGCAAAAGGCTTAATCGGAGTAATTATACACTTTTCGACAGCTTGCTGTCAAGAATAAAACCAACGTAAAAATATTTTATATTGATTTTGTTTGCGGCATATGATACAATATTTTATAGCACGAAATTATTTCGGCGAAACAAAACGGCAGAAAACTGCCGAAACCGACGATTTCGAAGACTCAAACGGCGAAAAACGCAAGAGTTTGCGACGCCGACACTCAGAACAACGCAAAGCGACAATTTTTGCTGCTAAAACACGGCGCAAAAGTGCGTTTGGGCTGTGCCGTGAACGATTTTTGAGCATACGTGGCGCCGAAATTTGTTTCCGGTGGGGCGTTTTTCAATGCAGTTTTTACGGTGCGCCGTGTACGATTTTGAGCATACGTAGTGCCGAAATTTGTGTTTTTTGCGTTTTGAACACGAAAATCGGTTGAAAAAATTTCTTTGCACAACAGCGATTTTAACAAAAACCGCAATATATTTTCGCGAGGTAAAACATGCGATATTTGAAACTTAACGACGGCACGCAAATGGCGCAACTGGGCTACGGAACCTACAAAATAGAAGAAAACGCCACAGACTGCGTTTTGAACGCACTGGAAGTGGGCTATCGACACATAGACACGGCAACGCTCTACCGCAACGATGACCAAGTAGGCGCTGCGTTGCGTCAATGCGGCATTCCGCGCGACCAAATTTTTGTTACCGAAAAACTTTGGACAAACGTTCGCACCGCCGACGACGTAAAATGCGCTGTGGAAACAATGCTGCGCAATTTGCAAACCGACTACATCGATTTGCTTTTGATACATTGGCCCACGCCCGACAGCCTTTGCGTGTGGCGCGAAATGGAAAATTTGCACCGTCAAAAGGTGGCAAAATCCATTGGCGTATCCAACTTTTTGCCACACCACTTGGACGAAATTGTATCAAACAGCGAAATTGTGCCTTCGGTAAACCAAGTGGAATTGCATCCGTTTTTTCAACAAAAAGATTTGCGCGCCTACTGCGACAAGCTCGGCATTGTTGTGGAAGCGTGGTCTCCTCTTATGCGCGGGAACGCCTTGGACAACGGACAACTTCAAACCATTGCCGACAATCACGGCAAAACCACCGCGCAAGTTATTTTGCGTTACGACATTCAACTGGGCATAAGCGTGTTGCCCAAAACCACCAAGAAAGAGCGCATGAAAGAAAACTTTGACGTTTTCGATTTTGAACTTTCCCCCGAAGAAATGGCGGCCATCGCCGCGTTGGATCAAAACCACCGCCGCTATCGCGACCCCGACAACCACGGATTTTAGAGATATGCGCCGCACACTGCTGCGCGCAAAACGCCGCCGACATTCGCAGACAAAAACATGAATATAATTTTGCAAGATAAGTATACTGTAAATGAAAATCGGCGCAATAAGCGTTAAGGCGGTAAGCGCAAAACGCAAAGGCGGAAAAACGCAAAACCGACAATAAAAACTCAAATGCCGACGCAGAAAACGAAAAAACCGCGCAAGACGGCAAATAACGACAAAAAGCATTAACGCCGTAACAAAAGTACAAAAAGCAACAATAAAGCATAAAAATCGACACAAAACGCGCAAAAAAAACGACAAAATGTTCAAAAAACTGCCGCAAACGAACAAAATATTATAAATTTATGATTGACATCGCCATTGTAATGTGCTAAAATGTACATTACAAATATACTGAACACGCATATCCAAATGAAGATTGCTTGCGTTTTGCCTGCAAAAACGGCATATTTGAAAACAAAATTGCGCCGCAGAATTTTCAGCGCAGCCGTTGTTTGCGGCGTTGTTACCAAAAATGTTACGCCTATTGGTGCGGCGGCGTTATTTGCAGTGCGGCAAGTATATTGCGTTAGAAAATCGCGCGGTAAAAATCGGGGGGGGGAGTCTAAATGAATAACGAAGAAAAAAAAGCAATCAAAAACGACAAAGGAAAAACAACCGAGGAAAAAGCCGTCAAAGAAACAACGGCCGAAGGCACAGCCGAAGAACAACCTGCCAAAGAGAAAAAAACGTGGAAACAACAGTTGACAAGACCTATTCCGCCAGTTTGGGCGTGGATTATTGTAGGCGGTTTTGCCATTGCGTCTTTGATCACTATGATTATCCTCATCAACATCTAAAAAGCATGAGGCTTGACTTTGCGCAAGCCTTTTGTTGATTTTTGCGCTGAAACCGCAAAAGGTTAAGCGCAATTTTGTTTTTTTAACACAGAAAACAAGCGCGGTTTCGTGTTTGCAACGCAAGCAGTTGGAACTATTTTGCCTTTGCACACAAACGACAAAGGCAATTTTGTTTTTTTGCGTAGGCTTGACGCTTTCCGCAAACAGCAAAAATTGGGCAAAATCGCGCCGAAAATTGCTTGAAGAGAGAAATTTGCGCAAAAATTTTACCAAAACCACGAAAATTTTTGCAAAATAGTCAACAAATTTTTCATAGCGTTTGCCCAAACACTCAAGTTGTGCTATAATACTAAAAACAAATATTATTTTGTAAGCCAACCAAAATATCCATCAAACGCGGAGAACAAAGTGCACTCTTGAATTATTTAGCGTTTGATGCTATAATAGATTATATTTTTAGAGCGCCTCAAACCAAACGATGGTTTTTGACGGCTTAAATTGCAGATATTCGCACTTCGAAAAGGCGTTCCGCATTTGAAAAAGTCGTGCGGACTTCGAAAAAAGGCGCGATCCGCCGAAAAGCACATTCCGCACTTGATAAACAGCGAGCGGGCTTGAAAAAAGGTGCGAACCGCATCAAACAACAGCGCGTTCCGCGCAACCACTACTACGTAAAGGAGGATTTATTATGAACATGATATTTATGTTTTTATCATTTGTCCTCGCTTGCGTTGTAATTTTGGTTTGTCTGACAAAAAAACAAATGAAAATAGCGCGTGCGGTGTTTTTGGCTTTCGGCATTGCCATAGGCTTCAGCACCGCTTTGCTTATTTATGCCCAGTATGCTGTGGGTGACACGCCCATATACATGCAAAGCGAAACTCTCCGCATGATAGTTTCGTATATGCTGGCGGTAACAACCATTTCCTTCGACACAATTACGTTGGTTTTGGTTGTTGCGACAATCATTTTGTCCGTTTTTGCCGTGAAAAAAATTGTGGAGTACTTGAAGCACAAGCATCCCAAGGCTTTTCGCGCGGCAAAAATTACATATCCTCTGCCCAAAACGGCAGATTTACCTCAACGCAAGATTTTTGTGTTGTATTGCAGGTGGAATAATTGATATTTTGTCCCCTTACGCCCTTTTGCACGCTCAAAAGGGCTAATTTGTACTCCTTTTTGGGCTGAAAAACGAGTGCAAATGCAATACAAAAAGAAGTTTTCGACGTATGCGCGAATCTTCTTGTCGCAAACGGCGACGAACAAAAATTTTATAAAAAGAGGTAAAAAAATATATGAAAAATAAAAAAATTAAGGGCTTTACGCTGGTAGAGCTCTTGGTTGTTATCGCCATTTTGGCAATTTTGGCAACCGTATCCGTTGTGGGATACACCGGTTTCATCAAAAAGGCAAACACTTCCGCCGATCAGCAAGCTGTTACGCAAATAAACGTGTTGCTTGAAGCTTTGGACACATCAGACGAACCCAAAGATGTGCAGGCCTTGTTCCAATACTTGCAAGAAGCAGGTTTGGACGCGGAAGACTACAAACCCCTTGTGAAAGACACCTATTTCTACTGGGATAGAACGCTTAACCGTGTGCTTTACGTAGACGCAGCAGGCAACGTTATGTGGCCTGAAAAATACACTGACGCAACCTCGGCTAACAACTGGATTTCTCTTTCCGGAACCGTCCCCGACGGCACCGACGGCGCCAACTATTTGGCACAGGCAAAATCCCTTGCTTCAGGCACTCTGACAACCCTTAACCTCAGCGGCACGGTAGATTGCATGGGCGCAGCAATTGACGTAGGTAGTGTTACTAATAAAGGTAACGTTACAATCAGCGGCGGCACCAATACTGCAAGTGCGGAGGGCAATGCAACATTGAAAAATGCCATGTCCCTAGGATTTTATTATCAGGCCGCTACGTCGACAAAAGTAGGGAAACAATATCAAACGGGCATTTTCTTCTCGAAAATCGAAAGCGGAAGTACAGTTACTATTGAGAACTTGACGCTTGAAGGAATAACCACCGGCGATTACGAGACAGGATCAACCGGACTTATTTGCGGACTCGTGCAAGGCACCCTCAAAATTAAGAACTTAACAATCAAAGACTGTAACGTTTACGGAATGAACAAGGTCGGACTTATCGCAGGATATGTAAGCGGCGGCACGGTTGAAATAGACAACCTTACAATTGAGAACAGCCACGTTTATTCTTCCGAAGGCGAAGCGGCGTTGTTGGTTGGTATGATCGACCCCAAAGGTGATGTCACGGTCAAAAACCTTAATTATGATAGCGACTCCTCTGTTCAAGTAATTGCCGACGAGTATCACAAAATTGTTACGGTAAACAGCTCAATCGAACTTACCGGCAGCAACAACAAAACTTTCAAACCTGCAACTACGCAGTACATCACTAAGATTGAGTCTTACCAGTACGTAAGGAACAACGGATTGGTAAGAGAAACAAAAACAGTAAACGAAACAGACTGTATTACTCTTGCTCCGTGCCCCGTTGGCACTGTTCTTGCTTGGAGCTACGACGCCACTGACGCAGCCAACTACTTCACGGCAGACGGTTTGCCGACAGTTGATGGTACACCCACCTGTATTCGCCATGTACATTGCTACACAACTTATGACAACAGCTCCGGAGAACTTGGAGAATAACCTTTTGTGAAGGCATTTGAACCATTTACAAAAGGCAAACGGGCAAGCGTGGTTGCTTGGGGCAAGGCGGCGGCAAAATCGTCGGCACGGGTTGACAAAACCGACTTTTTGAAATATAGTTAAAATCGGAAAACAACTCTGCGCAAACGGCTTTGCAAGCTGCGCGCCTATGGCGCAAAACATAGCCGAAGCGTTGGCAAATGGTAACGCCGACGACAGTTTGGAATGTTGACGTCGGCAAAACGACCAAACGCAGGCTTTGAGGAAATCAAAAGTAACATTGGGGCAAGGCGGCGGCAAAAATTTGCCTCCCTCCCCTTTGTTGCTGATTTGTTTTTTCTGTTTGAACAAACGCAGTTCTTTGGGCAAACGGCGCGCAAAACCAAACGCCAAGAAACAGCCGCAATTTTTCTTAAGTACAGCGCAAACTGTATTTAGGAAAGACTGTGAAAACAAAACAGCGAAATTGCTTTCGCAACTTGCGACAATTTTGTTCCAAGGGCAAAACAATTTGAATTTTTAGGAGAAAATATGCAACGCAAAAAAGGTTTTACATTGGTAGAATTGCTTGTGGCAATTGTGTGCGCGACATTGGTGCTTTCTATGGTAACGTCAGCAGTGATTTTTTTGACGCGCATGAACGACGGCGCCACAAACGAAAGCAAAACGCTTTTTCAGTTGCAAACGATAAAAGACTTTGTACAACAAAACGCCGAAAGCGATATGACAAACGTTCCTTACAACTTGGACGACTGTTACACAGTGGAAGACGGAAAAGTTTTACACAAAACTTGGTCGGATATTCCGAATGAAGACAACACTTATTCGCCTAACGAACCCGTGGTAGTTGTTGAAAACCCTTTGATAGAAAATATCGAGTTTAACGAACAAGACGAAACTGTGGACGGCAACGAAGTGAAAATATTCACGTGCACCATCACCTACGACGGCGGACAAACCTTTGTGTTTGTGGCGTACACGCAGACTTCGACTTCAACATCGGAGCAACCCACCGAATAACCGTCGGCCGCGTAGACCCGTCATTGCGAACGAAGTGAAGCAATCCGGTATCTTCGACGATATAAACTCGGATTGCCACGTCGCTACGCTCCTCGCAATGACGAATGAAGGCATGCTTGAACAGAAAACGTGTATGCCTCACGTCCCCCGCATAGACCACAAAACATAAAACACCAACAAAAGCACCTACAAAAGGAGCATTTGACACAAAATGATGAAAAACAAAACTATCTTTGAATATTCGGATTTCAAAAACCCCTTTTTGAGGGTTACCGTTTTTGACGCAAACGGCGCAAAAAACGAGCTTTTGATAAAGTTTTCCGAATACGAATTGGAAAACGGAACCATCATCGACACCGATTCCGTTGTGGCACGAATAAACGAGGCTTTTGACAAAATTTTCCCCGTGGAGTTGTTGCTTTCGTGCGAGGAAATTTACAAAAGCGTGATTTCATTGCCCAAAATGAGCAAATTTCGCGCCGAAGCAAGTTATCGCAAGCAGATGAAAGACGTTCAGCGCGACGACTACACCGTAATTGCCGATTCCTACACACATTCGGTGGGTTGCGTGTTCAACAACTACTTTGTGCCCAACAGAATTGTGAACTGCTTGAAAAAGATTGCAAAAGATTTGAACGCCCGTGTGGAAAACGTGCGGCTTTTTGGCATGTATTTGAAAGAGCACCTGAACTTTAAGCACGACTACGTTTACTTTTTTGTGAGAGAAAATTTGTGCCGAATGATACTTGTGGTGGAAAACAGACTTGTTACGGAATACGATTTTTGTTTCGACACCGCACAAGACATAAAACGCCGATTTTTGATGGTGGCAAGCAAGCACGAATTTGAGTTCGAACGCAAAAAAATTGCCTACTACGGCGTGGATTCGGACATTCCGTTGGAATTGAACCTGAATTTGAAGCGTGTGGACATTGACGAAGACGAATATTCCACCGACGGCATAGAAATAGAATACGATGACGACCCTGCGGAAAATCTTACCAACACCAAGCCCACCACCTTTGAAGAACGGCTTGAATCCTGCCCCGAATACGTGCGCAAGCGTTTTGAAAAACTTTCGGAACAAATTTGCCAATACGTAGATATGAAATGTCAGGTGTCCGACGTGTGCGCAACGTTTTTTGTGAAGAGCAAAGTGTGGTTCAAAATAGATATCGACCAAAAAGGCGAGGGCAAACGCATAAGTTTGTACATAGCGGAAGATCCGCAAAAGTTTGTGAAACGCAAAATTCAATTTGCCATAAGCAAAAAGCAAAACTTTTTGAACACGCCCTGTTTGTTGCGAATTTCCACCAACTCGCGCTTTGTGTTGGCAAAACAGACAATAAAAAGGTGTATGGACGACAACAAAATTGCACTTGGCAAAAAAACCGAGCCGCCTGTGAAAGACAACAAGGCGCAAAACGGCAAGCCAAACGGCAAAAAATAATAATATTTTTTGGGCTCCTCAACTCTGCCCATTAAACTTTGTTGCAAAAAAACGACAATAAAGTTTATCTGTCCCCTCGGCTCGGCCAAATAAACTTTGTTGCAAAAAACGACAAAAAGGAAAAAACAATGCAAACAAACAACGCTTACAAACAAAAAGGTTCCACTTTGGTGGAAGTTTTGGTTGCTCTCGCGGTCTTTTTGATAGTGATGGGCACCCTTGTTGCCGGCTATCTTTCGGCAAAACGAGTGGTTGCCAAACAAAAAGAATACGTTTACTTTGAGGCGGTGTGTTTGGATATTGCGAAATACGGCGATGTGTACGGCAAAAATTGGGACACAAAATACTTCGGTGAAACCAATTTTGCCAAAAACGAAGACAACAGCGGCGGAACGGCCTATTTCGATACAAAATTCAGCCTATGCGCTTCGGAAAACGGCAAATATCGCCTTACCTACTACTACAACGAGGCAGACGAACTTGTGTTGGATATTGAAAACACGACTGCCGGCTACTTTGTGATACAAAACTTAAACTACGGCAACGGACGGTATCAAACCACCCCTACTGTCGACGCGGAACCCGAGGGTTGAAAAACAAACAGACGCGATCGACGCTACGCATAGCGATACGCTATTCCGTCGCTTCTCTCCTTACACGGATACTTCGTTCTGCTTGCCACTCTCGGCGAAATCGCACAAACTTTGTATAACGTGCGTGTTTTCCAAACAATTTGTGAAAGAGGACATAACCATAAATATGAAAAACAAGAAAAAAGGCTACGTTTTGGCGGTTGTGATGCTGTTTTCGCTGCTTTTGGCGACGGTTTTGGTAACAACTTTTGCCGTTTGCTATCGCTATCAACGTTTGGCAAAACGCAACTTGGAAGAATTGCGCCAAGAAGTTTTTGTGCCCGCGGAAACACAGCAATCAGAAGGCGGCGACCCCATTGAAGGGGACAGCACCGAAGACGACGGCGAAATCCAAACGCCCGATCCCGCCGCAAGTAGCAGACAAAACTTCAACGGCGTCATTCTTTTGGGTGAAACTTTGCCGAATGCGCGCTTTTTTGCAACCCCAAACACAAGTAAAACTTCATACAACATGGCGTGCGAAAACTCTTTTGACATTGCGCTCGACAATGCTTCAAGCGCAAGTTTCTTGGCAATCGATTTGTCAATTGCGCTCGAAAACGCAACATCAACGTGCCGTTGCACTTTGCAATGCGGCTTCGAAAGGCAAGGTTAGTAATGGAAGTTGGGCTGAAAGTTATTTTGAGCGTGTTTTCCTTTGTGTTGGGATCGGCTTTGGCAAGTTTTTGCGGCGTGGTAGCGTTCAGAGTGCCAAAAAAAATGAGCTTGGTAAAGCCAAACTCCTACTGTCCGCAATGCGGCAAGCCCATTAAGTGGTTTGACAACATCCCCGTTGTTTCCTACATTGTTTTGGGGGGAAAATGCCGCTTTTGCAAGGGAAAAATAGGTGTGTTCGGCTTTTTGTGCGAACTGTTTTGCGGCGCCCTGTTTGCGCTGGCATTTTGGCAGTTTGATTTGAGCGTGCACACGCTGTTGCTGTTTGCGCTGTTTGCGCTGTTTGTGGTTATTGCGCAAATAGATTTTGACGAAAACGCCATCTACGACGTTACGCTTGTGATTTTTGCCGCACTTGCGCTGGTCCTTGGACTTTGGCAAATGTTTTGGGAAAAAAGCGCCGTTTGGTGGGATTTTGTTGTCGGAAGCGCCGTTGGTTTCGGCTTTTTCGGCTTGATAAAACTTGTTGCGGAATTTGTGCTGAAAAAGGACGCTTTGGGCAGCGGCGACGTGTATTTGTGCGGTATTGCCGGCTTTATGTTGGGGTTTTTCCCCCTTCTTTTAGGCATAACCATGGCAACATTAATTGGCAGCGTGGTGGAACTTTTGCGCATAAAATTCAACAAATCGCAAAAGGAAACGCACATTGCTTTTGCGCCCTACTTGCTGTTTGGCTTTGCCGTTGCGGCAATTTTCGGAAGGGCAATTTTGAATTGGTTGGAGGTGCTTATCTGATGCCTTTTTACAAATGTAAGGTGGTAGATTCGCTAAATCAAAAAAAGACGGTGATTCGCGAGGCGGAAGACGAAGTTGTGTTGAAAGCCAACGTGAAAGCCGACGGTTTGTTTTTGGTGCACTATTCGCTTATTAAGGAAAAAACTCAAAGCACGTTTTTCAGCGTAAGTTCACGCGTGAAAAAGGTGGAGGTGATAAACTTTTTGCGCCAGTTTGCCGTGATGGTCAAGGCAGGCATTCCCATAAACGATTGCATAAACACTTTGCGCAGCCAAAACTACAATTCCGCTTTCAAAAAAGTGTTGCAAAAAGTCTACTTCGACATCGAATCGGGTGTGTTGCTTTCGCAAGCGTTCAGCAAACACCCAAAGGTTTTTCCGACGTTTTTTGTAAACATGGTTGCCATAGGCGAAGTTAGCGGCAGTTTGGATAGAGTGCTTTCCAGCATGGCAAACTACTACGAAAACGACCGCAGAATAAAGAGCAAGGCACGTTCGTCGATGATTTACCCTATGATTCTTTTTTGCTTGACGATAATTGTGGCGGTGTTCATAAACTTGTTTATTGTGCCAAAGTTCGAAGATATGATTTTGGAACTTGGCGGCGAAGTGCCCAAAATAACGGTTATTGTTATGTCGGTTTCGAAGTTTTTTCAAGACTACATTTTTGTGATAATTCCCGCCGTTGCCTTATTGATATTTTTGGTTTGGCTGTTTTTCAAAACACAAAAAGGGCAATACGTAAAGGACTTTTTGTTGTTTCACTTGCCGATTATCGGCAAAGTTCAGCGCGATTTGATAACGTCGCGCTTTGCAAAGGCATTCATTATTTTGTTGGACAGCGGCATGACGATGGTAGACTGCTTGGACAACCTCAAAAAGATGTTGGGCAACAAAATTTTTGCGGAAAAATTTACATTTACCATCGAAGAAGTGAAGCGCGGCAGACGGATTGCACCGTCGCTTGCGGCAACGAAACTGTTTCCCGATATTCTGACGGAAATGATAAACGTCGGAGAGCAAAGCGGAAACATAGAAGAAGTTTTGCGTTCGTCTAGCGACTACTTTGACGAATGTGTGGAAAGTTCCATTTCGCGCGCAATTGCGGCGTTGGAACCAATTATGATACTTTTCTTGGGGGCTGTTGTCGCCGTGGTAATTTTGGCGGTGCTTGTGCCCATGATCGCTTTGATGAGCAGCATTTAGGCGGAGGTAAAAAATGTTATTTAACAACTCGTTTGCGGAATTTCTTGCGGAAAACAAAATTTTGAGCAAGCAACAAGCGTTGGAATGGCAGGAAAAAGCCAACGCAAACACCACCACTTTGCACACCGAACTGGTAAAAAACAACGTTTTGGACGAAGAAGTTTGCTATATGGCTTTGGCAAAGTTTTTTGGACTGGAATATAGGTTTTATCAACTTTCCGAAGTGGATTTGGATTTTATTCAAAAATATCCGCGCGACAAACTAATAGAATACAAGGCTATTCCCCTTTTCGAACAGGACGGCACTCTGAACGTTCTTACGTGCAACCCCTTCCGCGCGGAAGAATTGAAGGAACTTTTGCCCTACGGCGGCAAAAAACTTAACGTTGTAATCGGCACGCAAACGCAAACGCAACGCTTGTTGAACTATATGAACAACAAAATTCAACAAGATTCCGTGCTGAAAGACTATTCCGACACCAAAAAGAAGGATCCTTCGGAAATTGACGAAAAGGACGTGCCCATTGACGCCCCGATAATCAAACTGTGCGACGCAATTTTGAAAGACGCCATAAACCGCGGCGCAAGCGACATTCACATAGAACCGTTTGACGGGGTTATTTACGTTCGTTACAGAATCGACGGACAGTTGCAAAAGACCGAAGACATTTCGCCGCACCTTTTCCCTGCGCTGTTGGCGCGCTATAAAATTATGTCAGGCATGAACATTGCCGAACGCCGCGTTCCGCAAGACGGCAAAATCAACATGGAAATAAACGGACTTCAATACGACTTCCGTGTTTCCACCACACCGACGCTGCACGGCGAAAAGATAGTTATTCGTATCTACAACCTGTCCTTTTCGTCGGCAAACATCGAACACTTGGGCTTTTCCAAAAAACAAACGGAACTGGTGCTTAATATGATAAGCCGTCCTCACGGCATTTTGCTGCTGACCGGCCCCACAGGAAGCGGAAAATCTACCACGTTGTACACATTTTTGCGCTACCTTAACAACGAAAAAGTGAACATAATGACGGTTGAAGACCCTGTAGAAAACGAAATTAGGGGCATAAACCAAGTTCAAGTTAACCCCAAAGCCAATTTGACCTTTGCAAACACCTTGCGCAGCTTTTTGCGTCAGGACCCCAACGTAATAATGGTGGGGGAAATCCGCGACGAAGAAACGGCGCAAATTGCCACCCGTGCCGCAATTACCGGACACTTGGTGCTGTCTTCCATCCACACCAACGATGCCGCAGGCGTTGTTACACGTTTGGTGAACATGGGTATTCCCAAATATTTGGTGGCAGATTCCCTTTTGGGTGCAATTTCGCAACGTTTGGTGCGCAAGCTTTGCCCCAAATGCAAAAAGGCACATCGCACCACCAAAGCGGAAACCGCCCTTTTGGGGTTGGAAAAGAGCCGCAAAATTTACGAAGCGGTGGGTTGCCCCTACTGCAACAACACCGGCTACCTTGGCAGAATGGGTGTGTTTGAAATAATGGTTGTTACCGACGAAATACGCGAGCTTGTGATGTCGGACGACTTTACCAGCGAAAAAATAAGCGAACTGCTGAAAAAGAACATGTCTACCATTTTGGATCACACCAAAGAGCGCGTTTTGGCAGGCGAAACGTCGCTGGAAGAATACGATTCGCTTATCGATATTGTAAAATAAAGGGCTTACGCGGCGTGAATTATCGGCAAATTGTTGCCCTGAAAGTATTTGTAGTCATTTGTTCCGTATGTAATAAAACTGTAAAATTTACAAAAAAAGAATTGTCGGTCCAAAATCTGGTCGGCAATTCTTTGTGTTTTTATAGTTTTAGCATTTTATTTTCTCGTTTCTAATTTTTGTTTTGGTGTTTTGTATTATTTGAATAAGCGCAAAACACTCTACAAAAAAACTACTTGTTCAGCAATTTTTCCAAATCGTCAACTTTCATACCCCAACAACGGTGGCGTTTTACCAATTCGCGGTCGTAGTTTTTCCAAAGGTTTTGCACTTCATGGTTTTCTTCCAATTCGGGGCCTGTTTCAAGATATTGCACGCCAAGTTTTATGCAGCCGTGCAAAATTTCGTCCATAATCAACGATACTGCGCCTAAATTTTTGTGTTCGGGCAAAACGCCTATGGACATCATTTCGGCGACTTTGGGTTTGGAAAGCGCTTTTATGAAGGGAACAAGCCCAAACGGAATGATGTTGCCTTTGCCTTTGCGCATGGCGTCGTTTATGCAAGGCATGCAAAAGCCGTAGCACACCACTTTGCCGTTTTGCTTGACGGCGCAGGCTAATTCGGGTAGATAAACTTGCAAAAGCGAGTCCGCCTCGCGTTCCTTTTGTTTTTGGTTGATAGGGCTTGTGCCATACAAATCGCGGAAAGCAATATCCAACACTTCCAGACACTCGAGAAACAGTTTTTTGGTGGCGGCTTTATCCTTTTTGATGGCATTCAAATCAACCACTTCGTAGTTGTTCCGCTTGGCAACGTGTTGCGCAATGCGTGTCAGACGTTCGTCCTCAGAATCGGGAACTTTGATCCGGTAGCAGTTCCAATCCACAACTTTGTAGGCACCCAGTTTTTCCATATGCGTAACGTAGTAGGGGTGATTGTAAATTTCGATGTAGGTGCTGTCTTTGTCGAAGCCCTGAATAAGCATGCCTTCTTCGTTTAGGTCGGAAAAGCTCATTGGCCCGATTATTTCGTCCATGCCTATTTGCTTTGCCCACTCGACAAGTTTTCCAAATAACGCTTTGGTAACTTCGAAATCGTCGATTGTGTCAAAACGAGTGAAGCGAAGTTGCTTGGTGTTGTTTTTTTCGTTTACGTATTTGTGCCAAATACCGGCAATGCGCCCTACAATTTTGTTACCTCTGTACGCCAAAAACATTTTGCACTCGCAAAAACGGAATGCGTCATTGACTTGGGGGTCGAATTCCGACATTTCGTCGCTGTACAAATTAGGTGCGGCGTATGGGTTTTTGCAATACATATCTATAAGAAACTTAAAAAATTTCTTTTTGTCCTTTTTGGCGGAAATTTCTTTTACTGTAACACTCATTTTGTTTTTCTCCTATTGCTACCAACAGCTGATAACTAAATAATGCCGAATAGTTAAATACGCATCAAGACAATGAACGCCTGCTATCGCAGTGCTTTTATTCGGCATTTTCGAACAAAGACACCCAAGCGCCCTATCGCCGTAAGGCGTACCGCAACAAATCTCACGCCGCCCACCGCGTAGGTGCGCCGGACGCGCAGCCCAAACTAGGCTTCCAAAGCAATGGGACGTTTGTCTGCAACAAAAATTACGCCAATGGTGCCAGGGCCGCAGTGCGTGCCGATAACGGGTCCTACGGGCTGTCTGACAATTTTTGCTTCGGGACGTTTTTCTTGGATAAATTGTGCCAACAAATCGCCTTCTTCGGGGGAATCGGCATCGACGATATACACCGAAAATTCCGTTCCCGTAAGTTCGGCAATAACTTTGTCGGCAATTTGGCGCAAGGCTTTTTTCTTGCCGGAAACTTTGGAAAGCACCGCAAGACTGCCGCGCTTGTCTATTGAAAGAATGGGTTTCAGCTGCAAAATTGTTCCTGCAACTGCGGCAACGCCGGAAAGTCGTCCGCCTCGGTTGAGGTGCATTAAATCGTCCACCACAAAATAGACGGCAACGCGGTTGGTAAATTCCGTCAAAGCGGCAATAATTTCTTCATCCGTTGCGCCTTTGTTTTTCAGTTCGGCGGCATATTCCATTTGAATGCCTGCGCCCAAACTGATGGATTTTGTGTCAAAAACGGTGCATTTTCTGTCGGGATAGGTTTCGTGAAGTTGTTTCAACGCCGTTTCCAAATGGTCGAAAGTGCCGCTCATTGCGTGCGAAAAACTCACGTACAAAACGTCCTCGCCCCTTTTGAAATACGGTTCCAAAATTCCGATATATTCTTGTGGATTCAGTGCCATTGTGGTGGGAATAACGCCACTGCGCACAGCATCGTAAAAAGCTCGGAAATCTGTATTTTTGCCCAAATCGTAGTAGTATGTTTCGTTGTTGTAGGAATAGGGCATTTTGATGTAGTCTACGCCCAATTCTTCTTGCCTGGAGAACCAAAGTTCGCCATCGGCATCTATGATAAGAACACTCATTTTCAGTCCCTCCCTTATACTTTAATACTTCAAAAGCATTCATTTTTTAACCAAACGAAAATGTTGGCGAATAATTAAGTCTATTTTAACATATTTTTTCAATTATATCAAGATATTTTCTGTAATTGTTTACTTTTGTTTACTATTGACAATCGTTCTATTAAAAACGCAACTGTATGCTGTCTTTGCCAACGAAGAAAAACGGGGGAAAAAGAGAATAAAAAATCCAATTAATAAGCCGTTTTCGGAAACCTGCCAACCACTTGAAAAGAGATGATAAGCAGTGCCATTTTTTTCAAAATATCCAAAGAAAAATACGCAAAGCAAATTTTCTTTGCGGAGTGTTTTTGCGGTTTTTTCCGCATGCCGGGACTATAACGTGAACGTATATTACAAAATCTCCGTAAGAGGCAGTATCCGTTTGAGTTTGAACACGTTTTCGCCGACGCGTGTCGGAAAATTTATTTCTCCAAGGTAGCGTTGGCGTGCAGATCGAGTTCTTTCAAGTGCGAGGCAAAGGAGCGTACTTTGGACGTTCGCGGCAGACGAGATACAAGCAATGGGACTGTCGCACTAATCGACTAAAAGACAAAAATTTGTATAAATATGCAAAGAGTATCGAAATCAATTGTTTCGATACTCTTTTGTTGTGATTTTGTACTACTGTCAACGAAAAATTGTTTAATGCGACAGCCACATATATGCCGTTGAAGTTTATCTGTTGTAAATTTTGTCCTTGATATCCTTCACCTGCGAAGCCAAAATAACGTTGGATTTTACTTCTTCGCTTACCTTGTCACGTGCGTGAATGACTGTGGAATAGTGCCTGTCGAAGTAGCCGCCGATTGCTTCTAACGGCATGCCTGAACCCAAAATGTCGCAAATTAGATACATGCAAATTTGGCGCGGCACAACCACTTCTTTGTTTTTCTTTTTGCCTATTATGTCATCCTTGCCAATGCCGAAGTAGTCGCATGTGGCGCTTACAATTTGATCGATGGTGATGATATCCGAAGTGGAATCGGCGTAGTCGCGCAGAGCGTCGTGCACCACGTTCATATCGTTTGGGTCGCCGCCTACCAATGTGGAGTAACTCACAATACGGTTGAGCATGCCTTCCATTTCACGCACGTTGTTGGTTATTTTTTCCGCAATAAGACTCAAAACGTGAATGTTGATGTTGTAGCCCTTTTGTCCGCACTTTTTTTGCAAAATGGCAATACGAGTTTCCAAGTTGGGTGGCTGAATGTCGGCAATAACACCCATTGCAAAGCGTGTGCGCAAACGTTCTTCGATGTTTATTTCTTTGGGAGGGCGGTCGCTGCTTAATATGATTTGTTTGTTTGCCAAATACAAATCGTTGAAGGTGTGAAAAATTTCTTCCTGCGTGCCTTCCTTGTTTGCCAAGAATTGCACGTCGTCCATCATCAAAACGTCCAATTTGCGATACTTGTCGCGGAAATTCTTTTTGGCATTGGGGTTGGTGGAATCTTGCAAAGACTCGATAAACTCATTCATAAACTGGTTGCAGGTTACGTAGGCTATGCGTTTTTCTGGATAGTTGCGCTGCAAACGGTTTCCTATTGCATGTAAAAGGTGAGTTTTGCCCAAGCCGACTCCTCCCCAAAAGAACACCGGGTTATACTTTGTGCCGGGGTTTTCCGCCACGGCAAGCGCAACCGCTTCGGCATATTCGTTGCTTTTGCCCACAACAAAGTTTTCGAAGGTGTATTGCGAAATAAAGTTGGCTTTTTCTTCGTCGACGGTAACATATTTCATCGAAATGGGAATATCCACTTCTTTTTCCACCTTGCCAACGTTGGGAAGGTCGTTTTCCGTGATGATTTCCACATCCACAATGGAAGGGAACACTGCGTTTGTGCAACTGCGCAAGATGTCTTTGTAGTTGTTATCCACAATGTTTTTTACGGCGCGCGTTTCGGCAAGCAAAATCAGCCTGTCGTGGTAGATTCCCACAGGTTGCAAGGTGTTTATGTATAAATCGTAAATAAGCGTTTGCACCTTTGCTTCCGCTTCCAACAAAATGTTGTTCCAAATTTGATTGAGTTTTATCATAGTTTTCCTTTGCACCTATGCGATAATTGTT
>CAZHUH010000018.1:0-2045 GCA_964535505.1 uncultured Oscillospiraceae bacterium
CGCAAGCGTCAAATCATGGCAGGCGTGCTGCGATGTTTATTCCGCTTCGGTGGCGGTTGGTTGCTCTTGTTGTTCTGTTTTGCGTTTTTCTATTTCCGCAAGCATCATGTCGTAGTAATCTTCGTCAATGATAAACTTTTTATTTTGAATAAGCAACGCGCACACAAGGAAAATCATAGGCACTACAGATACGCCTGCACGCACCCAAAGGCGCATTGCTATGTTGCTGTTTTGCTTGAAGTTTTCGTTCGCGGCGTTAAATTCGTTGCCATCGGCATCCTTGCCGGAAAGCACCAACGTGTAGGATTTGCCCTCTTCCAAAGGAACCGTTTCCGTCATGTCGCGCACAAAACCGACAAACTTGTTGCCATCTTCCGTCACTTCCATAACGGCGGCGTCGCCCAACGCATGCAAATAGGTCGCGTCAAGTTGTTTGCCTGCCAAAACTTCGTCCGCTTGCATTTGGGCTGTGAGCGCTTCCAAATCCACATCGTCGGAAAGCATTGCGTAGTAGTCGGTAACCTTATCCAAATATTGGCTTTGTTGCGTTACCGATTCCATTCGGTCGAAGTGCCCTTTTTGCACTTCCAGAGTGGAAATGTTTTGCGAAAGCCCGTAAACCAACGATACGGTGAGAATAAGTGTAACAATGCCGTACTTCAATGCGTCGGCAAACTTTGCCATGAAGGGGCGCAGTGTGGAAACCACCGCTTCGTTGCGTTCGCCGCGCTTGTATTCGTTGTATTCCACACAGTTGGTCATGTTGATGATGCTTGCCATGTAGAACAGCGCTTGCCCCACAAACACCATAATGCCGAAAATGCTGAGGGTGATGAGGTTGAAGGGCAAAATACTCGTCCAACCCAAAAGCGCAATGCCAATGTACCCCACGCACGCCAAAATTATTGACAGCGTTTGCAGTTTTTTGCGCCCAAGTTTGCTTACCAATTTGGGGTACAACAACTGCGAACCTATGTTGAACACGCCGAAAATTGCAATAAACACAATGGCGTTGCCGTCGTAGCCGATTTCCAGATAGTACAAGTTGTACGCCAACCCCACAAGCAAACTGCTGCCGATGTTGTAGAACAACATAGAAAGGGTCATCCACAAAATTTGGTCGTTGTGGCGAATGGTGTTCCACATTTGTTTGATGGAAACCTTTTCGTTCGCTTCCATTTGCGCACGAGGACGTTCCTTAATAAACAGCACCATTACCACTTGCATTACCATAAATATTGCCGCAACGCCGATGGATATCCAACGGAAAGCCTGTTGCACGTTGCCGGGATACAAAAACGAAATGCCGCCTTGTGCAATAAACGCACCCACGCCCGCAAACACAACGGTTAGCATGGTGGCGGAGTTGCGTTGTTCTTTTTTGCTGGAAAGGCTTGCAAGCATAGACCAATAGCCGATGTCATTCATGGTGAAAGACGTTTCCCACAAAAGGTACATCACGATCATAAACACAACAAAGTTCCAACCGGCGAGGTTTTGCACATTGAACATTGCAATGATAATACAGCCGGTAAGCAGCGCGCCAATGAGTATCCAAGGGCGGAATTTGCCGAACTTCATATGCGTGCCTTCGATTATTGCACCCATCATTGGGTCGTTGATAGCATCCCAAACGCGCCCCACCACGCCGATTAGCAAACTGATAGTGGTAAACTGCACTATGGAAAGCGTCATGCCGAATTGAATATATGTAAGCAAAAACGACGCAATCAGTTGATAAGACATGTCGCGGCCGATGCCAGAAACGGAAAACAGCCACTTATTGCGATTGAACTGCTTATCTTCGGCGGAAAGTTGTTTTTTTAGTGCTCTTTCTCCCATTTGTTATTCCTTCTTTTCTTTTTTTGACAAATTTCGCAAATTATTCGGCTTTTTCGGCAAACTTTGTGCCGATTTTTGGCGCCGATTTATTGCAATTGTCTATTAATTAGTATAACACATATTACGGCGTTATTGTGTAAAAATGAAAAATAGCAAAAATATTTTGTTTGTGAGTGTGCGGCAAACTCGTTTGCGCCTTTTTT
>CAZHUH010000018.1:2145-21380 GCA_964535505.1 uncultured Oscillospiraceae bacterium
GCAAAGTTGTCTATGCCAAGTTTTCTAAAAATATCTAGATAGTTATAGAAATTAACATATTGACTATTGACGTTGAGTGTGTTACACTAAATAGTGTCCAACAAAAGCCGAAAACGTTTGCATTGACGAATTTTGTTTGAAAAACGTTTGGTGCAAACGTGTAGACAAAAAATTTGTGGCAAAACAAAAAAAGGAGAACACAAAAATGAGGCTGAAAAGATTTTTTGGAATACTTGTCGGCGCGATTCTTCTGCTGACAGCGGCGTGCGCACTGGGTGCGTGCGAAACGGAACCGAAAACTGTAGTAACATCCGACACTCTTTACGTGAAGAAAGTTGAAGACTTGCCGGACGATTTCGTTATGGGAATGGACGCTTCGTCGGTTATTTCTTTGGAAAACAGCGGCGTTAAGTACTACAACTTTGACGGCGAAGAAGAGGACGTTTTCAAAATTTTGGCAGATAACGGCATAAACACCATTCGTGTGCGTGTGTGGAACAACCCCTACGACGAAGACGGCAATGGTTTTGGCGGCGGCAACTGCGACATCAACACCGCAGTTGAAATCGGCAAACGAGCGACACAATACGGAATGAGTTTGATGGTGGACTTCCACTACTCCGACTTTTGGGCAGATCCTTCCAAACAAATGGTTCCGCGCGCATGGGCCGGAATGTCATTGGAAGAAAAAACAACCGCCTTGTACGAATTTACCAAAGCAAGCCTAGAAACGCTGAAAGCGGCAAAAATTAGCGTTAGCATGGTTCAAGTTGGCAACGAAACAAACGGCGCAATGTGCGGAGAAACATCTTGGTGGAACATGTCCGACCTTTTCAGCGCAGGATCAAAAGCAATTAGGGAAGTTTTGCCCGATGCGTTGGTTGTTTTGCACTTTGCAAACCCCGAAAAAGTTACCAACTACAAAGATTACGCTTACAAGTTGAACTACTACAACGTAGATTACGACGTGTTTGCATCGTCCTACTATCCCTACTGGCACGGAACGTTGGAAAATCTTTCCTCCTTGCTTTCGGAAATTGCCACAACCTATAACAAAAAGGTGATGGTTGCAGAAACCTCCTACGCATTCACTTCCGAAGACACCGACTTTTTCGGCAACACAATTGGTGATGGCAGCGGCGTTACGAAGAACTACCCCTTCACAATTCAGGGACAAACGAACTGCATTGTGGACATTATCGACACAGTTGCGCACACAACAAACGGCATTGGCGTTTGCTACTGGGAAGGCACGTGGATTTCTGTCGGCGGCAGCACCTACGAAGAAAACCTTGAAAAGTGGGAAAAATACGGCTCGGGCTGGGCGTCGTCCTACTCGACTGTGTACGATCCCGACGATGCAGGAAAGTACTACGGCGGATCGGCAGTAGACAACCAAGCCTTCTTCGACGAAAACGGGCATGCGTTGGAATCGTTGAAACTGTTTTCGTTAGTGCGCGAAGGCAACACGGTGGAAAACAAAGCCGATGCTTTGGAAGACATTAACATTGTTTGCGACTTGAACGGCAAGTTGGAACTTCCCACAAAAATTAACGCAATTATGCTGGACGACAGCAAACAGGAAATCGACGTAAACTGGAACATAACCGACGCCGACTACGAAACAATGTACAATAGCGGCGTACAAAAATACGACGTTACCGGCACCGCTGGCGGAATGACGGCTCATTGCTACATTTCCATGGTAGAGTACAATTTCATGACGAACTACAGCTTTGAAGACGACGACGCCAACGCTGCCGTTCCAAGCGGCTGGACGGTAACTTCCCAAAACGAAACGTCAAGCCAATTGGAATTGCACGTAGAAGAAGGTTCGAACAACTCACTTACCGGCACAAAACACTTCCATTTTTGGGGAGCCAACAACAACAGCGTAAACTTCGATTTGGAACAAGAAGTTCAACTTACCGATCCCGGAACCTATAAGTATTCTATTTCCATTTCCGGTGGCGACGGCGGCACGACAAACATTTATGCCTACGTAAAAATTAACGGAGAAATCTTTGATACGTACACGCTGTCTCTCAACGGATACCAAGTTTGGGACACGGCTTTGATTGAAAACATTCAGTACAATGAAGGCGACGTGATAGTTGTCGGTATTCACGTGGAATGTGAAGGCGCAGGAAACGGCGCGTGGGGCAAAATTGACGACGCATTGTTTAACTCTATTTCCAAATAGCTATTTGAAATAAACAAAAAGGAAAATTACTATGAAACACTCTTTATCTGTTGTTTTAGCGATAGTTTTGACGTTGTGCTTATGCGTTGGGCTGTGCTCTTGCAAAGATGACATCGTGGCGCAAGTTGATCCCACCGACGATAACTATCGCGTGTTTTATCAAATATTTGTTGGGTCGTTTTCCGATTCGGACGGCGACGGCATCGGAGATATTCGTGGAATAATCAACCGCATGGACTATCTCAACGATGGCGACATCAACAGCGGCAAAAGTTTGGGCGTGCAAGGAATTTGGCTTTCTCCCATTTTCACTTCGCCAAGTTACCACAAATACGACGTGACAAACTACTACGAAATAGACAGCCAATTTGGCACGGAAGAGGATTTGAAAGAGTTGCTTGAAATTTGTCACGAGCGCAACGTAAAAGTCATTTTGGACCTTGTGATAAACCACAGTTCAAATCGAAATCAATGGTTTTTGGACTTCAAAACCGCTCGCCAAAATAACGACGTAGACAACGAGTACTACGATTTTTACAGCTGCGTAACGAGCGACGAAAAGGTGAACGGCTTAACCTACTACAAAATTTCCAACAGCGACTACTACTATGAAGGGAACTTCTCTTCCGACATGCCGGAATTTAACTACGACAACGAGGCTGTTCGTGAAAAAATGGTAGACGTTGCAAAGTATTGGTTGGATTTGGGCGTGGACGGCTTCCGTTTTGACGCAATTAAGTACATCTACTACGGCGAAACGACAAAATCTGCGCAATTTTGGGATTGGTATATGACGGAATTGAGAAAGATCAAACCGGACATCTACACCGTTGGCGAATGTTGGAGCGCCGACAACGAAGTGCTGCAATACTACTCGGCAATGAACTGTTTCGACTTCACCACTTCCGGCACCACAGGCGGCATTTACGCTGCCGTTAGAAGCCAAGATATAAACAAGTTTACCAACTACGTGGAACTTTATCAACAATCCATTTTGGCAGAAAACGATCAAGCAATGTACGTTCCGTTTTTGGCAAACCACGATATGGACCGTGCGGCAGGATTCTACCCGGTTTCCACTGGCAGTGCCTACATGGCGGCAAATTTGTATCTGCTGTGCTGCGGTTCGCCCTTCATCTACTACGGTGAAGAAATCGGCATGAAAGGCACAAGAGGTAGCGCAAACACAGACGCCAACAGACGTTTGGCAATGCTTTGGGGCGACGGCGACACCGTGCAAGATCCCGAAGGCGCAACCTTTGATGTGTCCGGTCAAATTAACGGTACGGTCGCGGAACAGTTGGAGGCGGAAGACAGTTTGCTGAACTACTACGCAAAAGTAATTTCAATGCGCATTAAGTACCCCGAAATTGCTCGCGGCATTTACACGGCAATAAAACTTTCGCAAAGCGGAGTGGGCGGTTTTTCCATTTCTTACAACGATTCTGTACTTTGCTTGTTGCACAACGTTTCCGGCGAAACTGTTGAAATAGATTTGCCCGAAGGCTTCACAGAACTGTGCGACTTTGTGGGACTTGACACTGCAAAAGTGTCCAACGGCAAACTTATAATAGGACCGCAAACAAGCGTAATTTTGAAGTAACGCAAACGTTTTAAAACCACTGTTTTGCAAGAAATTTTGAAGTTCTGCGCAAAAATAATTTTACGCTCAACTTTGTACTTGCTTGTTTGTGTGGTAAAATTGAAAACAACTTGTAAATTTTTTGACCACGCAAAAACAAGAAAACGTTTGAAAACAACTTAATAAGAAACAAGCACACTGCGCAAAATCAGTGTGCTTTTGTTTTGCTTGGCAAGTCAACGGCAAACCCTGTGCGGCTGTTTTTGCGACGGAATTTCTTACGTTAACACGGAATTTTGCTTTCTGCGCTTTTGCTTTGACCAATTCTGTTCAAACCAAAGCCTTGTGAATAAATGCCGCGGCAAACAATTTCAGCCGAAACAAGGCTTTTGGGGGCGTTCTAACTTTTGCGCTTTGAACGAACACACTGCGTTTTGAACGAACAGTTTTGGCGTCAGCGTGATTGTAACGTGTGCGGATTTTAGCGTTAAAACCGTTTTTGCGGCAAGTTGTGCGCCGGTTTCAAAGTCTTTTTCCTACCGTTTTCCGCAAAAAAACGCACCCCACTGTTTGTGAGGTGCGCAAAACTTTTTTGTCGGCGATTCCGCCGTTGTTTTTGTGCCGTTTCGGACGTTTTTATTCCACAGGCGCTTCTTCGTCGTGATGAGCGGAAGGTATTGTCGCTTCATCTTTGTCAGTAAGCAAACTTATTTCCGTTTCCTTGTTGAACAAATGAATAACCTTGCTCTCAATAGCAATGAACACTTTCGCGCCGGCAATCATAGCCTTGCGTTGTGCGGCCGTCAAATCGATTGTGGGTACGCGAACAACCAAACTTTCGCCCGTAGCTTCGGTAACAACGTGCAAGTGCAATTCGCTGCCCATCATTTCGTTCACTTGAATGATGCAAGGAATTGCCGCCGGGTTATTGCGAGAAGTAAGCGAGATGTGCTCGGGACGCGCGCCCATGTAGACGGGTTGCGCTTCGACGTTTTTACTTGCCAAAATTTCTCCCTTGTGTCCGTCAACTTCAATTCTTTGTCCAAAGGGTGTAACGTAGTATTTGCCGTTTTCCAAAACCAAATCCGTCGTTACAATGTTCATCTTGGGTGCGCCGATAAATTCCGCAACAAACAGGTTGTCGGGCATATCGAACACTTCGTTGGGTGTGCCGACTTGTTGAATAAAACCGTCTTTCATGATAACGATTCTGTCGCCCAACGTCATTGCTTCCGTTTGGTCGTGCGTAACGTAAATAAACGTGGAATCGATTTTATTGCGGAGCAGGATGATTTCCGCTCTCATTTGGTTACGCAATTTTGCGTCCAAGTTGGAAAGAGGTTCGTCCATCAAGAACACCTTTGAATCACGCACCATTGCGCGTCCGATTGCAACACGTTGACGTTGTCCGCCGGAAAGAGCGCGCGGCTTACGGGTGAGATATTCCGTAATGCCCAAAATTTGTGCTGTTTCCGTTACGCGTTTGTACACTTCGTCTTGCGGCATTTTTTGCAAACGAAGGGGAAACGCCATGTTTTCGAACACCGTCAAGTGAGGATACAAAGCATAGTTTTGGAACACCATTGCAATGCCTCTGTCTTTGGGCTGCAAGTCGTTTACAACTACGCCGTCAATTTCTACCGTGCCGCCGGAAATATCTTCCAACCCGGCAATCATTCTTAACGTTGTGGATTTGCCGCAGCCGGAAGGTCCTACGAAGACTACGAACTCTTTGTCGTGTATTTCAAGATTGAAATCCGAAACTGCAGGCTTGTTGCCTTTTTCGTAAATTTTTACAACATTGGTAAGTTTTACTGTTGCCATATAAATTCTCTCCTTTAACCTTTAACTGCGCCGCCTGTAACGCCTTCTACGTAGTACTTTTGCAAGAACAAGAACAAAAGTGTGATGGGAACCGCAACCACAACGCCGCCCGCGCAGAACATTGTGTAGTTAGACGCAAGGGATTGCGGAGTGGAAATCAAGCTGTTCAAGCCTACTGCGACGTTCATTCCCAAGCTTGTGTTGTGCGCGATGTAGCTTGCCGTTACGAAGTCGCCCCACGGGGCCATGAATCCCATCAAAATCGTGTAGATAACAATGGGTTTTGCCATTGGCATAATAACTTTGTAGAACACTTGGAATCTGTTTGCGCCGTCAATACGAGCCGCTTCGTCAAGCGATTTGGGAATTGTGTCGAAAAATCCCTTTGAAACGTAGTAGCCCATACCGCTGGAAGCGACGTAAACAATAATCAAGCCCCACATTGCGTTTTCGCCGGTAAGACCAAGGTCGCTTAGCAACTTGTACAACAAAATCAATGTCAAGAATCCCGGGAACATCCCAAGAATCAACATGAAATTCATAATTCCTTTTCTGCCCTTAAAGCGCATACGAGAAAGTGAATAACTTACCGAAAGCACAAACAACGTTTGCAACACGCAAACAAATACACCCATTATGAATGTGTTAAGGAACCATCTTCCGAAGTTTGTTGTTTTGAACAAGTTTACGTAGTTATCAAAGCCCCAACGTTGCGGTAAAATGTAGCCAACCTGTCCGGTTACTCTGGAAACGTTTTCGGTAATTGTTCCGTCGCTCGCCAAGAATACAAAGTAGCCATTCTTTTTTAGATATGTTTTGTCAACGAAACTGACTGTACCGTCTTTGTTCAACAAGTAGTCTTTGTCTTTCGTCAACCCCGCAATCACCGTGCCGTCGCTCATAACGAAATCAAACGTGCCGTCGTCGTTTTGGCGCAAATCACCGTCGGAAATCTTCAGCAATTTCCCGGAAGTGGTAATTGCTTCGCCGTTAACGCGCAAGTCGCATCTGAACGATTCGCACACAATTCCAAAGAAAGGTATCAACCAAACAACTGCCATTATGATAAGCACTATGTAAAGTATTGTGTTCACAATGGCGCTTTTGGTTTTGATGCCCATGTGTTTTTTCACCGGAGGCGCAACGAACTTTCCTCTTGTTGCGGTGCCGTCCGCTGAAACTTCACCGCTTGTTTCCGTGTGGTTTTCCGGCAAGTCCACTTCAACACCATAGCTTTCGTCGCGAGTGTCTGCGTGGGGGTCTGTAACAAGGTCGCCGTCGGCGGTTTCTATGTCAATCCAATATTTTTCTGTCATGAGAAATCCCCCTCGTTCTTGTTAGACGGCATTACATTGTAAACAACCAAAGAAATGATTGACACTACCAAGAAAATCATAATGCCGATAATTGATGCCATATAGTATTTTGCTTCTGCGCCGGTTGTCATTTTGTACAACCACGTGATAAGCAAGTCGGTGTAACCAACGCTGCCGGCAGCACTTGAAAGTGAGGTGTTTGTAGGTGTGCCGCCCGTCAACAAATAAATTACGTTGAAGTTGTTGAGGTTGCCCGTGAAGCTTGTAAGAAGGTAGGGACCTGTTACGAATAACATGTAGGGCAACGTGATTTTTGAAAATTGTTTCCAACCGCTCGCGCCGTCGATTTTTGCCGATTCGTACAAGTCGGCAGGGATGTTCATCAAAATACCCGTCGCAATCAACATCAAGTAGGGAATACCAATCCAAATGTTAATCAAAATAACAAGTGTGCGCGACAGGTTCGGGTGCGACGAATCTGACCAGAACCCAACGTAGTTGGTATTAATCCAACCCCATTCTCGGAATTTGGCAATCAGTCCGCTGCTTTGCAGCCATCCGTTGACAATACCGCTGTCCGAGAACATTTTGGAAACGTACAACAAAGAAATGAATTGCGGAATTGCAATGGTCATAACCAACACGGTGCGCCAGAGTTTTTTGAAGCGAATGCCCTTTTTGTTGATCATCATCGCGACGAAAATTCCAAGGAAGTAGTTGGAGAAGGTCGCGAATACCGCCCAAATTAACGTCCACGCAAGAATTTCGCCAAACGCAACTGAAATTACGTTTTGACCGTTAGAGAAATCGAACAGTTGATTGAAGCCGTCTAGCCCCCACCAATGGAACAGGTTATTCGTGCCGTCGGCGTCAACACCGTTGTAGTTGGTGAAAGCAACCAAAATCATGAAGATGATGGGAACCACCGTGAACAACATAATGCCAACCATGGGCAAAGCCAACAACGTTTTGTGGAATTGATCGTCCAACAAAGATTTCAAATCGTCCTTGCCGCTTTTTACTTTTTTGCCGCTTGCGCGGATTTCTTCGCAAATACGGCATTGTTTTACGTTAAGTCTCCATGTGTAAATAAACGCAATAATAAATACTATCGTCAACAAACCATACAGCAAAATTTTGAAAGAGTTGTCGTGATAAATCGTAGTATATGCGTCAAGGTCCGGGTCGTACACTTTTTCCGGCGGTTTATCGCCCAACGTGCCGAACTTGGACAGCCAGTAGCCGCCTGTGAAGCACATGTAGAAAATGAATACCGCTTCAAACAGCAAAAACAACACGCCGCGCAACGGTTGACCGTAGCAAATGCTACCAAAGCCCATAATCAGGAAGGAAACTTTTGTCATCCAACTGCCGTTTTTGAAGGTTCTGCCGATATCAAGAATGTTGTTCCAAATGGCAAGACCGAACTTTTTGATGGCGTTCCAAATTTTTTTGCCGAGGTTCGCGAACCAATGGGGAATTCCACAAAAGAAGCTTGACAGTTTGTAACAAAACTTTTGCCACTTGGTCAGTTTTAGATAATCTAATACTTCAAGTTGTTTCATTGTTACTCCTTATTTAGGTGAGCAGTTTCGTTGCGAAACTGCTTTTTAGGGAAAAGACCGAGTTGCAGGTCTCCTGTCAACTCGGTCCTAGTTACTAAAAGGTTACTCTGCTACGGAAACAACGGAAAGAACCCATTCGTATGCATCCGTCAAAGTAAGTTTAACTTGGTAGTTGCCTGCGGATTCAACTTTAAGGTTGCTACCATCATCGTCTGCGCCGAAGTCGCCGAAGTCCCAAGTGCTGTTAGGTCTAACTTTAAGTTCTGCAGATTCTTCAAGAGTGATTGCTTCGGAAATGTAAGCGACAACAACGCCTTCTTCTTCCGCTTCAACCTGCGTCATTGCGACATCACCGTTCCAGTCGTTGAATGAACCGATAACGCCCAACGTTATGGGAACAAGCGTGATTTCCTTTGTCGTAGAGTTAAACTTAACAAAGTACAAACCTGCGGTTGTAGCTTTCGCGTTGCCGCCTTCCGCAGTTTCAGCATATTCGCAATCTGCCGCAACACTGCCGCTGTCTTCGTTCCAAGATTGTCCTTTTCTGACTTTGAATTCCGTGCCTTCCTCAAGGTAGAGAGGAATAGATGTCCATGTGCCGGCAGGTTGTTCTTTCATTGTGTAGTCAACTGTCCAATTTGAGCCGTAGAGAGCACCGATAACCGTCCATCTGTTAGCGTCAGCTTCGTCTTTGTTGATAACACCGCTGATTGCTACGTCATAAGCGTCAAGCGCCGCTTGCAACGCTGTTTCGTCATTGAGGTCCGCTTCTTTTGCCGCCGTGCCGATAACTTTAGCGATATCCCACCAAGAACCGTCAATTTGTCCTTGCGGTGTAGCATAATTGTTTTGTTGAGCAAGTGCGCTCAATGCAACGTTAGATTGAACTGCCTCGTCTTCTTGTGCAGCCTTGTTTGAAGGACCCCAACCAAATCTGCTGAAACGAGCAAGTTGACATTCTTCATTTGTGAGATACAAAGCAAGGTCTTGCAATGCTGCCGCTCTTGTTGTGTCCTTGCTGGGTTTTACGCCCATAAGTTTGTTGCCGGAATAGGAACCCATGTGATAAGATTTTCCATCAACAGTGAAGGAAGGAAGATCAGCGCAACCAACGTTTTCCTCACCGATAATATTTGCAACTTCTGTAATTGCCCACGTACCGGAAACAAGCACCGCCGCAGGAATTGCAGCGCTAAATTCTGACGCATTGGAAGAAGAAATATAGTTGGGGGATTTTACAAGTTGTTGCATACCTTTCAACGCAACGATGCCTTCCGCAGAGTTGAAAGTATCATCAATGCTAATGGCTGTGCCGTTGTCGTCAATGTTCCAGTTTGAGTGGCAACCTGTTGCAAAGAAGAATGACGCGAGATACCAAGCGGATGTTTCCGTTTCCATAGCGAAGTTTCTGTTTGCCGCTTCGCAATCTGCAACAAGCGCAGCGAGATCATCAAGGTGAGATTCATCTGTGATAACGCGTTTGTCGTAGATAAGGAAGTAGCCGTTGTCACTCGTCATAGGATAAGCATAAACCGTGCTGCCGATTGTTGCCGCCGCAACTGCGCCCGCGTCGTTGTTTGCGGTGATTGTTGCCGTTGCTTGAACGCCGGGTTGAGCAAGTGCGCCTGCTTGAACAAGACGAGCCGTTTGGTCTTGCGCAAAACAGAAAATGTCTGCGCCTGATTCAACGTCGGTGATCATTTGGGTTGCGGATTCCGATTCGGAAACGCCTTCGATTTTGAGTGAAGCTACATCAATGATGTACTTTCCGTCTTCACGTTCGTTGTAAGCCTTAACTTGTTCAAGTGTAAGGTCTGTTACACCTGCGGATTCGCTAACCCATATTGTAACGTCCTTTATTGTGGTTTTTTCATCTTCGTTCGGTTCTTCCTCTTGGGGTTCGCAAGCAACGAATGCGAACATTGCGAAAGCCATTGTCAATGCCAAAACCAATGCCAATACTTTGTTGAGTTTTTTCATTTTTTTCTCCTTTTTAACTTTTTTATTACGCCGAAAAATCGACGCTCAAACGGGCGTTGTCTAGCCCGTTTTTGACAAAATTGATTGCACCGAAAACCGTGTGCGTACAGATGTGCCCAAATATTATTTAATTGTTTGTCCAACTTTTGGGATACACCCCAATTTCGAAAAAATGTCAAGATACGCAAAATTTTCCCGAAAATACTTAAAACATACTAGATTTGCAGAAAAATTTCAAAATTTTCGGTTTTTGGGCGCAGTTTTCCTCTACTGTATAATTTTACCACTCACACGAGCTTTGTCAATACTGTTTGCGAAAAAAAAATACAAAATTGCTTTGTTTATTTTTGAAAATGGGCAAATGTTGGGGCGAAACGCACTTCTTTCTGTCATTCTCTGTTTATCATTATATTATGGGGTGAAAAAAGAAACGTTTGATTTTTTGTGTTCTCGCATTTGCCAAAGCAAAAAAGGACGGCAAGAAACATGTCGCTTCAAGCCGTCCAAACATATTTTGCCTCGAAAAATTTTCTTCCAAAACACATCTTTGTGCTACCGTTTGACGGAAAATACGTCAAAAGCGGGAAGTTTGCGCCCTTCGTAGTCGAAAAGACATTGGTTCGCCCAGTCGTTTCGGGTGGATTTGCCCGTTTCGTTTGTGTAGCGTTGTCCGGCAACACTTGCCCAACAAACGTTGTCGCCGGGGATCCACAGCGGCTCCCACCACATCACGGCGGAAACACCGTGTTGCTCCGCACCTTTCAGCAGCGTGTTCAAAAAATTGCACTGCCCTTCCGGCGAATAGGGATAATGATCGGTAAAATCATCCGGCAAAAGTCCGTTTCCGGTAATTACCATGTGTTGGGGGTTCCCATCGGGCAACAACAAGTAGTCCGCATTGGTGAAGGGATAGCCCGTTTCCACAACGGCAATTTCTTTGCCGAATTTTTTGCACATTTCAACGTTGGCAAAAAGTTGTTCAAATGTGCCGTGCCAACAAGGATAGTAGGACATTCCGATAACGTCGTAATCCACGCCGTACTGTTGCATTTTTGTGAAAAATTCGTTGTAAACGGTTTGATCGTAACTGCGTTCCAAATGCAACACGATTTTGGCGTTGGGATAAATTTCGCGGCAAGCGCGTCCCCCTGCGGAAAGCAACTTGCACAAATTGTCGTAGCCGGTGCGTTCGCCTCCGTTATCGTTCCATTGCAACTGACCGTGAGGCCACAATATGCCGTTGGTTATTTCATTGCCTGTTTGAATGTATTTGATATCAACGTTGCGTTTTGCCGCTTCAACCAGCACTTCTTTGGTGTAGGAATACACTTTTTCTACCAGACGCTGCCCCGAAAGTGTGTTCCAGGCTTTGGGAACAAACTGTTTGCCCGGGTCGCACCAAAAATCGGAATAGTGGAAATCCAACATCACGCCGAAACCTTTTTGACGCGCCACTTCTGCCAAACGGAAAAAGTTGTTCACGTCGCACGTGCCGCCGAGATAGGGTTCGCCTTCTTCGCCGAAAGGATTTACCCAAACTCGAATACGCATCAAATCCACCCCGTTTTGACGGAACAAATCGAGAGGATCGACTTCCTTTTCTCCGTCGAAATACTTTGCGCCATGTTGTAATTCTTCAAAATACGTAGATACGTCTATACCTAAATTCATAAAAACCTCTTATTAGTATTCTGTTTTTTACATGCCAATTTTCACTTTTTGCTACCACGTGTTGTCAAAAATGCGTACAATGACCAAATTGTTGATGACCGCGTAGTCCCTCAAAGGCAAATGGTTGCAGATTGCGTACTTTCAAGCGCGAGTCAAGGGAGCGTACTTGTACGTACGTGACCGAAGGCGAGTCGCGCAGAAAGGGCGCAAGATGTGCCGTTATATGCCTTTGAAATTACATTTCGCCGCGTTTATGCGGAGCAAATTTGGGCGGTTCGTTGTCTTCGCCGAAATCTATTACGCGCAATTTCATATCCTTGTAGCGATAGCGTGCTTGCTCGTTAAGTTTGCGCACTTCTTCCTCCGTGCCGTGAAAAGCACAGCGCAAGCAGTAGTATTCTTTCTTTTCTTCGTCGTAGAACATATCCATGTCGATATCTCTCATAAAGCAAGAGGGACAGCGAAAGTTCAGTTTGCCTTTTGAAGATTGAGCCATGTTTTTACACCCCCGTTTGAAAGTTTTTTGTTAAGCGAAATGTGATACACCGGCGAGAAAGCTATGCCTTCTTCCACAGTGAAACTGTCGGCGTCTCCACCCATAGAAACGAGAGTTTCCACATCCGGAATTTTTACAAACGCCGCATTTGCTTGCTGTTTGGTTATTTTTCTGCCCAAATAGGCGTATTTCATCACGTCGTCGTCGACGCCCAGCGTCAATTTTGTCATATCCGCTTGATATTCCGTAGTGCCAAACGCACCGGTGAAATATTCTTCTATTTCTATTTGTTCGCCGCGGAGATCGTTGACAATATTACGTTCGGTGATAAGTTTGCCCGTGCCATTTTCGAAGGTGAAAACCGATTGAATTTGAATATCCAATCCGTCCAAAGTTACCGTTACCGGGTCGGCGACAAGCCGTACGCCGTTTTGCACCTTTTGATAGGTTGCCATTGTGCGGCAAAGGCACAAGTCCGCCGATTTTCCGTGATATTTTACGCGGCAGGATTTTACCGTGCCTGCGCCGGCGTAGTGAGTGAAGAATCCCGCTCGATAGTTTGCTTGAATAAGGTACGGATAGGAAGCGTCGTAAACATTATCTGTTCCTATGCCGGTTTTTTGCGGAATACGCGCAACGTAAGGGCGAAGATCGATCATCGCGCCGCCTTGGTTGAAATCCAAACAGGTGCGCATTGTGGGGTCGGCATACCAAAAATATTGCTTGTTGCTGCCGTAAAGAATATCTTTCCACAAAGCGCATTCACCCACTTTGTAGTCGGGGTGACGCTCACGATAGAAATCGGCAAATTCCGCCATAGTCATATCCACAAGTTGTCCTTGCTTTTTTAACTTCCCGTAATACGCCATGCCGTCACGATAGGATTTTGCCAAAAGTTCGTAGGGGGCTTCCCATCTGCCGCGCTTGTTCAGCCAACCGGGACCCACAAACATCATATTGTAACTGTAACCATCGTTATACTTGCCCAAATGGCGATACTGGTCTACAAGGTTGTACAAGTAGGGATATTCGTAACTGCCGTTGTCGTCGTAGTAGATCATGCCGCGCAAAACGTTTTGCGGATGTGTGCCGAAGTTGCTGCCGTTGCCGTCGAAACAGGCCAAAAGGTCGCGCGAAAGGTGGGGAATTGCCACAATTCCGCTATCATCCGCCGCGTCGCTTGCAGGGCAATGCGAGTTGATTTTGGAAGGAATCCACGGGTTCCACGGGCCGCCGTCCATAAAGGTATACCACGAGTTGTTGCAAGTGTGATAGGCTTTGGGTCCTTCTTCCCAGCAGGTGGCAACAGCACATTTTACGCTTGGATACTTTTCTTTTATGTAGTTGATGGTGAAAGCGTCCAAAAAATAACTGCCGGTGGATTGAGGATAGAATCCGAATTGCTTGTGAAACAACTCAAAGCAATCGTCGATGATTTCCATTTTGGTTTTGTCATCAAACATCCAAATGCAAAAATCTTCGGTGTGATATTTTTCGCGAAATTGTTTGCAAGGCAACCCTAAAAGAGAAAGACCTATTTCATCACCGTATTTTTGGTGATGTTCGTTGGCAATGCGCACTATGTCTTCGGAAAACAGCGAAGCATAGGTTATTTGAATGGTGGTTTTCAGCCCATTATCGTGAGCAGCCTGTTGCTGAAACAAAAAGATGTTCAGCGATTCGTCCTGAACGCCCGCAGCCGAGCCTAGTGCTTTTTCGGCGTATTCCGGCGAGAGTTCCGGACGGTGAATGATGTTTACTACAAACTGATTTTTCATACTTTTCTCCGTTTTTGCTTTTTTTGCTTTTGGTTGTTATTGTGCGTTGCGTGCCGCTTATTTTGCGTTTCGTTGCTCGTTTTGTTTGCTTTGCGTCTTGTTTTGTGTTGATGATTTATGGAATTTGTTTTGTTTTTGGGAATCTTGTTTTTTGTGCGTTGCTTTTGCTGTCGTATTTTTATTATCATCCGAAAAACTTTGCCGTGCAGCACAAATAAAGTCAGAAACGCTGTTTTCGCAAAACATATTGCCGCAACCGCACAAAAGTTGCGTGGCTCAAAACGCAAGTATTATTGAAATTTTATTATAATAAATGCCGTGGGGTTTGTCAACAACGATGCGAAAAAAAGTGGGTATATTTTGTAAATTTCCGCGGGTTCTGCAATTTCTTTTGTGCGCATAAAAAACTTTAACATATTTGTTTGGCGAGCACTTGACAACACAAGCGGCGTTTGGTAAAATGGACAACAGTAAACAAATGTTTACTATCAAACGAGGTGAACTTTTTGAACGAGATAAAAATAAAGAGGTACGATTTTTCCAGAAAGCCCAAAAGAATAAGTAAACTTTGGATAGCTTTGGCAGATATTATTGCCGTAAGACCCACTTTGAAGGGGTTCGATTTGAAAATCGACAAGGTAAACATGGAGGGGCTGAAACCGCCCTATTTGCTGTTGGCTTCGCACGCAAGCGAAATGGACTTTGCCGTGATGTACAAAGCCGCCGACCCCTACCGCAGAATGAACCCCGTGTGCGCCATAGATGCTATTCGCGATCACGGCGATTGGCTGATGCGCAATTTGGGTTGCATTTGCAAGCGCAAATTTATAAAAGACTTCAATTTGATACGCAACATGCGCTACTGCGCCAATGAATTCGGCGACATTGTGTGTCTTTTCCCCGAAGCGCGGTACACGCTGGACGGCCGCGAATCGTACATTCCCGATTCCGTCGGCAAAATGTGCAAACTGTTGAAAATCCCCGTAGTTACGCTCAAAATGGAGGGCAACTTCATCATTGGTCCGCAATGGAACAAAACACGCCAAAAGTTGCCGTTGCACGCAGTGATAACGCAAATTGTCACGGCAAAGGAAATCGAAAATATTGACGTTGCCGAAGTGAACAAACGTATACGCGAAGGGCTGCAACGCGACGACTTTCGCTACCAAAAGGAAAACGGCATAGAAAACAACTATGCGCGCCGCGCAGAAGGGTTGGAACACATTTTATACCGTTGTCCGCACTGCGGAAAAGAATTTGAGATGCACTCGCGCGGTACGGAAATTTGGTGCGGCAGCTGCAAAAAGCATTGGCAAATGACAACTTTGGGACAACTGAAAGCCTTGGAAGGAGAAACCGAGTTCGAGCATATTCCCGATTGGTTCAACTGGGAAAGAGCCTGCGTTCGCGAGGAGGTTCGTGGCGGCACCTACCGCTTTGAGGACGAAGTTACGGTGCACACTTTGCCCAATGCAAAACGTTTTTACGACAACGGGGTAGGCAAACTTGTACAAACGCCGGAAAAAACCGTGCTCACTTGCACCGCTTACGGCAAGCCTTTCCAACTGGAACTTTCTGCAATAGAATTGGAAAGTATGCACATAGAATACGACTATCCCTTTGAAAAGAAAAAGTACAAGAAAAACTGCTTTGGCGATTGCGTGGATATTTCCACGGCAGACGACAGTTTTTGGCTTCACCCGATAAACAAGCGTTTGCAACTTACAAAACTATCCTTTGCCACCGAAGAAATGCACTTTTGGGCACAAGAAAAGATACAAAAGAACAAAAAATTGTTACAAGAATAGTTGCGAAAACAACGACTAAAACCGTCAATACGTGCGTCCTTGCGCTTTTGCGGGGACGCTTTTCATGTGCCTTGCTTTTGCCAACAGTTGCCGTGTTTTACGGCAAAATTTTATTTGCCTTTTGCAACTGACAGTAAGTGCGCCTTTTGCAATTTTAACACAAAAACCGGGCGAAAACACTGTCGCTCTTTTCGCTTGCAGAATTTTGTCGGCGCTTTGTGCACAGTATTTTGCAACGGAACAAAACCGGTTTGCGTGTTATCCTTTTTTATTAACACAAAACCAAACACGTTTTTTCTTATTGTTTTTTGTGAGAAATTTAATGTCGCACATTTTTTTCGACACACTGTTTTGAGCTGCAAAAATTCCCACAAAATTCCAAGTTTTGTTTTGCGGTGTTGCGCTAAAACCGATTGCGTGGTATAATACAAAAAAGGCTTGGGAGAAAAATATGTTTGACGGTTACAACGGATGGAAAATGGCCGAAGTGTTTTTTTCGGTGTTGTCATTTTTGTTCATGATAGGTTGCGTGACAGGCTGGGTTGCGGAAGTGCTTTTCCGCAGATTTTTTACGGCAAAGAAATGGATTAA
This sequence comes from uncultured Oscillospiraceae bacterium, assembly GCA_964535505.1. Lineage (GTDB taxonomy): Bacteria > Bacillota > Clostridia > Christensenellales > CAG-314 > Fimimonas. The sequence goes on from CAZHUH010000018.1 coordinate 18,960, forward strand.
CCCCGGCTTTTTGACGGGGCCGTACTTGCCTCTTTACGGCTTTGGTGTGGCGGCGTTGTTTTGCATGTGTTTGTTGCAAGATGTAAACCCCATTCCCGACACCGTTGCCCACAACAAACTTATTTGGGACATCGTCATCATTTTGCTTATCGGCGTTACAATGACGTTGCTTGAACTTGTTACCGGACTTATTTTTGTGAAAGGCATGAACATACGTTTGTGGGATTACAGCAAGCGGTGGGGAAACTTGGACGGAATAATTTGTCCGCTGTTCAGTTTGATTTGGACAGTTTCCGGTGCGTTGTTCTACTACCTACTGTTTCCGCTGCTTTTCCATATGGTGGAATGGTTTGCGCGCAACACATTCTTTTTGTTTTTCGTAGGAATGTTTTTTGGCATAATGGCGGTAGATTTCGGACACTCGGTAGACCTTGCAACAAAGTTGAAAAAATTTGCAAAAGAAAACAAAGCAATTATTCGCTTTGAGCAACTGAAAATTTCCATTGACACACAACTGAAAGAAAAACATTTAAAACACGGCTTTGTTCGCCCGTTCAACTCGCCCATTTCGTTGAAAGAACACATAACTGTGTTTTTGAACGAAGAAAAAGAAAGAATTGCGACGGCGAAAGATAGAATAAAAAAGAAAAAATAACGTTGTTGAAATTTGACAAAAACGGAATTGTTACATTATGAAAAACTTTTTGAAAGACTTGAAAAACGGAATAGTTTCGGTGTTTAAAGGTCCCGCCAAAGAAGAAAACTTGTTTCAGTTGAACGGACGAACACCACTTAAACGCGCCATTCCTTTTGGAATTCAGCACATATTGGCAATGTTTATGGCAAACATAACGCCTCTTATTATTGTGTTTGGCGCTATCGGCATTTTGGAATCGCCCATTGCCACACAAGCCATTTTGGGTTCGTTGTTTATGGCAGGGCTGGGCACAATTATGCAACTGCTTATTGGGGCGCGTTTGCCGATAGTAATAGGCACATCATTCACGTTTGTCGGGGTGTTTTGCACCATCGGAATTTCCGCCGGCGGCGGCGAAGTGGGCTACTACACCATTTTGGGTTCCATTTTGGTGGGCGGCGCCATTGCTACGGTGCTGTGTCTGTTCATAAAATGGTGGGGAAAGCTGATAAAACCCATTGTGCCCTGCGTGGTGGTGTTCGCCATAGGTTTAAGTTTGGTGCAAAGCGGCGCAACGCAATTTTTGGGCGGCGATACGGTTTTGGGCGGCTTTGCTGCCGGTGCGGAATCAGCCGTGCCCTACTGGTGCTACATTTTGGTGGCGCTTTTGACGTTGTTTTCGGCAATTTTATGGCAAATTTTTGCCAAAGGCGTTTGGAAAAACCTAAACATCATTTTCGGCATTGCGGTGGGCTACATTGTGTGCCTGTGCATCCCAGGAATGATAGATTTTTCGCTGTTAAAAGTTGACGGCGTGGAGGACATAATCACCTATCCGCATCTAGTGGACGTTACCAAAATGCGTTTTGAAACGGTACCCATCATTTTGACCACAGTTTGCTTTTTGATGGCTGTTGTGGAAGGCATTGGCGACACCAACGCTCTGTGCGCAGGCGGTTTGGGGCGCAGACCGACAGACCGCGAAATAACCGGCGTGCTGGTGTTTGACGGGTTCAACTCATTGTTGTGTTCCTTCTTCGGAACGTTGCCGCTAACGACTTTTTCGCAAAACGTGGGCATTGTGGCGCAAACCAAGGTTGTAAACCGCTTTACCATTTTTGTCGGCGCGGTGTTTTTGCTGATTGTTTCCTGTTTCCCCGTGATGGGCAACTTTTTGCAAACCATTCCGCAATGCGTTTTGGGCGGCACAATGGTGATTTTGTTCGGCTCCATTGCCGTTGTGGGCATGCAAATGGTAAGCGAGGCAGGGTTTTCCTCCAAAAACATTTTGATAGTTGCGCTTTCGGTGTGTTTGGGCTTTGGGATTACCCTTGTGGACAGTTTCTTCGACTTTTTGAGATCGGCAAACTTGCAATATCTTGCCGATTTGCTTTCCAACAACGTGCTGAATATGTTTGTGATTGCCTTTATTTTGAGTTGGATTTTGCCCGACGACATGAATTTTTCCTTCAAAAAACGCAAAGAAAAACAAAAAACCGACGTTACGGAAAGCGACCAATAAATTGCAAATAGAAAAATATGTAAAATTTTTTGGGCATTCGATGTTCACCACGAGTGTCCTTTTTTGTGCCCATATCAAACTCAGCGCCAAACTTTTTGTTCTCGCTTTCTCCTTTACACACAAAACCACTACGAGCATACAATTTTCGGGGTGATGTCGATTTGAAGTGCGGAATGGACGTCAAGACGCTTTCGGAGATACTCGGGTATAAAAACGCAAATATCACGCTCAACCGCTACGCCCACTCCATGCTCGAACACAA
>CAZHUH010000019.1:0-19971 GCA_964535505.1 uncultured Oscillospiraceae bacterium
CTTTCCTGTGTCCGCGCAAAACATCTTATACAGTGTAAAATGTAAATAAAGGCATTCAAATGTCGTAGAAATATCCCTATTTTGAGTTTTTTTGACAATAAATCTGTATTTAATGTTGACATAAGATAAATAAAAAGGTATAATATATAAAAAATTGTGTACGTCTTACACTGTATAAGATGAACAAAATGACGGCAATTTGTTATACCGTCTCAAAAAATTAACTTCAAAAGCACAATTAGAACACCCCAAGACAGCAGTTGCGCTGTCTTTTTTGTTATAGCACGGAGCACAATGCACGCCACTACACGGCTGCCGAGATATTATTGTGGGTTTTTGCAACAATCATTCACCGCGAAGTGCCCCATTTCAAGGCTTTCTTTTTTTTCTTTGCCGCTAAAATTTCTGTTTAGCAAAATGTTTTGATGTTATGCTACCAAATTGTTGCGTTACTTCACGCCGTACAAAACTTAGGTGTTTCACGATGGGTTATTGCACTAAACATTTTTTCGTTGAAGCCGTACAAACAAAAAAGATACCGAAAAATTTCGATACCTTTTTGCTTTTTTGAATATTTTTTCCCTTTTACGCGATTGGCGTTACAGTTTCTTGACTTTATTTTGCAAATTTTGTATAATTTGAAAAAATGTATATGCGCGCAAAAACCAATGCAAAAAATTGTGTCCGCAATTGCAAACACAACTTGCACGGCAACGGATGTGTTTGAAAGGCTGTTTTGCACAACGCCAAAAACTGTGGTGTTTGAACACAAAATTTACTTGCACGGCAACGGCTACGTTTGTCAACACAGAGCTTTGCCACAAAATTGTGTTCTCGGCAGCATCGCCCACAAGAGAATTGTTTTTTTGCAAAGCGCGCAAAACCGAATTTTTTACAATTTTGAACATACGGAGGTAAGAAAATGCTTACAAACAAGCAAATGGAAAACTTTGCCGAACTGGCAATAAGAGTTGGCGCAAACATGCAACCCAACCAAGAAGTGGTTATCCGTTGCGACGTTAAGTGCCAAGATTTTGCGCATTTGATTGCAAAAAAAGCCTACGAATTTGGCGCAAAACGCGTGTTAATGCAATGGAGTGATGAAGAATTGGGCAGACTGAACATGCTTCACGTTTCAAAAGAAACGCTGTGTCAAATTCCCCACTATTTGGTAGATCAAATGGACTACTTCATTGAAAACAAGTGCTGTCTGGTTTCCATTTCGGCAGGAAATCCCAACATCTACAAGGGGTGCGACCCCGAAAAACTTGCCGCTTATCAGGTGGCTTTTCAGAAGGCTCGGCACAAATTCCGCAATGCCACAATGAGCAACTACTTGCGTTGGACGATTGTTTCCATTCCAACGGCGGATTGGGCAAAGCAAGTTTTCCCCGAATTGCCAACGGACGAAGCCATTGACAAAATGTGGAACGCCATTGGGCACATTATGCGTTTGGACAGCGAAAACCCCACCGAAGCTTGGCGCAAACACATCGACACGCTACACCGCCGCGCCGCATTTTTGAACAGCCACAATTTTGAATACATCCACATGAAAAACGCCGCCGGCACCGATTTGAAGGTGGGTTTGGCAACGGATCACCAATGGATTGCCGCCGAAGAGGAAGGGCAAGACGGTGTGCCTTTTACGGCAAACATGCCCACGGAGGAAATTTTTACTGCGCCGCATAACAAAAAAATAAACGGCACAGTTGTGAACGCACTGCCTTTGGTAAACAACGGCAACGTAATTGACAATTTTGCAATAACTTTCAAAGACGGCAAAGTTGTGGATTACCGCGCGGAAGTGGGATTTGACGCGCTGAAAGGGCTGCTTTCTTCCGACGAAGGCGTGTTGAGTTTGGGTGAAATTGCGCTTATCGGCAAAAATTCGCCCATTGCGGAAAGCGGCATTTTGTTTTTCAACACGTTGTTTGACGAAAACGCCAGTTGCCACCTTGCGTTTGGCGCAAGTTACCCCACCACGGTTAAAGACGGCAACGCTATGAACGCCGACCAACTTGCCGAGCACGGCATGAACCAAAGTTTGCAACACGTTGACTTTATGGTGGGAACAAAAGATATTGACATTGACGGCATTGCCTACGACGGCACCGTTACACCGTTGTTTAGAAACGGCGAATGGGTGATTTAGCGCGCGGTTTGGGAACGACTTTTAGTTGTCGTCTCGCAAAAGCAAGCGAAGTAAGCGAAAAACAAAAATATTGAAAAAGGATGCGGTTTTGTGGATATATTCCACTTGACCGCATCCTTTTTTTAATTATTACGGATGCTGTTTTGCCTGCATTCTGTTTTGAATTTTGGGTATTTTTTTGGGGGGGGAGGGAACAATTTTGCCCATACGTATGTGAGAAAATTGCAAAATAGCGTTCCAAATCGCTGTCGGCGAGTTTGATGTTTCGCCCCTGCCATTGGGGGGGGAAAATCAATCCACAATGTCGCCGACACCGTTCAAAACGTAATGCGGACGATAAGGAAATTGCTTGATCGTTTCCGCTGTGGACACTCCTGACAACACCAAAACGGAATCGAGTCCGCTTTCGATTGCGCCGATGACGTCGGTGTCCATACGGTCGCCTATCATTGCGACATCGGGAGAGTGCACGCCTATTTCGTGAAAACGATCCATTGCGGCACGCATCATCAGGGGGTTGGGCTTACCGACGTAGTAGGCTTTTTTGCGCGTAGCATATTCCACAGGGGCGATAAGCGCTTGGCAAGCAGGCATTTCGCCCTTTTCCGTTGGGGTGGTAAGGTCGCTGTTGGTGCCGATAAGTTTGGCGCCTTTATTAACCAACCGCGTCGCTTTGCAAATGTTATCGAAATTGTAGTTTTCCGTTTCGCCGATAACAACGTATTCGGGATCGACATCGTTGAGCACAATGCCAACGTTATACAAAGCGTTGGTGAGCCCTGCATCGCCGATTACATAGGCACTGGTTGCTCCTTGGCTTTTCAAAAAACTTGCCGTTGCCAATGCAGCCGTATGAAAATGCTCTGCGGAAATATCCAAGCCCATACGTTTGAGTTTTTGCGAAAGTTCCTGCGGTGATTTTTGACTGTTGTTTGTGAGAAACAAAAAGTGTTTGCCGTTTTTGTTGAGCCAGTCGACAAACTCCGTTACACCCGGCAAAAGCACATTGCCGTGGTAGATAACGCCATCCATATCGCATATATAACCTTTTTTGTTGCGTAAATTTTCCATTTTTTATCTCCTATTACGGCATAATTCTACTACAAAATAGCAAAAAAGTAAACATTTTGATTGACGTTAGGAAAATAGAAACTCTTTCAACACAAATAAACAAAATAAATGTGCTTGCGCTTGACTTTCGGTGGAAAATGTCGTAGTATAACATCAACAAACAGCAAGGAGGAATACGCCATGAAAACAGCGATACTTGTAGTAGACATGTTGAACGACTTTGTTACAGGCGCTTTGAAATGCGACAGAGGGCTTGCCATTGTGCCCAAAACAGCGGAACTTCTCGACGGCGCCAGAAAAGCCGGCGTGCCCGTTATTTTCTGCAACGACGCACACATTAAGAACGTCGACCACGAACTTAAACTTTGGGGCGATCACGCCATTGCCGGAACAAAAGGCGCTGAAGTTATCCCCGAATTGCACCTATGCGACACAGACTACGTTGTTCCAAAACGTCGTTACAGTGGATTTTTCCACACCGATTTGGATTTGTTGCTCCATGAATTGGGCGTAGACACCGTCGTAATGACGGGTTTGCATACCCACATGTGCGTTAGACACACCACTGCCGACGCCTACTGCTTGGGCTACAACATTGTTGTGGCAAAGGACGCAACCGACAGTTTCACCGCCGAAGACTACAACTACGGTTTGAAATATTTGGTGGACGTTTACGGCGCGGAAATAACCACCGTTGACGATTTGTTGGCAAAGTGGAACGTTAAATAGGGCTTCGACGGCACTCAACAAACGAAAATCAACGAAAATTTTTCCAATCTTTTGCCAAAAAGACAATACGAAATTATTCAAAAGTTAACGGCAAACACATTTTTCGCGCACACGTGTGTGTAAAGTTGTAATCAAAACAGAATAAAAGCAGAAACGCAAAATACGCTTCTGCTTTTTTGTGCAAAATTGCTTTTTAAAACCTTATTCCATTAAAAAGGTTGGGGCATAAATAACAAGATATGCAAACTCAGCAAAATTAACTGTTTTTTGCAGAAATTGCCCATTTGTGCTCCGATATTTGTGAAAGGACAAAATTGTTTGGCAAACGCCTATCTGAAAAGCAAATATGGCGCGGTGTGGTCGCGGCAAGCAGTGCCATCGACAAAGTTAATTTCGTAACGATGATAACGTGTGAAAGTTTCCGCATGAACAAGCGTTATTTCGATAATGCGCATGTTGGGGTTGTCTTCCGTAACATATTCGTCGTAGTTAAGCGAAAACTCTTTTTTCAGACGTTTGCGCAAAGCGGCATTTTGTGCTTCCAAGGGGTGCCCCAGTGATTTTGCAATGCCTTGCATGTTGTGTGCGCTGTGGCACATGCCAACGTTGGGATTAAGCGCAATGTCGCGCATCAAGGTGTTATCGGTTTTGCCAATCAAATACATTTTGCCATTTTCGTAGTAAGCATGAAGGTCGCGCACCGCCACGGTGTTGTTTGAGCAAGTGCCCAAACTCATGATGATCATATGCCCGAAATTTTCCTCCATAACTTCCAGTGCTCTTGCATAAATTTTCGATTGCTCCATAATGAACCTCCATATAGGGGTATTTTAACACGCAAACGGCGTTTAGTCAATACGGAAATTACAATTTTTGCACAACCCATCATTGGTATTTTATGGTTCTATGTTAAATATTAGTGCGCAAGGGGCAAAATCCGACAATATTGCTGTTGCGCCTCAATAATTGGCATAAAAAAACGCAGTCACTTTTGACGACACCCCGATAAGGTGCGCATTTCATTCAAACGGACTGCGTTTTTTTTGTGAGTTTTTTACGCGTTGAGCAAAGCCAACATTTCTTCAAGGTCTACGCCGTGCGCAGCAGCAGCTTCTTCAACGGTTTCTTGGTGCGCCAAAAGGCAATGGATGCAACCCATTCCGTAGCGTCCGAAAACACTTGCCGCTTCGGGTTTTACTTCCAACACATCTACAATTCTCATATCCTTGGTTATCATATAGCAATTCTCCTTTTTTCTTTGTTTCTTTTGGCGCAAAGGGCAAAAACGCGCGATTTTGTCAAAAGAAATTTTTTACCTTTTCATTTTACATTATTGTGGGCGTTTTGACAACTCAATATGCCGCCGTTTGAGAAATTTTTGTGCAATGCCGCTGCGCAAACGCGCCACGCGCCGCAACTTACTTGGCGATAAGTTGCGTAAACTTGCTGCTCACATACAACCACACGTTCACATCCATGTTGCTTTCGAGGTAGGATCTGTACACAAGCCAGCCGACAAGCCCGACCAAACCGAGCGCCAACACCACGGTCAACACCACTTTCCACACTGAAACGGGGGCTTTGCCTGAAACTTTGCTTTTCTTCTTTTCGTCATCGCAAAACACGCCGGAAACATATTGGTTGTAGATTTTGTTGCGATACTTTGTGGCGGCAATATACACCGGCACCAGCAAATACTTGAAAGATTTTTGCAGCACGTGCATATCCAAATGCATTGTGCCTTCCTCGTCGGCATTGTACAAATTCACAATGGCTTGGCGAATCGATTTTTCCATAACCGTCTTTGCCTGTCTGAAAGCGTCTAACGGCTCCAACGAATAGTGATCGGCAATGTAGCCGGCCAAATATTCGTCGTCGTACACGCGATATTTTGCCTGCGGAAAGGGTTTTAGATTGTCGAAATAGTTGGCGGGAACGTTTTCGTTGGCACGAATGACAATGTCGTCAAAACTTTTTTCCAAAACACCGCTTACGCGGCGCCACTCGATGTAAGTTTCAGTGCAGGTTTTGCCGTTTCTACGCACTGTGCGCGTACGGCGGTAACCCACTTGCCCATCATAGTCGGAAGAAGTAGAGGCGTCGAACGTCCAGACGGGAATAAACACTCCCTTCGCCACGTCTTCCTTGACGTGCTTGCGAAAATTGTGCGGCGCATAAAATTTGCGCTTGCGCCATGCCAAAAGTTGATCCTCCGCTTGCTGTGGCGTAAGCTCGAAGGGAATGACGGTATCGGGTTTTACCACCGAACCGGTTGTGTCATCTATCACCACGGGGGAATCGCAGTAGGGACACGTGGTTGCCAATGCCGTGCGTGCCACCACGCTTACTGCGCCGCAGTTGGAACAACGATAGCAAGTTACGGCGCTGTTTTTTGCCTGCCGAAAGGTTACCAAATCGTCAAATTCGCGCTCTTGAACCTCGGCGCTTTGCCGAAAATTTACAATGCTTTCGCAGTGATCGCAAAACAAATTGCCGCTTTGCGGATCGAAACGCAACGGTGCTCCGCAATTGGGACATTTGTGTTGCGAAGATTCTTGTTGAGTGTAGTTGCGATCCATAAGCCTAGTTAAGTTTTCCTCCACATTCGGAGCAGAACTTCGCCGAAGGATCCACAGGTTTTCCACAACTTGGGCAAACGTCTGATAAGGCAAGTTTTGTGCCGCATTCGGGACAGAACTTCGAACTTACGCTTACCGGTTTGCCGCAATTTGGGCAAAATTTTGTTGCACCTTGGTTGTTTTTGGGTGCGTTTGCCGCACTGCCGGTGTTGTTTGTTATTGCACCGCCCAAAATGTTGCCTGCCGCCATACCTACGCCTACGCCCATAAATGAGCCTGCAGCACCCGGATTTTTGGCTGCATCGCCCAATGCGTCGGCCGCCTTCTTTTGAGTGTATGTACCCATTTGGTCTTGCAAAATGCCCAGACTTGTGCGTTCGTCAATGGTTTTTTCCACCGCTTCGGGAAAACTGACGTTTACCAAGTTGAAATCTGTTAGCGAAAGCCCCATCGCGGAAAGCTTGGCTTGTGCGTTATCGCGCACCAGACTTGCGAATTCTTGGTAGTTCATTGACATATCCAAAGCGGAAATTTTGCTTTCGGCAATAGTATCGCTTAATTGCGAAACCAAAATATTTTTCAAATTGCCTTCGATATCTTCCACCGTGTACATACCGTTTGTGCCGAAAACTTCACGCAAAAAGGCGACAGGGTCGGTTACGCGGAAAGAATAGTTGCCGAAAGCACGAATGCGAATTACGCCGAACTCCTTGTCGCGCATGGTAACGGGGTTGGTTGTGCCCCACTTTAAATCAACAAATTGTTTTGTATTTACAAAGTACAGTTCCGCCTTAAAACGGCTTTCGTTTTGATAAAAAATTGCACCCAACCCGGAAAGAATGGGAAGGTTTTTGGTGGTAAGTTTGTGTTGACCGGGACCGAAAACATCGGCAATTTGACCTTGATGCACAAAAATGCCCACCTGAGATTCCCTTACGGTAAGTTGAGAACCGCTCATGATTTCTTTGCCTTGCATATCGAAACGGTAAACCATCGTGTTTGACGAATCGTCTTTCCATTCCAATACTTTCCACATTTGTGATTTGAACCATCCAGCCATAAAAATCTCCTTTTGTTTGCACTTTTTGTGCATAATATTTTTTCGAAATAGACGGGAATAAAGGAAACATGTCGCATACGTAGCATTCAATCTTTATGTTTTTGCAGCAATGTGTTCGTGCGGTCTGCTCCATGCCGCCGACAGCACAATGCTCGCAACGGTGTGGCACCTGTGGTGAATGCACGGTAACGCAGTCAAGGCTATGCTTGCGTGTTTGGCAAAAAGCCCCATGGTTGTTCCGTTTCGATTCTGTCTATTATATATTATATCATCAAACGTTACACAGTTTTAGTGTACACTTTACTCTCAACGTTTGATGGATATTTCGGTTGGTTGACAAGACATTATTTGTTTTAATATTATATCATCAAACGTTACACAGTTTTAGTGTACACTTTACTCTCAACGTTTGATGGATATTTGGACCAACTGACAATATATTATATCTTATATATTATATCGCATAATCGGACATTTGCAAATATTATTAGCCCAATTTTTTTGCCTTGCGCCGAAATTTTTGAAAGTATTGTTTGAAAATTGTGCCAAAACAGACACTTTGAAGAAAATCTCCGCAACAAAAAATGTGCAGTTTTGTCTTTTCGAGGACATGCTGTTTTGCGCTTTGACGCCGTTTTATTTGCCTTTTGGGAAAGTACAAGGCGATTTTGCCGAAAAAAACTGCGTTCGGCAACAGTTTTTGCCTTTTTCATTTCAACTACATTTGCGAAGTTATACCATGCCAAAACGATGCGAATTATCGTTGCTCGTTGCGTTGACAACGAGTATGTGCGGCAAGTTTGCCAATGCAATTGAAACAAGAAGAACCGAAGTTGTGGGCGTTGGCGTAGTCACTTTGTCGTTTGCAGTAAAAAATTCATTCCGCAAACCACACTTTCAGCCCGCAGTGCTATGCTTGTCCTCCGAAACATCGAACACGTTGCCAATAGCATCGGCTGCCAAAAGACAATCTGCACTACGTCGGGTGTGATCGTTCCTATCCGAAAAACACCGCAGAAATTATTGGCTGTGGTATAACATAAGTAACTTCAAAAAAAACGGAGGAAAAGCAAATGAAGTACAAAGATTGGTTAAACGACTGGCTAAATTTATACGTAATGTTGGGCTCGAAACCGCGCACCTACCAAAACTATCGCGACATAATCCGACTTTATATTGCACCATACTTGGGCGAATACGATATAGCAGAACTTTCGCCGACCATTCTGCAAAGTTATATCGTCGAACTTATGCACAACGGCGGAACATACCGCAAAGAGTTGGCTTCCGGCACGGTGAGTCTGGTTGTGTCGGTGATACAAACATCGTTACACGTGGCTGCAAGAATGGGAGTTGCCTCCGCATGGCAATGCGGCCACATTCAACGTCCCAAAGTGCAGGAAAAACGTGTTGAATGCTTTTCGCTTGCCGAACAAAGACAACTGGAAGCCGCCGTGCTGTGGAACCCGACAAGCAGCAATTTCGGCATTGTGCTTACCCTTTACACGGGGCTTCGCGTGGGCGAACTTATGGCGTTGCGTTGGAAGGACATCGACTTGGAAAACGCCATGCTTTCGGTAAACGGCACCTGCCGAGATTGTTACGAAAACGGCAAATTCGTGAAAGTGATAGATTCGCCCAAAACCTACAGTTCACGTAGAATAATTCCACTGCCGAAACGCATTGTGGAATACTTGCGTACTTTGAAAAGGCACAGCGAAAGCGACTACGTGGTTTCGCAAGGGGCAAATCACATTTCCATTAGGTCTTACCAAAATATGTTCACCGCCATGCAGCATAAACTAAACATACCGCACAGAGGTTTTCACTCATTACGCCACACCTTCGCCACGCGCGCTTTGGAATGTGGCATGGACGTTAGAACGCTTGCGGAAATTTTGGGACACAAAAACCCCAACGTTACGCTTGTGCGCTACGCACACTCGATGTTGGAGCACAAAATATGTATGATGAACAAAGTGGGAATTTTGTTGGAAAGACAATAGACTCATCGCATCAAAACGCCAAAGTCAGCGTTAATTTTACTGTGCGGATTTGGCAAAAAAATACAACTTTGCACATACGTAGCGTCAAAAACGTGCGCGCGGAAACATTTTGCGCAGGCAAAATGCCCTTTGCTTTTAGCAGGGTTTGTTCCTTGCACGGCAATGCAGACGAAAATATGCGGACCAAAGTTGTGAGCGTACCCCGTGCTGCGTGCGGCGGCACTGTCGCGAAACTGCTTGACGTTTAAACGCCACAAATGCATTATCGGCAAAATACATTTTTGGTGCAGCGGCGATTTTTCCGAAACTTTTGTCCCAAAAGACAAAACAAGATGTTGTTGCACACAATTAGTTCTATTGCAAATATTGGGAGCGAGAGCCAAAAACCAAAATAGCGGCTAAGCACGTATAAATAGTTAGACTGTCACCCCGACATTCATAACAGAACCAAACAATAACGACAAAGGGCGAACCGCAAAAACAGTTTGCCCTCTCTGTTGGTGTAACTACATTTTTTTGTTTACGTGTTCAAACAAAAATTCCAAATACGCTTTTTCTTCCAACGGTTTGGAATAGTAGAAGCCTTGAATTACGTTGCATCCGATGCTCTTTACGTATTGGAAGGTTTTTGCATCCTCTACGCCTTCTTGCGTTACCTTTACGCCCAAATTGTTGGCAATGGTAACGGCGCCCTCCAAAATGTATCTGGCGCGTTGGCTTGTAAGACAGCCTTCGATAAAGAATCTGTCCAACTTCACTTCGTCCACTTCCAACTGTTTAAGCAAATCGTAAGACGAGTATCCCACGCCGAAGTCGTCGATGGAGCACTCGAATCCGCGGCGACGCAATGTTTGCACCAGCGAGGAAAGCAAATCGTAGTTTTCGTAAGCAACGCTTTCGGTAAGTTCCAAAGTGATGAACTTGTCGGGAATTTTGTACTGATTTTTAGTGTTGACGTAGTAGTCGACAAAATCCGGTTCCAACGCCGTCACGCGAGATATGTTTACCGAAACGGGCACAACAGGCAGCCCCTTAGCGACACAGCCGCTAACAAACTTGCACACTTCCAAAAACACGTAGTGGTCTAGCCTGCTGATGAAACCGTTGGCTTCCAACATAGGCAAAAAACTGTCTGGCACGCGGTAGTTGTCGTTCTTTTCGTCATACCACCGAACAAGTGCCTCGCAACCATCGATACAATCGCGATTGACGTTGTATTTGGGTTGGAAAAACACCTTAAATTCGCGGTTACGTATGCCGTAGTCCATTTTGATTTCCACATCGGAAATTTGCAGATAGTTGTTGCGGATAGATTCGTCATACACGGTGTAGTTGCCGCCCATTTTTTCCAAACCGCAGTTGTTCATGGCCAGTTTGGCTTTGGCAACCAACCTTTCTGCGTTGGGGTTGTCGTTGTTTTCCACCATGCAAATGCCGAAATTGAGTTTTACGTTGTAGCGCGGCGTGGTGAATGCGTTGTAAACGGCACGATACATTTCGCGTAACCTACGCATAAACATGTCCGTTTGCTTGTACTGCAACAGCATCAAAAATTCGCCCTGATCGTCGTAGCCCAAACACTCGCCCAAACGTAAAGCGCTGTTTAACGTTGTGCGGATTTTTTTGAGCAAATCGTTTGCGCCTTCGTCTCCGACAGCTTCCTTTATGTACTCGAAGCGGCGAACGCCGACAACTATCACGGCAAACTTACTGCCGCGGTAACGCTCGATGTTTTTTTTCACTTCACGCTCGAAACCTATGTGCGTAAAGCATTCCAAAACTTCGTTTACCGTACCCATTTGAGAGATTTTACGGCTTGTGTTGATTTTGTTGATAATGAAGTAGATGGCAAAAATCAACAAGATGGAAAAGGCAATTATTACCGCAGTCATGATTACGCTCAAAAAAGCGTAGCCGGAGCTGTAAACTTCGGAAGCATGGCTGATGCTTACAAAGCACAAGTTGCCGTAGGAGGCGTTTTGCACCACCGCAACGGCATAGGGCGAACCGCCGATGCTTACCGAAAGCACCTGAGTGCTACCTGTTGCCAACAAACGCCTGAGTTCATCGGAATTTTCCTTACGGCCGGTGAGGTCGCGCAAACCGTCGATGACGTTAGTGTTTTGCGAAAGCAACTCTTCGTTGCCGCCGAGAATTTCCAAAATTCTGCCATCCGTTGTGCAAAATGCGAAAAAGGACGAGGTTTCCAAACTTTCGGCACTGACTTCAGATTTGAAATCGGACAAAGCCGCCAAAGAATACAAGAATACCAAGGAATCTGTAAAAGGCGAGTCTTCCGTTTTTACCGCAACGGCAAATCTATCCAAATTGTAGTAGTCGTCGTACACAATGCCCGGCACCCAAACGACGGTGCCGGAATCGGCAAGCAACTTGCTGCTGTCGGCACCGAAAAGCAATTCGCCATCGGCGCGATACACTTTGCCTCCCGTTACGCGCAAAATGCCGCTTAGGTTAAACTCGGTGTCGGCTTGAGATTGCATGCACTGCTCGGTGTATTCCGATTGTTCGGTGTAGCGAGAAAGTCTGTCGGTCAAAACAACAGCGTGCTGTTTTAGGTTGCCTATTCGTTCGCCCAGTGCGTTAAGCGCCTCTGCGGAATTTTGCGTGGATTTGATTGCCACCTGTTCTTCCAACACGTCTGAATACTGAACAGTCAAAAGCAACACCACCGAAATAAGGCTGATGCACATGATGATAACCGAAACGAAAAACACTTCGTGACTGAAATTTTTCGGCGACTTTTTGTCTCTCGTTCGGCTTTCATTTTTTTCCGTTTTTTTGTCGGATTTCATAATTATTACTTCTGCAATGCCGCCAATTTTTCCGAAAGAGCCATCATCTGCGTGCGTACTTCGTCGATTTTTGTTGTGTATCTGTTGAAGAAATCGACATCGTTGTCGTTAGGCGTTTCGTGCTTGAGAATGGCTGTTACCAGCGCGGCTTGAGAGCGCATGCGCTTTTGTTCCAAAACTTCAATTTGTTTTTTGTACCTGGAAATTTGCTTTTTGAGTTTAATTTTTTCAAACATATAGCGTAACGTCCTTTTTTGGATTTTTACTTTGTGTCTTTTTTATCTTGTTGAGCGTCCCCTTGATGGTTTGACGTGGTTTCGTCAAGTTGCGATTGCTCTTTTGGGGGGTTCAAACGTTTTTCTTCACGCAACTCGTGTTCTTGTTGTTCCGAAGTTTGCAATTGATCTTGCCGCTTCAAGCGTTCCACTTCTTCGGCAATCAAGCGTTGCAGTTCCTTTTCGTGTTCGCAGTCGGGGTTTGCGTCTGCGGCTTTTTCTTTTTTGACAGCCTTGACAATTTCCGGAATGTACACGGCGCAAATCATTGCAATAAGCGCCAACGTAACTATGGTAAAGCCCGGCACCGACATCAAAAACCGTCCCACAACTGAAAGCATCGGCAAATTGCGAACATATTTGCCAACCACGTTTTCATAGGGCACGGGGTCGGCGTCTTCGGCAACGTTGTTTTCGCCTTTGGTGATAAACCACCCGTTTTCTTTGTCGATTCTTACGACTTTGTGCGTGTTCAACTTGCCCTTGATGTCGCTATTGTTAGATTTGAATGTGATAATGTCGCCTACGGAAACTTCCTGTTCCGCATCGTTAACCTTTTCTATCAAAATATAACTTTGCGCAGGAATTGTGTCCTCCATACTGTCCGTGATAACCCACACGGTGGCCCTGCCAAACACAAACAACACGCGGTTTTGTATTCGGCTGACAATAACAAACAAAGCGGCTACCGCCAAAAGCACTATAACCAACGTGCTTAACACGTTTAGCAATTTCTTTTTTAAGTTGTCATTCGTCTTTGTCGTCTTCATCTTTGTTCTTGTTTTTGTTATGTCCGAAAAACCGTTGGAAGAAATTCTCTTTTTGCAGTTTTTCTTCTGACACTTTTGAATTGTTTAACAGTGTAAAATCTCCGTCAATTTGCGCATCGAAAATCACCGCTTCGTCAAAATGAGCAACATTCGCGCTCGATTGCGACGCTTGTTCCGCTGTGTTTTCGGAATTTTGCACAGATTCCAGGGGCTCTTCGCCGTTTGTTTGAAGCATTTGGCTTTCCGCCTTGCCGCCCAATTGCCCATTTGCTACTTCCGCAGCGGCAACGCTTTCTGCCAATTCGTCTTGTTGCTCGAAGTCTTGATTTTCGGCAAGTTTGTGAGCGTTTTTATCCACCTCGTCGGCAAAATTTGCCACGATGTCGTCGCCGACAAGGTCGCTTGCTTTATCGCCTTTGTTGACAATGTTGTCCTCGTCGGTTAAAAAGGGCAATTGTTCTTTTGCATGCGCCGACGGTGCTCGATTTTCCGCGGCAAAGCTATTTGCCGATTGTTGCTCCGTATTACGCATTTTGCTTGGCGTTTCGCTGCCGACAATCCCCAAAGAAAAATGCTGTTCGGCTGTTGCCGAGCCATAAGCAGAGTATGCCGACGGAAGCCCATCCGACATTGCGTCGTTTGAAGGTGTGTGCGCTCCGTGTTGAGGTCCGACATGCAATGCCGATTCCCTTGCGGAAGGAATGTCAATGTTGCGCTGTTCGGCTTCGGCAGTGTTTTCCGTTATATGTTCGGTGATACTTTCGGCACCATTTGCCTCACTATCTTGCACGATTGCGGCGTTTTTGCCGCCGCCGCTTTGCAGTTGTTCGTTGTCGTCAACCGCTCTTTTCCTTTCGTCTTTTTGTTCTTTTTCGGCATTGCTCCCAAAACGAACGGAGCCACCGGTGTTTGCCACCTTTATCCAACCTTTGGCAATAAGTTCTTGTTTATCCAAAAGTTTTTGGCGATAGTCCTTTTGGACGGCGTTGGGCATTTGTTCCAGTCCCAATTTTTGCATAGATATATCCACCAATTCCAACGCGCGTTTCAACGCCAACGGACTGCGAATTTTCAACACCACAGGCGTTTGATTGTACCGTGCGCGCCCGGACATATCTTCCGTGCGGAAACGTTCATTATCCACTTCGGCAGGATCCAACGGCAAGCAAAGCACAATGGTTTTGCCCCTTATTGCAACACGTGCGCAAAGCACACGTCCGCAGTTGAAGGAATCGTACTTCCAGGACACGCGCGATTTCACCTTGCGGTAGGAAAGCAATCGGTTTTTCAGCTCTGTATAGTAAGTTTGGGCAGGTTCTTGCGCCAAAACCAACTTTGCCATGAAGGCATTTGAGTTAAAGTTGCGTCCTTCTTGTTGGGCTTTTGCTTGTTTTTTGCCACGCAAGCGCATAAGCCCTTGTTTTAGAAGTTCTTCACGGGTCTGCAGCGGATAGTGATAGTCGCCGATTTGCGGCAAATCGATGGGGTTTGCGGCAAGTTTTTGCATAACTTCCCGCACCAAAGTTGCCGCTTGGTTTAGTGCACGACGACTTCGCACACGCAAACAAAACGGACGGTTTTTGTGCGCCGCAACTCCGGATTTGTCTATTACGGAAAACTTGGCGTATTTTTCGTCAAGTGGGTTTAGCGGAAGGTAAATGCAAAGAGTTTTGCCCTTTATTGCCAGCCGCGCACAGGGTTTTTTGCCCAAAGTGTAGTTGTCGTGGTTCCACGAAATGCGGCTTTTTACCCCTTGGTAGGAAAGCAACAAGTTTTTGAGCTCTGTGTAAAAAGTTTGAGCAGGTTCTTGCGCCAAAACCAACCTCGCCATAAGAGAATATTCGTAACCGTCGTGGGCGTTTTCCAACGCAATGCGGCGACGCATAACCTCATCGGCAAGCAACGCAATTTCCAACTCTTTCAAAATTTCCGTTTGCTCGGCAGTGCGTTCTCCGCGCGTTTCGTCAAGCGCTTGAATGTGCACGGCAAAATCCGCCGCCGTAGCCGGCGTTAGATCCTCCGCAATTTCCGGGAGAATGGGTTGGTCTATGGTTGCGGAAGCCAGTTCGTCGTCGGCATCGAAGCCCTTGTCGGTGCGATGCCTAAACAGCAAATATTCCATTGCCATTGTGGAATACAATTCGCGAATGTACGTTTCGTCAACGTCCAAAAGGGTGTCTTCCACGATGGTGGAAAAGCCAATGTTTTCATAACTTTCGATAAATTCCCACAAATAAAGGCATTGACGCAAACTTTTGTTTTTCAAAATGGCGTTTGTGCGCATAATCGGCGGATTGATGAAACTTTTGCCCATGTCGTTTACAAACGCAGAGGACATGTAGTCGGTGCAAATACGGTTAAGCCTTTCCACGCGTCGCCACAAATCACTTGTGAAAACGTAGTTTTTTTCCACTTCGCCTTCTTTGGGCGGTTCTTCCAGTTCCACACACAGACGCAACTTACCCTTCACTTCGCCGTGGGAAAATTCGTTTGAAAAACTTAGCGATGTGTTTTTCGCGTCTTGTCCCGCTTCCACAGCGGCGTCGTAACGACGGCGAACAAAAATAAACAGACGGTTCAACAGCGTGTTTACAAACTTGTTTTCGTAGGTTTGATTGGTTTCGTCCCTAAAAACGTTTAGCAATTTGGAAGGAATGACGGTATCCCCTTCCACTTTGGTAATGTAGTCGGTGTGCTGCGCCAAGTGCTTTATCGAACGATTGGAAACGGATTTTGTAAGTTCTATCGGCAAAATCCGCTCGGTTTCTTCGATAAAGTGCGACGGTTTGCGGATAAGTTCGTCCAGCGCAGGGAGGGAATCTTCTATTGCGGTAACCCATGCTTCGTCTATTGCGCGAAGCAACACCCGTTTGCGAAGTTCCACCACGCCTTTGCCCTTGCGCATATCGTCGATAATTTCGGGATAGAGGTCAAATTCGTGCACCAAACCGTTCACAAAGTACATCGTGTCGGAATAAACTTTTTCCGACATATGCTGATATTTCTCCGACAAGGCATCGCGTTGTTTTTCGCGTTCGTCTTCTGATATTTGGTTGTTGACGATTTTTTCGTCAGCCATTTGTGCTCCTTTTCACCCAAAACAAGGGTGTTTTGGTAAATTTTTGCATTTTGGGGTTGTTGGGTTTTGCAGTGCAGAGGGGAAACCGCCACAATAGTTCCGTTGTTTAGCAAACAATGATTATTGTTACCGAACCTTTCAAATGCCTGCAAGTAATTTCAAACCAACTATTCGCGTAAGCGTGCAACTGACCACGCCGCCTGCCGCGCAGATGTTAATATGTTTTTTGCAATCTAAGCAAAAATTCCGTGCATTCTTTCATAGAGCCGACGCCGAAAAGTGTATCCATAAAGGCAATAAGCCCTTTGATTTCGTCGCGGATAAGCGAAAGGTTCAAACTTTCGAACTTGCGGAACACTTTTGTTGCCAACATGTAGTCCAATCCTTCCAACTCGGTGCCGCCGCACGCAACGTACACAGGCACAAACGACATAAGTTGTTTCATAATACGGTTACCAAACGCCACACGGAATTTTTCGATAACGTACAAATCCAGTTTGGCAACCTTGTCCAAAATGTCTTGCGTAACGGGGTGATCTTTCACGGCTTGTTGGAACAGCGCTTCCACGTGAGAATAACTGATGTTTTTTGCGGTTGTTTCGGGGGCGTCGAAAGCGACCCCCTTGCTATCCAAATTGATAACAAACGCACGGTCGTACACCTTGTCGGAAACGGAGAACGTTGAGTCGTCGTTGTTTGCCGTGCCGATATACCACACGTTTTGAGGAATTTGCAATCTGCCGCTGTTGAGGTGTTTGGGGTCGTTTTCCCAAACGGTGGGGGTAAGTTCGATACTCCATTCGGAGGGGTCGGGCATTTCCAAAATTGAGAGCATTTCCGCAAAGTAGTATTCCACACGGGCAATGTTCATTTCGTCCAAAACGATGATGTTGATGTCGTCGTTGTAGCTTGCTTCGTAAATGCGGCGCAAGACTTCCGTCTCATTGAAACGTTTTGTAAATTCGTTGAAATAGCCGAAAAGTTCCGTTCTGTCGCGCCAAGAAGGTTGCACGGAAGCGATGGTTGCGTCGTTGATGAAGTACTTGCCAAGCATGTAGGGCAACGAAGTTTTTCCTGTGCCGGAAATACCTTGCAACAAAATCATCTTTGTGCAGGAAAGCCCTGCAAACATAAGACGAATTGTTTTCATTTCGTAGAACAAGTGCGAAGCATAGCAAGCGTAGTTGCGAACGTCCTCGCACAGTTCTTGCAGCGACATAGAGTTGTCGTATGTTGGGGGAATGTAGTAGGCATATTTTTCGTCCACCGCCGTCAAGCGGAAGAAACGCGACAAGTGCTGCGGATCGGGCGTGGGAGAAACATCTGCCGTTTCCACTGCGTCTTCTTCAACGTTGTCTCCCAATGCGGGCGTTTCGGTGCTGTCCAACAGTTTTTGGAATTCTTCCGGCGTAAGCCCTGCTTGCGATACTTTCATTGAAAGTATGCGCTCTTTTTCGGTGTTCAAACGCACAACATCGCGGTGCAAATCGGCAATTTCTTCCAACAAGTCTTCATTGCCAACAATTGTGCGGCGGAAACGTATGTATTTGCGGACAAGCAATACGATAACAAACACCAATCCTGCCCACATTGCAAACGCCAAAATGAAACACAAAATGGACAAAATCCATTCCAAAACAGAAAATTCTCCGCCATATTGCGAAAATTGATCAAAATATACGCCGAAATTGAAAATTTGCACCAACCCCAAGAAGAAGTTGGAAATCATTTGCCAAACTCCCCCAAGCATGGTGGTCATAAATGAATAGAACCAATCCAAAAAATGCTCTAACATATCTTCACCCTCTTTGATTCTCTGCGAATCTTTGATTACTTGCGAACTTTACGCGCTCTTGTTTGCGGCAAAAGTTATTTTGCAAAACTTTGCGCACTTGCCGCTCTTTGCAAATACGCGGTTTTATTCTGCGAATTTTTGCAAGTTTACGATTTCTTGCGAATTTGCTGTTCTTTGCGAAACTTCTGCTTGCCGCTTAACCTTTCTTGCGGTGTAACAAAAAAAATCATTCCCCAAAAGGCCCAAAATACGCCCTTGGCAATGATTTTTCCTGTCTTTTTCAGAAATTATTTTTTGTCGCCATTAGGTTTTCCCTCGTTGGCGTTGTCGGCAGGTTTTTCCGTGTCAGCTTCGTCTTCGTCTTCGTCGGGTTTTTCCTCTTGGGCGCCTTCCGCCGTTTCGGAAGATGCCGAAGACGCTTGCTCACCGTCGTTTTGCGCAGCTTGCGAACGCAAATATTCTTCCACGGCGCGTTGTTTAATCAACTCTTCGTCGGCAGCGGTAATTTGACGTTTTCCGGAGTTTTTAACCTGTAAAACGGCACGCACAAACACGAAAATTTGATAGAAAAACAGCAGCGCAATAGGCAACACAATCACGCACAAAAATCCCGTGGGCTTTTGCATAAAGGTGATGAGTCCGCCAACGCCGCCCAATTTGCCGCCGTCCCAACGGCTTACGATATCGGAGACGGAAATGGTTTCCGACACGGTGCTCATTTCGCGGTTGTCGCCTTGCGTTTTGTAAGCGATAACGTTGCCGCTGTCGTCTTTCACAACTTCTACAATGCGGTGGGTGTTAAGTTCTTGTTTTATGCCGTCGCCGTCCAAATCGGCAAAGTAAGTCACAACGTCGTCTTCGTTCAACTGCAACTTTTCTTCATCCGTCAAAACTGTGCCGAAGATCAAGTCGCCTTGTTTGAACACGGGCGTCATACTGTTTGATTGAACGGTAAGCAAATATTTGCCGCCGATTGAGGGAATTCTGTCGGCGTTGGAGGTTGCGGAAATGGCGATGACTGTCATCACCGCAGCAAATGCCAAAAATAACCACAACACCACGTTCACAACTATGTTAACTACCTTTTTAACTTTAACTTTATCCATAGGGATATTCCTTCTATATCTAAATTTATTTATTGATTATAAATATAGTAAAGTCAGTTTAACATAGTTTTCGCTACATGTCAACAGTTTTTGGAAAAACATACTGCATTTGTGAAATATTTTGTGTTCTAGGACTTTTTTTGTGGCATTTTTGCGGCTTTTTTTGTGTTTTGGGGCGATATGTATAGGATAAACGCAACTTTGAGTCCAAAAATATGACATCCAAAAACTATTTGCCGTTTGGGGAACCTAGCCTTCCTCACAAAGGGCGACTTTTTGTTGTAGGTTTTTTGTTAGAAATGGTTTCGCACCGCATGAAAAAAGAATCCGAATTGCTTCGTCGCTACGCTCCTCGCAATGACGGGCCTGCGCAGCCGGCGACGTGGAGAATGGTTCGCAAGCGCAGTTTATGTGCTACATTTTTGGGACAACCGCTTTATCGTTATTAAACTTATTCAAAAGTCCCAACGCTCTACCATCATTGCGAGCGAAGTGAAGCAATCCTTTGATAATATCTAACTAGATTGCCACGT
>CAZHUH010000020.1:0-19678 GCA_964535505.1 uncultured Oscillospiraceae bacterium
GCGGTTTTATCAAGTGTTACGGAGTCTTCAGGCGACGTGGTTTCCTCGGAAAAAGACGTCAAATACGCAGGGAAAGAGCCGCTTAAATGGTCGATTGTACTTGTGCTGAAAGTTGTGTAGTAATCGTAAGTGCCTATGTACGCTTCGGTTGCGTTGCCGCTTACGGTAACCGCAGTTTTGATGCACTCGTTTGCGGAATCGTATTGCCAAACGGATGTGGCGGAAGTTCTTGATACCAAATTGACATGGGTACCGTTAACTTCGGCATTTAGGTAGTTTTTGGTGCTGCCGTTCAAGAAATACATTCGGAAGCCGCCGGAAACTATTTCGATATACACATCGTCCGATTCGGACGGGTCTTCCGTAGACGCCATATAGTAACTGTTGGCAACTTCGTTTTTAATGTACAAAATGGTATCGTTCTTGGAGCCTTGTTTCAATGTCAATTTGTAAGGAGTGTTTTCCTGCAAATTTGTCATATCCACAGGTTGCGGAACGGACGTATCGGCTTTTACCGTAATGCCGTTTACCGTTGCCGTCAAGTTGCCCACTTTGCACACCACCGATGTGGTGCCTTGCGAAAGGCTTTCCGATTGGGTGGTGCCATCCAGCCACGTGCAGGAAGAAAGCGGCAGGTTTGCGGTAGTGCCGTCGTTATAGGTGGCTTTTACCGTCAAGCCGGTGGGATCGAATTCTTCGCCTTCAGTATAGGTGGTTTTTGAGGGCGTGCCTGAAATGGTAATGCCGGTGATGCCTTTTACCGTAACGGTACATTTTGCCGTGATGTTGCTGTTTTCCACACTGGTGGCGGTGATTGTCGCCGTGCCTGTGGAAACGCCCGTTACTACACCTGCGGAAGAAACGGTTGCAACGCCGGAATTAGACGAAGACCACGTTACGCGCGAATTTGCATTGGACGGAGTTGCCGTAACCTCCAGCGATATGGTTTGCTGTGCGCTTAACGTCAACTCTGAATAGTTAATGCTCAAGCTTTGAAGCGGATCGGTTTGCAAACTTTGCCCGCCCCAAATGGCGTCGGCATAAGTTTCGTTGTCGATAAACGGATTGCGATTGCCTTGAATGCTGTAAACGGCTTCGTTTCTACTGCGTTCGGTACTGTCTACGGGGTCGTTTCTATTCCACTCCAACAGCAGTTCTATCGCTGCCGATTCGTCGCTTGCGGAAATTATGTTGGTAAAATTCAATGTTCCGAAAGATGCGCTGCCGTTGCCGTTGGTGGTGCCGTAAACGTTGGAATAAGTGTTGTAGTGGGTGTACAAGTACATAAGTATTCTGGCCACGTCGCCCTTAACTTGGTCTAGCGGTTCGAACACACCGCCGCTGTTATATCCGCCCAATGCAACTTTTTCTTTGTTGCCGTCTTTATAATAAGCCTCGGTGTTGGAATTTTTATTTGACACTTCGCCAAACTTGTTGTTACCGCGAGCGCTATTCAAAGTAGATTCGACGGGACGTATGTGGTGCAAATCGCTGCCGCCGCCGGTTGTTCCCCACAAACCATTGGAAAGACTTTGGCACCAAACGTGTTCTCTGTTCCACGTGCCAACTGCGCCGCCCCCCCAATCTGAGGAAATATCCGCTTGCGAATAGAATTCCATAACATAACTGCTGCTACTTCCCGCATCGGTTTGCATGACGTAGGTGGGATTTTTGCAATCATCGTACGAAGTATACTTTGTGTGCGTTGTGGTGATAAGGTCGTGCAACTGCCCCAGTAACGCAGTTCCTTCAGTGGCGGTTATGCCGGAATAGTAGCTATCTGCCGAATTTGCCGCACTTGCCGCTGTTGGCAAAAACGTAACGAAACTCAAACAAATTGCCACTGTAAGCACCAGCGAAAGTGCCACATTCAATCTGTTTTTTTGCATTTATCTCTCCTTTGGCGAAAAAATTACGCCGCTTTCCTTTTACTTTTGCAAGGAATCTTCTTCCGAAACCTTTTCTGAAGAATCTTCCGTTTTGGCTGTTTTGTTCTTTCTTGTCGGCTTTTGGTATCCCACGGCTTTTTTAAGTTTGCATAAACCAACCCAAAGCAACGCGATGCATGTGCCAAACAGCAATACCAGTGCTACTGCAACGACAATTTTTTGCGCCAACGAAAACTGCGCAAGTTTTGTTACCACCGAAAATACCGTTAGCAATATTGTCGGAGCAATCAACACCATGCTTGCCAAATTGCACAAATGCGCCTGTTTCAAAAGTTTCAGTTTTTGTTCTTCCGTTAAATTTTCTTCCCTTTTGGGTACAAACCACCACATAGTTTTTATCCTTATTTGCGTTTTGTGCATGCGTTGGCAAAAATTTATAAATAAGTTATTGCGACACAAAAGATATTATAGCCAAATAGCGGCAAAGGTTACAACCCGCCGCTATCTTACAAAGTTATTATACCACAAGAAATTATTATGTCAACAGCAAAAAAAGATTTTTTTTGAAATAACCGTATCCACTTGCAAGATTCTTCTTTTCGTTACCGTGCAAGGCTTTTCAGCTTTTCCAAAATTACCTTGTCGGCAGGGCAAAACCGATAGTTATCCGCTTCCGAAGGGGAAAGCCACTGCAAATCTTCATCTCGAGCATTTGCGGAATGCCGCTTGTTGTGGCGTTGAACAATGTCAAATCCACAGTTACATCGTCGTACTCGTGCAAAACGTGCAAAAACACATCGGAAACTTCCACTTTGAGAGCCAATTCTTCCATGCATTCGCGTTTAAGCGCCTGCTGCGGTGTTTCGCCTTTTTCCACCTTGCCGCCGACAAACTCCCACAAATGGGCGCGCGCTTTGTTTGCAGGGCGTTTGCAAGCCAAAAATTTGCCGTTTTTCCAAATGAGTGCCGCCACCACGTAAATTTTGTTTTTCATACCTATGTTTATTATACCAAACAAGCCTTTGCAGCGCAAGCATTTACACAAAAATAGCCGCACGTATACTTGAAAATGTGTACAAACGCCTTTCTGCGAGCAAAAATTATATTCCAAAGCCGGTTTCTTTTCCGACAAAAAATCGCCATACGTACGTTTGAAATTGTGTACAAAAGTTTTTGTGCAGGCAAAATCTACACAAAAAGAAAAGCAAAGTTTTTGTTGACAAAAACTTTGCGCTGTACGTGCCCATTCATCGCTTTTTGAAGGGCAATATTGTACAAAATGTCAATGCCTTTTTAAGGGCAAAGTTACCGAAAAAGCAGTTACGCCGTCCACACAATTCACCTTAATGTTTCCGCCGTGCGTTTCGCAAATGATTTTTGCGATGGAAAGCCCCAATCCGTTGCCGCCGTTGTTTTTGTTGCGCGAGGGATCGACGGTGTAGAATCTGTCGAAAAGGTGAGCCAACTGTTCCTCGGAAAGTTGCTCGCTGTCGTTTTGCACAACAAGTTGCGCGTGTTTACCGTTTGCGGCGAGCGAAAGAGTGATGTTGCCGGAATCCGTCGAATATTTGTTGGCATTATCCAACAAAATTGTCGTCAGTTGTTGAAGTTGTTTTTCGTTGCCGACAATGTGCAAATCGGAGGAAATATCGTACTTGAATGTCTTTTTGTTTTCGTAAAATACCGCTTCATATCCCAAAACAATGGAACTTACGCAATTGGAAAGGTTCACATCCACCAGTTGCACCTTCAAACCATCGTCGTTTTTTGCCAAAAACAGCAAATCCGCCACCAAATCCGCCATACGCTGCGATTCCGAACGAGTGTTTTCCAACCACTTCATTTGGCTTTCAACAGTTTCGTCTTTGTGCGAAATAATAATGTCTGTGTTTGCCATAATAACCGACAATGGCGTTTTGAGTTCGTGCGAAGCGTCGGCAACAAACTGCTTTTGTTTTTTCCAGCTTTCCTCAACGGGGGCAAGCGCCATACGCGCCAATGAAACGCTTATCAAAAAGTGTCCCAAAAGCCCCAAAATCAATGCGCCAAGCACCGTCCAAGCATATTTCAGCAATCCGCCGTAGCGTGAATTCAAATTGCTGAACGCCACCTTTATCGTGTCGCCTTCAACAATTTTTATGTAGCGTATGTACAAATTCAAATAACCGTCTGATTGCTGCGATTTGACTATTTCGAGAAGCGAATCATCGGTTAGTGTTTCGGTGTTCAAATCGCAATTTTCGCCGACAAACCAAACCTTATTGCCCGTTTGAGTGTAGTAAATTAAAATGGCAAATTCGTCCAGTTTTTGCTTGTCTTGCAAGTCTTCGCGGTCGAAAGTTAACGCCGTGCGCATGCGGTTGTCGCGTTCTTCATTTATGCGGCTGATGCCCCAAGTGAAAGTTAATATAACCGACACAAACAAAATCAAACACGCAGTGATAACGTTTATCGCAACGATACGTTTTCGCAATTTTCCTATCACTTTTGAATCTCCAAATAGTAGCCCAAAAGCCGTTTTGTGGCAATATTGAGTTTGCTACCGATAAAGCATAGTTTTTTGCGCAAAAAGGACATGTACGCCTCCACGTTGTTTTCCGTTATGTCGCTTTCCAGCCCCCAAACCTTGGAAATAATGCTATCTTTGCTGATAACTTGGGTGGGATTGGAAAGCAGCAT
The DNA here is from genome assembly GCA_964535505.1 of uncultured Oscillospiraceae bacterium. Classification (GTDB taxonomy): domain Bacteria; phylum Bacillota; class Clostridia; order Christensenellales; family CAG-314; genus Fimimonas. Next base: position 4,569 of record CAZHUH010000020.1, read on the forward strand.
GCGCATGATTTCGTATTCCTTTGCCCCCAAAGCCACGTTTTTGTCGCCGCAAGACAAAGAATAGTTGCTGGTGTTCAAGGAAACGTCGCAATAGGTGATGCAATCGTAGACGATTTCCGACTGACGGCGCGACAACGCGCGCACCCGTGCAAGCAACTCTTCTGTGGCAAAAGGTTTTGTAAGATAGTCGTCGGCGCCGCAATCCAAACCCTTAACACGGCTGGAAACTTCGTCTTTGGCGGTAAGCAGCAAAACAGGCACGTTGCACTTTACTTGGCGAAGTTTATGCACAACTTGAAACCCGTCCATACCCGGCATCATCACATCCAAAACAACCACGTCGTAGTCGCCCTTTTTGGCATAGAAGTAGCCGTCTTCGCCGTCGTACACCACGTCGACAACAAATTTGTTGCGGCGAAACAGTTCGCCCAACGCGTCAGCCAACTTAACTTCATCATCTACAACCAAAACTTTCATCGAAAACTCCTTTTTAAAATAAAAACAACTGTTGCAATATTTATTTTTAACAAACATATATTAGTTTGTAACTCTTAAATTTGACTGAATGACAAAAACTCGACAAAAACGAACCGCTCGCAACTTTTGATTTTTTTTGTTTTTTTAAGAAAAATTCAAGCATTGAGAATTATTCTTAAGGTAATCAAGGCTAAAAGTAACCCTCTTTTGTGTTTATGTTTAATCTCCTCGTTTGCCTTGATTGGCGTCGCGGAAGCAATTCCGCGACGTTTTTTGATGTTTGGACTGCGCAAACACATTTTACATTATCCGCAATAAAACTTATCAAATGTCTGCGAACAGAATATTCACAATAATTCACTACTACTTCACTCCGCCCACCGCGCAGGTAAGAATTTGCGCCAAATGCACGATGTCTTGGGGCGTTTCGGCAAAGTATTTTGCACCGCAACTTTGCAAAAATTGCTTGTTTTTGAAACCCCAAGTTACCGAAATGCAGGGTAAGTTTGCGTTTTTTGCCGTTTGCAGATCCACTTCGCTGTCGCCGCAATAGACGGCTTTGGGGTTGCCCAATGAAGTCAGCAGTTGCAAAAGCCGCTCGGCGTTTGGCTTTGTTTGTCCGTCTTTTACAGTGCCGCAAACGTAGTCGCAATGCCCCGCCAACATTTTGTCACACAATATTTTGGCAATGTTTTCGTCCTTGTTGGTGTAGACTCCAACAACAAAGCCTTGTTGTTTCAAATTTTGCAATATATCACAAACTCCCTCATACGGGTGTGTGTTTTCCGTTCCGTGTTGGGCATAAAAGGCACGTTGAAGTTGCAACGCTTGGCTGTGATAGTCGGCGTTGTCTTTGCCCAAAGCACGCTTAATAAGCACCGAAAGACCGTTGCCTATCATACTTTTTACTTCTTCTTCGGTTCTACTTGGCAAACCAAGTTGGCAAAGTGCAAAGTTGACGCTGTTTGTCAAATCGGTTAATGTATTCAAAAGAGTGCCGTCCAAATCGAAAAATATTGCTTTCATGATGACTTGTAAAGTTTTGCCAAACCGCCGTTGGCTGTTTCACGATAGTTTTCCGAAAGGTCTTTGCCTGTTTCGTACATGGCGGAGATGACGGTATCCAACGAAATTTTTCGGCTGTCCGTCAAAAATCTTGCAAGGCTAACGGCGTTTTGTGCACGCATTGCGCCCACGGCGTTGCGTTCGATGCAGGGAATTTGCACCAAGCCGCACACGGGGTCACACGTTAAGCCTAGGTGATGTTCCAAAGCGACTTCCGCGCTGTATTCCGTTTCTTCCAAGGTCATACCGTTCAAATACGCCAAACCTGCCGCAGCCATCGCACATGCCGTGCCGATTTCAGCCTGACAACCGCATTCCGCGCCGGAAATGGAAGCGTTGATTTTTACAAGATTGCCCACAATGCCGGAAACCAACAACGCTTGCGCAATTTTGACATCGGAACAATGATTTTCTTGCTGAAAAAACATAAACACGGCAGGCAAAACTCCCGATGCTCCGCAAGTGGGCGCCGTAACGATCTCGCCGCCGGCAGCGTTTTGTTCACCGACGGCAAATGCGTAGGCTGCGACAATTCTGTCCTCGTGCGTTTGCTTTGTTTCGCGCTTGTTGGGATCGCTTATCAGTTGCTTGGCGCGCCTAAGAACGTTCAATCCGCCCGGCAAAACACCTTCCTGCCGCAAACCCACTTCAATGACGTTTTTCATTGTTTGCCAAATATCCAAGGCAAAATTCAAAATGTCGTCGTCTTCGAAATGCTGCGCATATTGACACAAGTCCAAGTTTTCTTGCTTGCAAAAATTTTTGATTTCGGCAAAACTGTTGTGGGGATACACTTCGCGCTGTTCGGCAAGTTTTTCGCCCGCAAGCACAATTTCGCCGCCACCTATGCTGAAATATTGTTCGCGAGCCAGTTCTTTTTCGCCGCAGTACGCCACAAAATCCATGGTGTTTGGGTGAATACACTTGGAAACCTTGTCGAAAACAATTTCTATTTTTTTGCCTTCGAACACACCTTTTATGGCGCGATCGGTGCCATGCCCTTCGCCCGTCATGGCAAGTGAGCCGTAAAGCACCGCCTTGTAACTTTCGGCGCCGTCGTTGTGTTGCAAAAAGCGTTCGGCTGCTTTTGCCGGTCCCATTGTGTGCGAACTTGAAGGACCAATTCCTTTTTTGTAAAGATGTCTTAAACTTTTCATCCTTTTCTCCAACGAATTTTCAAATAATTGCGCTTTGCCAAATTGCCGAAATGTTTTCCTCCGCATTTTCACTCAAACGGAAGAGATACGTTTTTTGCACAACGTATGTTAGAAGTTGTGTCAAACTGTTTTTTTACGGAGTTGCAACGGCAAGAACGCTTTTGAAACGTAGCAAGAATCAATACAGAAAACCTTTGGTTAAAAGTTTTCTTGTTCGATTGCACCTTCAAAACACTTTGTTTGCCGTTCTGCGCCCCTTACGCCGCCCAAATGATGGTTACGGGACCGGCATTTTGTTGATTTATCGTCATATCGGCGCCAAAAACTCCCGTTTGTGTGCGCACGTCAAGTTGGCGCAAAAGTTCGGCGGTTTTTTGGTAGAGTGCGTCGGCACGAACAGGCTCTTCCGTCTTGGAAAACCCGGGGCGATTGCCTTGTGAAAGGTCTGCCGCCAAAGTGAATTGCGAAACAAACAACACTTCGCCGCCGACATCCAAAACGGAAAGGTTCATTTTGCCCTTGTCGTCCTCGAAAACGCGCAGTTTGGAAAGTTTGCGAGCAAATTGATTGCAAAGACTTTCGTCATCGCCCTTTTCTACGCAAAAATATACCACCAAACCTTTGCCGATTTGCGAAACAAGTTGTCCGTTCACTTGCAAATTTGCGTTGTTCACACGCTGAATAACTGCTTTCAAAACTGCCTCCCCCAAAATCTTTTGATTCTGCAATGAATGTTGGGGTGATAGAACAGCAGATTGTACGTGCCGTCCATATTTCTTGGCTTTTGGATTTTGCCCCAATATTTGACACAGAACCGAACTTTTTGGCAACGTTGCCATTTTTACCATAATTTTAGCAACTTTTGCCTTACAAGTCAAGACATAACAAAAGGCATTTGAAAACAAATGCCCTATTGCTACGATTAAACTTTTACGTTTGCAAATAAACGTTGTTGCAAGTTTGTTCGGCAGAACGCACCATTGCGTTTTATCCGCTTGCGCTACCGTTTACATTTGCCCTATTTTGTTTTTTCTAATTGCCGTTTTCTCTTGCCAACTTGCACGCCAAGTGACTTTTGGCCGTTTTACCACTTGCTGCGCACAAATTTCTTCTCTTCTTCCGTCAAATCCAACCCTAAAGTTCCGCCGGGGTTCATAACATTATTCGGGTCGAAATGTTTTTTCAACGTTTTGAAAATTTCCATTTGGCGACTGCCGATTTGCCCTTCGAGCCAAGGCGCAAAAAACTTGCCTATACCATGGTGGTGAGAAATTGCCGCACCGCTTTTTTGAATGTGATCCAAAATGCCGCTCCAATAGTTGACAAAATCATCCAATTCAGTCATGCGGGCGATGAAAATGAAATACAAGTTTGCCCCTTGAGGATAGCAATGCGATATGTGCGTCATGCAAATTGTGTTGGGGCGACTGTGGCAATATTCGCGCACCATTTCATGCACTTCTTCCATTTGGCTCCAACGCACGCTGCACTCCAAAGTATCTGTCATCACGCCGAAATCTTGCATGGTGTCGCGCAGATACGGGTCGTTGAAGCGTCCCTTTTCCCACGCAGAAGTAACAGCGCCGGTTAAGCTCATTGCGTGATACTTTTTGCACACTTTCTTCACTACGTGTGCCACATTTTTGCAAAATCCCTTTTCGCCATCGGTGAAGCCCAAAAACAGACAACGCTTGTGCGGTTTGTATCCAAGCGAGGAAAGTAACCCTGCCAACGGGCTTTCGTCAACACCATAGAGGCGCATCATACAATCGGTTTCTTCCGGGTCGGACAAGCGGAAAACACTGGGTTTGCCGCACTCGCACTGCATAATTTCGCGTGCGGCTTCCATTGCCGAAGCCCAATCTTTGAACATAAAGCTGAATTTGTAGTGGTTTTCCGGCATCCAACGGAAAACTTTCAACGTAACGTGCGTCAACACACCGAAAGTTCCCTCGCTGCCCATCATAATTTGGTTGATATCCGGCCCCGTGGATTTTGCCGGGAACGGCTCGGTTTTTACCGTTCCTGTGGGGGTGGCATATTCTTGCGCAATGACAATATCTTCTATTTTGCCGTAGTAGGTGGAATTTTGCCCTGCGCCGCGCGTTACCGTCCAACCGCCTACGGAACTGTATTCGAACGATTGCGGAAAGTGTCCGCAAGTGTAGGCGCGTTTTGCGCCGAATTTGGCGGGGGCGTTGCGCAACAAATCCTCCAAAACGGGGCCGCTCATACCGGCTTCGACCGTTATTGTTTGGTCGGTTTCGTTAAAATCCACCACTTTGTTGAAGTGGCGGCGCATATCCAACGAAATGCCGCCTTTTATCGGTTCTACGCCGCGCGTTACCGAAGAGCCGCCGCCGTAAACGTAGAGGGGAACTTTTTCGGAGGAACAAAACGCCACAAGTTGTTCCACCTGCTGTTTGTTTTGTGGATAAACAACCGCATCGGGCACGTTATCACAAATGTGCTTGCGCAAACGCAATAAATCGAACATGGTTTTGCCGTAAGCAACGGAAAGCCTGTCGTAGTCGTCGGTGGAAAGGTTTTGTTCGCCGACAATTTGGCGCAAACTTTGCAATTGCTTTGCCGAAAGCCCACAAGGTTTGTTAAGTTTTACTTCTTCAAGCCCTAACGGTTCGGCATAGTTTTGAAAATCGTCGTCGGAAAGATGAAAGATTCCTTTCATCATTTTGTAGAGGTTTTCTTTGGGCACTTTGTTGAAGTTTGGATCGCCCCACTTGAAAATGGAACGGTAACTGCGTTTGGGCGGAGTTTCCAAATACCATTTGGGTTGGAAATCTTTGTAAGGCTTGCTCATTTTGTTACCTCCTTTTGGTGTTTTTCTGTTTTTCTTTGTTCGGGTTGTTCCAAAACTCGAATTTCTGCCGACATCGGAAAGTGCTCGGCGCTTTTTCTCTCTTATCTCAAATTGATTTTTCCCTATCGGCCTTTTCTTTTTCCAACTCGAGATAAAAACTTTGCAGTTTGTTGTAGAGTTTAAGATACACTTTTTTGTAGATAGTTTCGTAGATTTTTGCATTTTTGGGGTTTGGAATAAAGGTTTGCGTGTAGTGCACCATGTTTTTTACCGCTTCGTGCTCGTTTTGGTAAATGCCGCACGCCATAAACGTTACCATTGCTGCCCCCAAACCGCTTGTTTCGTAGGTTTGAACGCGCTTTACAGGCTTGTTGAAAACATCGGCGGCAATTTGACAAATCAAATCGCTTTGCGAGCCGCCGCCGGAAACGGCAATAAAATCGATTTTTTGCTTGCCGCGTTTTTCCATACGTTCCAGCCCTTCGCGAAGGGCAAAATCAATGCCTTCGATAATAGCGCGGTAAACGTGTGCACGTGTGTGGAAATCGGAAAATCCGATGATTGCGCCCTTTGCTTCGGGGGTAGTTAGCCCTGCTTGCCAAAACGGTTGCAAAACCAAACCGTCGCAACCTGCCGGAATGGATTCTATTTCTTCGTTCATCAATTCTTCCACGCTGCGACCTTCCGCTTCGGCGCGTTTTTCCAAATGGCGTGCAAAGTTATTTTTGAACCAACTTATCATCCAATATCCGCGGAAAATTTGCACTTCGGGGTTATAGTAATCCTTCAAAACGGCGGCATAAGCCGGCATAAAGGGTTCGGGCTCGAAATATTTTTTGGTGGCAAATTGCACCGTGCTGCTTGTGCCGAAAGACACGCTGGCAGCGTTGCGGTCTATAACCCCAACGCCGAAAGTCTCACAGCCCTTATCCGAACCGCTGGCAAAAACTTTCAGCCCCTGCGGAAGCCCCGAAAGTTTGCTCGCGTCCGAGGAAATTTGCCCCATAACTTCGCCGGGAGAGCACAACGGAACCATCATTTCCGCCGGAACCTCGAACACGGGATAAAGCAAATCGTTTTTGCGCAGCCAACGTTTGTTTTTGTTGTCGAAAGGCAAGTGTCCGATGGAGGATGCGTAGCAATCCATCAAGTTTCCCGTAAGTTTGAAGTTCAAATATGCGGAAAGATGCGCCACTTTGTATACCTTTTGCCAAAGTTCCGACTCGTTTTGCTGTATCCAACGGGTCTTTATTCTTTGCCTAATGGCACGAATGGGACGATCCATGCCCACAAGTTTGAACAAAACTCTTTGCAGTGCAGGTAACTTTTGGGAAGTATCGGCAATGCGCAGATCGCTCCACAAAATGCAATCGCGCAAAACGTTTAGATCTTTGTCGAACAGCACAGCCGTATCGCGGAAGGTATCCACCGACATTGCCAACAAATTGTTCATCAGTTCGGGTCTGTTTTTTGCCAAAGTGCTTGTTATTTGGCACAGCACTTGCCAATACATTTCCGCCTTTTGCTCCATATAGCCGTTTTCTTTGGAAATATAGGGCAAATATTTCACTTGCTCTTTCACAAGCAAATTGCCCTTTTCGTCGAAAATGATGCCGCGCATACTTTGCGTGCCAACGTCGATTACCAAAACGTTGCTCATTGTTGCCTCCTCGTGTGGTATATTCAAAAATGCGTTTTGTCGCGCTTTTTGTGTCAAAATGCTGTTGCAAAATTGTGTTGCAAAATTGTGTTGCGTTGCGTGTTATCTTGTTGAAATTTCGAGCAGCTTGCACCAATTTTTGTTCTACACAACAAAACAACACAAGTGTGAAAAAATCAAAGCATATTTGTGGTTGTTACAATGTTAACACCCGTATCTAAAACGTTGCTTAAAACCACCGTGCCTATTGGAAGGGGCGTTTTTATCACAACTTTTGCAAGCAAGTTTATCAGCGGAAAAATCTTTTCTCTGGGAATTTCGCCGTTTGTTTTGACAGACACCACAGGAAAATTTTCCACCGTGGTTTTGACGGAAGTTGTTACCGTGCGCATGGGGCAAGTAAGTTCCGCGCGAGCAAAATTTTCGCCGCGCTTGCATTTTGCACCGACCACTTCCACGTTATCTCCATTATTCTTTACCGAAAGCCTGCATCCGTTTGGGCAGACGATACAAACAAGTTCCATTTTTTCTCCTTTTTGCCTGCAAGCAGGCGCGTGCGATTTTTCGCAAAAGTTCGAAAAATGCAACACAACTTGCGAAAACCGCATTTCGACAGTGGAAAAAGTACGTTTTCGGCACTTTGTATTTTCTGTGAGTGGGCAGTGGCACACTCCGCCCAAAATACGTTTTTGTCAACAAGTTGGTTCTTTCTTTGTCACAAAGCGTTCAAAAATAAGGTGGCGAGCAGGCAAATTACTGTTGTTCCAGCGCAAAATCTATACGATTGGCGGCGCGAAATTCTTCTTGAGTAACTTTGGAAAAATCTACAACCAATCGTTCCATTTCCGGCGGCAAAAGTTTGAGAAATTTCTTTTGAAAAACCGCTTTCCCCCCAACGGAAATTGTCAAGTTTACGTTTGTCAACTCTTCGCTCGCACGAAAATAGGTTAAAACGCGAGAAATATCGCCGTTGATATCCAACATTTGCGGAACGACATACAACACTTTTGCGGAAACTTGCATTGATAAAAGGGTGTGAGTTGCGCTGTCGTTGGGTTTTGCGGCATATTCGCCGGCAGTTTCGGCATTTTCCGAAACGTAGTCGACCAAATCGTTGACGTGCAAAGCGTTGCCGCAAGCGTAAACGCCGTCTACAAGCGTTTGGCAGGTTTGGTCTACCACCGCACCTTTTGTGCGTTCATCCAGTGGGACGCCCAGTTGTTTGGCAATTTCGTTTTCAGGAATAAGCCCCACCGCCAAAATGAGAGTATCGCAAGGCACAATTTGCTGCGTACCACGAATGGGTTGCATTTTTTCGTCCACTTTGGAAATCTCCACACCTTCCAACCTATTTGCGCCCAAAGTTCGCGTTACCGTGGTGGAAAGGTGTAATGGAATATCGAAATCGTGCAAACATTGGTGAATGTTGCGAGTAAGCCCTCCGGGAGTGGATTTTGCTTCGAAAACGCCCAACACTTTTGCGCCTTCCAGCGTTAGGCGCCGCGCCATAATAAGTCCGATGTCGCCGCTGCCCAAAATAACCACTCGCTTACCGGGCAAAATACCCAAACAATTTACCAAGTATTGCGCCGCGCCTGCGGTGTAAACGCCTGCGCACCTATCACCTTGCACGAAAATAGCGTTTTTGGTGCGCTCGCGACATCCCGTTGCCAACACGATTTTGGCGCAATCCACAACTTTTACGCCCATTTGGCACACGTAAGTTAAATGAAACCCCTGTTTTGTTTTTGTTACTTCGGTAACAAAACTAAACAGCGCCGTTTGAACATTTGTTTGTTTCAACTCGGCAACAAATTTTTCGGCATATTCGGGGCCGCTGAGTTTTTCGCCGAAACGTACCACTCCGAAACCATCGTGAATGCACTGTTTCAAAATGCCGCCCAAACGTGCCTCGCGTTCGATAACCAGCACCGAACATTTTTTTGACGCTCTTATTGCCGCGGCAAGCCCCGCAGGACCGCCGCCGATAACCACAACATCGAAATACACTTTCGTGCCTCCTTAAAACACAGCGCAACATGCTTGCGGATTGTGTCAAAATACACTCGTTGCATATTTTCTTACATACGTATGTTCAAAATAGTTTACTATTCCTTTATGTTGCCAACTGAAATGTAACTGCCAATATCTCCTTTTTGCACGTCGGAATAGGCAATGCCCTTTTCTTCGGCAATGGTTTTTGTCACCAAAGGCATGCAAAAACCACCTTGACAACGCCCCATACCTGCGCGCACACGACGCTTTACGCCGTCGATTGTAGCTACGCCCAAAGGATTGTTTATGGCTTGTTTTACTTCCCCCAAACTCACCTGTTCGCAACGGCACACTATTTTGCCGAAATCCGGATTTTGTTTTATTACTTCGTCAAGCTGATTTGGCAAAAGATTTTTTGTACAAATGGGTTTTGGACGAACGGGAGTGAAATTTTTGTTCTTTGTAACGGGAATGCCTTCTTCGGCAAAAAAGTCAAGCGCCATTTGCGCAACATCGGAGGCAAAAGCCGGCGCGGCGGTAAGCCCCGGAGACTGTATGCCGGCAACGTGCACAAGGTTTTTCACCTTGGTGCTGCGTTCCAAAATAAAATCTTCTTCGTAGGTGGGGGCACGCACACCGGAAAAATAGGCGATTATGTCGCTTTTTTGCATAGACGGGCAGCACAAATGTTGCTTTTCAAACACGGCGTTCACGCTTTGTGCCGTTGTGGAAACGTCCTCGCGAAGGGGCGTTTCAATGGCGTCGGGCCCCAACAAAATGTTGCCGTCAACCGTTTTTATAATGCCGCCGCCCTTGGTGTTTTTGTTTTGTTTCAGGGTTTTCAGCGTCGGAGCCAAACTTATTGCGTGCTTTGGCAAGCCTTGACCCTTTTCGTCCATAAGTAAATCGGTGCCCTTACGCGGATGTATGGAAAAATATCTGTCGTTTGCCATTTCCGCAACCTTATCGGCAAACACTCCGGCACAGTTTATCACACATTTTGCATATACGGTACCTCGATTTGTGATCACTTGTGCGATTTTTCCTTCCGTTACAACCATGCCGTTCACAATGGTGTCAAGCGAAACCACCACTCCGTTTTGCACGGCGTTTTCCGCGTAGGCAATGGTAAGTTTGTAGGGGGAAACAGCGCCGGTAGAGGCGACTTTCAGCGCACCTACGGCAAAATCTTTCACACACGGTTCAAGTGCGCAAATTTCCTTTTTGGATATCATTTCCACGCCTGGGATGTTGTGCTTTTTAGCACGTTTTAGGTAACTTCTTGCCAAAAACATTATCAGTCGCGAAGTGAACACAACATATTGCCCTTCGCGCACAAAATCCACGCCTAAATCGCGGCAAACGTCGGCATACATAGCGTTTCCGCGCGTTACGTAGTACAACTTTTTGCAACTGTGCTTCAAATCGATGCCGGCATGCACCATACCGTCGTTGGCACCGCTTGCACCGTGCGCCACATCACTGTGCTTTTCGCAAAGCAGAATTTTCAGGTTGTATTTGGAAAGTTCGCGGGCTACGGCGCAGCCGGAAATTCCGCCGCCCACAATCACCACGTCCCAATGTGTTTCGGCAAGTTTGTTGTCGCTTATTGATGGCGTTTGCATGTGTTCTTGCGGCAAGTTTTTTACCGTTAAATCGTTTACCACGTGCCGTTTGCCACGTTTGTCCACAAACATTCTGCCAATCGCAACGGCATCTTGCCAGTTGTTGCAAACGCCGCTCAACACAATGCTGCGCTCCGTTGGCTTCACGTCAACTTCTGCGCCGAATATTCTTTTTGCTTGTTTTGCAATTTTTGTGTAATTCATATCTTTTTTTACCAACGCCATAAGTCAAAGGACGCATTTTGCGGAATTTGCCGCAATATGTTGCAGAAAACATCAACTGTTTTTCAGCCATTTATTGGCGACAACCGTTTGTAAAAATTTTTACAATCGGCAATAGAGAAAGCTGCCGCCAAAATGAACAATGTTCCATAATGCCATTATACTTACTTAATAAATGAAAGTCAATACCATTTGTTTTTGCGTTACCTGTGCCGCCGGTTGCAAACGGTGCGGAAATTTGCCGATCGTTTGCAAAAAAATTGCAATTTCTGTCAAAAAGTTTGCAATTTTTTGCAATCAATTGCAATTCTTCACATTCTTTACAAATTTCAGATAAAATGTTATTATATATACGCGAATTGAAATAAGATTTAATCAGCAACTCTCACAAACGCAACTTCGAGGCAAATTTTGGAAAACACAGAACTGCACTACAAAAAAATGACGGAAACCCCGGTGGCAAAATTGGTGGTAAAATTAGGCATTCCCACCACCGTGGCTATGCTTATAACCAGCATCTACAACATGGTAGACACCTACTTTGTTGGCACTTTGGGCGAAACTCCCCAAGGCGCGATAGGCATTTTGTTCACTTTGCAATCGATAATTCAGGCGGTGGCATTTATGCTTGGACACGGCAGCGGCACCTACGTTGCCAAAGAACTTGCCGAAAAAGACAACGAAAAAGCCTCGGTCTACGTTTCTACGGCATTCTTTTTTGGTGGAGCAATTGGGTTGGTGTTTGGAGCAATAGGTCTGTGCTTCCTTTCTCCCTTTATGCGGTTTTTGGGTTCTACCGAAACGATTTTGCCCTACGCCAAAGATTACGGCATGTGGGTTTTGATTTCTTGCCCCTTTTTGATTTGTTCGCTTGTTTTGAACAACAACTTGCGCTACGAAGGCAAAGCGTTGTTTGCAATGTTCGGGCTGGGCGCAGGGGGTTTGTTGAACATGTTTGGCGATTGGCTGTTTGTATCGCAATGCAATTTGGGCGTTTTCGGTGCGGGAATGTCCACCGCCATTTCGCAAATAGTAAGTTTTATAATTTTGTTGGTGCTCTACATAAAAACGGCGCAAAGCAAAATTTCTTTGAGATACGTAAGCACGAATGCAAGGCAATACTTGCAAATTTTCCGCAATGGGCTGCCTTCGCTTATTCGTCAAACGCTCAACTCCGTTTCGGGGGGAATTTTGAACCGACTTTCCGGCTACTACGGAGGGCTTTTGGGTAAGGCCGACCAAACCATTGCCGCGATGAGCATCGTAAACCGCGTTTCCAACTTCGTGATGTGCGTGGGCATGGGCATAAGCCAAGGGTTACAACCGGTGGCTTCTTTCAACTACCAAGCCAAGCAATACACTCGCGTAAAACAGGCGTTGAAAGTTACCCTTGTTATTTGCTTTGGGTGCGTTGCCGTGTTGGCGGTGCCCACAATGATTTTTCCGCGACCAATTGTGCAGCTGTTTCAAAAGCAGGTTGACGTTGTGGAAATTGCCGTGCCTGCGCTGCGATTTGCCATGGTTGGGTTGCTGTTTATGCCGCTGTTTATCCCCATAAATATGCTGTACCAAAGCATACGCAAGGCATGGATAGCCTCATTTTTGGCAATGTTGCGCTCGGGCTTGGCGTTTATTCCGCTGTTGCTATTGCTTTCTTCTCTTTGGCAAATTTTGGGAATACAACTTGCGCAACCTGTTTCCGACGTGGTTACGGCGTTGGTAAACTTGCCATTTTTGATATACTTTTTTAAATCTACACCCGACACACCGACAGAGACCATTGCGGTTGAAAGGAGAACAAAATGAAACTGCACAAACCGGATTACACCCACAGCAACTTGAACATCTCTGCCACCGTTGCGGAATTTTTGGGCGCACCCAACGCTAATGCGACGTTGCCGCAACTTAAAGCCGAACTGGCAAAAGGCTACGAAAAGGTTGTTTACGTGCTTTTTGACGGAATGGGCATTTTTCCGTTGCAGCAAAACTTGCCCCAAAACAACTTTTTGCGCAAACACATAGTTCAAAAACTGCTTTCTACTTTTCCTTCCACCACAACTTGCGCTACAACCTCGCTAAATACCAACACCTTGCCCCTTGAACACGGTTGGTTTGGGTGGAGCGTTAGATTTGCAAACATCGGACGAAACGTTAACATCTTTTTGGACACCGATTCGTGGACGAACGAAAAGTTGGAAATAACGCAGTCGCCTTTGGCAAAATTTCCCTATTTTTGGGACAATGCGCACACCGACTACGCCATAAATACCCTAATGCCGCCCTTTGTTAAAATCTCCCACCCCGAACGCAACCTTTGCTACACAACGCAAACGCAGTTCTTTCAAGGTTTGCTGCAACTTTGCCAAAAGTCGGGCAAGCAATTTGTGTGCGCCTACTGCAACGAACCGGATCACCTTATGCACGAAATTGGCGTAACCACGCCGCAAACGCAAAAATTATTGGCAGAAATTTCGCAAAACGTGCAAAAAATTGCCGAACAGTGCAAAAACACGCTGTTTATCGTCACTGCCGACCACGGACAAATAGATGTTGAAGGCTACGTGTACCTCTACAAAGACCAAAAACTTATGGACATGCTGGAAATCTACCCATTTTTGGAGCCGCGCGCAGTGGCGTTTGCCGTGAAAGAGGACAAAAGGGCGCAGTTTGAAGAATATTTTACCCAAACTTACGGCGAAGATTTTGTGCTGTTTAAGTCATCCGAGCTTGTTTCGCAAGGATACTTCGGCGACAGGGGCGACAAAGCCTTTTTGCTGGGCGACTACATCGCTGTGGGCACATATACCCACAAACAAGCCGTTTGTTCACCTGCGCAAACGGAGTTTTTGGGACACCACACGGGGCTTACGGAAGAAATGGAAGTTCCGCTTATTTTGATTTCTTGCCCCTAACACACGCGCAATAGGCTAGTCTGCGCAACGGGCGACATGTTGAGTTTGCAGTGAAAAACGGTATTACAAAGCCTATGCTGTTACTGCTTTTATTTCTTAACAGTGGGCAACGTGTTGGGCGGCAATTTTGAAAACGCTTTTTGCTATGCGGTCGTGCAACAAGGCGCCCACCCTATTGTATTGCGTTTGAAAGCGCTTAACTACACACGATCGTTTTGGGTTATTTCATAAGCATGCTCGCTTAAAAACATGCGCAAAACATAATTTTGGCATAACGTATATGATAAATTTTGTCGTACAACAAGACTTGGCGGGAAAAACGCTGAAAGATTTTTTTACAATGCAACACTTTTCCACCGAACAAATAAAGCGCTACAAGTTTTGCGGGGAAATTTCCGTGAACGGACAAATAGTTGCGGTAAACCATATTTTGCGGCTTGGCGACATTGTAAAACTTTGCACAAATAAACGCCTTGAAACACCGTCGTTTGCGGCGGAAGCGGCAAAGGTGCTTTTTGCCGACGACTACCTTTACGTCGCGGAAAAGCCCTTTGGTATGGCAATTCACCCCGACAGAGCCCACCCAAACGGCACTTTGGGCAACGGATTGGCAACCTACTTTGGCGAAGGTTTCGAATTGCGCATTGTAACGCGCCTGGACAAAACCACTTCGGGCTTGGTTTTGGGCGCATTGGACGAAGTTACGGCGCAACGTCTTAACGAAATGCAGCGGCAACACAAAATTTTTAAGCAATATTTGGCAGTTGCGGAAGGACATTTTGAACAACAGCAAGGGCAAATTGCTCTGCCGCTTTTGCGTGACGACCAACACAACAAAACTTTGGTGGATTTTAACGGCAAAGAGGCACTTACCGAATACACCGTTTTGGAGCAGCAAGAAAACTTTGCCAAATTGCTTGTTGTGCCGCAAACGGGCAGAACGCACCAAATTCGTGCGCATCTTTCGGCAATTGGACACCCCATTGTGGGCGACGTGCTTTATGGTGCGCAACCTGCGCCGCGCATTATGTTGCACTGCCAATCGCTTAGTTTTTTGCACCCCATCACAGGGGAAAAACTGCAATTTTTCAGCAAAAAAATATAGTTGGCGGTCGGAGATTAAATCCAACCGCCATAATTTTGGTGCGTATGCGATACTTGCTAAATTGTAATTTA
>CAZHUH010000021.1:0-19117 GCA_964535505.1 uncultured Oscillospiraceae bacterium
TGTCTGCAAAAAGTTTATCGCACTTGGTGCATTGCCAATATTCTGTGTTGCCGCTTTCGGTGCAAGTGGCGGCTGTGGCACTGTGCACTTGCAGTTGGTGCTCGCAATCTGTCGGTTTACTCGGCGTGATTTCGCAGGCGCAAAGGCACAGCGCAAACACCATCACCAAAATAGCAGTCAAAACAATTTTGCGTTTCATTAGTTTGATCTCCTTTTATAATATTTTCTTTTGCGTTTTGTGAGGTTTTTCCGAAGTAATAGTCGGCATGGCAGGCAATCCTTGTGCCCGAAGACATTGCATTTCGGTTTTAGTTGCTTGTCAACGCCGCTCGTTCACATCAAAAAAACAACAAAAAATGCGCCGACCAAACAAAGTCGACGCATTGTAGAATACACCCTTCTTCGTTTAGTCGCCAAACCAATTTTATTCACGCGCAAGGATATAAAATTACGAATTGGGATATAGTTCTACCGACAGCGTATATCCTTGCAAAAAATTATAAAATTGATTTGGCAAACCTATCTTAACACGTTGTTGTCCAAAAGTCAACAATCCGCTAAAAAAAATGTCGGCAACGTATTAAAAACGGTTGTTAGTAATATATTATAAATATTTTGTGCAAAATTGTCAATAGAAGTTTGTAATAATATAAACAACATTTGCACTTGGTGCAAAAAATGTTTAGGCTTGGTGAGCAAATGGTTGTTGAAAACTTCGCAAAAGCACTTTTCGCCACGATATCGAAGTTTGACAACGTGCGACGCCGTCGTCCGCTTCAAGGCTGTTGTTTTCAGACAGAATCTATTTTCCCAACCGCGCCGCAGTTGCCGCTCAAAACACATTTTTGTCGCCATATTAACCGTGGTTGTTGACAACAATATACTTGACAATGTAGCGTGGCGGTGTTACAATATTTTTACAAACCTATCGAGAGTGACAGAGAGACGGACTCGATGAAGTCACAGCAACCTAAAATAGTGTTAGGTGCTAATTTCCGCAAGGCGTTTGAAAACAAAGCAACATGTTTTGTGCGCACCGAACAGCCGAAAACGCAAAGTGAAGCAATTTGCTTGTGTGCTTTGGCGGTAACTATGCAAAGTGTGGTTGCCGAGCAAGTCTGCCAAGCACCAAAAGTGTGGCGCGTCAACGACAATGCGGCGTGGTTATTTGCGACAATCACGGCGGCTGAAAAAG
Source organism: uncultured Oscillospiraceae bacterium (assembly GCA_964535505.1). Lineage (GTDB taxonomy): Bacteria > Bacillota > Clostridia > Christensenellales > CAG-314 > Fimimonas. The sequence goes on from CAZHUH010000021.1 coordinate 1,196, forward strand.
TTTGCTCTATCGGCACGGCGTGTGGCTTGCGTTTGCAAAACCTTGAAAGATGGGACGGCGAGCTTTTGGCATGTTTCGTAATCTTGTCGGGTTTGACAAGGTTATTTTTTTGTCTAAAAGCGGCGAAACTTCGCTAACACGCCTTCGAGACGGTTTTAAGGAGAAACAAATGAAAGAAACAAAACGCAGATTTTTTACATCCGAAAGCGTTACGGAAGGGCATCCCGACAAGATGTGCGACCAAATTTCCGACGCCATTTTGGACGCCATTTTGGCGCAAGATCCCAATGCGCGCGTTGCTTGCGAAACGGTTGTTTGCACCGGCACGGTATTTGTTATGGGTCAAATAACCACCACAGCCATTGTGGATTACGCCTCAATAGTGCGCCAAACGGTGCGCGACATCGGCTACACACGCGCGAAATTCGGTTTCGACGCCGACAGCTGCGGAGTTATCATCTCGCTGGACAAGCAATCGCCGGATATTGCCCTTGGCGTGGATAAATCCGACGAATATCGCAATCGCGGCGAAATGTTGGATATGTACGGCGCCGGCGACCAAGGTATGATGTTTGGTTACGCATGTGATGAAACGCCGGAATATATGCCCTTGGCAATAACTCTTGCGCAAAAAATAAGTAAACGTCTTGCCGAAGTTCGCAAAAAGGGCATTTTGGATTATCTTCGTCCCGACGGCAAATGCCAAGTTACGGTGGAATACGACGACGACAAGCCCACCCGTGTGGATACAATTGTGCTTTCCACACAGCACGGCCCCAACGTGGATACGGCAACTATTGCGCAGGATATGATACAACACGTCATTCGCCAAGTGGTGCCTTTGAACTTGTTGGACGAAGAAACAAAATACTACATCAACCCCACGGGACGTTTTGAAATAGGCGGTCCCGCTGCCGACAGCGGACTTACCGGCAGAAAAATCATTGTAGATACCTACGGCGGATATTGCGCTCACGGCGGCGGATCTTTTTCCGGCAAGGACCCAACAAAGGTAGACCGTTCTGCAACCTATATGATGCGCTATATTTGCAAAAACGTGGTGGCGGCAGGCTTGGCAAGAAAAATTCAAGTGCAAGTTTCCTATGCCATCGGCCGCAGCAAACCCGTTTCCGTCGACGTAAACACCTACGGAACAGGCGTTATTTCCGACGTGGCGCTTTCAGAAATTATCAACGACGAATTCGACCTTCGTCCGCGCGCGATAATAAACAAATTCGAGTTGCAACGCCCCATCTATCTTGCCACTGCAAGCTACGGACATTTCGGTCGCGACGAGTTTCCGTGGGAACAACTTGATAAAGTTGACGATTTGAAAAAATACTTGTAAAAATGAAAGAAACTTTGGAACTTGCGGCAAAAGGCACCGTAAACGGCATAATTTTCCGCAATGAGGACAACGGATATACTGTTTTGAGCTTGGAAACAACCGACGGAGACGATATTGTTTGCGTCGGCACTTTCCCCACGCTTACGGTAGGCACGGTGCTGTCCGTTTCCGGCAAAGTTTCCGTTCACAACAAATACGGCGAACAACTTTCCGTAGAAACTTACAAAGTTTTGAACCCAACCAACCGCGATGGAATTGTGAAATATCTTTCCAGCGGGCTGATAAAGGGCGTGGGGGAAGTTACCGCCAACAACATCTACAAAATGTTCGGCGACGACACCTTCGGCGTTATCGAAAACAACCCTGCAATGCTTGCCAAAGTGAAGGGAATTTCGCAAAAAAAGGCTATGGATATTGCCAACGCCGTTGCCGAGCTTAAAGTTATGCAAGAACAAATTATGTTTTTGCAAAGTTTCGGCATAACCACAAACCTTGCCATCAAAATTTTCAACATCTACAAGGGCGACACCAAAACCGCCGTTTCGCAAAATCCTTATAGGCTTATCGACGACGTGGATGGTGTGGGATTTTTCACCGCCGACAAAATCGCACAAAGTATGTCCGTCGCGGTGGAAAGCCAATTTCGCGTGCGTGCGGCGCTTGTCTACACGCTGAAAGACACTGCCGAAAAACAAGGCAACACCTTTTTGTTTTTTGACGATTTGGTGGCACGTTCAAGCGAATTGTTGCAAATGGACCTTTCCGAACACACCCAACTGGTGGAAGAAACTCTTTCGGAATTGGTGTTGGAACCAATGGTGAAGAGCTACGAAGTGGAGGGCAAGCGCGCCGTTGCATTGCTGCGTTACTACAAGTTGGAACGCAATATTGCCTATAAACTTATGGATTTGAACGTTTCGGCAAAGCGTTTGTTTTTGGATGCCGATTCCCTTATTGCGCAATTTGAAAAACTTTCCCAAATAGAATTTCACCCAAGCCAATCGGGCGCGGTAAAATCCGCCGTGGTAAACGGCGTTACGGTGATAACCGGCGGTCCCGGAACAGGCAAAACCACAATAATAAGGTGCATTGCCGAAATTTTGACGGCGGCCGGCTTGCGGCTGGAATTTTGTGCGCCAACGGGGCGTGCTGCGAAACGACTTTCGCAAAGCACTGGGCGCGATGCCAAAACCATTCACCGTTTGTTGGGCTACGAAGCCAACGGCGGACAAATGTCCTTCAAGTACAACCGCAACAACACTTTGCCTTGCGACGTGGTGATTGTAGACGAACTTTCCATGGTGGACGTTTCCGTTATGTACAGTTTGCTTTCCGCATTGGAAAACGGCACTCGCCTGGTTTTGGTTGGCGACAAAGACCAACTTCCCAGCGTGGGTGCAGGCAACGTTTTGGCGGATATTATCCACAGCGGCGTGATAGAAATTCGCTATCTAACGCACATTTATAGGCAGTCGGAAGATAGTCTTATTGTTTCCAACGCCCATTTGATCAACAGTTGCCATATGCCGGAAATCAACAACCAAAGCAAAGATTTCTTCGTTATTCCGATGAACGATTTTGGCGAAGTCGCCGACACTGTGGTACAACTTGTTACCACCCGTCTGCCCAAATTTGTAAAATTACCCTCGTCTGAGATTCAAGTTTTGGGCGCACTTAAAAACGGCGTTGCCGGTGTGGAAAACATCAACAAACGCTTGCAAGAGGCGCTCAATCCGCGGGCTTTCGGCAAAAACGAAGTGCAAGTGGGCAAAAACACCATTCGCGTAGGCGACAGGGTTATGCAAACGGTAAACAACTACGAATTACCCTTCAAAAAGTTCAATGCCAACGGAACTGTGGAAGTTGGCGAAGGCGTGTTCAACGGAGATATCGGTGTGGTGCAAAGTATCGACCGCGCCAACGGCACAATGGAAATTCTCTATGACGACAACCGTTTGGCGCACTACGCACAGCAGGATTTTTCCGATGTGCAACTGGCTTACGCCATCACCATACACAAAAGTCAGGGCAGCGAATTCGAGGTGGTTGTGGTTCCATTGGTAAACGGTCCGCCGACAATTATAAACAAAAATTTGCTCTACACGGCAATTACACGCGCCAAACGCGTGGTGGTGCTGGTGGGCAGCAAGAAAATTTTGGCACTGATGATTCACAACAACTACATTGCCACGCGAACCACCAATTTGTGCCGCTTTTTGAAGGAAGAAAACGCCCAAATGGGCAAATTTTTCGGCACAACCGGCACACCTGCGCAAGATGATATCGAAAGCGACGAATAAAAATGGCAAAACGGAACGAATAAAAATGGCAGAACTGTTCAAAAAACTTAAATCGGCATTGCAAGAAGCCGTTACGCCGACATGCCGCTGCCTAACTTGCGGGAAAGACGTGTTCGATGGCAGTGCCTTTTGCGAAACGTGCTTAAAAAACGTAAATTTTAACAACAAAAAAACTTGCAAGCGCTGCGGAGTAGCATTGCACGGCGCGGAAGATTTTTGTGGACACTGCGCTATGGAGGAAACGTTTTTTGACAGGGCGTATTCGCCGTTTTGTTACGGTGGCGGCGTTCAAAAGGCAATTTTGGACATGAAATTTCACAACGTTGCCACAAATGCAAAGGCTTTGGCAAGCTACCTTGCGGCATGTGCTACGCAAAACAATTTGCAGTTTGATTTGGTAACCTTTGTGCCTATGACAAAAATCGCGCAAAAACAGCGAGGATATAATCAAGCACAGTTGCTTGCGGAACATTTTTGTGCTATACTAAACATTGCACCGCCCGTCTGCTTGATAGAAAAGGTAAAAAACACCTTACCTCAGGAAAAATTAGGACAGCGCGAACGCAAAGAAAACTTGAAAGCGGCCTTTGCGGCAAATTGCGATTTGCACGAAAAAACCGTTTTAGTGATAGACGACATCAAAACCACCGGTGCCACGCTGAACGAATGTGCCAAGGCGTTGAAACGCAAGGGCGCAGCAAAAGTGATTTGCTTGACGGTGGCTTCTCGCGAAGAAACAGTCGAGTGGGAAAAGTAGTTTTTAGCTCGGCAAAACAAATCCATTCGGATTTGGAACAATAGTTTGCTTACGTCTGCGGCTGCTTGCCTGCGGATTGAAAAACGATTTGGATTGTGGCAAAACTATCAAAACAGGCAACACGGTTTTGCCACAAGGAGAAAATGAATGAAAAACCTCTCTAACTCGGTGGGCGCAGACAGCCCCGAATACAAACAGTCTTTCAAAGTTACCCAAAAACAATATGGCGGACAAAACGCTCGCGACATCAAGCGTTTGGAAAAAATTGCCAACACCGTTATGCAAAAAGAACAGCAGTACGCCGTAATGAGCGATGCCGACCTTTCTGCGCAAACGGCAATTTTGAAAGACCGTTACAAAAACGGCGAAACGTTAGATCAGCTTTTGCCCGATGCCTATGCCGTTTGCCGTGAAGCGAGTTGGCGTGTTTTGAAACAAAAACACTACTATGTTCAAATTTTGGGCGGCATTGCTCTGCATCAAGGGCGCATTTGCCAAATGTCCACAGGCGAAGGCAAAACCCTAACGGAAACTTTGCCTGCCTACTTGAATGCGCTTGTTGGGAAAGGCGTTCACATCATTACGGTAAACGAATATCTTGCCGCGCGCGATGCCGAGTGGATGGGCAAAGTGTACAAGTTTTTGGGACTTACCGTCGGCGTTACGTTGAACAATATGAGCGGCCGTCAAAAACGTGCCGCCTACGCTTGCGACATCACCTACGGAACCAACAACGAGTTTGGCTTCGACTATCTTCGCGACAACATGTCGGTAAGCCGCAGTCAATGCGTGCAACGCGGATTGAACTTCGTTATCATCGACGAAGTGGACAGCATTTTGATAGACGAAGCGCGCACCCCATTGATTATTTCCGGTCCAAGCGGTAAATCAAGCGATTCCTACGTTACGGCAAACAGATTTGCCTGCACGCTCTCAAACTCCACCAACGTGGATACCGAAGGCAAAACGCAAAACGATGAGGAGCCCAACGGCGATTACGTTGTGGACCAAAAGGACAAATCGGTGCGTTTGACGGATTCCGGTATCAAAAAGGCAGAACGATTTTACAAGTTGGAGAATCTTTCCGACCCCGAAAACGCCGAAATCAACCACTACATCAACAACGCATTGCGCGCGCACGCCATTATGCACCGCGATGACGACTACATTGTGGAAAAGGGACAAGTTGTTATTGTCGATTCCTTCACGGGGCGCAAAATGGAAGGCAGACGGTTTTCCAACGGTTTGCACCAAGCAATCGAAGCCAAAGAGCACGTTACCATCAAGGAAGAAGACAAAACCTTGGCGACAATCACCTTCCAAAACTATTTCCGCCTTTACCGCAAAATGAGCGGAATGACGGGTACCGCCAAAACGGAAGAGCAGGAATTCAACACCATCTATAACATCGATGTGGTGGCAATTCCCACAAACATGCCGCTCGTCCGTATCGACCGCGATGACATGATTTTCTCCACCCGTCAGGGCAAATTGCGTGCAATTGTGCGTGAAATTACCGAGAGACACCAAAGCGGACAGCCAATGCTTATCGGCACCGTTACAGTGGAAAAAAGTGAAGAACTTTCCAAATTACTCAAACAGGCAAACATTCCGCACAACGTCTTGAACGCAAAATATCACCGCCGCGAGGCGGAAATCGTCGCACAAGCAGGGCGTTTGGGAGCAGTTACAATTGCAACCAACATGGCAGGGCGCGGAACCGACATTTTGCTCGGCGGCAATCCGGAATTTCTTGCCAAGCAGGAAATGAAGCGTCAAGGCTATGATGACGAGCAGATAGAACGTTCCACAAGTTTTTTGAAGGGCGACCCCGAAACGGAACAACTTAAACAAGTTTTTTCGCAACTTGTGGAAAAGTATCAAAAGGAAACATCCGCCGAAAAGGAAAAGGTTGTGGCGGCAGGCGGTTTGTGCGTTATCGGCACCGAACGCCACGATTCCAGACGCATCGACAATCAGTTGCGCGGTCGTTCGGGACGTCAAGGCGACCCCGGCACCAGCGTGTTTTTCGTTTCTGCCGAGGATGACATGGTTCGCATTTTCGGCAAAGAAATGCTGCAACGTGCAATGATGTTTTTGAACGTAGACGAAGACACCCCCATTCAGCACAAGTTGCTTTCGCGCACCATCGAATCGGCGCAAAAACGCATTGAAGGATTACATTTTTCCGCACGCAAAAACGTGTTGCAATATGACGATGTAAACAATCAACAGCGCAAAGTTATCTATAAAGAGCGCAACCGCGTTTTGGATGGCGAAAACGTTCACGATGACATTTTGGCAATGGCAGATGAGTATGCTCGCATAACGTTGGAAGAAGCGTGCGACGGCGAAGAAAACGTCGACAACTGGAATTTGAACGAGGTGAATAAGCGTTTGACATGCTATTATCCTGCGGAATTTCCGATTGTTACCAAAGAAAATGCCACAAACGCACGCACAACATGCAAAATGCTTTCCGATTTGTGCAAAGATTTGCTGAACAAAAAGGCGGCAAGCGACGAGTTCGAAGAAGGCGAGTTTGCGCAAATGGAACGCATTGCCCTTTTGGATGCCATTGATAGGCTTTGGATAGACCACATCGATGCTTTGGACGAATTGCGCCGCGGAATCGGCTTGCAAGCCATCGGTCAACACGATCCCTTGCAGGTTTACGAAAAAGAAGCCTACGACATGTTTGAAAATCTCAACGGACAAATAAAAGTTCGCACCATACGTATGCTGTTTTTCGGCAGGTTTGTGCATGCAAACGTCGGACAACCTCAACAAGACGAAAACATCAACCCCGAAAAGAACCTCAATGGTCCGTGCCCTTGCGGAAGCGGCAAAAAGTACAAAAACTGCTGCTACCCCAAAGATTTGGCAAAGCAACAAGCAGAACAAACTTCCGAAAGCGGCGAACAACCTCAACAAAACAGACCGCTCACTAAGCAGGAAGAATACGCTTTGAAACGTCAGCAACGCAAAGCCGACAAGTTGGGCAAACGCAACTAAAACGACTTTTGTGCACACGGGTGCTCAAAAATGTAAAATTCGCTTCGTTTCACACAGGTACAATTATGATTCAGATAGAAGAACTAAAACAAAAAGTAAAAGATTTGCAAGCCAAACTCAACGGAATCGGTGAAAGTATGAACATTCCCAAGCTGTCCGAAGAGCTGCAAAATCTCACGGCAGAACAACACAAGGTGGATTTTTGGGACGATATTAAAAATGCGCAACAAGTCAGTCAACGTGCCAAAAACATCGAAGACAAAATTGCCAACTACAACAAACTTTGCAAACGCCTTCAAGATGTAGGCGATTTGCTGGAAATGTGCGAAAATGACGAAACGCTTTTGACGGAAACGGCGGCGGAGTTATCCTCCATCGAGGTTTTGGTGAACGAACTTCACATTGCCACGTTGCTTTCCGGCAAGTTTGATTCCAACAACGCAATTTTAACGTTGCATGCGGGCGCAGGCGGCACCGAAGCGCAAGATTGGGTGCAAATGCTCTACCGTATGTACACTCGTTATGCTGAACGCCGTGGCTACAAGGTTGAACTATTGGACTATCTTGCCGGCGAAGAGGCGGGAATAAAATCCGTAACTTTTCAAGTTAACGGCGAAAATGCCTACGGCTATCTAAAAGCGGAAAAGGGCGTGCACCGTTTGGTCCGCATTTCCCCCTTCGACGCACAAAAACGCCGCCACACCAGTTTTGCTTCGTTGGAAGTAATGCCGGAATTGCCCCAAGATAACGATATCGTCATCGACGACAAAGACTTGAAAATAGACACTTATCGTTCTTCGGGCGCAGGTGGTCAGCACATCAACAAGACGGAAAGTGCCATTCGCATCACGCACATTCCCACCGGCATTGTGGTTTCTTGCCAAACGCAGCGCAGTCAACTGCAAAACCGCGATCAAGCTATGCAAATGCTAAAAAGCAGACTTGCCGAAATGAAAGAGCGCGAGCAAATGGAAGAAGCCATGTCCATCAAGGGCGAAATCAAAAAGATCGAGTGGGGCAGTCAAATTCGTTCCTATGTGTTTTGTCCCTACACCTTGGTGAAAGACCATCGCACCAACTTCGAAAACGCCAACATAACAGACGTTATGGACGGAAACATTCAGCCCTTCATCGAAGACTATTTGCAAAAAGCCTTTTAGGCATTTATTTGAATATTGTAAAAAATCCGTTTACAAACCTCTCGATTTTGTTCGAGAGGTTTTTTGTGGTATTTTTGATAAAAATGATTTGGCAGCTATTATTCAAAAAGGAAGCGGCGGCTTTTAATAAGTCTTGGTTTTTGCCGTTCCAAGCAGGGGCAACAAATTTAGAGACGAAAAGACGTTTCTAAAAGCCGGTGATGAAAAAAGTTGCGCTCGGATACGTTTTTTTAATTAAATTGCCAAATTGTTGTGTTTGCCGTGTAAGCGGAATAATTTTTTAAAAAAAGTGAAAAAATTTTGTAAAAAGTGTTGACAAATCCGTAGTAAGTGGTATAATGTTAGCAGTCGAACAGGAAGAGTGCTAACAAACAAGGCGCGAGATTGCTAAACGGGCGACAAAATCCCAAGCAGGCAAATCACAGTCGGCACATCCAAGTTCAAATAAAATTAAAAAGGAGATATCACTATGAAAAACTATATGATTACAAGAAGAAACAACGACATTTTCGAGGACGCTTTCAATGGTTTCTTCCGTCCATTCTATATTGACGAAGAGGCTTCATTTATGAAAACGGACATCAAAGAAACGGCTCAAGAATATTTGATGGATGTCGAAATGGCCGGTTTTGACAAAAAGGACATTTCTATGAAGTTCGAAAACGGTTATCTCACTATTTCGGCAAAGAAGAACGAATCGGAAGAATCTGTCAAGTACGTTCGCAGAGAGCGCGCTTACAGTTGCAGCAGAAGCTACTACCTTGGCGATGTAAATGAAAAACTCATCAAGGCTAAGTACGAAAACGGTGTACTGCAAATTGTTGTTCCAAAAGAAAAACCCGAAGAGGTAAAACACTCAATCGAAATTCAATAATAATTACGATTTTGCGCCTACGTCCTGTCAAAAATGTGCACAATCCGTGTTCGGAAAGCGGTTTCCTTTGCGGAAGCCGCTTTTTGAGTAACGGACGGAATCTGCGGAAAAGCAGCGAAGGTCTGCCGTGGTCGAATTTGTAAAATCTCAATGTTGCTTTCAACCGTACAAGTTGCTTTGCGACTATTTTGGCAAAAAGCAGCGTTGGCTTTGACAAATTTTCAAAAAAGATATATATTGTTTGAGTAATCCCTACGCCGACCGCTGCGCAGTGTTGCGTTTCGGCAAATAATCGGAACAAATTTCAAAAAATTTACATATAAGGAACGACAAAATGAAAAAGTTTAAAACTGAATCTCAAAAAGTGTTGGATATAATGATAAATTCAATTTATACCAACAAGGAAATTTTTCTTCGCGAACTGATTTCCAACGCCAGCGACGCTTTGGACAAACTTGCTTACAAGAGTTTAACCGACGGTTCCGGCTTAGACAGAAATTCTTTGGAAATCAAAGTTTCCGCCGATAAAACCGCACGCACCCTTACAATTAGCGACAACGGCATAGGTATGGACGAAGCGGAGTTGGAATCCAACTTGGGCACCATTGCTAAAAGCGGCAGTGAAGCCTTCAAAAAAAGTTTGGATGCTGCAGCCGACGTGGATATTATCGGTCAATTCGGCGTAGGATTCTATTCTTCGTTTATGGTTGCGCAAAAAGTAACCGTTGTTTCTCAAAAGCAAGGTGAACAAGCGCACAAGTGGGAAAGTTGCGGAGCAGCAGGCTACGAAATTTCCGAGGCCGAAACAGGCGAACGTGGAACAACAATAGTTTTGCAACTGAAAGAGGATTCCGAAAACGAAAACTATTCGCAGTTTTTGGAAGAATACACTCTGCGCAACCTTATCAAAAAGTATTCCGACTACGTGCGCTATCCGATAAAACTGTGGAGCGTGGTGCACGAAGACCATTGCGATGACCCCGAATGTGATGACCCCGAATGCGACAGCCACGACCACGACCACGAAAGCGATAACGAGCACGAGCACGACCACGAACATAAAGAAAGTTTTCAATGGCAAACGGTAAACAGCATGTTACCATTGTGGAAAAAGGCAAAAAAGGATATCACTGCCGAACAGTACGATAACTTCTACACCGAAAACTTCTTCGACTACGAAAAACCGCTTAAAACGGTGCACACATCGGCGGAAGGCTCGGTGGAATACAAGGCACTGCTTTTTGTGCCCTCTCATGCACCCTACAACTACTACAACAAAAGTTACGAAAAAGGGCTGAAACTTTACACCAACGGCGTGCTCATCACGGAGAAATGCGCCGATTTGCTGCCTGATTGTTACAGTTTTGTCAAAGGCTTGGTGGATGCCGAACTTTCGTTGAACATCTCGCGTGAAACCATTCAACAAAATCGCCAACTCAAACTTATCGCCAACAACTTGGAAAAGAAAATCACTTCCGAACTGTTGGCAATGCAACAATCGGATCGCGAAAACTACGAAAAGTTCTGGCAGGCGTTCGGTTTGCAGTTGAAGTACGGCGTTTACGACGCATGGGGCGCAAAAAAGGAGCAACTTAAAGATTTGCTGCTTTTCCGCAGCGTCAACAACGACAAACTTGTTACGCTGAAAGAGTACGTCGAAGCCATGCCGGAAGGACAAGATTCCGTGTTTTACGTTACAGGCAAATCGGTTGAAGCGGTAAAACCCCTGCCGCAAGTGGAAAAAATATCTGCAAAAGGTTGGGATGTTTTGTGTTTGACCGACGACATCGACGAATTTGCCCTCAAAGTTTTGGATAAGTACGCCGAGAAACCCTTCAAATCCGTTTCGGACGAAAGCGTCGAGGCGGTAGAAGACGAAAATGCCGATTTGTCGGCGTTTGTCAAAAACGTTTTGGGCGAGGCGGTAAGCAAAGTTAAGTGCGTAAAAATTGGCAATCATCCCGTGTGCATAACCTGCGAAGGCGATTTGTCCGTAGAGATGGAAAAAGTGCTCAACAACATGCCGGGCGCCGAACAACAAGTTTCTGCGCAAAAGGTTTTGGAAATCTCCACCGAACACCCCGTTTACGCAAAATTGACGCAGTGGTTGGATTCCGACAAAGAAAAACTTACCAATGCCGCAAAAGTGCTTTATCAACAAGCGCGCCTTATCGAAGGCTTGCCGGTAGAAAATCCCACCGAACTTTCTGACTTGGTGGCAAAATTCATCGCAGACTAGTTTAATCAGCATGATTGTCAAAATCGAACTTCGCGTATGCGTATGTGAAAAAACGTAATATTTCAAGCAAATGCCGTTGTATAAGGAACAATCTTTCCCAAAATACAGCGGCTATTTTTTTGCTTGCGACACGCGAAAACGCAAAATAGTGCACTTCAAATGCATTTTTTGCAATTTTCGCGCCCTTTTTTTGCAATTTTGGGTGTTGCATTTTCACTTTTTGTTCAAAACTATTGAAAAATGTGTTGTTATGTTGTAAAATAGACATATATTGGTAAATATGCAAAAAAATCGCTAACCATTGGCAAGAGCTTGCAACGTTAACACGGCGTTTGCCGCCAAAACAGTTAGCGTGACGACAGTTACGTCTACCGGTGGAAGAAAGGAAAATTAAAGGAGATTTTTTACTATGCCACAATGGCTCAAAAATGCATCGTTTTACGAAATTTATCCCCAAAGTTTTTGCGACAGCAACGGCGATGGAATCGGCGACATCAACGGAATAATTTCCAAACTCGATTACATAAAAAACCTTGGGTTCAACGCAATTTGGCTTAACCCATGCTATCTTTCCCCCTTTATGGATGCCGGCTACGACGTGGCCGACTACAAACAAGTTGCACCGCGCTACGGCACAAACGAAGATTTGTTTGAACTTTTCCGCCAAGCGCACCAAAGAAACATGCACGTTATTTTGGACTTGGTTCCCGGGCACACTTCCGACCAACACCCTTGGTTTTTGGAAAGCCGCAAGCCCGAGAAAAACGAAATGTCCGACCGCTACGTTTGGACAAACAGCGTTTGGGATCGTCCGCAAGGTTTTTTGTGGGTGGCAGGCATGGCGGACAGGAACGGCTGCTATTTGCTCAACTTCTTCAACAGTCAACCGGCTTTGAACTTCGGTTTTAACAAAATCACCGACCCGTCTTGGCAAATTTCCTACACCGACTCCCGTGCGCAAGCCAATTTCGACGCAATTTTGGATGTAATGCGTTTTTGGCTGGATAACGGTTGCGATGGTTTCCGCGTGGATATGGCAGACAGTTTGGTAAAAAACGACGACGACAAAACGGCAACGGCTTCTTTGTGGCGTCGTGCCCGAGCGATGTTGGATTCCGACTATCCCGAAGCTATGATGGTTTCCGAGTGGTGCAATGCGCCGCGTTCTTTGAACAAGGCGGGTTTTCATTGCGACTTTGTGTTGAACCACTATCAAAACATGAGTTACTATGCCTTCCGTTGTGTGGAAAATGGCGAAAACAAGAGCTATTTTTGCAAAACCGCGCACGTTTCTGCCAAAAACATGCTCAAACGGTATCTAGACGAATATGCGCAAACCTGCGGTAACGGCTACATTTCCGTAATTTCCGGCAACCACGACACCGAACGCATTTCCTACACTCTGGACGAAAGCGAATTGCGCCTTGCCTACACAATGTTGCTCACTTTGCCGGGTGTGCCTTTCTTCTACTACGGCGACGAAATCGGCATGCGCTATATTCCGCAAAATTCCAAAGAGGGCGGCTATCAACGCACCGGTTCGCGCACACCTATGCAGTGGGATAACACCGCAAAGAATTTGGGCTTTTCTTCCGCAGACGCTTCGAAACTGTATTTGGATGTGGACAGAACACCCAACGCACCTTGCGCCGCACAGCAACTACAACAAAAGGGTTCGCTGTTGAATCTTGTGCGCACGCTCAACCAACTTCGTCAAAGTCAGCCTGATTTGCAGTCGGATGGCTCTCTTGAAATTTTGGTGTGCGATGACTTCGGCGTTTTGTGCTACAAACGCGGCGAACACCTTGCCGTTGCTTTCAACCCCACCGACAAACAGCAAATTTTGCCGACGTCTTTGGGCAAAGTGCTGCTGGAAATCGGCGCGGCAAAAGCGGCAGGCGGTCAAACCGTGCTTACTCCGCAAACGGCAGTGGTGTTTGAACTCAACTGAAATTTTCTCGGCAAACAAGAGCCAAGTTTGGCTTTTAGGCTTTTTGATACAACTTTGGCATACCGTTTGAACAAAAATCGTTACAAACTACACAAATTTTATCAATCTAAGGGAGAACAAAAACTATGAAAAAACCTGTAGCGGCCATTATTTACGACTTCGACAATACTCTTTCCACCAAAGATCAGCAAGAGTTTATGTTTATTCCCGCCTTGGGGATGACAGCGGATGAATTTTGGCGGCAATGCGATGTTACTTCGCACCAATACCAAATGGATCACATTTTGGCGTACATGTATTTGATGCTCAAAATGTCCAAAGAAAAGGGCTTGCGCCTTTCTGCGGAAGAATTGCGCAAAATGGGCAAAGGTGTGGAATTTTTCGACGGTGTGAAAGATTGGTTTGCACGCATTAAAGCCTATGGTGAAAGTTTGGGTTTGGAAGTTAGGCACTACATCATTTCTTGCGGCTTGAAGCCAATGATAGAAGGTTGCGACGTTGCCAACGAATTTTACAACATTTTTGCTTGCGACTACGTCTATGACGAAAACGGCCAACCAATTTGGCCTGCCGTTGCCATCAACTACACATCCAAAACGCAGTTTTTGTATCGCATAAACAAAGGTGTGGAAGATGTTAGCGAACACAAAAAACTCAATATGTACATGCCTCGAAACGACCGTGTTGTGCCCTTTGAAAACATGATTTACGTGGGTGACGGACTTACAGACGTGCCCAGCATGAAACTTACACGCTCGCGTGGCGGATTTGCAATCGGCGTTTACCGCAACCCTAAAGACGCCAGCTATTTGGTAGACGAAGAACGTGTGGATTTTTACGTAAAAAGCGACTATCGCGAAAACTCCGATATGGACCTTGCAATGAAAGCCATTTTGGACAAAATTCGCGCGCAAAGCCGCATTGAGGAACTTTCGGAAAAATCCGTCAGAAAAGAAAATTGATTTTGCGGCACGCCCAAAAAGTTAAACACCTTTTTGAGGTACGCAGCATTTTCGTGCGAATTTTTTCAAACGTTATTTTCGAAATTCTAACGAACGGGTGGCCGAAAATGTGTTTTGGGGTGTGTTTCTCCCCCCCTGAAACATCAATTTTGACAAGTTGGAATTTGTATGCAACAAACCGCCGAGCAAAACGTTCGGCGGCTTTTTGTCGCAATACTGCCACACAAACGCAAAAACAACCCAACAACAGCGTGGCGCAACACCTTTTTGTGCGCAAATTTCACACCGTTTCGTTTAGCGTGGTTATTTGCCCCGTGTCGGCGTCTTGAAACAACATCCAAAAGTTGGTGGGTTCGTTGGGAACGTACACAAAATCCTTGTCTGCAAACCCATCTTTTTCCGCAGGCAAGCCGTAGCAAATGTAGCGCACAACGCCGTCCTTTTGCAACAAACCCAAAACGAAGTATTTTTCCGAAGAAGGGAAGTCTATTCTTACAAAAAAGGAGTGTAAATATTTTTTTATCAGCGGATAGTAGGGCGGAAATTGTACAAAAACTTTGCCTATTTCTTTCTTTACCGTTTGGTAGTAGTCGCAATTTGCCCCCGTTGCGTAGTAGCGTTCGAAAGCCGTGCTGTATTCTTGAACGCTTTTGTATCTTCCATCGTGCGCCGCTTTCAGTTTTTCCACGTCGGCGCCTTCGTAGAAATTTTCCGTGGAGGCAACAAACTGTTCGTAGGGCGAAACGGCCGAATCTTCCGTTTTAATGTATTGTTTCATATTTCGGTTCAGCATTGCGCAAAAGTTTCTTCGCCCAAGTTGGGCTTGCGCCGCCTGGTAACAATCGTCCTCTTTTTTTACCAACAACACGCCCACGTTATCCAACGTTTGCAATGGCAAAGAAAACACGTCGTTGTTCAAGGTGGAAAGGCAGTGTGCAAACACGTTGCCGTCGCAGCAAATAAGCACCCACCATTCGCCGAAAGTTGCCACGTTGGCGTTGGTAACAAAAACAGTAACTTTTGTTTCTTTGACGTTTACGAATTTTACCATTCCGCACAGTTCTTTTCCCCTTTCCGCAAAGCGCGAATCGGTTTGTTGAAATATCAAAATGCGTTTGCAGTACACTTTGTTGCCTCCTTGTGTGTTGGATTTGTTGTTTTTTATAAGGATTTTTATTTTTTGCAAGCACACTGCAAGCAATTTCTGTTTTGCTTTTAATGCCTAGGTGCCCTGCGTTTGTTTGCTACGTTATTTCTGCTGTTCCCTGCATTTGTCAGTGACGTTAACGCGCCGCGCGCCCTGAACTTGTTCGCAACGTTAACGCGACGGTGTCGCACGGTTGTTCGAAAATCCGCCCACCCAAAAAACACTTTGCGGCACTTTTTTGTCGCAAAATTTACAACATCATCATAAAACCGTTATTCACTCGCAAAACATCACAAACTGCCGCATTTTGTCTTTTTCTGGCGCAACGGTGTTTTCGGCTTTTTGATCGGAGGACAAAGCCCAAGCCGCCACTTTCGGCATTTTTGCGCAACCTTCAAAGCTCCGAAGCGGCGCAAATTCGGCGGTTTCGCGCTAAAAATTTGTTCATAGCCTTTTCAAATGCTCAAAAACTGTTGCTTTTTTGTAAATTATGCCTTATAATTAAATCCTATGTAGTATCTACATAAGGAGTTATTTCACAATGTTCACAAAAAATAAGTCAAAAAGTTTTATCTTGCTCGTTGCTTTGCTTGCTTGCGCCATTTTCGTGTTGGCAGCCTGCAACACATCCAATGTTTTTAATCCGGTATCCAAACCCGATCCTGCCGAAGTACAAGGCAACGGAGGCATTGCAGTTCGCTACGGAGATTGGATCTACTATGTAAACGGCTATCAGAGCAGTGCTACGGCATCCAATTCCTACACAAACGACATTCGCACAGGCGCAATCGTTCGTATTAATGTTGCCGATTTGGAAAAGATCATCAAAATCAACGAAGCCGATGCATCCGACGCCCTCAAACAGGACGCTATCAAGCGTGTGGTTGCCGGCAAGGCCGACACGGTAGAAACGGAAGCGTTGAAATCTGTTGTTTCCGGAATTAACGGTGCCGAATTGGTTGTTCCCAACTTCTACTACACCGGCAACACTTCAAGCACGGCACTCAACGGGCTTTATATCTTCAACGACAGAATTTATATCACCACGCCCAACAGCGATTTGGACGCCAACGGCAATGTGCTTACAAGTCAACTTGTTTTGATGAGTTACGCACTTGACGGCAGCGATGCACAACGTCATTTCGTGTTTGAAAGCAACGCTCCGCAACTCAAACTTTCTCAAAGCGGTTCCGACGTTTTGGCAACCTACGTTTTGGGCGGCAACCTTTACTACTTCAAAGTGGGCGACAGCGAGGCTACCACCGTTACGGAAACTATTTCTTCCGCAACCTTCTCGGGCGACTACGTTTACTTCCTCGACGAAGACGGTTCCATTTGCCAATATCAAATAGGTCAAACGGAACACAAAGTGTTGATTCAAAACGACCCCGATGACGACAACATCACTTACGCCATCAAATCTGCTAACGGCGGCTACGTTTACTACACCGTAACGGATACGTCTAGTCAAGCTTCCGGGTTGCAACTGTACTATGCAACGGCTACTGAAGGTTCCGCAAGCGACCACAAAGTTGCTTTGGATACCATTCCTACCGGCAGTTATTTCGGCTGGGGTGAAAAAGTTGTTTACACAACCAGCATTACCGAAGAAGGCGTAACAATGTACGGCATTTGGGTTGCCAGCAAAGATGGCACAGACAACGCAGTTATTCTTAATCCTGCCGAATACGACAACACTATCACTTTCAACAAATTGGAAGGCGACATTTTGTACTACACGGTGTCCAGCGTTTCCTATTCGCTGGATCTTTCCAAGAAGATTGACGATCCATCCACACCTTCCGTGCCCTATGCTTACAGTCTTTCCAGCACGGCAACGGGTTGGTCTGTTCCCGAAGTTTTGGGCGACTACGCATTCTCTCTTGCATCAGGTTCCGTCTCCGTTGTGAAGTTCGATGCCGAAACAAAAACCAACTCTGCTTCCACGGCAATCACCCTTACAGTAATTGACGAAGACGATTAAATTTGATTTGTGCCGTAAAAGGCATGGCAAATTTTGCTTACAAAACAATTTGGGCGAGCACACAGTGTGCTCGCCTAGTTTTTATATATGGATATAGAATATTGCCGATTATATTTTATTTTATATGGTTCTTTGCCGAATGTTGCTATGGAAAAGATTTTATTTGGCGCTTTGTCAAATGTTGG
>CAZHUH010000022.1:0-5600 GCA_964535505.1 uncultured Oscillospiraceae bacterium
TGCGGATTTTTGCTACTCTTCCGTCAGTTGGTCGTCGGTAACGGCTTCGCCGATAACGGTCATATACATATCCACGTTGAGGGTTCCGCCGATAACGGGATCCAAACAATCGGGGTCGTTGCCTTCAAGCCAAATGACTACGGTAAATTTGGTAATGTCGCCGGGATTGAAGTCGAAAATTGTTTTTTCCACCACAATGCTATCTCGCGCAAAAGCCACCGTGTTTGGCTCGGCGCCGGAGCCGTCTGTTGCCGTGTGCGCATAGGTTGTGGGTTCATCGTTTACGTAGAGCATAATGCGCACTGCTTTTTCGATTCCGTTAGACCTGCGCCCAATGGACAGTTGATATTGGTAGTTGACGGAAACCGTGCCTGCATTTTTGCAATAGAAAGTGTAGGCGGCGTAGTTTTCGCCATTGTGTTCGCCGTCGATTTCGTTGAGATATTTTGGCAACGTTTCGCCGTCGATATTTGTGATATATGCCACCGCTTGTTCATTAATGCGCGAAGAGGGATAGGAAAAATCTTTGGTTTCGGATAGTGTTAGGCCGTATTTCATGGCGTTGTACTTATCTACGCCCACAGTGAAACTGCCATAGCGCCCGTAGAGAACGGCAACAACGTACACCACCGCCAGCAACAATGCCAAAATGCCAATGACAATGGGCACAATCCGCAACAATATTCGATATTTTTTCACCTCGCCCGCCGTGCGGCGCAAGGCGGATATAGGTTGTTTTGCCATATCGATTGACGTCCTCACTTACAAAGTGTGTTGAAAAGTTGAGAAGGTTGGATTAGAAGTCATGGAGCGTTTGGGGCCTACGCAACCGGCGGCGTGGGGTTGGTTGATAACCTTGTGCCTATTGGCAGTAGTTAACTAGATTGCCACGCTTCGCTCGCAATGACGGCATAAACGCTATGCTCACAATTACGGTATGAGATATGCCGCTTTCGTCAAAGTGGATTACGCGGCAGGCGGCGTGGGGTTGATTGATAACCTTGTGCCTATTGGCAGTAGTTTGCTAGATTGCCACGCTTCGCTCGCAATGACGGTGAGGGGTGTGCCGCTTTCGTCAAAGCGAGTTATCCGTTCGACGGCTATAAGCGAACTATGCGTTAGCAAGCGCTTATGTTACTCATCGGAAGAAAGTCGGCTTGAACCGTCCGCATCAACCGGTTGCTCGTTTTGGTGGATATAACCTTCGCAGTTGAGCCTGCTTAGTTGCCGCATTTGTTCGGTGGTTTGAACACCGTCGGCGACAACTGCCGCATTTAGGCTGTGCACCAACTGCACCAATGCCGCGAACACGCCGGGCTTATCGCGACTTTGCAAAAGCGCGGTGGTTTGTGCCGAAAGAATGACGTAATCCACCGGGATTTCGACAAGTTTCATAAGCGGACAAGACAAGGCGTCGTTACTGACAATCATTGTGTTGACGCCCAAAAGTTTCGCGTCCAAAATTGCCGTTTTGACATCTTTTTCGGACGAAAGCAAACTGTCGGAAAACTCCAAGCAAAGTTTTGCGCCTTTTTTGGGATTATAGGCGGCAACTTTGAGCAAATTTTTGAGCCGATTGTAAAAATCCGACTGTTCGGCATAGGCGACGGGACAAGCTACGGAAATAAACATATCGGTTTTTTCGCCGGTGGTGAAACTCGAACGAGCTTCAAGCACCCTTGCGATTGCCCAATCGGTAACACGCAACCCCACACCATCGGGGTCGGAATTTTGATATGC
Organism: uncultured Oscillospiraceae bacterium; assembly: GCA_964535505.1. Lineage (GTDB taxonomy): Bacteria > Bacillota > Clostridia > Christensenellales > CAG-314 > Fimimonas. The sequence continues at coordinate 1,741 of CAZHUH010000022.1, forward strand.
TTGGGCAAATTGCTTTTGGGACAAAACGCCCAGTTGCAAACTGTTGAGCAACATTTCGGAGCGAAACGCAATGCTTTGTTGATTGTTGCACGCCCTGATTGCCCGATATTGAAGTTCCAACGGAGCAACCCCCGCTTGAACCGCCTTTGCGACCGATTCGGAAATATTCACGCCCAAAACCTTCCGTAAAAATTTTGCGAACTGCTTTTTGGAAAACTCGCCTCCGCGCGTTTTTGAGAACAAAAAAAACCAACCGCGCGAAAGAGAGAAAAAACTCTTTGTGTGCAGCTGGCTGACTTCCTTAACAAGCCCCTTTAGCTTTGCGTCACCGTCTCACGACGACTTTGCTAACTATGCAGTTTGTCCTACGAGAGGAAAATAGAAAGCACTCTTTTATAAGACACGTTTATTATATTCTTTTTTCCCCGTGATGTCAAGAGTTTTTTCGTGTTTTTGCAGACAAATTTCGATTTTTTTCAACTTTTGCCGTCATTGTGCGCTTAGGCGGTTTGATGATTGCCTTTGACTGCCTTTGTTGCGTTGTGTCAGCATATTTTTGTTGTCATTGCTATTTGGATATTATACTTTCGCTGCGAGGCATTTGCAAGTCCGCGGCGCAAGCGCTTTGCCTATTGCCTCCTTGCCTATTGCCGTTTTGGGTGTTTTGTCGCACTGTTATTTTTGACTTTTGTTAAAAACGCTATCAAATTTGTATGCCAACAGTTGAAAAGTCGGCTTTTTGATGTCAATTTTGGTATATTTTATGCCTTACAAAAGGAACTTTGTGTTTTTTAATAATTTTTTATTATAATAATCGTCTAAAATAATTGCATTTGACGGCAAAAGTGGTATAATAATGTTCATCACACTTTTAATTATTATGCGTGCGTAAATACCGTCTTTTTGTAAGGCGAAAGGAGATTGAACACCCACAATGCTTGAGTTTTATCGTTTGACACGAATGCCTTTAGCATGTTTGATTATTACCATTTACATCTTTTTGTTCAAAAGGAAGCAAAATTTGCGCACGTCCACTTCCGTATCGTTTGCCGCCATGGCGATTTTGGGTATCGTGCACATTTTGTCGGCGGTTGTTACAGAATACACTGTGAGCCACTGTGAAACCGTTTCGGAGGCGTTCAACTTTGCTGCGCACGTGGTGTTTTTGTGCAGCGTTACGGGGTTTTTGACGATGGTTTTGATTTACGCCGTGCACTGCATAGAAAATGCGTGCCGCAAATCGCTACGCCCCACTTTGGTGACAATTTATGTAATTTCGGGACTGTTTATGGGGGCGGAGGCTGTAAGCCCGATAGAATACATTCACACTCCGTACGGTTCCTATTCGATGGGAATAAAAGCCTACTGCCTATACGGCTTTATTGCGTTTTTCTTTGCCGCATCGATATATTTGCTGGTGCACTTCCGCAAACAACTGCGCGGCAAAAAGCGCGAAGCGTTGTTTATGGCGGTTATTGTTATTTTTGTGATAGGCGTAGTACAAATTGCCTTCCCCTACATTTTGCTTACCGCTTTGGGCGCGACACTGATACTGTTGAATTTTATGCTTACGCTTGAAGATTCGCAACTTTACACCTCGCCAAACAGCACGATTTACAACGAAAACGGCTGTTACGAATTGGTGAAAGGCCTGCTTGTGGAAGGCAAAAAGTTCAAATTGGGGGTTTACGCATTTTCCGGCGTCCCCGAAAGAATACTTCTTGCAATGATTTCGCTGCAAAAACTGCTGCCCGAAAAGGAATCGCACTGCGTATGCTGCACCTTGGGCGACAATTTGTTGGTGGTTATTCCCAGGCGCAAAGCTTTTTTCGGGCACTTCGACTTGCCGTCGGAACTGCCGGAACACGTACCATCCAACCCCGCTTACAGTTGCGTTTTGGAAATTATGGAATTTGACGACGTGCACTCGCTTTCGGAAGTTATGGGTAAAATTCTTAACGCACGCGACAAGTTTAACACCAAGATTCACCAACAAGATGAATTGACCAAAACAATGGGAAGAGGTTTCTTTACACAATACACCGAACAACTGATTGCGGAACAGAAATATTTTTCCTTCTTGATGGTGGATTTGGACAACTTCAAAAACATAAACGATAACTACGGACACCAAATCGGCGACGAAGTGCTGAAAAACACTGCGGATTTGTTGCGTTCGGTGCTACGCACATCCGACTGCATTTGCAGAATGGGCGGCGACGAATTTGCCGTGATTTTGCCCGGAGTTACAAATACTGCCCAAATTTTGGATATTGCCAACCGAATAAGGGAAAATTTGATTGTGACGACGGTTTCGGACGGCTCGAAAATTACCGTGTACTGTTCGATTGGCGTGCACATAAGCGACGAATTCAAACGGGGCGAATCGTTCCACGAAATTTACGCCGAAGCAGACCGCGCGCTTTACCGCGCCAAAAACAGCGGCAAAAACCGCTTGGTGTTTGCCCGCGACATAGAATGCCCGAGGAGGAATTAGTCGCAAATTTCGCTTATCCGCACGGAGGGCGAATGCTGAAAATTTTGCCTATCGTTGTTGCAATGTTTGGAACTCAACGGCAAAAAATTGCAAACGCAACAAAACACAACGGCATTGCAAAGGACTAAAACGCAAACACCGCCGAAAAACCGTTTGAAAAGCGAAATCGGCGTTTTGGGATAAAAACCCTAAAATTCAAAGACGAAAAATGAAAGATAATACCGATTCGAAATCAAATACCCATAAGAGAATAAGCACAACGATAATGACGCTGCGAGATATAGTTGCCGGAGACAACGCTCAAAAGGAACTGACTTTTAGGGTGTTTAACATGTTGCTTGCCATAGTGTCGGCCTTTATGACTTTGGTAAACGTGTTTACCGAAGAATATTCGCTGATGATACTGACATTGGCGTTTATGGCGGCGTGCTTTTTTAACGTGCTTTTGGCCTACTTGAACAATGTTTGCAAAAAAATTGCCGTTGCGCTGTTTCTTTTGGAATCCTTTGCGCTTTGCATCGCTTTTTGCATTCTCGGAATGCCCGACGGATTCAGTGCGCTTTGGATATGCTTTATTCCCGCCTTTTCGCTTACTTTGGTAGGCAAAAAATTGGGCAGCGCATATTCCGCCGTCGGATTTTTGGCAATAGTGTTTTTGTTTTGGACGCCCGTGGGAAGATCTTTGCTGCAATACGAATACACCACTTCGTTTATGTTGCGCTTCCCAATGATTTACGTGGCGGTTTTCTTGCTGTCGCTGTTTTTGGAGTTTGTGCGTGCCGAAACGCAAGCCAGACTGCGCGATTCGGAAAAACGCTATCAATTTTTGTACAAGCACGATTCGTTGACGGGCATTTTGAACAGATACGGTTTCAACGAACAGTTGGACAAATTCTACAGTGACGTCACCAACAAAACCGTTACGTTGATGATTTTAGATTTGGACAAATTTAAGCGCATAAACGACCTTTACGGCCACAATACCGGCGACGAAGTCCTTCGTTCGGTGGCGCACAAAATCTCCCTTTTGGGCGGGGATAACGCCGTTACAAGCCGTTGGGGCGGAGAGGAATTCACACTGCTTTGCAGCAACGTGGAAGCTCCCGAAACGCTGGCGGAAGACATTCGCCGCCACATTGCCGAAAACACCATCACCGTGGGCAAGTTCGACATCAACGTTACCGTTTCCATCGGTGTGTGCACTGTGTCCGACCGCGAAAATATAAGTTTAGCCTCCTTTGTGCAAGCTGCCGACAGGTGCCTCTACTTCGCAAAGGACGCCGGTCGCAACAAAGTGGAATATCTCACTTTGAGCGATGACACCCCCCCCCGAATTTTAGCGGAGGAAATATAATAGAGAAAA
>CAZHUH010000022.1:5700-9471 GCA_964535505.1 uncultured Oscillospiraceae bacterium
AAATATAATAGAGAAAAGAGAAGCGGAAATGCGGAGTTTTCCTTTTGACTTTCACAGTGGCCGTTTCTATTCATTTTTCTTATTCACGTCATCGCGAGGCAACTTGTCGAAGCAATCCATGCGTTATTGAAATTTGCATAGCATTTTCGTCATTGCGAACGAAGTGAAGCAATCGCACCGCATAGTCTTTTTCGTCATCGCGAGGCAACTTGTCGAAGCAATCCAAAGATAGCGCAGGCTAATACAGCTCTGTTAATTACCATCCTTTTCTCTTCACTATTCACTTTTCACTCAAACAGGGGCGTGCAATGCACGCCCCTGTTTCGTTGTTTATATACAATTTTGCACCACGTATGCGCAAGTTGTGTTTTCCGACGTCGCCGCATGGGTCCCACCCCTCAGTCGCCGTTCGGCAACAGTTTCCTTTGACAGTTGAAAAGTCCGAATCCGCACCGTGACTGTCGTTTGATCAATGGCTGGGTGATCTCCGCTTCTCTGTTTTACACAAGGGAGACAATAATAAGGAACCATTGTTTATATTGCCAAACCTCGCAAATTCCTGCAAGTGAAATACCGCAACAAATAGGAACTACTTTGCGCCGCCTACTGCGCAAGCCTCGGCTTGGCTGTCCAGCAACGATTGATATTCGGCTTCGCTCAACGGCTTTGAGAAGTAGTAGCCTTGAATGTAGTCGCAATGCAGTTTGCGCAAACATTTCAACTGTTCTTCCGTTTCGACACCTTCTGCGGTTACGGAAACGTTTAGGCTGTGCGCCATGGCGATAACGGCGGCAACAAGTGTTTCGCCCTCTTCGCTGTTGATTTTGTCCACAAGGCTTTTGTCGATTTTCAGCATGTCGAAGCACTTGGTTGTCAGCATGTACATCGATGAATATCCCGATCCGAAATCGTCCAAGTGAATTTTTCCGCCTGCTGATTTGTACTTATAGAGGTGGTCCGTTATGTCGGATTTTTCCGCCATAGCGCTTTCAGTGATTTCGATGGGAACGTGCACTGCATCCAAATTGCTGTCTTTCAAAATGTTTAGGTACTTTTCCGTTGTGTTGGCGTGAAAAGCCGTTGCACGGCTGAGATTTACCGAAATGGGCAACACCGGCTTTTGTTCGGCAAGACGTGCTTTTTGTTGCGAAACTACACTGCGGAAAATGTATTCGTCCAGTTTGACGATGGAACCGTTGCTTTCAAACAAGGGTATAAATTCGGTTGGAGCAATAAGCTCGCCGTTTTTTCTCCACCGCACCAACGCTTCGGCGCCGACGATTTTTTCCGTGTTGATGTCGTACTTGGGTTGATACCAAACTTCGAATTCGCGGTTTTGCAATGCGTAGTTGAAAGAACCTGCCAATTCGCGATCCCGCAACATTTTTTCGTTGTCCTGGGCGCTGTAGAACCAAATAAGCCCGCCATCGCGCTTGCGCAACACTTCCTTTGCCTGACCGGCAAAACTGTAACACTCTTCGATTGTTCCTTTGGTGAAACCGCTGGAAATGTAGACGCCGCACCTTAACCGCAAAAGGGGAATATCCATAGTATATGAGAAGTTTAGCAAGCGTTCCGATAAGCCCACAAGACGTTGTGACACGGTATCTTTGTCCGTTGAAGAAAGGAACAAAGCAAAACTTTCGCGCCCCACGTGGGCAACAATTTCGTTTTCTTTGAGCATTTCCGAAATGATTTTGTTTATGTTCTCCAAAACAACGTCGCTTTTTTCTTGCCCGACAACAACGCGCATGCTATTGAATTCCACCAAGTCTATTGCAACGAAGGCGCCGCGTTTTTCACGCAGGGTAGACAGCCGTTTGAGGTACATTGCAAAGTTGTCGCCGTGTGTTACGGCGTCGACATAGGCAATTTTTTCCACTTCGTTGCGGTGTTTTACGGCAATCAAAAAGGCTTGAACGATGCAAATAAGAAGCAACACGACAAAACTGACGATAAGCCAGGTGAAATCTGTGCGAACCGCAGACAATCTTTCTTCGAAAACCGCTGTGGGAACCACGGAAAACACATACCAATGCACGTCGTCATTCAACAACGAAACGCACTTTTTGCAGTAGGTGCAACTTTGTCCAAACAAGTAAAACTCGCCTAAAGATTCCGTGTCGGCGGAAAAATCGCCCAAAATGGAATCGGCCGTTTGCTGATTGCGCTCGTCTTCGGCAAGCAAGTCGCCCAAATTCCTCGAAAGATTTTTGCCTTCTTCTGTGATTCCTATGATAATATCGCCATTTTCGTCCGTTGCAAAACTGAAACCTTGGTTGTTGAAAGAGTTAACTTGCAAAAGGCGGTTGAAAGTGTCGGCATAACAGGTGATGCCAAACACCGACACCAATTCGCCCGTTTGGGGGTCGTAGTAGGGAGAAGTGATGATGTTTATGCTTTCTTGCTCGGGGGCTATTTTGTCCGTCAAAACGCCGGTTATAGTGCTTTTGCCCTGCAAACCGCGTTGGAAAAACTCGCGTTGGCTCAAATCGACGCTGGTATTGTAATCCGATCCGTAAGCCATACCGTCGGGGTCGCAAAAGGCAACGCGCAGCAAGTTGGAAACTTTGGCAATTTCTTGCAATTTGAGGATGTTCTCATGCGGATCGCCTTCCATTGCGTAAAAATCGGAGCGAATTCGCAACATCAAATTGTAGTAGTTGTCGATTTCTTTCTTGATAGTGATAACGTTTTGTTCCGCCACGTCGGAAAGATTGTTTTGAGACTGTTCGTCGATGTTTTTGCTGATGCTATCCAAACACAAAAAAGATACCACCAGCATAGCGCAAATTGCCAACAAAACCACCGAAATAATCCGATAGAATCGTCGATCGAGACCTTTTTTCATACTTTCTCCATGCTTAATGAGCAAATATTTTACTATACTTAATTTAATAATAACATCCGAAAATAAAAAAATCAATATTTTCCGGATATTTGAAAAAAATTTTTGTCGGGCGAGTAAGATGAATTCACCGCCCGTTACTCTTCCACAAAACCTATCAATTGCCACATACAATTCGGCGTTGTGCCGTCGGAATTTTGGGGCGTGCCCTCTGCACCAAACCCCTGATAGTCGTTTTGGTCGACATCCAAGTTTACAAATTCAATGGTCAATTCCAACGTGTAGGTTGTGCCGCTTGTAATATTTTCGAACACGGCAAGCGCAATCTCGTTGGGGGCGGCTGCGGCTTCATAGGAAACTTGATCTTGCGGCGGCGTTACCAAAAAAAGGTTGAGGGCCGACTCGGTTTTTGTCGTTTCGTTTTCCGCGCCGTTTTGCATTTCGTAGGTTAGCGCCGTTGTTATTTTCAACTGCGAGCCGAAATAGTAGTAGTATGTTTTTTCTGTGCCGTCAACGGTTGCTGTTTTTATCAGCGGCGTTTCGTCCAGTGCTTTGAAGAAAACATTCAAATTGCGTGGCTGATCTTCGGCGCTTTGGTATTCGGCCTTGATAGACACGGTGTCGCCGGGCATAAGATTGTCGAACAAGTGCTCCCACGACGTAATTTCCGTGTAGTCGGTTTCTGTTTTTGTCTGCGCAGAGTAGCGCTTTGCGTAGTATTTGTCGGTTATGCCCAAATCTTTCAGCGAAACCGACGCGCCGTTTGCGTCGACTTTTCTGTTTTGCGCAAACCAGGCAACGGATTTGTTCATCAAAACCGCCACGCTTACAAAAAGAAGGCAAAACAGTGCGACAACCAACACGCCGTGCATAATCAACGGCAATTCTTTTTTGGTGATTTTCATTGTTTTACCTCCTTTGAA
>CAZHUH010000022.1:9571-15263 GCA_964535505.1 uncultured Oscillospiraceae bacterium
GTCGAAAGGCTGTCCGTTGTGTTGTGGTTGGCATCGGAACTCGCAGTAGATTCTACGGTTCGTCGGATAGCCACCGCTTCGTTGTTGACAGGCAAAAACGTGGGATTTGCATCAGTGTAGTCACTTGCGTGCTCATTTGTGTTGAAATACAACAAGCAGTAAGAGGGATAGTAGGTGCTGTAATCTTCCTTTCCGTCCTCATCGGTAGAAGAACTTGCCGTAACGGTTACGATTGTGTTGTTGTAGTCGTACACAAAATCGATTGTGCCGATTTGCGAGCCTGTTGCACCATCGCGACCTACGGATGCAACGCCGTCAGCCGAGAAGTACACAATTTCCATAGGAACGTCGCTAACGCTGTTGCCGTCGGCATCAAGTCCGCTCATACCCAAGCAGTAAACTCCCGTGCCTGTGCCGGCGTCTGTTGTGTTAACGGTGAATTCATAGGCAATAAGCACTCTGTCGCCGTTGAGATAGCAACGATAGGTGTTTCCATTATAGTTCACCATAATGTATTCGGAATTAGATGCGCCTGCTGTTGTGCCCGGTTCATAGGGGTGCGAGCGCGGAACTTCAAACCGATCTATCAAGTTGGAGCCTGTTGCGTTGAAGATTTGCACGACACTTTCTCCGGCAGCCTCCATCTTCCAAAGGTTGAAAAATCTGGTATAGTCGCCAAGTTCATATTCATCTTCGCCGATATAGAATTCCGAAACGGCAACGGAAACGATAACTCTTATTTTGGCGGCTTCTACAGCCTTGTTGATCTTGAATGCCACACAAGCCATTGGTATGTTGGCCTCTACACCATCGGTGCCAACAGGTGCGGTGATGATACCGCTTGACCCCAACGTTCCGTTTAAAAGGTTAAATGATGCGCCGAAAGTTATACCCTTGACCATTTCGAACTTGCTAAGCAAGTCGGATTGCGAAAGAGTTTCGCCTTCACCGTTATTCCAATTCAACTCTACAAGGGAGGTTACCGTGTAGTCGGTGCTTGTGGCGGAGATGTTGCCTGCCTCTCCGGTATGCGTGGGGTTGGCAACAAGCACATACTCGCCTGCGCTGAAAGTGTAACTGTCGGTTTCGCTTGCGGAATCGTCGATGGGATCGAAAGTGATACGCCCGTAGCTGATATCCTGCGTACCTTCCACCGTGTAGATGCAAAGTTTGGTGCCGGAACCGGTGTTGGAAGTTGCCGTATTGAACACAGTACCTGTGGAGTTGACGTAGAGCCCTGTGGAACCGATAGAATACTGAATATAGCAAGTGCCGTCGGCATTGAAGCGCAAGGTCGCATTAGTACTGTTTGTAACACTAGGTGTTCGCGTTGCATACGCAAATGTGTGTGTGAAATTACTGCCCTTTTCCGCTTCAGTATCAGTACCATTCCAAAGCACGTAGTGTGTTCCGTACGAGATCCATTCGAAATTGAACACCGCCTCAACCATTCTCAAAAAGTTGGTATTACCTTCTTTGTCGATAGCTGAAAATGTGTAAGTGGGATATCTGTCCAACAACACACCTTCTTTGCCGTCCGACGTGCTGTATATGGAATTGCCGGAAGGGGTGGTTTTGCCGGTGTCTTTCAGTTGAGAAAGGTCATATGACCCGCCATCTCCGGAGTAAATATAACTTGTTTCGGGAGTGTTGATATCGGTGTAGAAATAGTATACGTAGCTCGAGATTGCTTCCGACTTGTAAAGGGCAGGGCCTGAAGCGTTAACCGAATTGCCGCTGTCATAAAATTGGCTGTTGGTTTTGTTGACTACGACACCGGTATATGTCGTGCCGTTGTCAGTAGTATAACTGTAAACGTTTTCTCCCTGCCATGAACCGACGACATTGTCATTTGTAAAAAAGGTCTCGGGTTTATTCGGCGTTTGGCTTACAAGTGTTGCTGTGCTGCCATCTTTCCCCTGCCAATTGTAAGTGTAATAAGTTGTCCCCAAACGACTTGTTGTTGTATAGTAAATATATCCTTCATAGACGCTATCGGCATAGTCGAAATACTGTTGTTCCGCCGACTTTGTCAGCGTAGCGCCGTTTGCAGCCGCTGTGTAATTTGTGCTATAAAATACACCATCACTTTTGTTAACCAGAACACCGGTGTAACCGCCGTAAGTGTATACATATTCGCCCTCCCATGTTTCGGATAGAATTGTATTATCATTGAAATATGTGCTGGGTTGATTTGTTCCACTTACTAACAGTACGGATTCCGACGTCGAATCTAATGGTTGCCAATAGTATTCGTAAGTTGTATTGAACAAAGAGGTCCTCGTTGCGGTATAGTAAAAGTATCCGTCATAACCGCTGTTTGCATAATCATAGTACTGCTGTATTGTGCCGTCAGCGTTTACGCTTACCGGGGTGTCGCCGACAAAGTAGGCATAACTGCCTGTTTCCGTCGGCGTGATTTTGTATTCCGCCTTCAAATCTGCCAAAGACAACGTTGAACTTGAGATACCAACGTTGATAACTTGAAGATCACCTGCTCTCAAAGCGGCGGCGATCTTTTCTTCCGTGTCGTAGTCGGAAGTCATGTCAAAATCAACACCGGTGGGAAGTTTCAATGTGCCAAGTTCATAAGCACTGGCTAAGCTGTCGACCAAAGTTTGGTCGGAAAACTTTAGCGTCGTGCCGTTGGTTGTATATTTGTCCTCAAAATTGCCGCTGCTTGCGGCAGTAGACTGTTCATAAAGAGACATCAAAAACAAGGATTCCTGATTCTCTTGCATTATGAAAATCTGTTTGCCGGCATCAATTGCTGCTTGAAGATCGCTGTCGCTTGTTACTTTTTTTACGTATGCAACAACGGCTTTGTTGCCTTTGCTGGTGTTGGTTTGCCAAGCCGCGTCGTCGTTTTGACCGATGGAAAAACCGGAAATATCGTATGTGAAGTAGCCGTTTTCATCAAAAATGGGGTTGCCGTCGTCGTCCACCAAAATGTCCCACGTAGGTTCAATTTCATCCTCTTGGTCGGAAAGCGCAAAGGTAAACACTCCGTCGTAGAAGTAGTATCTGCCGGTATTTTCAGTGCCCCAAAGAATACGGTCGCGCACCCATTCGACACAAAGTGCCTCGCCGTTTTCGTCAAGGGCGTCTTTCAATTTGATTGTGCCCGTTGTGTCTTCAATTAAATCGCCCGTCGTGCCTGTGTAGTAGTGATACTTGCCGTACATTTCGCTTGCCAAAACGTAGCCTGCGTTGTTGCCGGACGCCAATCCTCCGCCGCCGACAGAGCCGTAGGAGATGTCGCCAAGACTATCACCCGAGCCTGCCGTAATGGTAAGATTGCCATCGGAATCCACAGTAAATTCGGGGTTGAGGTTGTAGATAAAGCCTAAAATGCCTGTTGCGGAAAGGTAGTTGGCTGCTGTGCCGCCAACAGTAGTTGCGTCTGTTAGGTCCATTGCAACCACGTCGTCAGCCGAGTAGTAGACACTGATAAACTCCACTTTGGCGTAACTTACGTGCCCTGCAAGAATGCCGATGTGATGGTTTTCGTGCGGAACTTTGTTATAGTCATCGGTGTTGTAGAGTTCCGAAAAGGAATATCTGTGACCGTCCGTGGCGTTTATCATGATGTCTTCAACAAAGGCAGTAACAGCGCTCCAAGCGGAAGAATTTACCACCACTTGCACATCGGAAAGCACAAGGTTAGACACGGTGGAAATTTGCCCATCGAAAGTTTGAACGCCATTTGCGTCGGTGGTAATATCGCCCCCCAGGTAGCCGATAAATCCAAACAGTCCAATGTCTACGTTGGCAGGGTTGCCGGCGACTTTTACGTTGCAAATCGCCGAAGTGTCGCAAGATTTGCCGTTGACATCAATTGGGCTTGAGGAGTTTTTTACACCCTTGACAGAGCCGATGAAAGGATATGCGTCGGTGCCGATTGCCGTGATGCTTTTGAAGTCGGAACCATCGATTAGTGCGGGAGTGTATTCCGGCGTGCACACCAAAAAGTAGGGAATGTTGGAATAGTCGGTTGTGGAGTTTTGAGAAATAAACTTTTTGTAGAAGTAGCCCAAACGTTGCAGTTCCGAAAGGTTATACAAGTGGCGCACGTTGGAAATTACGTATGGGTAGGCTTCGGTGCCCCACGTTGCTGTTTTGTCTACTGTCGGGGCGGTGACGCCGGTTCCTTCGTATTCCGTGTTCAGAGCCGTTTGATACGCAGATATCCCCGTGTCGTTCAATCTGTCAAACAAAAGCTCCACTTGTCCGCTAAGGTAGCCATCGTAGATTTCCTTTTTAGAAAAATAGGCGTAGGTGGCTATTGTGCAAGTGGTTAGAATAACATACAAAACGCATATAAGCAGTATCCATGATAATTTTTGTTTCAAACTCATTTTTAGCTCCTTATGCGGCAAGGGTAGTGTCGGTGGCAAGCAAAATTTCGAAGGTCGCGCTTACTTTGAAAAGCATGTAACAAGGCATAATGTCGGAAATGTATTCGATAGAATGGGCAAGCAACGCCAAGTTGGGAACAACTTTGACGTACACGTAGTAGTAGCCGTCGTCAGCAACGTCGTTGATGTTTTCGTTTTTTAGCGTTAGCGTGTTTGCGTCGACGGCACCACTATAAACCGCATTTGTTACAAACTTTTTGTAATCGGCGTCGCTGAACTGTTCGGTGCCGTTTTCTGTGTCCGAAGTTTGGGACTCGAAGTTTGCCGAAATTGCGGCGGCTTCGTAGGCCGTGTTGGACACTACCGCTTGATACAGCAAGTAGCTGTTATTTTCGCCAAGTTCACTTTTGACTTGATCGTCGTCTTCCAAAGCCAAAAGATTGGTCAAAAGGTCAGTATCAGTAACTTGTGTAGGATTGGAAGAGGTGCCGTCCGCATCGTCGGCGTCGTGGTAAAGCACAATAAAATCATCTTCGGTGTAACGAAAATTAAGTTTTACCGTGTCGCCCAACGATTTAGGCACGGTAAGGCGAAAATACACCACGTTTTCCGGCTTAAGTTGTGCGACATTGTCGATGGCGCCGAAACTCATGTTTTCCAGTGTAACGCCAAGGTGGGTGCCATCGGCATTGGCCTCGATTTTGTTGTTGCTGCAAGTTGTGTACTCTCGGTCGTCTTCGGTAAGTTCGTCCGTTGTGTTGGCGGTTCTTACGATTTTGGCAATTTCCAGTGTTAGAGGATCAAGTTCGCCTGCGGCAAAACGAAAATCGCCGTTGACGTAGTTGATTAACCAGGCGTAAGAAACAGTGGAAAAAACCGCCATAACAAAAACTACGATTGTAACAAACAATAAATATGCGGTTTTTTTGCTGTTTTGCTTCATTTGCCAATCTCCAAAAAAAATCAGCCTGTTTTGCGCGAAAATTTCACGGAAACTGGCTGACTTAATAAGTCCCTGTAGCTTTGCGTCATTACATTGCTGTAATTTTGCCTTTCTAACTTATGCTATATTTTATTCAACACTAATTTTACAGTTAAAATGTTCTGTTGTCAAGTTTTTTTTACTATTATATGATGTTTTTGCGCACCTTTGTCAGTTATTATATGATTAGTTACTATGTAATATTTTGAATATAATTATAATACATTATCGTTTGAAAACCGCTATTTGCAAATGCCCGAAGCAACTTTTTAATTGCGAACGATGTGTTGGGAAAATGCCACGGCGAATTTGCCGTTTGATGTTTATTTGCACCGCGAGCCAAATGCTGTGC
>CAZHUH010000022.1:15363-18547 GCA_964535505.1 uncultured Oscillospiraceae bacterium
GCCAGCCGCAAGCACCACTTTACTTGCCGCGCAGGCCCAATGATGAAAAAATCGTTTTGAATATTCATACTTGCCGAAAAATTGCATATTGACTTTGCAAATTGTAAGCGGTAAAATATAAATATAACAACAAAATATGGAGGCTGCGATGATTTACATTTTGATGAACTCCAAAGCCAACAACGGCATGGGAGAACAAGACGCGCGAAATTGGGCAAAAGTACTGAACAAAGAGCCAACATTTGTGGATGTGCTCAAAACAAACACAAAAGAGCTTGTTGCAAGCTTGAAGGAAAACGACGAAGTAATTGTTTGCGGCGGCGATGGAACGCTGAATCACTTTGCAAACGACGTTGCAGATTTGGAGCTTAAAAACCCCGTTTTTTACGTAAAATGCGGCTCGGGCAACGACTTCTTCCGCGACAGACAAGAGGAAGCGGACGAATTGGGCAGAATAAAACTCAACCGACATCTTGAAAGATTGCCCATTGTGCACGTGAACGGAATTTCGCAAAGGTTTATTAACGGAATTGGCTACGGCTTGGACGGCGAAACGTGCAGAATAGGCGAAGAAATGCGCAAAACTTCCGACAAACCGATAAACTACAGCAACATTGCAATAAAGCTGTTGCTGGGGGATTTCAAGCTGCGCCACGCCACCGTTACCGTAGACGGCGTTACTAAAGAATACGACAACGTTTGGTTGGTGCCCACAATGAAGGGCAGATACTACGGCGGCGGATTGATGATTGCGCCCAATCAGGACAGATTTGACAGCGAAGGGAAAGTTTCCGTTGTTACGCTGTTCAAAAAAAGCAGGCTGGGCACGTTTTTGAATTTTCCGTCGTTAAGTAAAGGCAAACACGCAGGCAAACGCTGGGTGGACATTGCGGTTGGCAAAAAGGTGGAAGTGAAGTTCGACACCCCTTGCGCACTGCAAATTGACGGCGAAGTGGTAGACAACGTTACCTGCTACACGGTGGAAGTGCCTGAAAAGTAAAAACCAAAAGAAGTTGCAGTGAATAAATACGCCGTTGTTGTGGGCGCAGGAAACGGCGGATTGAGCGCCGCCATAAAAGCCGACGTGAAATTCGGATACATTCATCCGTGTTGCACATATCCGCTTACCGACATGGCATTAGACATTCCACCAATTGATGGGGAGGTTGACGTATGAACACTGGGGTAATTGTTTTTATTGTTGTATATGCAGCTGCATTGTTTGCCTACTTCGTTACAAGGGTGGGCAAAAAACTGCTTCCACGTGCGATAAACAAGACGATTCTTGCCTTGATGTACCTTGTTTTTGCCATTGTGGTGTTTCAGCGAAACGGCTTTGGAGGGCACTACTATGTATTGATGGCGGCACTGTTTTTGGCTTTTTTGGGCGATTTGTTTTTGATATTCGATTTCAACCGAGGCGGCGCCATCTTCCTTGCCGCAAACATTTGTTTTTCAACGTTCTACTTGGCTTCGCTGGAATACAATTGCGTTCCATTCTTAAACTTCTTTTGGGTGTTTATTGTTTGGGCGGCACTGGTTGCCACCTTGGCAACGCTTTTTTTCAAGTTGCCGAAGGTATTCAAAATGGGCAGTAAGAGAATTCCCATGACATCCTACCTTTCGTCCATAACGTTGCACGGCTTGCTGGGCTTGGCTTCGCTGATTTGTATTGGCGGACAGGCGTACATTTTGATGGGCATTGGATCGTTGCTGTTTATGACAAGCGACTACATTTTGACGGTGGACCGCTTTGTGATACAAAAAAACCCTTGGATCGTGCGCAGTAACAGCCTAACGTACTTTTCCGGCTTGCTGTTGATTGTGCTAAGCCTACTGTTTTAATTGTGCTTTTTGTGCACTTTGCACAAATTTTGTCACACGGTAGCGAGAAGTTGTATCACGGCAAGCAAAATTCGTGCGGCCGAAAGCATTTTCAAAAATCAGAAAAATGACTTTGTGCGGCTTGCCAAACTTTGCTGTTCAAACTGACAACTGCCACATAAATAATTCGGCGCTGTTTCAAATATTGAGGTGAAAAAACAAAAGTCAAGAAATATGGTGGCTAGACACTGACAAACAGTTACACTATCCCCTCAACATTTATTACAGAACCTTTTATTTTGCAACCCAATTATACAATTGAAAAGGGCTTTTGCCCTATTTTTTTCTTCCCACCGCAACATTTATTACAGAACCTTTATTACAGAGCAAAAAACGGACGCACAGTTTTGTGCGCCCTTTCTTTTGCCGTCGGTCAAAATGTTTTTTTGAAAAATATTGCGCCGCCACGCACCATTCAAGCACAATCGAAGGTTCACACCATTTGGTTGATTAGGTAACACCGCCATCAAAACCGTTCCGCGTTAAGTGCCGCCAAACTCGGCAAGGCTTACAGGAATAGTTTTTCTTTGTACACACACCCTATTTGATGACGGACATAAATCGCGCCGAGGGCAAAAGCAACCTTTTGTGGTTACTATTTGCGTTGCTTTCTGCAATTTTTGCGGCGTCGACTTCCTTACTTGCAAAAATTTCTTAAATAAATGTTGGGATGATAGCATAAATATTTTGGATTTTTGCTCTTGCCATAACATTTGAAACAGAGCAACAAAAAAAACGCCACTGGCACAGTTCGGCTGCACCTATGACGTTTTTGGCGGAGAGAACAGGATTTGAACCTGCGGAGGCTGTTAACCTCGCACGCTTTCCAAGCGTGTGCCTTAAACCGCTCGACCATCTCTCCAGGGTTTTTCTGCAACAAAAAAGGGCGAATTTCGCACGACTGTTTTGTTAGCTCAAATAGAATATCAAATTTTTGCAAATAAGTCAATTATTATTGAAAAGTTTTTGCATTTTTTGTGTTTTTGCGGTAATAAAACAAAAAAGTCATTGCATTTTGTCTAATTGTTTTACTTTTCACTTTATGAAAAACTTTTCGCACCATTTTTTGGGGTGGTTCAAATTGCAATTTTTGCCATGTCGCTTGCAAAATTATTTTTCCCCAAACAAAATGTTCAAAAAGAGTTTACTAAAATGGGTATTTGTGTTAAAATACTAAAGCAATTGAAAAAAACATTCAAACCGGATATGGAGAAATACCCAAGAGGCCGAAGGGGCGCCCCTGCTAAGGGTGTAGTACGGGATACCGTAGCGAGGGTTCAAATCCCTCTTTCTCCGCCAA
>CAZHUH010000023.1:0-17946 GCA_964535505.1 uncultured Oscillospiraceae bacterium
GCGTGCAAGCGGCAAAATTGTCGGCAGTTTTGACTTTTTCGAACTCGAAATAGTTTGCATTTTGTCGTTTTCAAGCGCGAAAATGGCTGCGGTTTTCTTTTGACGAGCGCAAAAAATGGCTGCGGTTTTCTTTTGACTGGCGCAAAAATGACTGCGGTTTGCCGTTCACGAACTCGAAATTGCTTTCGGTTTTTCCTAGACGAGCGCAAAATTTCAATTATCTATTGAAATTTAGATATAAATGTAGTAAAATATTCTATAGTGCCTGTTTGTTCACGGTTTTTGCGGCGTTTTGCATAAATCTAACTGCAAACAAAAGGCGCAATTGTTTCCCAAAGTTTATTTCAGCTTGAAATAGCAAATTGTTTTTTGGGAAAAATCTATTGTAACAGGAGATTATTATGAACTACGCCAATCCCAACATTGAAGAAATATTTTTGAACTTCGATCTCGAATGCGAAAAGGCAATCGAATACACCAAAGGCGAATATAACCTTATGCGTGTAGGACGAGCCAACCCCAAACTTGTGGAAAACATAAAGGTAGACTACTACGGCGCGCCTACACCCATCAACCAAATGGGCAACTTGTCTATTCCCGAACCCAGATGTTTGGTCATTTCTTTGTGGGACAAATCGGCTTTGAAACTTGTTGAAAAAGCCATTCTTTCTGCAAACATCGGCGTAACTCCGCAAAACGACGGCACCGTTATTCGTCTCACTTTTCCCGTGCTTACCGAAGAACGCCGCAGAGATTTGGTAAAACAGGTGAAAAAACTTGCCGAAGACACCAAAGTGGTGTTGCGCAACGCTCGCAGAGACGCAATGGAAGCGTTGAAGAAGGAAAAGAATGCAAAAACCGTTTCGGAAGATTTGATTTCCGACTACGAAAAGGAAATTGACAAAAAACTTTCCAAACAAATCGAAGCGGTAGACAAACTTTCCAAAGAAAAAGAAGCAGACGTAATGTCGGTGTAAGTTTGGAGTTGTTTTCACTCTCCCCAATTTGTCCGTCATTGCAAGCAGCAATCGGGGGCTCGGCTAAACCTGTTTCGTGGGGCGGCGGAGTAGTGCCGCGTTAAGGAAAACTGTCGCCACCTTGGTGGCAACAGTGGCGAAATTCGCCTTGCGGCAACGAGGTTTCGCTCCCCCAAAAGGGAGGTAACGCTATGGTTATGGATATGAAAGAACTTATCGGACTTGAAGTTTGTAACGTTGAGGCGGTTTTGCAAAAGACGGGTGAAACAAATTTCAAGTTTGTTTATTATACGGACAGAAAACAAAACAAATTCGACAAGGAGATTGTAACGGCAGTGCGCAGAGAAAACGGCGTGTTGGTGCTTGTTGTTTGCCGTTATCTGTTGGAAGTTTGATGAACGTTCCTATTCACGTTGCGATAATAATGGACGGCAACGGCCGTTGGGCAATGCAAAAAGGCCTTTCGCGCCTTGAAGGGCACAAAGAAGGCTTGGCTACTGCCGAAAGAATAATCGATTTCTCTTTGCAAAAGGGGATAAAGTTTCTAAGTCTATTCGTGTTTTCTACGGAAAACTGGAAACGCCCTCAAATGGAAGTGAATTCGTTGTTTTCCCTTGCGGAAAAATATCTTTCGCGCTTTGAAAAGTTTTGCAAAAATCGTGTGCGCGTGGTTGTCTCCGGCGAAAAAGACGGCCTGCCAAAAAGTCTTGTCGCAAAAATTGACGAAATGGAGCAAAAAACGGCGAATTTCGACGCTATTTGCGTAAATTTGTGCATAAACTACGGTGGCAGAAAGGATATCGTTCAGGCGGCGCAAAAAGTTGTGCGGGAGGGACGCGAACTTTCCGAACAAAACATCGCTGCAAATTTGTACAACGCTTTTATTCCCGCGCCTGATTTGGTAATTCGCACGGGCGGTCAAAAGCGGCTTTCCAACTTTTTGCTGTTTCAAAGCGCCTATGCCGAGTTGTATTTTTCCGATACGCTTTGGCCTGGTTTTTCCGAAAATGAATATGCCGAAATTCTTTCCGAT
This sequence comes from uncultured Oscillospiraceae bacterium, assembly GCA_964535505.1. Taxonomy (GTDB): domain Bacteria; phylum Bacillota; class Clostridia; order Christensenellales; family CAG-314; genus Fimimonas. The sequence goes on from CAZHUH010000023.1 coordinate 2,011, forward strand.
TTCTGCAAGCGAAACCGCACCTATGGCGGCATTTAGAACAAATTGTTCGACGATGTTTTCCCCGATTTCGGTAAATAATGTTTCGAAATTCTTTCCGATTTCTGCAAGCGAAACCGCACCTATGGCGGCATTCGGTTTTCAAAAGACAATAAAATTCGAGGTATAAATGTTAAACAAAAAATCGCTTGTCAACCGTGTGTTGGTGGGAATCGGTGTTTTTGCACTGATGATAGGCATGATTTTGATAGATATTTATCTGCCGGGATACCGAAAAGGTTCCGATGTTTTTAAATATATAAGCGGCAGATCTATCAATGCGGGGATAATTTCCGTCATCATTTTTCTGGCGGTTATAGAAATGCGGCGTGCCATCGGCCGCGAGCGTATTCCCGATTGTTTCAGTTGGCTGTTGTGGCTTTACGCGGTGGGATTGGGTCTAACTTACAGCATGTTCGGCTTTATGGGCACCGTTTTTCTGACTTTGTTGGTGTTTGTGGCGGCAACGGTAACGGCTCTTGCTCAAAACAGGGTGGATAGTCTCATTTACATAACTTTTATGTTGGTATACCCCGGCATGTTTATGTCGGCCCTGTTGTATCTTAACAGATGTGCGAACACCTTTCCCATTTTGGAAGGAAACCCTCTGTTGGATTATGTTGAATACGATATTTGGCAGTACTTCGGCGAACGTTCCGGATCGTTGTTGTTGCCCTACAACGCAATTAGCATTGCTTTTGTGTTTGCGGTTTCCTCTTTTACCGATGTTTTTGCCTATTTTGTGGGCAGCATTTGCGGAAAACACAAATTGTGCGAAAAAATCAGCCCAAAAAAGACGGTTGAAGGTGCCATCGGCGGGCTTTTCGGCGGGCTTTTCGGTTCGTTTGTGGTGTTTGCCGTGTTCGATTGGGCTAAACTTTTCGGCGCACAGTTCGGTTTGACTTTCCCGGGGTTGCGGCTTTCAAATGCGTCTATTGCAATAATCTACGCTGTAATAGGACTTGTCGGTTCGGCAATGACGCAAGTTGGAGATTTGCTTGCAAGTTTGGTAAAACGCTACTGCGGCATAAAAGATTACAGCCGTATTTTGGGTGAACACGGAGGCATAATGGATAGATTCGACGGCATAATGGTAAACGCCGTTTTCGTCGCGTTTGTCTTTATGTTTATTATTTGATGAAAAAGATTGCGGTTTTGGGATGCACCGGTTCCATAGGCAAACAAACTTTGGATGTGGTGCGCGCTTTTCCCGAAAAACTTAAAATAGTTTCCCTTGTGGCATATTCCAATGCGCAACTGCTAAATGCGCAAGCGCAAGAATTTGCCCCGGTCTACACTGCGCTGATTTCGCAAAGCGGCAAACAATGCTTGGTGCAAGCGGTGAAAGATTGCGATGTGGCAGTTGTGGCAACGCGCGGAATAGTTGCGCTTGAAGCGGTGCTGTTTTGCTTGAAGCAAGGCAAGGACGTTGCGCTTGCAAACAAAGAAACGTTGGTGTGCGGCGGCGAATTGGTAAATGCCGTCGGCAAAGGAAAAATTTTGCCTGTGGATAGCGAACACTGCGCCATTTGGCAATGTTTGCAAGGGCACAACAAAAGCGATATCGACAAAATTTTGCTTACCGCAAGCGGCGGTCCGTTTTGGAACACGCCCCAAGAACAACTGCACAAAGTGAAGCCTTCCGACGCCTTGAAACACCCCAACTGGAACATGGGCGCCAAGATTACAATCGACAGCGCAACCATGATGAACAAGGTTCTGGAAGTAGTTGAAGCACATTTTCTCTTTGACGTTCCTGCAAAAAACGTCCAAATCGTGGTGCATAGGCAAAGCGTGGTGCACTCGATGGTGCAATGGCAAAGCGGCAGTGTGTCGGCGCAAATGGCGGTACCGGATATGCGCTTGCCAATTCAGCTTGCGCTTTTAGGCGAAAGCCGCCGCATTGTTAACAATGTGGATTTTCAAAATTTGCTTACCCTCACTTTTGAAAAATGCAATTTCGAAAAATTTCCTTGCGCAAAGTTGGCAGCGGAAATTTGGCACTATCCGCCTTTGTGCCGCACTGTTATGAACGGCGCAAACGACGCTTGCGTGGAGAGTTTTTTGGCGGAAAAATTGCCGTTCGATGGGTTTTACCCTACGATTATTGCAACTGTCGAGCACTTTGCACCGCAAGTGCAAAATTTGCCTTTGACGGTGGAAAACATAGAAAAATTCGACGCTTTGGCACGAGAATACGCAACAAATTCGATTTCAGAACGCACTGTCTGATTTGGCATTTCGTCTGCGCGAGCCCTAAATGACAAAGCGAGTTTTCTTTTGCACACACAAGCATGGTATGTTTGTTTTTGCAAATTTGAAGCATAGCAAAATTGAAGTGCTTTTTTAACGCACAACGCAAACAAAAACGTGCGCCAAAATGTGTTGGCGCAAAACAAGAGGTAGTATGTTAACTTTATCGGCAAGTTTTCAATCGGTTATGGGCACCATCGGCCGCGTGCTGTTGGCGTTTATTATATTAATGTTCATGGTTTTGGTGCACGAAACAGGACACTACACCGCAGGCAAATTGTTGAAGTTCAAAATCAACGAGTTTTCCGTTGGTATGGGCCCGAAACTGTTGTCAAAAAAGAGGAAAAACGGCGAAGTCGTTTCCTTGCGCCTGCTTCCCTTGGGTGGCTATTGCGCTTTCGAAGGTGAGGACGGCGAAACGCAGGTGGAAGGTGCTTTCAATGCGCAAAAACCATGGAAGCGCCTTATCGTGCTATTTTCCGGCGCAGCCTTCAACTTCATTTCGGCGGTGCTAATTTGCGTGATTTTGTTCGGTGCCTACGGCGAAACGGTGGCAATGGTAAACAAAGTTTACGACTACGCTCCGCAGTTTAACCAACAGTTGCAAAAGGGCGACATCATCTACAAAATAAACGGCAAAACGGTTTTCATGTTGGACAATCTTAATCGCTATATGGCGGACGAAATGACAATAGTGGTGTTGCGCAACGGCGAAGAAGTAACTTTGGACGGCATCACGCGCGAAACTTACACCTCTTTCAACGTTTCGGATTTTTCCAAAACCTACGTAAGCGTAACCGACGGCAAACGCGAGCTGCAAACCGGAGATATGATTTATTGCATAAACGGCAATTTGGTGTTTGAAAAGGGCGATTTGTTCAAATATTTGGAAAACTACGAAGAGGAAACTTGCACGATAACTGTTTCCGTCAGCAATGAATTGAATGAAGACAATACGGATTATATCAGCAAAGAATATGTCTACGAGGTGCTCGTTTCCGACATTTACGGAGCCAATCCCGATATTTCCGTTGTCGAACAGGAATATAACGGCATAGGCATGTCGATAAACTATCTTGCCTACAAGTTCGATTTCGGCAGAGCGCTCACACGTGTTTTGCCATATTGCGGCGAAGTTGCGGCGTTGGTGTTGCGCACTTTGGGCGGTTTGTTCACAGGCGCGGTTGGGCTAAACGACATTGGCGGTCCCGTTACAACCATAAGCATCACCAGTGAAGTGGTATCCTACGGTTTTCCCAGCATTTTGGCACTTATTGTGCTTATTTCCGTCAACTTGGCGGTGTTCAATTTGTTGCCGGTGCCTGCTTTGGACGGTTGTCGAATGGTGTTTGTCATAATCGAATGGATTGCCGGTAGACCGATAAACCGCAAGGTGGAATCGTGGATCAACGGCATAGGGCTTATATTGTTGTTGGGCTTCGTGGTTTTGGTAGATTTACTGAAACTGTTCTGACGAATTCACAAAATTTACTTGCTGCAAAATACAAAATATGAAAAAAATCGTTCAAAACAAAAGATTGATTTTCGGCGACGGCAACGTTTCCGTGCAATCCATGACAAACCTTCCGGTAACAAACTTTGAGGGAACGTGTGAGCAAATTCGTCAACTTGCGTCTGTCGGTTGCGATATCGTGCGCATCGCTTTGCCCAATGTTCAATCGGTAGAGGCGTTTGCTAAAGTGCGCGAAACTTTTGATTTGCCGTTGGTGGCGGATATTCACTTCGACTACCGTTTGGCACTTGCCGCAATAGACTGCGGCGCGGATAAAATTCGCCTAAACCCCGGCAATGTGGAAAAGCGTCAACTAAACGAAGTTATCGCTGCGGCAAAAGCCAACGGCACTATCATTCGCCTGGGTGTAAACGGCGGCTCAGTCAACAAGCAACATTTGCAAGCCGCCAATGGCGACAAGTGTTTGGCACTTGTCAACAGTTTGGAAGAATACGTTCGCTACTTCGAAAGCAAAAACTTTTGCGATTTGGTACTTTCGGTAAAAAGCAGCGACGTTCGCCAAACGGTAAAACTCAACCAACTTGCCGCAAAACTTGGTTATCCTTTGCATTTGGGGGTAACCGAAGCCGGCTTGAAAGAGCAAGGTATTGTAAAAAACTCCATTGGTATAGGCAGTTTGCTTTTGCAAGGCATAGGCGATACCATTCGTGTTTCACTCACCGCCAGCCCTGTTGAAGAAGTTTTGACAGGTTTGGAAATTTTGCGCGCGCTGCAATTGAGACAGGGTGTAACCTTTGTTTCTTGCCCTAAATGCGGCAGATGCAGTATCGATTTGGAAAAGGTTGCCGCCGAAGTTTACGAGTTTACCAAAAACCTAAAACAACCGTTGAAAATTGCCGTTATGGGGTGCGAAGTTAACGGCCCCGGCGAATGTTCCGATGCCGACATCGGTTTGGCAGGCGCAAACGGCAAATTCGTGTTTTTCAAAAACGGCAAAAAGTATAAAACAGTGGATGCCGACCAAGGCGTCAAGCAATTTGAACAAGAAATTCTTTCACTGCTGAAAAATGACTAAAAGATGTGTCGGCGAATTCGGCACAATTTATGGTGAAACGTTTGCGGCTTTCACGGAACCTTTTATGGAAAGGCGCGCCTTTCTTGCAGCGTTTTGCCGCCTAATCACATCCGACAACACTTGCGCCTAAAAAGTACTTTGTACAAGTTTTTGCACATACGTATAGCTAAAAATGTGTTTATACACCAATTTTGTCGTCTTGTTCGATTTCACAAAAGGAAGAAATGTTAGTTGACGCATTAAAACAAAAATTCCCTCAAATGCCAAACTTGCGCGTGAGGGACATACGAGTAGACAAGGTGCTAAAACGCGTCTACTGTGTTATTTCTTACCCCGATGTTTCCACTTTGGATGGCGGCGTTCGGGGCGAAATGCGTGCCGTTGTCTCGGAAAACATGCCAAAAGGCTATCGTTGCGAAGTACAGTTTGCCAACGACAAGTTCAACGAACGCAGTTTTGTTGCGTTGGTTGTCGACTACGTCAAAAAGCGTTTCCCGCTGTTTGCCGATATCAAGCAAGACAAAATTTCCGCAAAGGTGCAAGATTTCAACGCAACGGCAACCTTCAACGTCAACAAATTTACAAAGCGCAACATGGAAATTGCCGAATTTACTTCGCAACTTTCCGCCTTTTTTGCTGCATACAGTTGCTACAATGTGCAATTTTTTCTTGTGGAAGACAAATCTGCAACGTTGGGCAATGCGGATATCGAAAACCAGGAACGTTTGGTGCACCTTGCCATCAACAAAGAAATGCTAAAACCCCAACGGTATTTTAACGTAACGGATGTGGTGAAGTATATAGGCAAGGAAATAGTGTCAAAACCAATGTACATTTCCGACATTCGCACCCCAATGGACAGTTGCGTAATTTGCGGCAAAATTTCCGAAAAGGAATTGCGCGCCGTGAAGAATAACTCTATTTTGAAACTTTGCAAATTCAACCTAACCGACGGCTCCGGCGCAACAATGCCATGTTTGATGTTTGTGCGCTTCAAAATAGAGGACGTGGAAACCATCAAGCAAACCACCGGCAAACCCGATTCGGAAGTGCACACAATAAGCGAAAAACAGCGCCTTTCCAACGATAAGCTCATGAAAAAACTCGCATTTCTTACCGACGGCTTGGAAATTGTTGTGCGCGGCAAGGTGGTTTATAGCCAGTTTTCGCAACGGTTGGAACTGCAAATGTACGATATTTGCAAGTGCCGTATCGAGCCGATAAATTTGCAGCCCAAATTCAAACGCGGTGTGCCCGAAAGTTACGTTTTGGTGCGCCCGCAATCGGCGGAAGAATATCGCCAACTATCGTTGATGCAACTTGAAGAACGCCCGTCGGTATTGCAAGGCAAAGACTGCGTGGTGCTTTTTGCCAACGTTACAGGATACAACATCACCAAGGACAAAATTTTCGCCTTGTGCGGTGTGCGCTTGCTAAACGGACACATGAAAGAGAAATTTTTCACATGCGTTCTGCCGGAAATGGATTTGCCCGAACAGCAGTTGAAAGAAACCAACATCTCTGTAAAGCAACTTTCGCTAAGCCCCACCCTTACGGAAATTATCGGAGATTTGTTCAAATTTACTTTCCAAAGTATTTTGGTTGGCGATAATCTTTTTGAACTTACGGAGTTGCTCAACTACTATGCCGCACCTTTGGGCTACAACTTTTCCAACAAAATTGTGTCCACTGCGGACGCTTTTCAACGCTTGTTTGAAAACAGCACCGTCGACGTTCGCCCCGCCTATTCGCAACTTGAAGAGGTGGCAAAATCGCTTAAAATCGATAGCCGCCCAACCGCCAACTGCGAGGATAAGGCAATGACAGTTGCAAAGTGCATGTCGTTTTTGGCAAGCAACGCCAAGTAAAATCGGCTTTTTTGCAGCGAAATCGCCCTTTTCGGCTGTTTTTTTGCACAAAATATTGCAGAATAAGTATATTATTTTTAATAAACAGTTGTCAAAGACATTTTTGTGTGGTATACTTATTACACACGGAAATGAGATACGGTATGCCATTAACTTAAAATATGGGATACTTGCCGCATTTCTTTCGCCTAGTTGAATCTTATACTACGGTGAGAGTGAGGGTTTTCCCTCGCTCTTTTTGTTTGAAAATCCGTATCCGTCAAATTAAGGGCAAAGTACGGCGGCAAATGTGCCAAAAAGCGGCAAGTTTTTTCATTTGCGCAAAAACAATATAGGAGAAATGTTATGGGAAAAGTTGCCGATAATGTTATGCGGTTAGTAAGCCCCATTGCGGAAAGCTTGGGCTTGCACGTTTTGGAAGTAACCTACGAAAAGCGTTTTGACGGAATGAACTTAACCGTCGTTATCGATAAGGAAGGCGGTGTAACCATCGACGATTGCGAAAAAATGCACAACGCCATCAGCGACCCGTTGGACGAGTTGGATCCAATCGAAAATTCCTACACTTTGAATGTCTCTTCGCCCGGGTTGGATAGACCTTTGAAGTTGGATTGGGATTACAAGCGCAATTTGGGCAAAAAAATTTCCGTAAAACTTTATAAGCCTATGGACGGCAAAAAAACTTTTCAAGGTGTGTTGGAAAGTTACGATGAAAACAGTTTTGTGCTTAACACAGGCAAACAACAACTTACTTTTGTAAAAAAAGAAACGGCTTTGGTTTTGCCGATAATAGAATTTTAGGAGGAAACAGACATGACAAGCAAAGAGTTTTTTGTGGCTCTTGACGAATTGGAAAAAACCAAGGGGATATCCAAAGAGAAGGTTATAGAATCGTTGGAAACGGCTCTTACCATCGCCTGCAAGAAAAACTACGGCGAAGCGTCCAACGTGGTGGTAAAAATTAACCCCGAAAGAGCGTCAATTCGTATATATATTTGCAAAATCGTAGTGGAAGAAGTGGAAACGCCCGAAAAGGAAATTTCTTTGGAAGCCGCTCGCGAAATCAAAAAGAGTTACAAACTCGGCGACGAAGTGCTTACGGAAATTGATCCGCGCACTTTCGGCAGAATTGCCGCGCAAAACGCGCGTCAAGTTATCATGAACAGTTTGCGCCAAGCGGAAAAGGACAACACCTATAGCCAATTTATAGAAAAAGAAAGCGAACTTATTATCGGCGTTGTTACTCGAATAAAGGACGACGGCACAATTTTTGTGGAAATAGGCAAAAACCAATTGGAAGGCGTGCTTTCCGTGCAAGAACAAATCCCCGGTGAAAAATTCCATCCGGGCGACAGAATCAAAGTGTTGATAAAACGCGTAAGAGACGGCGTCGGCGGCACGCAAGTTATGCTTTCGCGCGCAAGTTATATGTTTATCAAGCGTCTTTTCGAAACGGAAGTTCCCGAAATTCGTGCGGAAATCGTGCAAATCAAAAGCATTGTGCGTGAAGCGGGCTTCCGCACCAAAATGGCGGTTTATTCCACCGATCCCGAAATTGACGCAGTCGGCGCTTGCGTAGGCAACAAGGGTGCCAGAGTTAACGCCATCATTTCCGAAATCGGCGGCGAAAAAATCGATATCATTCCGTGGAGCAGCGATGTTTTGGATTTCATTCGCAATGCGCTTTCTCCCGCGAGAGCGTTGTACGTAAAGGCGGACGAAGACACCAAGGAAGCAACGGTTATCGTTCCCGACGAAAAACTTTCGTTGGCAATAGGCAAAGAAGGGCAAAACGCACGCCTTGCCGCAAGGCTTACAGGTTGGAAAATTGATGTCAAGCCCTATAACTTGGCAATGGCCAGCGGCATTTTGGATGGTATCAAACCTGACGAGGAGTAACAGTGAAAGAGAAAAAAATCCCCGAAAGAATGTGCATTGCATGTAGACAAATGAAGCCCAAAAAAACACTTTTGCGTTTGGTTTTGACGCAAAACGGTGCGGAATTGGATTTAACCGGCAAAGTTAACGGCCGCGGCGTTTACGTGTGCAAGTGCAGTGCTTGCTTGCAAAAATTGCGCAAATTAAAAAATTTGGAAAAGAACTACGGTTTTTCCCTTACGGACGAACTTTATTCACAGTTGGAGAAAACTATTGAACAGTAAAATAGAAACCTACATCGGCTTCGCAATAAAAAAAGGTTCGGCGGTTTTAGGGTGCGACAGCATAAAAAAATGCCGCAAAAAAGTATATCTGCTTTTGGCAACCAAAACGCTTTCGCAAAATTCTTTGGATTTTTTGCTGAAAGCTTCGGAAAATTTCCATTGCGAAGTGGTGGTTACAGAGGATTACAACAATTTGAAACAGAAAAATTGCAAAGCGTTGGCAATTTGCGACAAATCGCTGGCTAACGCAATACAACAAGTTGCAAATCAAGAAGTGAAGTTGGAGGAGACGAATGGCAAACACAACAAATAACACAGGCAAGGGTTTTGAAAACGTAAAAAACATCAAAATCAATGTTATAAACGCGGCGCGCGAATTGCAGCAAAAGGCTTCGGCAGTTAGGCAAAAGGCAGGCGCGTTGATGGCTGCTATCCGTCTTCGCGAAACGGAATTCGAGGCGGTTTTGTCTGCCGAGCAAAAGGCGGAGGAACAAGTTCAAGAAGCAGCGCCTCAGCAACAAGCGGTTGAACAACAACAGCAACAACCAGTAGTTGTCGAAACTGACGAAAAACCCGCAAAGGAAGAAGTTCAAGAACCCAAACAGGAAAAACCTGCCGAAAAAGCAGAAACTTTGCTTCCTCAAGCGGAAGTTGAAGCGCAAAAGCCCAAGAAAGAGCCTCAAAAAGCGCAATCGCAAAAGACAAAAAAACCGCAAGCGGCGGAGCAGACCAAAGCGGAACAGCCAAATGCGGGGAAAAACAAGACGGAAAAGCCTAAAGCCGAACAACAACAAACGGTTGTTACCGAAAAGCCTGTCGTACCGCAGGTTGTTACTAAAATAGAAAACGGCCGTGAGGTAAAAACCTACACCGATGAAAAGGGCAACGTTCGCATAAGAAAGTTTTTGGATACGTCTGCGAAACAGCGTCCCGCCTCCACGCCCAAAATCGATTCGGCTCGTCCGCAACAAGGTCGCAACGGCGGCAAAAATCAACAAACGGGCGACAAACGTTCTCGTCAAGGTGCATTTTCCAAAAAGGACGGCGACAACAACTCTCGCCCGACGCAACAAAGCGGACAAAAAACGCAACAAAAACGCGGTGCGGGTTTTGCTCCTGTTGAAGTGCCTCGTCAAGAACCGCAAAAGAACTACGGCAATAAGAACAAAACCAAAGAGCATCCCGATGAAAAGCGTGCGGCAAGCAAAAAATCGCTTATTACGCGCGACTATTCCGCCGACTACGACGAAGACAGAATCGTGCGTCGCGCTCGCACCAAAAAGAGCGAATCGGCACGCACGGTTACAGTGCAAAAAATCACCAATGCGGTGGTCAGCACGCAAGAAGTGCCCATCAAAGTGCTCAGCGAAAAAATCGGCGTGCCCGTTTCTGAAATTATTTCACAACTTTTCAAAGAAGGCATCATGAAAACCATCAACGACTCGGTTGATTTTGACTACGCGGCGTATATTGCAAGTTTGCACGAAGTAACGTTGGAACTTAAAATGGACAAAACCGCCGAAGAAATCATCACCGATATCAACGACGACGGTTTGGAAAATGACACAAAACGTCCTCCGATCGTTACCGTTATGGGGCACGTCGACCACGGCAAAACCTCATTGTTGGATGCCATTCGCCACACCAATGTAACAAGCGGCGAAGCCGGCGGCATAACTCAACACATCGGTGCCTACACCGTTACGGCAAACGGTGAACAAATAACCTTTATAGATACGCCGGGACACGCGGCTTTCACTGCAATGCGCGCGAGAGGTGCAAAAATAACCGACGTCGCAATAATAGTCGTTGCGGCGGACGACGGCGTGATGCCTCAAACCATCGAGGCAATCAACCACGCCAAAGCGGCGGGCGTTTCCATAATTGTTGCCATCAACAAAATGGATAAAGCCAACGTAGACCCCGACAGAGTGAAACAACAACTCACCGAATACGACCTTTTGGCGGAAGAATGGGGCGGCGACATCATTATGGTGCCGGTTTCGGCAAAAACAGGCATGGGGCTAGACAAACTTTTGGAAAGCGTGTTGCTTGTTACGGAGATGCAAGACCTAAAAGCCAACCCCCAAAAGCGTGCCACCGGCACAATTTTGGAAGCCAAGTTGGATAAGGGCAGAGGCCCCGTTGCAACAGTTTTGGTGGCAAACGGCACGTTGAACGTAGGCGACAGCCTCATTGCAGGTGCAGCCACAGGCAAAATTCGTGCAATTTTCGATGACAAGGGCCGCAACGTTAAAAGCGCAGGTCCGTCCATGCCCGTGGAAGTTTTGGGATTTTCCGAAGTGCCGCAAGCAGGCGACTATATGTACGTTGCCGACGAAAAACTTGTTAAGAAAGCGGCAGAAGAACGCAAGAATAAGATAAAATTGGAAAACGCGCGTCAAACTTCGGCAATGAATTTGAACGACTTGTTCGGACGTATTTCCGAAGGTCAACTGAAAACGTTGAATCTCATCATCAAAACGGACGTTCAAGGCAGTTTGGAAGCGCTGAAATCCAGTTTGGAAAAGATTTCCAACGACGAAGTGAAGGTAAGAGCCATTCACGGCGGCGTGGGCGGCATCAACGAAACGGACGTTATGCTTGCAAAAGCTTCCGACGCCATCATCATTGGCTTTAACGTGCGCGCCGACACTAACGCCAAAGCCGTTGCCGAAACGGAAGGCGTGGATATTCGCCTTTACAGCGTAATTTACGACGCCGTAGACGATGTAACTTCGGCAATGAAAGGTATGTTGGCGCCCAAGTTTCAAGAAACGGTTGTGGGCTCGGTGGAAGTTCGCGAAATATTCAAAATCACCGGTGTCGGCACCGTTGCGGGTGGATATGTTACCAACGGCAAAGCGGTTCGAAACGGCAAAGTTCGAGTTTATCGCAACAACATTTCCATCTACAATGGCAACATTTTGGCGTTGAAACGCTTCAAAGACGACGTAAAAGAAGTGGCTGCCGGCTACGAATGCGGCATTTCGGTGGAAAACTACAACGACATCAAAGTTGGAGATGTCTTTGAAATTTATCAAATTGAAGAGATTGCGCAATGAGTAACAGAATAGAAAAACTTAATTCGGAATTTCGCCGCTATATTGCAGAGTTGCTCACCAAAAAAGTGAAAGATCCGCGCATTACGGAAATGTTCACTGTGGTGGAAGTTGTTTGCGACAGAGAATTGGAAACGGCAAAGGTTTTTGTAAGTATTTTTTCCACCGATGCGGAAAAAGGCGCGCAAACTTTCCAAGCAATTTGCGACAACGAACCCTTTATTCGCCGCGAAATATCCCGCAGTATGCACATCTACAAAGTGCCTCAATTCCATTTTATATTGGATACAACCATGTCTTACGGACAAAAAATAGACGAGATACTCAATGAAATCAACAAGAAAAACAACTGAAATAGCCGAAGTTGCCCAAATTTTGCAGCAAAAAGACGATATCGCACTGTTCAGCCACACTCGCCCTGACGGCGACACGGTGGGCGCAACGATTGCGCTATGTTTGGCGCTAAAAAAACTCGGGAAAAGGGTTACGCTGTTTTGCGACGTTCCAATGACCGACGGAGTAAAACAGTTCGAACAATCGGCGTTGTACAACCAAACTTTCTTTGGCAAGTACAAATTGATGGTGGCGGTAGATTGCGGCGACGTTTTTCGACTTGGCGAATTTTCCGACGTGTACGATGCGTTTGACGAAACAATGACCATCGATCACCATGGCGGCGAATATTTTTCCAAGTATAACTGTTTGAAAGACTATGCCAGCACTTGCCAAATCATCTACGAAGTAACAAAGTGCCTTGGCGTAGAGATAGATAAGGAAATTGCCACCTATTTGTATATGGGATTGTGCACAGATACGGGCAACTTTGCCAACAGCAACACAGATGCCGCCAGCTTTTTGATGGCTGCCGACATGTGCGGTTTCGGTGCCGACATTATGAAAGTAAACAGGGTGTTTTTCAAAGATACCACCTATTTGGGTACCAAAGTTTGGGGCAAAGCCATGTCGCGTATGCGCAGTTATTTCGATGGCAAATTGATGCTTATTTATATTACGCAAGACGATTTGACGGAATTTGGCGTGGATGCAACTGTTTCCGAAGGCATTGTAAGCAACGCCATAGCCGTAACAACGGCGGTTGCCGGAGTAAGTTTGTGCGAATATGCCCCCAACAGTTTCAAAGTCAGCATGCGCGGCAAAGATTTTAACGTTCGCGATATCTGCCGACAGTTTGGCGGCAACGGACACATTGTGGCGGCAGGTTGTATGATAAACGGCATGTTGGAAGACGTTATAGAGAGAATTGTGCGTGAATTTTCATTTGTGATGGAATAACGAGCCAAGCAATGTTGTAAAAATATTAATTTTCTAAAATATAGGTGAAAAAATGGACGGATTTGTAAACGTACTCAAACCGGTTGGGGCAACCGCCAGCGATGTGGTGGTGTGCGTAAAACATGTTTTTCACGAAAAAGCCGGTCATTTGGGCACGTTGGATCCGGGCGCAGCGGGAGTCTTGCCCGTAGCACTTGGGCGCGCAACAAAATTGTTCAACTTTCTTACAGACAAAGTCAAGTTTTATCGCGCCTATTTCACCTTTGGCAAAACAACCGACACGTTGGATAGTTACGGCACGGTTTGCGGCGTGGGTGATGTGCCCGACGAAGCGCAAATTGTCGCGGCATTGCCAAAATTGGTGGGGCAAATTTCGCAAATTCCACCATCATATTCGGCAATTTCCGTGGGGGGAGTAAAAGCATACAAGCTTGCGCGCGGCGGCGATAACGTAGAATTGCCTTCGCGAAAAGTAACTGTTTTTCAGTTTTCCCTTTTGCGTCAACACAGCCAAAACACCTTTGTGTTTGATATCAAATGCAGCGCAGGCACCTACATTCGTTCGCTTGCACGAGATTTGGCGGAGCTTTGCGGCACTGTTGGGTATATGAGTTGCCTTATCAGGTTGCAATCGGGCTGTTTCGACACCGAAAACGCCTTTACGCTTGACGAAGTGCGCGAACAAAAAGAAAAATGTGTGTTGGACTTAACTTATCCACTGCAAGATGTCGAAGTGTGCGTTTTGCCCGATAACTTGTACGACCGCTTGAATAGCGGGCGCAAAATTGCTTGTCCGTTTGAAACGGGTTACAGAAAAATTTATTGTAAGTCGCAGTTTTTCGGTTTGGCAAAAAACGACGACGGAACGCTGAACTTGCAATACTATCTAAAAGATTTGTAGGTAAATTGTGGAAGTAGTAAAACTAGGCGAAAAATACGTTCACCCGATGGTTCTGTGCTTGGGATTTTTCGATTGCATGCATTTGGGACACGTCAAATTGCTTGAAAAAGCACAAACTTTGGCAGGACGTAGTGCCAAAGTTGTACTTTTTACCTTTTCCAACAATCATTTCGAAACGATGAATCGTTCCACAAAATTGCTTTACACATTTGAAGAACGGTTGGGAATCTACGCTGATTTGGGTGTTGACGCAGTGCTTTGCGCCCAATTCGACAAGGCATTTATGTCAATGTGCGGCGAAGAATTTTTGAAGCAAATTTCACGCTACGATTTGTGCGGTGTGGTTTGCGGCGAAGATTTCACTTGCGGAAGCGACCTTATATCTGCCGAAAAAGTCAAAAGCTATTTAGAAGGCATTGCACCCGTCGAGATTGTCGACATTGTAACATGTAACAATCAAAAGGTAAGCAGCACGCTAATCAGGCAGTTGCTTTCAAATTTCCAAGTGGAACGTGCAAACACCTTTTTGTCGCAGCCTTTTTTCTTCGAGGGCAGTGTGGAACGAGGTCGCCACGTTGGCGGCACACTGGGTTTTCCAACGGCAAATTTGTCTGTTTCGCCCGAAAAACTTCTTCCCGAAGGCGTTTTTGTGGGACAAGTTTCGGTGGATGGCACACTCTACAAAGCCATTGTTAACGTTGGCACAACGCCAACTTTCAACTTTTCAACCAAAAAAGTGGAAGCACATTTGTTAAATTTCAACGGCAACTTGTACGGCAAAAAAGTAAAAATTGCCTTGCTGAACTACATAAGACCTATTCAAAAATTTGCAGATGAAGGACAACTTGCCGAACAACTAGTTCACGATTGCGAGGTGGCAAATGATAAAATTCGGACCTAGCGGGAACTCTATACGGTTTTACGACGAAGGGCACAAATCCTCTGTGGAAGCACCCAAGTGGTGTGCCGAGCAGGGACTGAACGTATACGAATATTCTTTCGGCCGCGGCATAAACATCAGCGATGAAAAAGCGCGCGAAATTGGCATAGAAGGGCAAAAGTATGGCGTAGAAATTACCGTTCACGCGCCCTACTATATAAATTTTGCAAACCCCTCTGACGAAATGGCGGAAAAATCTTACGACTACGTTTTGCGCAGTGCACAAAAAGTGCGGCAATTCTGCGGCAACCGCGTGGTTTTTCATCCGTCAACGGTTGGGAAAATGACTCGTTCCGATG
Source organism: uncultured Oscillospiraceae bacterium (assembly GCA_964535505.1). GTDB lineage: Bacteria > Bacillota > Clostridia > Christensenellales > CAG-314 > Fimimonas. The sequence continues at coordinate 17,374 of CAZHUH010000023.1, forward strand.
CCGTTGCCCTCACGCAAAAGCGACTGGCTTTTTTGGCGGAAAAAATTGCGGCGTGCGGCATGACGGACATTTGGTTTTGCCCCGAAACAATGGGAAAAATCAACCAAATAGGCGACGTTGCCGAAGTGGTGGAGTTTTGCAAAATAGCCGATTTCTTTCTGCCCACTGTCGATTTCGGGCACATCAACGCTCGTACACAAGGCAGTTTGAAAACGGAAGAGGATTTTGAACAACTAATTTTAACAGTAGAAAACGGCTTGGGAAAAGAGCGTGCCGACAAAATGCACGTGCATTTTTCCAAGATCGAATACAGCGCAGGCGGCGAAGTGCGGCACCTAACGTTTGCCGACAATGTTTTCGGTCCGGAATTTTTGCCTTTGGCAAAAGTGTTGAAAAAACACAATCTGCATCCAACGATAATTTGCGAATCCGACGGCACACAAGCGGATGACGCAATGGAAATGAAACGCATTTACGAAAGTATTTTGTAACAGGAGGGGTTATGAATACGGACGCACTAATTTGCGAATCCGACGGCACACAAGCGGATGACGCAATGGAAATGAAACGCAT
>CAZHUH010000024.1:0-16181 GCA_964535505.1 uncultured Oscillospiraceae bacterium
ATATCAGCGCATATATAATTGGTTGCTGGATTTTGTCGGCTGATTCAATTTACATTCTAGGCAGTCAACGCTTGCTGTGGCGCTGGGTCCTTCGGACACAGCGCTTGCGCTCTCTTCTTCCTGAGCCCTCAGCCGAGCAATAACACGTTTTTCACCAACAAATCGTATTGCATTTTACAGCCTATTTATAATACCAACTTTATCGGTAAAAGTCAATCGTTTGTGCAAAAAATACTAAAATAGATTTTGCGCTATATTTTATAATGTCTTGTGAACGGAGATTTTCGCACGCTTTTATGTTTTTTCTTTTATATTTTTTCTAATAAAAACCATTTAATGTTAAAATGCTATTGTCGAGATTCGCGAGAAGTGTCAAATGTCATGACTTAATTAGCCTTTAAATAGCGCAATCGCGCTTTTTGAGCGTATCGCGACAATGATTCTTCAAAAACTTTGCATCTAAAATAGACCCAACAACAGCACCTTGCAACATTTGACAAAAAGCATTTTTCTCTTCACCCAATGCAGGGGCTTGCGCTGCACGTCACAACTTAGTTTTTGCTATTTGTACACATTTTTACCACCACGTATGCTGCAAATTTGTTTTTAGCCCAGCATTTTCCAAATAGCCAAAGATAACTCAACAGCAATTTTTGCTTCGATTTTCCAAAGGCAACCACTCTTGCCACTTTCCCCCAAATTTGACAAAGAGTCCTTTGGGGTCTGTAATAAATGTGGTGTACCGGTATAACTATTTATCGGTGCTTAGCCATATCTTTTGGCTTTTGGCTCTTGCACCACAATATTTGCAATAGAACCTATCTGTTGTTTTTTACGCAAAGCCAAAGAGTACTTCGCCCAGAGCGAAATGAAGATTGTATACAATTTTTGTTTACACGTATGCACAAAATTGCGTTGTTTGCGACGTTTGGCGGCACGGTTTCAATGCCTCTGCCGCTGCAACCGAGCGATACGCAGTTGCCCATTGCATCCACACGCCACAGGATGGTTATTGTGTTACAGTTGCCGTCCCAACCTGAGGGGCGGTTTGTCATCTCACAATATATTGTCTAGTTCGGGCAAGCGGAGAACATTAAACAGTCCATATAAGCGGCACTGTTGGAAATAGTTATACTTATAAAACCGAAGTAACCCGAGAACACCTATTAACAATATCTAAACGGAAAAATTTTATGCGAGATGCCTAACGCAACCAATAAGATTCTTTGAGAACTTTCATTGCAAAACAGCAACTAAAATGAACTGAAAAATTTTTTTTTTATTTTACGCGTTGTATATTGACATAACAGAATGTCAGTGTTACACTTAATTTACTTAACGGTTAAGTACTTAACGGATAAGTATAACCGTAAATAAATTTAGGGAGGAAATTATGAAACGGAAAATTTTAGTTTGGGTGGCGGTTTTGTGCTTGTTGCTAACTTTTGCTTTTGCAGCATGCGAACCAACCGTGGCAGAATACACCGTTACGTTTTACGATAACGATGGAAGCACGGTGCTATACACTATCACCGTGAAAGAGGGCGAGACACCGCAAAAGCCTGCCGACCCCACAAAGGACGGGTACAACTTTAAGGGTTGGTTTGTCACCCCCACAAACAAAACAGAATTCGATTTTGACCAAGCCATAACGGCGGATACGGCGGCCTACGCACAATGGACGGTGGATTCGTACGACGACAGTCGAAATTGGGTTTTGGTTGGAACAATGGAGGGTATCGGTTGGGATGCCGAAAAGGCAATGTCCTTCACCAAAAAATCCGATAGCGGCAACATTTTTGAAGTAACCATAGACATTTTGCAGGACGATAAATTCAAAATGACGGTTTTGAACGATGACGGCGTTTTGGATTACAACAATACAGACGGTGCAGATGTCGGTTTTGGCAATCTTGTTGAACCCGGAGAAAACTTTATTGACGGAGGCGGACTCGGTTCTGTACATGACATAACTTGCCAAGTTGAAGGAAACTACACTTTGACAATGACAACCGACCCTGAAAACAGCAATGTTTCTGTGACATGGAAACGCAACGGCGACATTACCACCCCGGCGGTAGAACACGATATCGTGGCTTACGCCATCAAGGGTAGCAAGATTACCGGTTGGGCAGATAAGACCGACGACAACCTTCTTATGAGAAAGGGTGACGATGGCAAATTTACGTTGGAAATAGAGCTTTACGCCAATGACGAATTTATGTTTGTTGCCTACGAAGATGTTGATGGTACGCTTACAGCGCTAACGAAGTACATCAAATCGACAATTATGGCAGAAGACAGCGCATCGCAAGTGGCGGCGAAAGGCGAGAACTTCACCACGTCGGCAAACGGCACCTACACATTTGTTTACGACCCTGAAGCAAACACAGTAAAAATAACCTATTCGGAAGAATTTTCGCTTGAACCGGAAACTCGTCCCACCACTTGGTACATTTTGGGTAACGGCGACGTTTCAGGTTCCGTTTTGAACACAGCCGCGTGGGGATTGAAAGACGAAGATGCACAAACACTTGTCGACAAAGGCAACGGCGTTTACGAAATTACGTTGGATTTGTACGTTGGCGACCAATTCAAGATTTGTTCCAGCTCAAGTTGGGCTAACGCGCACGCATACGAAAGCATTGTTGACCCCGGAGAAAACTTCGAATCTGCCGGCAATGTGAAAGTTTTGGTGGAAGGCAACTACACGCTTACACTTACAATCGACGCTGACGACGAAACAAAGGACACCATCACTTGGGTTCGCAACGGCGACGCGGCAAGCGGAGAAGTGGCAGCACCGGAAGTTTACGCTTATGCAATTAAGGGCTCTACAATAACCGGTTGGGCAGATAAGACCGACGACAACCTTCTTATGAAAATGGGCACCGACGGCAAATATACCCTTACCATAGAGCTTTACGCCAATGACGAATTTATGTTTGTGGCATACGAACAAAAGGACGGCGCACTTTCCGCTTTGGCAAAATATGTTAAATCGGATGTCTTGGCAGAAGGCAGCGCATCACAAGTAGCAGCAAAAGAAAACGGCAACTTCACCACGTCGGCAAACGGCACCTACACATTTGTTTACGACCCCGAAGCAAACACCCTCACGGTAAGTTACTCCGAGGAGTTTACGCAAGAAGCACTCTCTCGCCCTACCACTTGGTACATTTTGGGTAACGGCGACGTTTCAGGTTCCGTTTTGAACACAGCCGCGTGGGGATTGAAAGACGAAGATGCACAAACACTTGTCGACAAAGGCAACGGCGTTTACGAAATTACGTTGAATCTGTACGCAGGGGATGAATTCCAAATTTGCAGCAGCGGCAGTTGGGCAGACAAGCACGGCTTCGACAGCATTGTTGACCCCAGCGAAAACTTCACAAAGGGCGGAAACATTACCGTAGCAGTAGCAGGCAACTACACGCTTACACTTACAATCGATGCTGACGACGAAGCAAATGACACCATCACTTGGGTTCGCAACGGCGATTGCATCTGATAACACACATTTGCAAAAAGTAAAAAGAATTAAGTCTTTTACGTCAAACATTCAATTCTAAACTTGCTTTTTACAAAACAATTTTCGCACTAAAAACTCCGCCACTTTTGTGGCGGAGTAGGTGCGAATTTTGAAATTTGCAAAATGTAAACGTACTTTTCTCGCATTCGTACAAGCAAAAAATATTTCAAAGAGTTTTGGCTAAATACGAATATCGTGGTTTACACTCTCTTTGCGGTTGACGGTAATATCAATACATTCCAACAGTTTACTCAGTTTTTCGGCATTGAAAATGTCTATCGTCAAGATGTCTTTGGCAAAGCGCTTGCAATATTCCTCAAGCGTTTCGCCAAGTACAACAAGATTTTTATCGGCAAGTTTGTCCAAGACTTCGTAGTTGTCGGCAAACACCACTTCCTCAAAAGCGTTTGTTATGCGCTCTTTCAACCGATTGGAAACAACGGGAAAACTTACCACGCAGTAGTCATTGCCGTAAATTTCGTCGGCAATACGCCTTACCTTTTGAAAATCGGTGTTTATTTGATAGAACAACCATGTGTTGTCCACCACGGTGTTTAGCGCAATAAGCGGACAAAAATTTGCATTGCCCAAGGCATCGAAAAACTCCACGTCCGTTTCACAACAAATGATGGCGTCGCAGTAATCCAACCGCGCAATTTTGTTGTCGGATACAACCGAAAGGGACAATCCATTTTGCGCCAAGAAGGCAGAAAGTCTGTCGATAAGCAACAAGTGCTCGGCTTTGTGCAAACCGAACGTGTGTTCGCCGAAATACAGCGCCACTATGTTAGAGCGTCCCGACGAAATCCGCTTGGCGGAAAAGTTGAGTTTATATCCGTGCAGGTTTACTACTTGCAAAATCTTGTTGCGTGTGGCTTGGCTGATGCACTGATCATCACGATTGTTCAACACGTAACTTGCCGTTGCGACGGAAACGCCTGCCTCCTTGGCAATATCTCGTAAAGTAACTTTGTCTTTCATAACGATAACATTATATCGTTTGCAGACAAAATTGTCAATACGTTTACGGAATTTATGAAACATCACTGTAAAAACGTGTAAAAGCACCACCGGTGCCACAGTTATGCCGCTTTTGCACTACTTTGCGGAAAATAGCAACGCAAGCACTTGATGTCCTTTGCACTACCACAAACAATAAGCGGCAACAAGTTTGATATGTGCCCCCAATTGTTGTACATTGCTGTCCAACTTTTGTGGCACACACAGGTTAATTGCCTTTTTCTGTTCTAGGAACAAAAAACATTGCCGAAATGGGCATTGTTGCCACGTCTTTCAATGTCTTTTACGCGTTTTTGCGCGAAAAAAAATAACAAGTAACACAATAATTCAGCAGGTAGATTTATGAACGTTCACGCAATTGCTCACAGACCGGAAAGCAACTTCTGCTTTGCCAAAGACAATAAAACAGTGGTCTTGCGCATACGGTTTGCAAAAAACGAAAAACTCGAAAGTGTGTTTGTACTTTACAACACAAAATATCACATTTCAAAAAAACAATTTAAGCAACAACTGCACTTTTTGTGCTGCGATGGTTTATTCGACTACTACGGCACGGAATTGCACCTTACCGACCCTCGCTTGGCATACGTGTTTGAAATTCGATACGAAAACAAGGTAAACTACTTTTGCGAAGACGGTCTCGTGGAAAACTACGATTTCAACTTAGCCTACTTCAACAATTTTCAAGTTGCCTATGTAAACGACAACGACGTGATTCAAAAGGTGAATTGGCTATCTAACGCAGTGTTTTACCAAATTTTCGTGGAACGGTTTTTCAAGGCGTCGCAAAAAGACGAAGGTTACATAAACAAAAAATGGAACCAACTGCCCACGTCGAAATCCTTTTTCGGCGGAGATTTGGACGGCGTTTGCGAAAAATTGCCATATATCAAAAGTTTGGGAGTAAACGCACTTTACCTAACGCCGGTGTTTTGCAGTGTTTCCAACCACAAATACGACATTTACGACTACTACAACGTAGACCCTTCCTTCGGCGGCAATGCTGCGTTGAAACGTTTGATACAAAATTGCCATGAAATGGGCATAAAAGTGGTTTTGGACGCCGTGTTCAACCACGCAAGCGACAACCTGGCGCAGTTTCAAGACGTACTTAAAAATGGCAAAAATTCTCCCTATTTCAACTGGTTTGTGATAAGCGGCAACAAAATAAACGCTGCCAAAAGCAACTATGCGTGCTTTGCCAACTGCAAATACATGCCCAAACTGAACACCGCCGAAATAGCCGTGCAAAAGTATTTTTGCGACGTTGCCACCTATTGGATAAAGGAATTTGACATAGATGGTTGGCGTTTGGACGTTTCAGACGAGGTTTCGCATGGTTTTTGGCGCGAAATTCGCACCGCTGTAAAAAAAGCCAAACCGCAGGCGGTGCTTATTGGGGAAAACTGGCACAATAGCGAAAGTTACCTTGCGGGAGACCAATTCGACAGCATTATGAACTACGCTTTTACCAAACAAATGATGGATTTTTGGGTAGAGGAAAGTATCGATGCAAAGAGGCTGGCGGAAAACTTGAACGGGCAGCTTATGCGCTATACCGATACCACAAACCAAATGATGTTCAACTTGTTGGATTGCCACGACACCCATCGTTTTCTTTCGTTGGTGAAAAACAACAAGCACAAGTTTATGTGCGCAATGGCAATAGCCGTGTTTATGACGGGCAGTTGTAGTGTCTACTACGGCGACGAAATTTTGACGGAAGGCGGCTACGACCCCGATAACCGCCGAACATTCGATTGGGATAAGCTGAAAAACCCCGAAATCACGCAGTTTAGAGAAGAATTGAAAAAACTTTTGGCGTTGAAAAATCAACCTGCACTTTGCGGTGGCGACATAGAAATTTGTGAAAACCACGGGTTGTTGGAAATAACACGGTCTTGTCCCGTGCAAAAACTCAAGCTAACTATAAACCGCGACAAAACCAATGTCAAAGGTTTTGGCGATTACTGTTACAACGTAGCGGATGTTATGCGCCCAAATTCCTTTATTGTGCAAACTTTGAACATACTGTAGAGCGAAGTTCGTGTTTGAGACGGCAAAGACAATATTACGCAAGTAATGACCCGCTAAACGTACATTGTACAAATTTAAGAGCAAAAGCCATTGTAAACTTGTCTTGTCAGCCTTTTGCAAAAATATTGAAAGCGCAACTGCGCTACGAAATTTATTCTATTGCGCAACACGGTTGTCCGAACCAAACGTACACCACTGTTTTTTGGTTACGTTCACAATAACTCTGCGGTCAAATGCCGCTATCGCAACAAACATGGAGGATGAAAAAAATGAAAAAGATACTTTCTATTGCTTTGGCATTGGTGCTTGCGGTGACTTGTCTTACGGCGCTTGTTGCCTGCGAACCACAATCGCAAGAAGAAGTTGTGCTGCGCGTTTTGGAAAACGACACTGCCAAAAAGAACGGATACTTAGACTACCTGTTGGAGGAGTTCAACAAAAAGTACGCCGATCAAAACGTTAGGGCGGAAGACGCCAACATGGACGAATACTCCGATTTGGAAAAAGACGGCCCCTACGGCTATGGACCTGACGTGTTGTATCAGGCAAACGACGCGTTGATGAAATACGTTGACGGACACCACATTATGCCGATAGACATCACAGAACTGGAATGCTACTCGTACATTTCCCAAAACGCCTGGGACGCCTTCGCTGCAGATAACGATGGCACCACGGTTTATTGCGGAGTGCCTGTGAACGTACAACAACCCTTGCTGTTTTATCGTAAAGATATGCTTCCGGAAAACTGGGAAACGGAATGGGACAAAAACAACAACAATGTGCCCGACATGGTGGAATATTGGAACGAACTTTACAGCTACAGCAAGTCTATCCGCGAAACGGACGCGACCAAATTCGGCTTTGCGTTGCAACTTAACAACGAATATTTCAACTGCGGTTTTTTGTTCACCTACGGCGGATACATTTTCGGCGACAACAACACCAATGACTACGACATCGGACTTTCCAGTGGCAACGCCAAACTCGGAGGTAAAATTATTTGGGATTTAGCAGGCATTATGGACCAAAAATGTTTGGACGACAGTTTTACCGTTGGACGTGAATCCATGCTGGCAAACGGCACCATTTTTGCCACCATTTGCACACCCGATATGACGTCAAGTTTCATTAAAGAACTGGTAAACACCTACAAAGCCGAAGGGCTTTCCGACGAAGAAGCGCAAGCCAAAGCGGAAGAAAACTTGGTTATCACGGGCTTGCCCAAACTGCCTGCAAACGGCGATATCACAAAAGAACAAGACATTACAGATGGAAGTTTGTGGGTAGAACACAAAACCATGGGCGGAGTAAACGGTTACGCAATTTCAAGCTACACAAAAAACAAAGAATGGGCTTTGAAGTTTGTGGAATTTGCCACAAGCAAAGAAATGGTTTTGAAACGCGTCGAAATGTTGGGCATTGTGCCTGCGCGCAACGACGCTCTGGAAACGGCTACGGAAGCGGCAAGAATAACTTTTGAAAATTTGGATAACGGCACGCTTGTTGTTATGCCTTCCATTTCTTCCGTGAAACAAATTTGGACGCCCATTTCATCGGGATTTAAGCGCATTGCCACCGACGGTTGCGGCGATAAATCTTTTGATATTGAACAAATACAAAGCATTTTGGAAAATATCGACAGCGATATTTACAATGCCATCCACACTTTTTCGTAACACACAACAAAAATTAAATTGAGCGGTGTTCACCACTTGACACTGTGGACACCGTTCAAAGAAAAGCGTTAACGCACATTATAGAACAGGCACAGTGCAAAATAATTGAAAAACATTTCTTCTAAAACAAACAGTGGGTGAAAATATGGAAAAAACTCAAAAGAATCTCAGCAGCAAGCCATCGCTTGTCGAAAAGGTGAAGAACTTTTTTTCCAAAATAGGCAAAAGCATAAAAAGGTTTTTCATAAACAGAAAAAACGCAATTAAAAGCTTTTTCGCGCACAGCGGCCGGGAAACATACGCATCTATGTGCTTTATGGGAATTGGGCAAATAATCAACGGACAATACGCCAAGGGAATAATTTACATGCTTTTGGAAATTGCTTTTTTGCTCTACTTCTGCTTGGCAGGAATCTCCGATATCGGCGGATTTTTCACCTTGGGCACCACAAAAGGCGACGCTTGGCTGGGCATAGAAGGCGACGATTCGGTAATTATGCTTTTGCGCGGAATTTTCGCTTGGATTGCGCTTATTGCGTTGGTGGTTGTGTACTTTTCCAACTTGAAAGACGCAAACAAATACGCAGAAGAAAAGCGTTTCAAAAAAATTCCAACGTTCAAAGATGATTTGTCATCGCTTTTGAACAAAAACTTCTACAAAGCGGCGCTGCTGTTGCCACTTATCGGGGTCGCGGTGTTTAATGTGCTGCCCATTATCTTTATGATACTGATAGCCTTTACTAACTATGGCGGCACCATTGTTCCTCCCGAATTGGTAGATTGGACGTTGGACAGTTTCCGAAAACTTGTAGCATTAAGCGAACTTTCGCAATCGTTTGCCAAAATTTTGGGTTGGAACCTTTTGTGGGCGTTCGCATCCACATTTTTCAACTACTTTGTGGGGCTTGGGTTGGCACTGTTGTACAATAAAAAATGTGTAAAACCGAAGGCGTTATGGAGAGCTTTCCCGATACTTGCCTATGCCGTGCCGGGATTTATCACTTTGCTGGCTTTCAAATTTATGTTTTCCAACGGCGGTCCTATCAACAACATGATTGTTTCCAACGGCGGACAAATTATAGACTTTTTGGGAATTAACTCCAAATGGATAGCGCGCGGCATAGGCTTTTTTGTAAATGCTTGGCTTTCGGTACCTTCCATAATGTTGCTTGCAACCGGCATTCTTTCCAACATCAACACCGATTTGTACGAAGCCGCCCGTATCGACGGCGCATCGAGCTGGATGCAATTTAGAAAAATTACGCTGCCTTTTGTGATTTTTTCCACAACGCCGGTGCTTATAAGTCAATTTGTGGGCAATTTCAACAACTTTGGTGTATTTTACTTTTTGCGCAGCGACATTCTGTCGGACGGCTACTTTTTGGCAAGCGACACAGACTTGCTGATAAACTGGTTGTATCGCATGTCAATCGACAACAACTACTACTCAATAGGCGCGGCAATAAGTTTGGTTATTTTTGCAATAACTTCGTGTTTGAGTTTGATCGTTTACGTTAGATCTTCATCTTACAAAAAGGAGGACACTTACAGATGAAAAAGACCGGTATGCACGCGAAAAAAGTTGCCGACGCTTGTTTGACATATGCGTTGCTGATTGTAATTTCTATAGTATTTTTGTTCCCCTGTTTGTGGCTGCTGTTAAGTTGCTTTTCCAAAAGCGGCAGCATCTACAGTTTCAACGGCTTCTTCCCCTCGGAATATTCATTGGACAGTTTCAAACAACTGTTCACCGACACGTACTACAACTACATACAATGGTTTTTGAACACCTTGCTGGTTGCCGTTGTAAGCAGTGTTTTGGGTACCATTTTGGTAATGCTTACGGCGTTTACCATTTCCACCTATGAATTTAAGTCGCGCAAAGCCCTTATGAAAGGTGCGTTGGTTTTGGGGATGTTCCCGTCCTTTATGGGTATGACTGCGGTTTACTTGCTGATGACACAATTTGGATTTATCAACAGCCACCTTGGATTGGCGTTAATTTACGCAGGCGGCGCACCGATGGGCTACTTGGTGCAAAAGGGCTTTTTCGACACCATTCCCAAATCCATTTACGAAGCGGCAAGTATTGACGGCGCAAGCAATTTCAGAATTTTTTACACCATCACTTTGCCGCTGGCAAAACCTATGTTGGTTTACACGCTGCTTACGCAATTTGCGTGGCCGTGGAGCGACTATATTTTGCCAAAACTATTGTTGAAAAACAAAGACCTTTGGACGGTTGCCGTCGGACTTATGAGCCTGCCCGAAACGGAATTTGCAAGATTTTCCGCCGGTTCAGTGTTTATAGCGGTGCCGATAGTAATTTTGTACTTCAGCCTTTCAAAATATTTGGTAAACGGCATGTCTGCCGGCGCAGTTAAAGAATAAAACGAAATTGCTCGTTAGATCGGCTTTACGTAGTTGAAAGGGATTATTTCAATGCGGCAATACCTCACTTGTGATTTCAAATTTGTGCAAAAGTTGACAAAGAAAAGTATAAAAATGCGGCTTTGTGTAAAAGCCGTATAACAAAAAGATTTTTGTGCAATGAAAAACAGTTTGCAGCTTAATTATGACGTTTTGCGATAAAATAGTTAGCGATGGCGAAAGTTACGCTTAATGGTTCTCATTTTTTCTTCCTTTTGAAAAATGCGACGCAGATACTGCGTCGCATTTTTCTATATAAGATCGCTGCGGCAACTTCCGAAATCGCAAAATGCAAATCTGCATGCGAACGGCATCGTCGACATGCAAATCAAACTTTGCGCGCATAAGCGCCTCAAATCTCCACAAGGCGTTGCCCTGAGCGAATTTATTCCTCACAAGCCACAAGTGCAACAAATTGCGGCAAAATGCCGTTTTGCGCCGTTATTTGCGGTCACACGCCCGCCAACATCAATTGGCGTAATCTCGTTTGGCTTTGCGCAGTTTGACGCAAACAAACACGTCAACAGCCTCAAACAACAACAAAACAACAAATGGTATTAGCGCCGCCGACCTTATGGAGCAGGCCGTGTTGCCGTTGCAATAACTTGGTGTATTGAGCACAACGGGATTTGTGTAGGCAAATTGCCTAGCATACACCACCATCAAAAGTGCGGCGCCCAACGCGCCAAAAAGCATGGAAATAACCGTCAAAAAGTGCTGCTTTGTAACAAGCGTTACAATTTCCAACACAAGCGTTAAGACAATCGCAAACACGGCGATAATCATAAGCATGCTTAGGGTTTTGGTTATTTCCGGCGCCCAGTAGTAAAACACGCCTATTGCGCCATAAATCTTTTGCGCCGCTTCGAAGTCGCCCGTTAGACCTGCCAAGAAAAACGACCAACCGCTTACGCTGACTTCTGTGCCGCCGGCTCCGTCGTTCATTGTGGTGTTGTGGATGGACGTGAAACTTACCAAAAGCATCAAAAGCGCAAATACGATGACGCAAATGGAAATGATGTGCAGGCGCGAAGTTGCGTTGCACGCTTCCTTATAAAGCCGCTCTCTGCGCGCAGCAAGTTGCTCTCGACCGTTCTTTTTATTTGCCATAAAAATACCCTCCTAGTTATCTTTTTACATTTTGTTGTATATTTTTCTATTCTCCCGACACACGCCGCTCACGGCGCAGGCGCCTTACATTTGGTTGCGTTTTGTTGTGTACTGCGCAAACATTCCGCTATGCCTCCTACAATGCGACGAAGGCTTTGCGGCAGCCATTCTAGTTATCCTTTACCCCGTATTGTTGCAAATTTTTGTATTCTTCTTCCGTCAAAACGGTTAAACTCTCCACCGTCAAAAGGGGCAGCGCAATGGTTTCTACCGGTTTGGACTGGTCGGGCTGACCGTCGGTAAACGCCCAAACGCTGATTTTTACATATTCTTCGCTTGTGATTTTGCCGCGAACATGAATCCACGCTTTTTCGACGGAATATTTGTCGCTTTGGTTTATCGGGGTGGGAATTTCTCCGTCATAATCCAACACAAAACCTACTATTTTGTCGTTGCCGCAAGTGCAGCCGTATTCGGAAGAGCTGTGTCTCACGCCGCACATATAGGTTTTGCCGTTTACATCGGTAAGCTGGTAAGTAAAGCAGTTGAGATCAAACGTGTTGTTGTAGTATCTGCCCGGAAAGCGCAGCACGTTATCCATTGTGAAGAAAAAGTTTCCTTCGTTCAATACCCATTCCGTTTTTGTGCAAGCGGCAAATGCCAAAAGCAATGTAATGCAGGCAAGCGCCACGCAAATTATTCTTGTTTTTTTCATGTTGAAAGTTTTCCTTGTAGTGAAATTTTTTGAATTTTCCTTGTAGTGTTGCGACAAACTTGTCGCGAACGCGCTAATCGACACGCTTGCAAAACAACTTATGCAGCGTGTTTTTCGCCGTTATTTTTGTGTTTTTGGACAATCTTGCCGCGTGAAAGCGCCAACCCCACAACATAGTAAACGGCAAACACAACGATATCTACCGCCACAATTGTGGAACCGACGGGCGTGCCGCCTACTATGGAAATAAGCAACCCCAAAAGGGCACTGCCAACGGAGGTTATTGCCGAACAAACGATAACTTTGCGATAGCTTTTGAACACGCGCATTGCCGAAAGGGACGGAAAAATGATAAGAGCGGAAATCAGCAGCGAACCAACCAAATTCATTGCCAACACAATAACCACTGCGATTATCACCGCCATCAAAAGATTGCATAGGCGTGCCTTTGTGCCGGTGGCTTGGGCAAAGTTTTCATCGAAAGTTACGGCAAAAATGCGGTTGTAAAGCAACACAAATGCCAACACCACAACAATGGAAAGCCCAACGCACAGGCACACTTCCGCATCTGAAAGGGTAAGAATAAGCGTGGAACCGAACAGTGTTGTGCAAACGTCGCCGGCAACGTTGCCGGAAGAAGTGGGAAAAACGTTCATAACCAAGTAGCCTATTGCCAGCGAACCGACGGAAATCATTGCCACCGCGGCATCGCCCTTGATTTTTGCTTTTTCGCCGCTACACAGCAAAATTACCGCACAAACAATCGTTACAGGCATGACAATATACATTTTGTTGGTAAAGCCCACCACGGTTGCAACCGCCATTGCGCCAAACGCCACGTGCGAAAGGCCGTCGCCGATGAAGGAAAAACGTTTTAGCACCAACGTGGTGCCGAAAAGCGACGAGCACAGCGCAATAAGCACACCTGCCACAATGGCATATTGAACAAAGGGAAATGATAAATATTCCAAAAGTTTTTCAAACATTTTCTTTCACCTGCGATACAAAAATTTTGCCTACTTCGCTTTGAAGATAGTTTTGCTTGGTGCCGAAAAACAGCGGTGCGTGCGCAATGTGCAAAATGTGCGTGGCATATTTTACGGCGGCGGCAATATCGTGAGAAATCATAATGACGGTGATTCCGTCCTCGCGGTTGAGTTTTTCGATAAGCGAATACATTTCAGCCGTTACCATGGGGTCGAGCCCTGCGACGGGTTCGTCTAGCAGCAGAAGTTTTTGCGTGGCACACAGCGCGCGAGCAAGCAAAACTCGTTGTTGCTGCCCGCCGGAAAGTTCGCGATAGCACCGTTTTGCAAAACCTTCGATGTTCATTTTTTGCATATTTTGTTTGGCGCGCAGTTTTTCCTTTTTGCCGAAAAAGGGACGTTTGCCCATAGAATTGAGACAACCGGAAAGCACGATTTCTTCCACAGAAGCGGGAAAATCGCGCTGCACCACCGTTTGTTGCGGCAAGTAGCCTATTTCGTTGGGGCGCAAACCGTCGCCGAATTCCACTTCGCCCTGCATTGGCGATTTTAGCCCCAAAAGTGTTTTGATAAGTGTGCTTTTGCCGGAGCCGTTTTCCCCCACCACGCACAGATAGTTGCCTACTTCGACGGTGAAGTTAAGCCCCTCCACCACCTTGACGCCGTCGTAGCCCAAGGTGAGATTGCGGCACGAAATTATTGACATAAGTTTTTCCTCCAAAGTTTTGCGTTGAACTGCCGTTGCGGTTGTCTGACAGCCGATTAGGCGCGCGAACACAGACAAACGAAGCGCTGTGTTGAAGATTGCAAGCCGACTGCTAGTTTAGCGCGGTTTCAAGCACGGCAAGGTTGCTTTGCATAATGCCCAAATAGGTGGCGCCTTGTTGCACCTTGGCGGCGGTTACCGATTGCATAGAATCCAATTTCAAAACAATTTGATTTTTGGATGCGGTTGCATTGATCACCGTTTGCGAAAGCCCGTTGCTGCTGCCCTCCGTTTCCAAAACGTATTTCAAACCGAGTTCGTCAAGCTTGCCTGCCAAAAACGCTATTGTTTCGGGGCTGGCGCCGGCTTCTGCGGCGGCACAACCAGCGAAAGCGGCAAAGTAGGTAATGCCGTAGTCGTAGGTGAGATACAAAAAGGGGAATCTGTCGGCGAAAACAAGAGTTTTGTTGACGGCAGAGTCGACAACTTGCCGAAATTGTTGGTCAAGCGCAGAAAGTTTTTGGTTGTAGTCAGCGGCGTTTGCATTGTAGGTCGCGGCATAATCGGAATCGATTTGGGCAAGTTCGGCAGTTATTTTTGAAACAGCGACTTGAGCATTTTTGAGTGAAAGCCAAACATGCTCGTCAAATACGTGTTCGTGTTCGTTTTCATCCGACGATTCGTCTTCCGGGGTCATTCCTTCCACTTCTTCTTCCTCACGAACGAAGTCGGCAAGTACTTCCATCAAATTGATTGCTACCAAATTTTCGTTGGTTTTTTGTGCCAAAACTCGATCTACCCAAGTATCCGATTCCCCGCCGACATAAACAAACATGTCGCTTGCGCCGACTGTTACAATATCTTGTGCCGTGGGGTCAAAACTGTGCAGATCGACGCCGCTATCCATCAAAAGCGTTACCTGAACGTTGTCGGCGTCGCCAACGATGTTGCGAACCCAATCGTAAATGGGAAAAATTGTGCAAACAATGTTGATTCTGCCTTTTGGGGTTGTTTCGCATCCCACAAAAACGCCCAATGTGAAACACACCAAAATCAACACTACCAGCATGGAAATAACGATTTTTTTCATAAAAAATAAACCTCCTAAATTGATTTTGACTCGCGTTGTGAACTTTGGCGCTTGCAAAAATTCTACGTGCTTTCGGTATAGTGCGGAACCATCCGACGTGTGCCGAAAAATCACGGCTAACACATTGCAGAAACTCGTGCGCCGAAACTTAAACGCAAAGTCGGTTCATATAAGTTGCACTGCGCCTAAAATACCTGCGCGGGGGAATGCCGTCCGCGCCGACAGCACAAACGACAAACGCCCAAACACGGCAAAGTTGAGGAGCTTGCTTAACGCAAAACGCTGACGTACCATGCGCGGAACAAATGACACTGCTGTCGCGCGAAAAAATTGTTGATACGCAATCATCAAGCAACTGCCCGAACTTTGCAAAGCTAGGGCGCAGATTAGATATGAACCCATCAATCAGAAAGTTTTACTTTCAAAGAAACCAAGTCGAAATTGATTTTTTTGTGAAAAACAAAATGGCGTAGGGCTTTGATAAAGTTGCCCAACGCCGCAGCGGCAAAAACAAAAATGAATGCAGCCGATGTTAGACGAAGTAAATTTGTGCAAAACAAAATTTCCTGACAAATGCGACAGCTCTCGCCAATGCAAGTATGATTGGCTTGAACCGCCACAAAGGAAAGCGCAAACACCAAAAAAAGCGCAAAAAGAATGCTAAACGCAATAGTAATCAAACGTCTGCTTTTACGCATATTCGTGTCCTCCTTTGGATGTTGTGCCCAAACAAAGCAAACTTCACGCCGCGAACAACACGCGCGGAATAAAGAATGCTTATCTTGTTAATTCATTATAAGTCTTGTGACGAATTATGTCAAGGAAATATGCCAAAAACACAAACCATGTGGCAATGCCGAAACAGAACCATTTTTA
>CAZHUH010000025.1:0-15960 GCA_964535505.1 uncultured Oscillospiraceae bacterium
TTCGATGGCGAAATAATTACGGTGGGCAGTCCGCTTATTTTGGATAGTTTTTGACACCTACGTTGATGGGGATTGTGCGGCCGGCGGACTGTTTGGTTGGCAACGCAGTGCCTATTGACAGTAGTTAACTAGATTGCCACGTCGCTCCGCTCCTCGCAATGACGGTAGGGGGTGTACCGCTTACGTCAAGGTGGGTTGCGCTGTTGGCAAAGTGTTTGGTTGGTTATCAACGCAGTGCCAATTAGCAGTAGTTAACCAGATTGCCACGTCGCTCCGCTCCTCGCAATGACGATAGGGGGTGTGCCGCTTGCGTCAAGGTGGGTTGCGCTGTTGGCAAAGTGTTTGGCTGGTTGACAAACTGGTGTTGACTAACTTTATTTTACCAGATTGCCACGTCGCTTCGCTCCTCGCAATGACGATATAATATATGTTTCTTTACTAACAGATTGATTGCCTCGACGTGATTATAGAAAGGGGCTCGCAATGACGGTAGGGGGTGTGCTGCTTACGTCAATGTGAGTTGCGCTGTTGGCAAAGTGTGGGATTAGTTGTTAACCTAGTGCCTATTGGCAGTAGTTAACTAGATTGCCGCGTCGCTCCGCTCCTCGCAATGACGGTAGGGGAGTGCCGCTTGCGTCAAAGTGGGTTGCGCTGTTGGCAAAGTTTTTAGTTGTCAACCTAGTGCCTATTGGCAGTAGTTAACTAGATTGCCGCGTCGCTCCGCTCCTCGCAATGACGATATAATATATGTTTCTTTACTAACAGATTGATTGCCACGACGTAATTATAGAAAGGGGCTCGCAATGACGGTAGGGGCTGCCGCTTACGTCAAAGTGAGTTTACTCATTCGGTAAGCGTGGAATTGGTTGTCACCCCAGTGCCTATTGGCAGTAGTTAACTAGATTGCCGCGCTTCGCTCGCAATGACGGTAGGGGCACGCCGTTCGTGACAGTATTTGACAATATGCAAATTTTTTCGTTGTCGTCTTTCTTTACACAGGGGAGGCAAAAATTGTGGAACCTTTATCCGCACGTAACCCACAAATTTGTTGCGGCGATGTTCGGGAAAATTCGACATCAAAGCACAATTTCTTGCATACGGTGGTTCAAAATCGTATAAAACGGTGTATAAATTTTTCCAAAGGGGTAAACAATCTTACCAAACAAAACGGAGGCTAACAATGAATACAACAAAACAACCAAACAAATTTGCAAGATTTATAAAAAACAACGCGGCGTTGTTGCTTATCATTTTTTGCGTGATAGCAATCGGCACCGTAGTGCTGGTGGTGGGGCTAACGCAAAACAGCGTTGTGGAGCCGGATAACCCTGTGGTGGTGGATCCCAACGACGACCCCAAACCCAACGTCAAACCCGACGATCCCGTTGTTACCGACCCCAAAACGGAAATTGTAAAAGTTTATTTTGTTTCGCCCGTGGACTATTCCGAAGTTACCATGGACTACACTGACGGCGAAGATTTGCTGTTTGTGTTCAACAAAACGCTAAACACTTGGAAAACGCACAACGCATTGGATTTGGCAGCGGCGGACGGCGCCGACGTGTGCGCAATGTATGACGGCACGGTTATCGACGTTTCGGAAAGTTATGGCATGGGCAACGTGGTGAAAATCGATCACGGCGAAAACGTTATTGCCACCTATGCTTCGCTTGGCGATGTGCAGGTTACAAAAGGGCAAACGGTAAAAACCGGTGAAAAAATAGGCGAAGTTTCCACAACGGCATCCTACGAGTTTTCCGACGGCGCGCACTTGCATTTGGAAGTTTCAAAGGACGGCAAGGTTGTTGATCCCACACCCTATGTTGAAGGCGCAATCTATCGCGAAATAGAGCGCGAAGTGGAAGAATAAGTTGCAATGCGTGCGGAAAAAGTGCTTGCAAACGCTGAAAATTTGCAACGAATGAGTGCAAATTGTCGGAAAGTGCATGGTGCGTGGTGTTGCTGATACGATTGATATGAACAAGCGATTCCGCTCACTGTAGTTTTTGCTGCGCTGCCACGATGGTGCATGTAACGATATGCCGATATAAACAAACAAGCATGATTTTGGTAGTGAAGGCTGTTGAATTGACAGCCTTCATTTTTTGCGTGTGTTGGCAACAATAGGTTTCCGCAATGCCATTGCCTTGCGTTCGCAATCAGCAACCTTTTGCATTTAATTGCGGCGCAAACTTTGCCGAACTGTGCATTGTCGAACAAAAAAAATCAAAACATCGTGTGATGATGTGTTTTTCTCGGTGCGTGAGTTGACTTAGTTCGTCTGTGTGCGCTTTTTTGTTACCGACATTTTTTTGTTCTCTGCAACAAACTATTCAAAAATTTTCTTTCACAAAACAGTTACAATGTGTCCATGACCGTCTACGTGGAATACGCAATTTTGGATAACTTCACAATGGATTTTTTTCTGCTGTATTTTGCCGCAGTCACGCTGAAATTGCCCTTCAAAAAGTGGCGCATTGTTTTGGGCGCGGCAGTGGGCACGGCAACGGCGTTGCTTTCCGTCTACGTTTCGGTGGACGCGCTGTTGCTTTTGGCAAAGGCGGTTGGGCTGTTTTTGATGTGTTTTGCCGCAGTGGGCTTTGGCAAAAAATTGTTTTGGCATATTTTGCTAACTTTGGCATATACATTTGTTACGGGCGGTGCCATTGTGGGCATTTTTAACCTGCTGGAAGTGCAGTACGTTACGGAAAACGGCTTGTGCTACAATATGCCGGTACCATTGTTTGTTTACTTTTTGGGGGTGGGGTTTGTGGCATTTTTGTGCTATGCCTTGGCTGTTTTTGTAAAACAAACAAAACAAATTGCACCGCACTTAAAAAAGGTGCAAGTGAAGTTGGAAAAGTTCTACGCCGTTTGGGGATTTTGCGACAGCGGCAACGCCGTAACTTGCAACGGATTGCCGGTGTGCTTTGTTACCAAAAAATTCGGGAAAGTTTCGCAGTATTTTGCCCAACAAATTTTGCGGCAAAGAGACTGTAAGGTGGAAATTTCCACGCTTGCGGGCACGCAGATTGTTTCGGCAGTTGCGGCAGAGCTAATGGTGGACGGAAAACTTTTTCACGTGTTTTTGGCGTTGCCGTCGCAAAAATGCCAAACGCGCTACGAATTGTTGCTTTCGGCGCAGTTTTGCGCAAACAATGAAATAGTTCGTTCGTGATGCACTTTGCCAGCACGTATGTGCGAATTTGTACCAAAAGGGCGTTGGTAGGCAATTTTCGGTTGGTTGTTCGCCAAGTTTGCGGCGCTTTTCAGGCGCGGCTTTCGGAGTACTAAAATGTGCGTGCTTCACAACTTCTTTGCTTAGGCTTTCAAAGTTTTTACGAAAAAGCCGACAACCCACACGCCAAAGCAAATATACATAGGTCTGTTCAAAATTTCGGAGGAGAAAATGGAAAAGTTGTTGCTGTTGAAAAAATTGTTGCAAAGTTTAAGCCTTTCGGAAAAAACAGTGCATTATCTTTGCGGCACCGAAGTGTTGCCACACCCATTGGATGCCGAAACGGAGGCAAAACTTCTTCAACAAATTGCCGAAGGAAACAACGAGGCAAAGGACATTTTGGTGGAACACAACTTGCGCTTGGTGGTGTTTTTAGCAAAAAAGTTTGAAAGCAGCGGTTTGGATATGGAAGATTTGGTTTCCGTGGGCACAATTGGACTTATAAAAGCGATAAACAGTTTTAAGATAGAAAAGCAAATAAAACTTGCAACTTATGCCAGCCGTTGTATCGAAAATGAAATTTTGATGTACCTCAGGAAACTTTCCAAACGCAAGCAAGAGGTAAGTTTGGACGAACCGCTTAACGTGGACGGCGAAGGCAACGAACTGCTGCTTGCCGACGTTTTGGGCACCGATAGCGACGCTGTTTACACACATATGGAAAGTCAAGTTGAGCGACAACTGTTGGAAGAAGGGCTTTCGCACCTATCCAAGCGCGAGCAGCAAATAATCGAAATGCGTTTTGGGTTGGACGGCAACGACGAGCGCACTCAAAAGGAAGTGGCGGACATGTTGGGAATTTCGCAATCGTACATTTCGCGGCTGGAAAAGAAAATCATTTCGCGTCTGAAAAAGGAAATTGGCAAGCTGGTGTAAAATTTGCACACCTTTTCGCCCATTGAAAAGGGCTTTTCGCGTTACACCGAGTGTTACTTCAAAATGCGTTTCTGTGTTTTGCTTGAAATGCCGCCGATATCACGCACCGCTTTTTTACGCGCCGCCGATTTTCACAGAGCGCAACAAATTTTCGCCAAAAAGCGTCAAAACAGGCGGAAGAGTCAAAAACATAGTTAAAACAAACAGTTGCAATTTGCAACAAAATGATGTATAATATTTCTACTGTGCTAGGCGGGGAGCTAGCGGTGCCCTGTTACCTACAATCCGCTACAGTGGGGCTGAATGTTGCAGGAGGTTTTCTGCGTGGGAAGCTGGAAATCGCAAGGGGTGTTGATACCAAGGTCTTGTGCAACGTGACTCTGTGAACCGTGTCAGGGTGGGAACACAGCAGCACTAAGCAGCTTGATCGTGTGCCACAAGGTTGCTTTGGCGGAGCAACCTACGAAGATACCGTTCCGGCGTAGACTGTCAACTGCAACGCACAGTTTTGGAAATTTCAAGGAATTGCTTTGTTTAGGGCAGTTCCTTTTTTTATTGGCAAATTAAATTTTTGTGAGCACGTGGCAACGAAATTGTGTTTGAAAAGGCCAAATTTGATTTTTTGCGAAACACTTGTGCATGTTTGTGTTTAATGAACGCCGAACTGCGTTTGTGAAAAATCGGGTCTATGTTTGAAAAAGGCAGGTTTGTGTTTGAAAAATTTTTCTTATATTTGTAAAAACAAATTTGTATTTGCGTTTGTGAAAACATCGTTTGCGTTTTGAAACTGCCGACATAGCTTTTTTGTATTTCAAAAATCGTCAACCGCACGTGTTTATAAAAACTGCCGCCAAAACTGTGTTGACTTGTTTATTGTTTTGGGATATAATAACATTCTAAATAGATATTGCCAAAAAACGAAATGGCAAAGGCGAACAAATTTTTGTCGGCAATATTTCACACTTATAACAATTTTAACTGCATTTTATCGGGGTTTTTTAAGATGACGAGCCAAAAAATAGCCAGAATAAACTTCCTTGCAAAAAAGGCCAAGGCGGAAGGACTAACGGAAGAAGAAAAAGCGGAACAAGCAACTTTGCGCGGCGAGTACATTGCCGAGTGGCGCCTGGGACTTCAACAAACGTTGGATAACACCTACGTGGTGGATAAAAACGGCAAACACAAATTGTCAAAGAAACAATAATTTGCCGAAAAAAGTACGATTTTGTGGATACGTAGTGCCGTTTTTTTGAAAAAGTTTCATTGTTGAACATATTTGCAAATGTTGATATGCAAAAATTTGCAATCGATTGCGTCATTGACAATTTTTCTGCCGAATTTTCGGCAATTTTCTGCGTGTTTTATGCTTTCTCGGCGGGCTTACGGTCGTTTCTGCGCAAAACTGCAAATGCGTTCAAAATGCGGTGTGGTAAACCCTTTGTGCGGCACGCATGCCACTTTCCAACGCGCTTTTTGATGGCAAAATATCAATGACGTCTACAAAAACTCGAATAAACAGTTGCTATTTGTTCAACAATTTGTTACAATATACTATATCGAAAAAGAAAAATGCGTTAGAGTAAGAACAAGACTGCAAAATTCGTCTGCACAGAGAGCGCGCCGTTCGGTGAAAGGTGCGAGAGACGTTTTGTAAGCTATCATCTTGCAAGCAGATTTGCCGAAAACAAGTAAGCAAGTTCGGTTGCGCTCCGTTATCTTGGCGCGCGGTATAATCCGCTATTTGTGCGGACGTACCTGTTTGAAAATGGTAAACCACAGTTGGCGTGTTTTTTCAAACACTCCAATTTTTTTACGCCTTGTGCGCATTGCGTTTGCAAACAAAAGGGCGGCAAAACAGTTTTAGCAAAATCGGTTGCGGCAATTTTCCAAAAGCAGTGGCAAATTTGGAACGTGCCGTGCCAAAATCTGTGTTTTTGCAAACAAAGCGGCTTTCAAACTTGGTGTAAAAAATTGTTGAAAAAGTAAACTCAAAAAGAGGTGAAAATATGTCTAAGTACAAGAAGGTCGACAGTTCGCTTAACTTTGTCGACAGAGAATTGGAAGTGCTGAAATTTTGGAAAGAAAACAAAATTTTCGAGCAGACGGAAGCAAAGGGCGACGGATGCTTTAGCTTCTACGACGGTCCGCCGACAGCCAACGGAAAACCGCACATCGGGCACGTGCTCACCCGTTCCATAAAAGACCTTATTCCCCGTTTTCAAGTGATGAAGGGCAAAAAGGTGCTGCGCAAAGCAGGATGGGACACTCACGGTCTTCCCGTAGAGTTGGAAGTGGAAAAACAACTGGGCATAGACGGCAAAAAACAAATAGAGAACTACGGCATCGAGCCTTTTGTGGAAAAGTGCAAGGAATCGGTTTGGAAGTACAAAAAGGAATGGGAACAACTTTCCGATAGAGTTGCGTATTGGGCAGATATGGAGCACCCATACGTTACCTACGACAACGACTACATCGAATCGGAGTGGTGGGCATTGAAAACCATTTACGAAAAGGGTTTGTTGTACAAAGGCTTCAAAATTGTGCCTTATTGCCCCCGTTGCGGCACTGCACTTTCGTCGCACGAAGTGGCGCAGGGCTACAAGGATGTTACGGAAAAATCGGCCGTGGCAAAGTTCCGCCTGACAGATCAGCCCGACACCTACTTTTTGGCATGGACAACTACGCCTTGGACATTGCCCAGCAACGTTGCATTGTGCATGAACGCCGATTTCGATTACGTAACGGTGGAAAGCGACGGCGCGAAATACATTTTGGCAAAAGATTTGGTCGCAAATCACTTTGAAGAAGGCACCTACACGGTAGTGGATTGCCACAAGGGCAGTTACTTTGAGGGCATGCATTATTTGCCTTTGTACACCTTTGCCAATGTGGAAAACACCGATTGCTACTTCGTTACCAACGACGACTACGTAACATTAACGGACGGCACAGGCATTGTTCACATTGCGCCGGCATTCGGTGAAGACGACGCCAACGTGGGCAGAAAGTACAATTTGCCCCTTGTGCAACTTGTGGGCGACGACGGCAAATTTGTGGAAAATTGCGGCGAACTTACCGGTGTTTTCTGCAAGGCCGCCGACAAACTTATTTTGAAAGACCTAAAAACTCGTGGACTGTTGTTCAAAGAACTTATGTACGAACACAGTTATCCACATTGTTGGCGTTGCGACACTCCGCTTATTTACTACGCTCGCAAATCTTGGTTTATAAAAATGACCGATCCGCAAGTGAAAAGCCGTTTGCTTGCCGCCAACGCTTCGGTAAACTGGATTCCTCCCACAATCGGTTCGGGACGTATGGGCAACTTTTTGGAAAACGTCATCGATTGGGGCATTTCTCGCGATAGATATTGGGGCACCCCCTTGCCCGTTTGGATTTGCAACAAATGCGGCAAAGTGCACGTAATCGGCAGCCGAAAGGAACTTTCCGAAAAATGCGGCTGCGATGAAAACGTGGAACTTCACCGTCCGTTCATAGACAACTGCACTTGGAAGTGCGATTGCGGTGGCGAATTCCAACGCACGCCGGAAGTTATCGACTGTTGGTTCGACAGCGGCAGTATGCCATATGCGCAATTCCACTATCCGTTTGAAAATCAAGAGCTGTTCAATCAATATTTCCCTGCTGATTTCATCTCGGAAGCGGTGGATCAAACTCGCGGATGGTTCTACGTGTTGCTTGCCGTTTCCACACTGCTGTTCGACAAAGCACCCTTCAAAAACTGCATTGTTTTGGGGCTTGTGGGCGACGAACATGGTGTAAAAATGTCCAAACACAAGGGCAACGTGGTGGACCCATGGGATAGTTTCAATAAGCAGGGCGCCGATGCCGTAAGATGGTATTTCTACACATCTTCCAGCCCGTGGCTCCCCAGCCGCTACTACGACGAAGCCGTGTCGGAAACTCAACGCAGATTTTTGGGAACGTTGTGGAACACCTACGCTTTCTATGTGCTTTACGCCGATATCGACAACTTCGATCCCAGCAGGTTCAACCTTGCCGATTGCAAACTCACATTGATGGACAAATGGGTGCTTTCTGAACTTAACCAACTTGTAAAAACCGTAGACGAGGGACTTTCCTCTTACGAAATTACAGAAACGTCGCGTTCGATAGAAAAATTTACCGATATGCTTTCCAACTGGTATGTGCGCCGTTGCCGCGAACGCTATTGGGGAAGCGATTGGACGGAGGACAAACAGGCGGCTTACATGACGCTTTATACCGTTTTGGACACGTTGTGCAAGGTGTGCGCACCCTTTGTGCCCTTTATTTCCGAAAGTATCTACCAAAATATAACGGCAAACTTCTTTAATGACGCACCAAAATCGGTTCACTTGTGCAGTTTCCCCACGGCGGACGAAAAACGCATAAACAAGCACCTGAACGCCGCAATGGAAAAGGTGTTGGATATTGTGGTGTTGGGGCGCAGTGCGCGTAATGCCGCAGGCGTCAAAAACCGTCAGCCCCTTGGCAAAATGTACGTTGCAACCAAGGGTGAGTTCAGCGACGAAATGAAAGATATCGTCAAAAACGAACTTAACGTAAAGGAAGTTGTGCGTGTGGATAGTGCCGACGACTTTGCCGACTACGAAATCAAACCGCAACTTAAAACGCTGGGGCCAAAGTACGGCAAATTGTTGGGCAAAATTCGCGAACATTTGGCAAGCTTGGGCGCAAATGCACGTCAAGTGGTGCAAGATGTCAAAAACGGCGGGAAATACGTGTTTGAAATCGACGGCAACTCGGTGGAATTGGAAGAAAGCGATTTGCTTATTTCCAGCAAAAACAAAGAGGGCTACTCGGTTGTTTCCGACTACGGAGATACCGTTGCGTTGGATATCACCTTAACCGATGGACTTGTGGAAGAGGGCATCGTGCGCGAAATTGTATCCAAAATTCAAACCATGCGTAAAGAAAGCGATTTTGTGGTAACCGACCACATTATCGTTGGCTACAAAGCGCAAGAACATCTTGCAAAAGTTTTTGAAAACAACGCCAAAGAAATTGCTTCCGGCACTTTGGCGAACCAAGTGATACCTGCCGAAAGCGGCGCGTTTGCAAAGGAATGGGATGTTAACGGCGAAAAATTCACGCTGTATCTTGCCAAAGCGTAATTGCGTCTACGTGCAACTGTACGTAAACAAATTTGTGCATACGGTTGTGCAAAGTTGTGCCATTATGTGAAAATTGTGCAAATGGTTGCGCAAAATTTACCGCGCGGTCGAGCGAGAAAAACAAAAATGAAAATCAACAACGAATGGAAAGACTATCAAATATATGCCACCGGGGACGGTGAAAAACTGGAACGTTGGAAGGACGTGGTGCTGCTTCGTCCCGATCCGCAAGCCATTT
This sequence comes from uncultured Oscillospiraceae bacterium, assembly GCA_964535505.1. GTDB lineage: Bacteria > Bacillota > Clostridia > Christensenellales > CAG-314 > Fimimonas. The sequence goes on from CAZHUH010000025.1 coordinate 9,491, forward strand.
GGCACGCAGCAAAGCCGCTTGAAATGGTAAAAAAGCCCGACGCGCGCTATTTGCGTTCCTCCACGGGCGGCGGACACTGGGAATTTGCCAAAAAACTTCCGGAAAGTTGGGTGGTTTCCTGGCGCGACTTGAACTTTTCCGTGCGCCCGATGAACTTCAAACATACGGGGCTTTTCCCCGAGCAGGCGGCAAATTGGGCAACAATGATAGACCTAATTCAAAACGCCAATCGCCGAATAAGCGTACTCAATTTGTTTGCTTACACAGGTGGAGCAACTGCGGCGTGTCTTTCGGCAGGCGCAAGCGTTTGCCATGTGGATGCTGCCAAAAATATGGTGGAAGTTGCCAAACAAAACGTTGCACTGTCGAACTTATCCGATAAGCCGGTGCGTTATATTGTGGACGATTGTCGCAAGTTTGTTTTGCGTGAGATAAAACGCGGCCGCAAGTATGACGGTATAGTGTTAGATCCGCCCAGTTTCGGCAGAGGCGCAAGCGGCGAAGAATGGAAGTTGGAAAGGGATATTTGCGATTTTCTTTTGCTGTGCTCACAAGTTTTGTCGGATAATCCGCTGTTTGTATTGCTTAATTCCTACACAACGGGGTTGCAACCGGCGGTGCTTTCCAACTTGCTTAAAAGAACCATACCTTTTGAAGGCAACATCTCCGCCTACGAAGTATGCTTGCCCACCGATGAAGGCATCGTTTTGCCTTGCGGCGCAAGCGGCTTGTTTGTGGGGACTAAGTCGTAGGAGACCGGAAATTCGCAAAATTCAATGTGCCGTTTGTTGCGCTTTTCCAAAGTTCATGTGAAACAACTTTGAATACACGTATGCACAAAAAGTGCACAGGACGGAGCAAAAGACTTAAAAAACAAAAGGCGTGGTGAAAATGAAAGGGAAAACACGTTTTTTGTCGAATCAAAAATACACGAAAAAGGAAAAAGAAATGAGCAGAAACTTTACTATGGATGACGTTACGGTCTTGCACGAGGACAACAGCGTGTTGGTTGTGGTGAAACCGCAAAATATGCCCAGTCAGGCCGATTCCAGCGGCGACTTGGATTTGCTTTCTATTTTGAAAGACTACATCAAACAAAAGTACAACAAGCCCGGCAACGTCTATTTGGGTTTGGTGCACCGTTTGGATCGCCCCACCGGCGGCGTTATGGTGTTTGCCAAAAACAGCAAAGCGGCGGAAAGGCTTTCCAAGCAAATTGTCGATGGCGAAATGACCAAGTGCTATTTGGCAACGGTTGTGGGTTGCCCAAAAGAAACTTCGGCAACGTTGGTGCACTACCTCAAAAAGAACGCTCTCACCAACAATGTTTACGTTGCCACTTTCGGCGATCACGATGCCAAACGCGCCGAACTTTCCTACAACGTGTTGGAAAGCGACGGCGTGGTTAGCCTTTGCAAAGTGCAACTGGGCACGGGGCGCAGTCATCAAATTCGCGTTCAAATGTCAGCAATAGGCACGCCGGTTTTCGGCGATGTGCGCTACGGCGGCGATTCTCTTATGCGCGGCAGCAATTTGGCTCTTTGGGCTTATCGGTTGGAATTTTACCATCCCGTTAGCAAAGAACGTATGGTTTTTGTGGCATATCCGCCCCAAATCAAGCCTTGGACGTCTTTCGACCTTCCCAAACATTTGGAAACTTTTGCCGACCGCGACGACGGCGAAGAAGACGGCGTTCCTCTGTTTTTCAACCCGCAAAGTGCTTCCAACTTGGATTGATTTTGGGCATCGCCTGTTTGTGTGCACATGTGTGCATATGCATTGTTGTGCACTTTTGGCAAAGAACGAAAGGAAAATTGCAAAATGCAAAGCGCAAATTTTGTCAAACGAAGTGCGGCATGAGAATTGCGGAGCGCCAACTGTTGCATTTTGCGCGTGAAATCGGGTGAACGAAATTTTGAAACGTTGCTACAAATCGCAAAGTTTAAGCGTACCCAACACAAAAAGCAATGCTGCGGACAACACGTTTGGATATTTCGGCTTTGCAATTTGCGCAAGGCGTTGTCCCGCAAATACGGTAACAAAGTGGGTAGAAGCCATCAAAAGGGACAAAAACAGCGTGTTGCCCATGCCTTGAAGCACCAAAGATAACGCCGCGGCGGCACCGTCCAAACCAACGCCGCAACCTATTGCCAAACATTGCGAAAAGGTTTTGTCAAGGGTGGAGTTTTCTTTTTTCAACAAGTTGCAAATGCCTAGCCCAAACAGAATGGCGGCGCCGACGTAGTTGACGTACCCCGAAAGTAATCGGCGCAACAAATTTCCACAAAAACAAGCAACCAAACACATTCCAAAGGTAACAATGGCAACAGTAAGGGGCAAAGTTAGTTTATTTTGCTTGTTCAGTTCCAGTGAAAACCCTGCCACAAAACTGTCTATCGAAACGGTTATTGCAGTCAAAAACACAAAAATCAAATTCATTTCCTTCTCCAATAGGCGATGCGCTTGCGTAGTGTTAGGTTTGTGTCGGTGCGACGTGCGGTTCGGTGCGGTTCGGTGCGAAACGTGCAAAGCGCAGCACAAGCCGGCGCGTCTGCTTTACTTTATGCGTTTTTTGCAAAATTGGTTGCTGTGTAAATGTCGTTCGTCTGTTTCGGCGGGGCTTTGCCGCAACAAAAATAGGCAAAACTTCCCCAAAATTTGTTTCCAAAACCATCTCAAAAGCCTATTTGTAAAAAAATGTTGGGTTTTGTACCTTTCAAAAAACAATATAAAATATACCCAAAAACAATAAAACGGAATATTTGAGCGCAAATTGTTGACAATGTTTTCAATAAAATGTAAAATATCTAGTGTATGTGCAGTACTATGCAACGCAAAGGAGTCTTGTGCGGTGCAATAGGCATCCTGTGAAGTCTTTGTGGGTGCAAAGTTTGCAATCGGCTGCCAAGTAAGCAAGGCATTTGACGGCAACGTGCTGCAACCATTTGGGAAAACGTCCCAATACTCGGAGGAATATTGTGAAAAAGTTAGTAAGTTTAGTTATTGCAATTATGCTCGTTGTGAGCTTGTTTTCTGTAACAGCCGTTGCTTTTGCCGAAGAAGGCGACTCTGACGACACCGAAAGAACAATAGTGTTCAACGCCGAAGAATTTGCCAAAACTTCCGCTGCAAATCCGCTGAAAGTTCAGGCATTGTCTTCCACTTATATCCCGGATACCGATTGGCTTAAAGACGCTGATTTGGTAAACGCCGTGTTCGAAGGCGCAAACTACATTTTGGAGGACACCGCAGGTTATACCGTAACGGACGAATCCGACACGGTAAAACTTCAATATCTCACCCCCGGCAGTGACTACAAAGACGATGCAAAATGGGCAAACGCAACGTTGGGTTCTACCATTTCCGTCAACACGTCCGGTGTGTGGGGTTTTCGCTATTTGCTTGTCGCCAAAGGATCTTCCAAAACATACGATGCAAAAACGGATATCATCTACATCAATTTCAGCGATAACACCGCGCCCGTTTTCTCAAGTTTAACCACCTCGATGACAAGCGCGCAACAAAACGGAATCGAAGTTGGTTCTTCCTACACAATCCGCACGGATTTGAACTTCACCGAAAGTTCTTCCAAAACGGTAACCTACGTTGTTTACAAAAAGGTAAACGGCGCTTGGACTAGCGACCCCATTTACGATAGCACCACCAAAGAAGTTGCCGAAGGATATGAAAACGGCATTTCCACCAGCGGAGTCATTACTATGCTCGAAAGCGACGTTTTGCCAGACCAAGAACCTATCTACAAAATTGTTTACACGGCCAAAGACGCAATGGGCTACGTTACCAATACCGATAGCGACGGCAACGAAATCGCAATGACATTGTTTGCCGTGCAACCCGACGATGACGGAACCGACAGTTCCCAAATTTTAAAAATCGTGTTGTATTGCGTTGCAGGCGCTGCGCTTGTAGGAATTGTAGTGGTGTTGTTTATCAAACCCAAAGAAAAGGAAGACACTTCCGTGAAAACGGATAACAAATAACAGAAACAATAGAAAATGAAGAATTGCCGACCCGCAAATTGGGTTGGCAATTTTTTTTGACTCTTTGTCAAATGTTGGAACAAAAAATCAAAGAATGGTGTATTAGGGCGAGATACGCCACAAAAGTCGGCACTTAGGCAGTGTGCATAAGACTGCCAGAAATTTTGTTTTTCCACTTTTTAGCGGCAAGGTATGCCGAAATTGTATAAAAATGCCGTGAAACGTGGTGTGCGTTCACGGCAAAATTTTTCTTTGTCGGCAAAAATTCGAGTTTGCAACAAATGTTGTTGTGTCGGCAAAACTTCGATGTCAAAGCGTGTTTGCAAAAGGCCTATTTTGGCGGAGGCATTCGCAAATTAAAATATTTGACCCTTGCGCCAAAATTTCAAAAAGTATCAACCCTTGGCAAAACCACGTAAAAGCCAAACGGCACAAGCTTTTTGCGACAAATTTTTGCTACTTCTGTTTGGTTTCAAAAAACAAATTTCCAAAGTGTTGAGCCTTTTGTTAGTCGTCGCAACATTTTTTTCGCCTAAATAGCAAAAAGTGGTTTTCGCCGTCTTCGGAGTGGTGTCGTTCGCAACCCAGAAGCAGCTTTTTGCCTTCGTTGGCATTGAGAATTATCCCCAGCACCGTGTTGCAAAATGCAAAGTCGTCGGAGTGTTCTCCTGACGGCATTTCAAAGTAAAACAAGTATTCGCCATTATCCAACACGGCAACATCGCGAATAAATTCTTTTGCATGTTTCCAACTATGTTTTTGGCAAATGCACTCGTATTCGGGGTTGTCCTTTGGCGAAATGTATTCGTCATCGTCAAATTCGGCGTCTTCGGCAGCAGGTTGGCTTTCCATTCCTTCTGCCGTGGTTTCGCTGCCAACTATTTTGTCAAGTTCTTCCAACAAAGCGCTTTTTTCCAAACACACGTTGTCGTAACAATCCGTCGCTCTTTGGGTTATTGCCTCAAACTCCTCTTCGGAAAGTCCAAATTCCTCGCGGTGATTGTATTCCACCATGGAATTTTCGATTTTTGCTTTAAGTTCGTCTAGCAGTTTTTTTGCTTGCATATATTCCGTTCGATATGACTCTTGTATTTTTTTCAGTTTTTGCAAAGTTTCTTTTTGTTGGTTTATTTTAGCGGAAAATGCATCGTAAACGGTTGTCGGCTCCGCCGTCAACAAATTGCGAATTTCTTCCAACGAAAATGACGCCAGTTGCAGGTTTTTTATCTTCACAAAATCCAACGCTTGTTCCTTGGCGTAGTTTCTGTAGCCTGTTTCGACGTTCACGTTAATCGGCTTAAGCAAATTTATTTTGTCGTAGTAGCGCAGCGTTTGCGTGTTGCATTTGCACAGCTTTGCAAATTCTTTTATTGTCATATCTCAACCTCCTGCGACGAGTTTATCATTGCAGTAAACTGCAAAGTCAAGTGCTTTTGGCAAAAAAAATCGCAATTTTTTGTACTTTTTTTAATAAAATTGTTCGGAGCTTGAATACTTCGATAAGCCGAAAAATTTCAACATTCGAGTAAGTTCGCGTGTGCAACGTTCGCCTTGTTCAAAGCAAAAGACAATCGGTTAAGCGCGTTAATTCGCATTTTTCTTCAATTTCGCATTTTTGTAACTCAACAAAACATGATTTATTGCAAAAATCGTGGCGAAAACGGCAAGCGGAATGTTGGCAAGCATAATTCCGCCGAAAAGAAATATTGCCGAAGGTATTATCGAAAGCGATAGCGCTTTAAGCATGGCGTGCGCTTTTGCGCAAACTATCCAAAACGTAATGTAGGCAATGCACAAACCGCCGTTTACTGCCAGATAAACGCCGAATGCATGCTCAAACCAAAAGCCAAAATAAGTGTAGGGAATGTTGAAAATCATCAGCACAAAACAGCCGTAACGTCCGATTTGTTCAAGCACGGCAACGACTTTGTTTTTGTACAAATTCTCAAGTCCGTTTGGGCATTTTGCGGAAAAAATGATGTTGGGAATCATGATGATAGCCATTATCACAAGCCCATAAAAATTGAACCAAGTCATAGAACTATTATGACACAAAAACCGCTTGATTTCAACTGTTTATAGAACAAAACCTTGCAAAAGCTGAAAGGCAAAATAAAATGTGGTTCAAAACAATAGACACAAACGCGATTTTGTGTTAATATAATATGTATAAAAAGTTTGAAGCGCAGCGATTTTTGCTGCACGGTTTTCATACAACTTTTTGTGGGGGTATGGCTCAGTTGGTAGAGCGATGCGTTCGCAACGCATAGGTCACGAGTTCGAATCTCGTTATCTCCACCAAGCTCAAGATTTTCTTGGGCTTTTTCTTTTTAGCGTTGCTCACGCATCGCTGCGCTCGCTAGTACGCGATTTGCTACGCAAATACGCTGAGGGTCGTCGCTTCGCTCCTTGCACGCAACGCATAGGTCACGAGTTCGAATCTCGTTATCTCCACCAAGCTCAAGATTT
>CAZHUH010000026.1:0-14942 GCA_964535505.1 uncultured Oscillospiraceae bacterium
ACAACAACAGTTACCAAAACAATTGCAGATTTGGCAACGGCTAACAGTTGGACGAATGACACCAAGGTTACAACACCATTCAGTCTAGACGAAGTAATCTCTGTTTCTTACTCAGGCGGTTCCAATTCAGGTAAATATTTTACAAGTGGCAACAATTTGCGTATTTATCAAACCGACAGTGGAACACTGACTATAACCGCAACAGAAGGTTATTCGATTGTATCCGTAAAGATTACATTTACTGTCTCAAACACTGGCACGCTGACTTTGAACGGCAGTGCTGTTACGAGCGGAAATAGCGTTGAAATCAACGCAAGTTCGTGTACTTTCGGTGTTGGCAATAGTGGAACTGCAACTAACGGTCAAATTAGAATTACTGCTATTGAGGTTGTTTACGAAGCTCAATCCTAATAGTTTTTGCAAAACCAATTTGTAAAACCCACATTGGTTCAAAAGCCCTCAAACCCAAAAGGTTTGAGGGCTTTTTTATGCTTTCCCCCCCACGCCGCCGATCACACAATCCACTTTGACGTAAGCGGTGCACCCTCAACCGTCATTGCGAGCCGACTTTCGTCGGCGCGGCAATCTAGTAAACTACTGCCTAAAACACGAGTTTGCCACTCACCCCCAACCGTCATTGCGAGCCGACTGCGTAGTCCCGTCATTGCGAGCGCAGCGCGGCAATCTAGTTACCTACTGCCCAAAACACGAGTTTGCCCCAACTCCCCAGTTCGCCCACCGTGTAGGTGCGTATAATCCCCTCTTGACGGCAATGGCGTTATGTGCTATAATATACTTTAAAACATTTTAAGGAGAGGCGCGTCCCGCCAACTTTCGCGCGCCGCGCATGAGAATACCTATGACAGATCTCTACACCCAAGCGTTGCAGCTTATTCAACGCTACGACACAATCATCATTCACCGCCACACCAACCCCGACGGCGACGCCATTGGCAGCCAAGTTGGGCTGAAACACCTTATCAAAACCAACTTCCCCCAAAAGCGTGTTTTTGCCGTGGGCGACGACCCTAAAAGATATTCCTTTATGGATGACAGCGCGCCGGAGCAAATTTCCGACGATCTTTACCAAAACGCCCTTGCTATTGTGCTAGACACTTCGGCAAAACATCTCATTTCCGATTCGCGCTACACATCGGCGGCGGCGACGTTGCGCTTCGACCACCACATTTTTGTGGAAAAAATTTGCGATACGGAAGTGGTGGACACAACTTTCGAAAGTTGCGCCGGGCTTGTCGCCCATTTTGCCCTGCAACTCGGTCTCACAATTTCACCGATTGCCGCCAAATCGCTTTTCACAGGCATAGCTACCGACAGCGGACGTTTTCGTTACGATGCCACCAACTCTCGCACGCTTCGCATCGCGGCGGCGCTGCTTGATTGCGGCGTGGATCTGAACCAAGTTTACGGCCCTCTTTATGCCGAAAATTTCGATATGATCAAGTTGCGTGCGCAATTTGTGTTGCAAGTGCGCTTCACACCCCACAACGTGGCGTATATCTACACCACAAAACAACGTGTTGCCGAACTTGGCGTGGACACTTTTACCATTTCACGCGGAATGGTCGGCGTGATGTCGGATATTCGCGGCGTGGAAAGTTGGGTGAATTTTACCGAAACGGAAGAGGGCGTGCTGTGCGAATTGCGCTCTAAATCGCAAAACATCAACGCCATTGCCGTGAAGTACGGCGGCGGCGGACATCTCAAAGCCAGCGGCGCCACCCTGCCCGACTACCAAACCGCCATGCAAATGTTGGCGGACCTCGACGCCCTTGCGGCAACCGCGACTGCGCAATAGGCGGCGTAAAGTATTATTGAGTAACTACTTGATGTCGCTTGCAGGCATTTGAAAAATTTAGTAAAGAACGAAATGCATTGAAGGTGGCTTGCTCAGCCCACCGCGTAGGTGCGCTTTTCTTACAATCAACAAAAAAGGAGAACACAATGTCAACACAACTTGAAACCATGCAAAAAATATTGCAAAAAATCGAGCAATACGACAAAATCGTAATCACCCGTCATTTGCGCCCCGATGGCGATGCGATCGGTTCCACAAAAGGTTTGCGCGGCATTTTGAAACTCACCTATCCGCAAAAGGACATCAGACTGTTGAACAAAGATTCTTCCGACTATTTGGCGTTTTTGGGCGGCGAGGACGAGCCTGTGAACGAAGATTTCTACCGTGAAGCGTTGCTTATCGTGATAGACACCGCGACGGTGGATAGAATTTCTAACCCCAATTTTGCGCTTGCCAAAGAAGTGATAAAAATCGACCACCACATCGACATCAAGCCCTACGGCGACCTTTGCTGGGTAGAAGATTGGCGTTCTTCCGCCTGCGAAATGATTGCCTTTTTCTACAAAACTTTTGCCGATAGGCTCAAAATAGATGCCGAAACGGCTTCGTACATCTTTTGCGGAATGGTTACCGATAGCGGACGTTTCCGTTACGAAACCACCACAGGCGAAACGTTGCGGCTGGCTGCCATGCTGTTGGATTTCGGCATCGACACCGACACAATGTATGCGCATTTGTATTTGGAAGATTTCGACTATCTCAAATTTCAATCCTACGTGTTCAAAAAAATGAAAATTTCCCCCAACGGATTGTGCTACTTGGTGGTGGACAAAAAAATGCAAAAGCGTTTTCACCTTTCCACCGAGCAAGCGTGCGAGGCAGTGTCCTTTTTGAAAGGGATAAAGGGCTGCATTGCCTGGATAGCGTTTATCGAAATGCCCGACGGCACAATACGTGTGCGTTTGCGCAGTAGATTTATGACAATAAACAAACTTGCCGAAAAGTACAACGGCGGCGGACACGAATGCACTTGCGGCGCGACGCTGCACGCCAAAAAGGAAATTGCCTTGCTTGTTGCCGACGGCGACAAAATGGTGGCAGACTTCAAAGCCAACAACACAGGGTGGATGTAAAAGCGGTGTTCTTCTTGCCATTGCCAGCGTAGCGTGGCAATCCAATCTTTTACACTGTATTATTGGAATAGACAAACAGCATAAACCCAAATATAGTTATTATACAAATGCTATATTTGGGTAATTTATACACTGCTTTCAAAGCAAATAAAAATCACAACACATTAAGGAGTTTTTATGCGAATTTTGGTTACAAATGATGACGGAATCTTTTCCGAAGGGTTGGCGCTTGTGGTTGAGTGGGCTGCCAAGTTGGGCGAAGTGTGGGTAAGCGCCCCCACAAAACAGCAAAGCGGCAAAAGTCACGCCATAACAATTCACGAGCATTTTTCGGTGGAAAAGGTGTCTCTCGGTTTGGGCGAAAAGGTTGCCTATGCCGTGGGATCCACCCCGGTTGACTGCGTTCGTTTTGCCACTTTGGGGTTGGCTCAGCATTTCGATTTGATAATTTCCGGCGTAAACAGAGGCTACAATTTGGGGGAAGATATTCTCTACAGCGGAACGGTTGGCGCGATTTTCGAGGCCAGGCTGCGCAATATGCGCGGCGTTGCGCTTTCCACCGAATACACAACTTTTCAATATGCCAAACAATCGTTGGACAAAATTCACGACTTTTTTGTAAAAAATCGTCTTTTCGATTTTAACCTTGTTTACAACGTGAACATTCCGCTAAGCCCCAAAAGCGAAATTTTACTCACACACCAAGGCGGCCCCTATTTCACCGACGATTTTGTCGATTTCGGTGACGGCACTTGGGAACAACAGGGGCATTGCGTGCACGACAACAAGCACGATTTGACAATAGACACCGATGCCACAATAGACGGGCACATCACGGTAACTCCACTGACCGTCGACCGCAGCAGCGTTGCCGTTTGGCAAAAAATTGTAGCGGAACGGAATTGACCTGCTTGAAGCGCGTTTTTTGCGACTGTTTTCTCAAAGTGTTTGAAACGGCAGTTGTCGACAGGGCGTTTGCGACAAAAGATTGACTCCGCAAAAAATTTGAAACACAATCAAAAGATGGTTCGGCGTTGCGCAAAATAAAATGCCGCATACGTGGTGGCAAAAATGCGTACAAACGTCCGCACGTCCACAAAAATCACCGCTGTTTTCAAAACAATATCTAACCAACAAAAAAGCGTTCCGTCTTGCGGAACGCTGATTTTTTGCTATTACTGTTGAATTACAAATCTTCCAAACGCTCGATGGAAAGAATTTCCTTGTGTTCGCTCATAAACTGTGCGATGGCTTCTGCGCTGCAATTTTTCACGGGGTAAATAACCGTTTCGGCAATGAGTTTTTTGGTGCGGACAATTGGAATTTGTGTTTCGTCCGTTTCGGGGTCGCTTATCACATTTTTGCCGGTGGCGTCGGGTGTAAATTTTTCGTTTGTGGAGGTAATTTTGAAACGGTGAAAATTGTTTATTCCAAAGTAGTCCATCAGCAACGCTTTCACTTCGTCGGAGTATTCCAACTTCAACAACAGCAGGTGTTGTTTGTTGCTGCTGATAAATTTTGAATGCACAATTATCTGAACCAAAATTATGATGGCGGTGGTGCCCAAAGCCAACCAAATCATGCCGGTTGCCACACACATACCTATTGCCGCCGTTGCCCAAATGCCTGCTGCGGTGGTTAAGCCGCGCAAACTTTCACGGCGGAAGAAGATCATTCCCGCGCCCAAAAAGCCTACGCCGGTAACAATTTGCGCCGCGATACGTGCGCTATCTCCGCCGACATCTTTGAACCACAGCGAAATGCAAGTCAGAAGTGTTGAAGCGCAGCCCACAACAAAGTGAGTGGCTTTTCCCGCTTCCTTTTGACGGCGGCTGCGTTCGATGCCCACAGCCAAGCCCAAAAGACCGCCGATAAAAATTTTCAAAAAATAGTTCAGTTCCAAAGGCAGTGTTTCAAACGGATCTGTAAACGCCGCGGAAGCCAAAAAATTTTGTAACATTGAGTCATATCCTTCTCATGTAAATTATGTCGAAAAGGCACCGCAAAGCGGCTGCGCCTTTTTTTGTGTGCTTATTATAGTACAAAAGAACGTCTAAGTCAATACCAAAAATGGAAAATATCGCGAATTGTGCAATATTTTCGCCTACCGAGTAATCTACTTTGATGAAAGCGGCGCACCCCAACCGTCATTGCGAGCCAACTGCGTAGGCCCGTCATTGCGAGGAGCGGAGCGACGTGGCAATCTAGCAACCTACTGTACAAAACACGAGTTTGTCCCCAATCTCACAGTTCACTGTCCGTACAACCAACTTTGTCGCAAGCGGTGCACTCCCAACCGTCATTGCGAGCCGACTTTCGTCGGCGTGGCAATCTAGTTAACTACTGTCAATAGGCACAAGGTTGTCAACCAACCCCACGCCGCCCACCGCGTAGGTGCGTCATTGCGAGCGTAGCGCGGCAATTCGGAATTCTACTGTCCAAAACGCTAGGTAGACTATATGCCCCGGTCGCCGTATGCGCAGGTAGCCGTCATCATTGCCTTTCCGACAGAGGCGGCCAAACGGTTGCAATTTCGACTGCTTTTTGATATACTCTATTTGTGAAGTTTCAGACATTTTAAGTTTAATGTTCAAATGGCTGCAAAACGCGATTTTTGCGGTTCAAACAAAGGTTGTCCGCCGAGACTATGGGCAAAAGAGGTACAAGCAATATGGGCCAAGAAATTCGTCAAGAAAAAAGCGCGATGGCGTTGGTTTTGTGCAACGGAAAAATTCTCGCCACCGAAGAAGATATCTACGGCAGGGTGGTGTTTTCGCTGCCCAAAGGACACATAGAAAAGGGCGAGAACGCCATTGGCGCCGCTATTCGTGAGTGTTTTGAAGAAACGGGCGTTGTTCTTCAAGTAAGCGACGTGTCGTTTGAAGTTGAACCATTTTCCTATCATTTTTCCGATTTGCAAGGGGCAACTGTGAAGAAAACAATTTACACCGTTGTGTTTGCGGTGGATACAATTTTGCCCACACGTATTACAGAAAAACGTATCAAAAGCGCAAAATTTTGGGAAGTGCAAGATTTTTTGCAACGTTGCAGTTACCAAAACGTAAAAAACACGGTGCAAAGCGCGCTGGAAAAATTGCAGGAAGAAGTTTCGGCTTAACACAATTTCACATTGTTTTTGTAGGTTTTCGCAAATAATTTGTATGTTTTTGCGTATGCTATGCTGAGTTAATTTTCGCTTAACCCGAAAGGAGGTAAAATGCAAAGAGACTATAACGGTTGGGAACAACTTTTTCAAAAGGAATTTGCAAAACCCTATTTTGTGCGGTTGAAAAGTTTTTTGGTAAAAGAATATGCCGAACAGCACATTTATCCACCCAAACGGCTCATTTTGAACGCATTTGACAACACTTCCTACAACGATGTTAACGTGGTAATTTTGGGGCAAGACCCCTACTACAACCACGGTCAAGCCATGGGAATGAGCTTCTCCGTGCCAAAAGGCGTTTCGCCCCCAATGAGCTTGGTAAACATTTTTAAGGAAATAAAAGACGATTTGGGCTACGAGGCGCACGTCGAAGGCGGAGATTTGACTCCTTGGGCGCGGCAGGGTGTGCTTTTGCTTAACACTGTGCTGACAGTTCGTGAAAAAGCGCCCAATTCTCACCGCAATCAAGGCTGGGAAATTTTCACCGACGAAGTGATAAAATATCTGAATTTGCGCGAACGTGGTATGGTTTTTATGCTTTGGGGCAAAAACGCGCTGGAAAAACGCGATTTGATTTTCGGCAAGCAACACTTGGTGCTAACCGCTGCGCACCCAAGCCCCCTTTCGGCGTACAACGGCTTTTTCGGCTGCAGACATTTTTCCAAAGCAAACGAGTTTTTGGCGTTGCAAAACCGCACTATAAAGTGGTAGGTTTTTCATGTTTTCAAAATGCGATGCGTTTAAGCAATTGTTAAGACTGGTGCGTATAATTTTAGTAAATAACAATAACTGTCTGCGGTTCACCGCAAAATAATGTGTAACCTCAAAGGTCTTCAATTTTTGCGGTTCACGGCAAAATGATTTTTGCTGATTTATGTTTTGCGCAAAACAGGCAGGGTTGTCTTTCGGACAAATAAGGAGAAGTAAAATGTTGCAACTCAAAAATATAACTAAACGCTACGAAGCCGGCGAATTTTCCGTAAACGCCTTAAAGGGTATTTCGCTTAGTTTTCGCAAAAGCGAGTTCGTTTCCATTTTGGGACCTTCCGGCTGCGGCAAAACCACCTTGCTAAACATTGTAGGAGGTTTAGATAAGTATACAGATGGTGATTTGATTATCAACGGCAAAAGCACCAAAAATTTCAGCGACCGAGATTGGGATGCCTACCGCAACAATTCGATAGGCTTTGTGTTTCAAAGTTACAATCTTATTCCGCATCAAACGGTGTTGCAAAATGTCGAGTTGGCATTGGCGCTTTCCGGCGTAAAGCATGCCGAGCGCGTTGCCCGTGCAAAGGCCGCGTTGGATGAAGTTGGGCTTGCCAACATGTATCACAAACGTCCGAGCGAAATGAGCGGCGGTCAAATGCAACGTGTCGCCATCGCCCGCGCCATAGTTAACAACCCCGATATCATCTTGGCGGATGAACCCACCGGCGCATTGGATACTGAAACCAGCGTGCAAGTTATGGAAATTTTGAAGGAAATTTCCAAAGACCGTTTGGTGGTTATGGTAACGCACAACCCCGATCTTGCCGAAAGATATTCTACCAGAATTGTAAAAATGTTGGACGGCTTGCTTGTTGAAGATTCTCGTTCCCTTTCGGAAGAAGAATTGGCGGCGGAACAGGCGGCGGACAAAAAACTTTTGAAAGAAGAAGCCCAAAAGGGGAAAAAGGCTCGCAAAAAACTGCCAAAAATGTCCTTTGCAACCTCTTTTTCGCTTTCGCTTAAAAACCTTTTTACCAAACGCGGCCGCACCGTTTTGACAAGTTTCGCCGGCAGCATCGGCATCATCGGCATTGCCCTAATATTTGCCGTGTCGCAAGGAACAACCAACTACATTGCCCTCGTTCAAGAGGACACGTTGGCTTCTTACCCGCTAACAATTCAGCAAACCAACACCGATGCAAGCAGTTTGTTGGCGTCTTTTATCAGCTCGGCGGACAGCGAAGCGCACGAAAATGACGCTGTCTACGAAAAAATGGTGCTTTACAACCTAACCAACTCGCTTTCGAACATCGAACAGACGGAAAACGACCTTGCTTCCTACAAAAAACATCTCGATTCCGTGCTTGCCGATGAGGAAAGCGCCCTTTCGCAAGCGCTAAACGGCGTTTTATACACCTATAATTTGGATTTGCTCATCTACACGCAGTACAAGGGCGAAGACGGCAAAGAGGACGAAGTGATGCTTGCAGACACGTCGGATGTCTTGATGGATATTGTGGGCACGCTTTACGGCGTGGATATATCGCAAATGGAGCTTACCGGCAGCGGACTGCTTTCGATGCTGTTTCAATCGGGCAGCACGCTGTCTATGTGGCAAGAATTGCTTCCAGCAACTGACGGCGGCAGTGTAAATAAACTGCTTAAAGATCAATACGATTTGGTTTACGGGAAGTGGCCGGATAGCGGCAGTGCAGGCAAAAACCAAATTGTTTTGGTGGTAGATGAGGACAACGAAATTGACGACATGACGCTTTTTGCCTTGGGCTTGAAATCTCGTGAAGAGATCGACGCCATTATCGATGCGGCACTCAATGGCGAAGAACTCCCGGAAACAACTCAAAAAAGTTGGACGTACGAAGAAATTTGCAGTCAAAAATACAAAACAATATTCAACTACGAGTGTTACAAGCAAATGGGCAACACTTGGTACGACATTCGCGAAATAGGCAACAACTTGGAAGTTATGTTCAACGACCCCAACGTCGGCATGGATTTGGAAGTGGTGGGCATCATTCGCCCCAATGAAAGCGCATCGTCTCACATTCTTAGCGGTAACATTTGCTACACGCACGAACTCACCAAATACGTTATCGAAAAGGCGCAAGATTCCGATATCGTAAAAGCGCAAAAAGAAAACCCCAACATAGACGTGTTTACCGGCAAATATTTCCAAAACAACAACCTTTCCACAAGTGAAAAGGCGCAAATTTTCCGCGACTATATAAAAAGCTGTTCCGAAGCCGAACTCGCCGAAGCGTATCTTGCCATAAACAGCATCCCCACTCAGAACGAAATCGACGAAATGCAAGCCACGCTTAACAAAATGGCAGATGACGACCCCGATTCTTTCCGTCAAATGATTATTTCGGCGTTGCAAAACAGCCAAGAGATATCGCAGTCGTCGCAAGTGGAAGATTATATCAACAGCGCCGATATCGAAAACCTAAAACAAATGATTGCCTCCATTGTACCCTCCATTGTGCAAGCGCAAAAGAGTGCGGCAATTCTACAAGTGTTTGTGGAAAACTTCGGCGAAGAAGCGCAAAAACAGATGGCGCAACAAATGTTTAACGATGTTTTCGGCGTTGACGATTTGGAAGGCTACACCGACGCTCGTTGCGAAATGTATTTTGACACAGTCATTTCTTTTTCGGAAAATTCCTACGACGACAACTTGGTAACATTAGGTTGCTTGGATATTTCCGCCCCTTCGTCAATCAGTCTTTATCCCATTTCATTTGAGGCAAAAGAAGTGTTGGAAGATGACATTGCCGCCTACAACGAAGGTGTGGATCAGGAACACAAAATAGAATACACCGACTACATCGGGCTAATGATGAGCAGTATCACCACCATAATAAACGCAATAACCTACGTGCTTATTGCATTTGTTTCCATTTCCCTTATCGTGTCGTCCATTATGATTGGCGTAATAACCCTCATTTCCGTGCAAGAACGCACCAAAGAAATAGGTATTTTGCGTGCAATAGGCGCTTCAAAACGCAATGTTTCCGGCATGTTCAACGCCGAAACGCTGATAATAGGCTTCACCTCGGGGTTGTTCGGTGTGCTGATAACCTACGTTTTGTGCATTGTTGTAAACATTATTTTGCATAGTCTAACGGGCATTATGACTTTGAACGCCACGTTGCCCATTAACGCCGCGTTGATACTTATTGGCATAAGTATGTTGCTAACGCTGATTTCCGGCATCATTCCTTCGCGCAGTGCTGCGAAGAAAGACCCTGTGGTAGCATTGCGAACGGAATAGCGATTGCGTGCCTATGCGGCAGGCAACGGGAAGTGCGACTGCGCATCTAGCGGCGTGAAGTGTGAAAAACCAATCGCAAGGTTGCTGCTTAAAGGTATTTGAAAAGCTTTGATGCGATAATGTGGGATAACGCAAGTCTTATATGCTTGAAAACATTTGCAGACGTTCAATACTTGCGCTGCGGGCAGTGGTTATTGCCGCAATTATTAAAAACGCCTTGTGCGGCAAACAATGCAAAGAAAGCGCACATTCTTATCGAGCCACACAAAATAGGTTCTATTGCGAATATTGGGGTGCCAGAGTCAAAATTCGAGATGTGGCTTAGCACTTATAAATAGTTATACTATTCCCACTCAACATTTACTGCGGAATCGCAAAATATTTCACAAAACGCTTCTTTTATGGAGCGTTTTGTTTTTATTTTCGCTTGCACAACAAAGCGCTGTTGGTTTTTCGGTGCGGCAAAATTTTTGCTTCTCTCTGTTTTTCTGTTGAAAAACGCAAGAAGATATGGTATAATGCTTGCCATGAAACTACTCATTCCCACCGCCACCGGCATAGAAGCGGTGGTAAAACATCAGTTGCTTTTGCTTGGCTACGGCGACACTCGCGCAATAAACGGGCGCGTGGAAATAGAAAACTGCAGTTGGTTGGACGTTGCTCGTCTCAACCTGTTTTTGCGCAGCGGTGAGCGTGTTTTGGTGCAACTCGGTGCATTTTCGGCAACCACGTTCGATCAACTTTTCGACGGCGTGATGTCGTTGCCTTGGGGCGACTTTGTGGAAAAAAACGGTAAAGTTACCGTCATTACCAAAGCAGTAAAAAGCACGTTGTTTGCTCACCATTCCATTCAAGCCGTAGGCAAAAAAGCCATTGTTTCGGCGTTGAAAAGAGCGTATGGGGTGTGCAACGAAACGGGTGCGGAATACAAAATTGAACTTGACCTAACGGAAAACGTCCTATCCGTAAATTTGGATACCACCGGCATTGGGCTACACAAGCGCGGCTATCGCACATTGCCCTACACTGCCCCCTTGAAAGAAACCACTGCGGCGGCACTTATCGACCTTTCGGTGTGGAATCCCGAAAAAATGTTTACCGATTTGTTTTGCGGAAGCGGCACTTTGCCTATCGAGGCGGCACTTAAAGCGCTTAAAATCGCGCCCGGCCAAAACCGAAAATTCGATTTTCAAAGTTGGCGCGGCGTAGACCCAAACGCCTACACGTTGGCGCTTCAAGAGGCAAAGGATATTCGTGTAGAGCGCAAATTGAACATTGTCGGCGCCGATTTGAATCCCAAAGCTGTGGAAATTGCCAACTTTCATGCAAAGCAGGCAGGTGTGGAAAAGTACGTGAAGTTCAACTTGCGCTCGGCGGAAGAGTTTGTAACACGTCAAAGTTTCGGCGTAAACATTAGCAATCCGCCCTACGGCGAAAGGTTAGGAGATGTTGCCGAAGCACGCCAAATTGCCAAAAACATGGGCAAACTCTACAAAACGCTGGATAAGTGGAATTTTTACTTTTTGTCGCCCAGTCAAGATTTCGAGCGTGATTTCGGGCGCCGTGCCGACAAAAAACGCTACATTTTTAACGCCGGCATAAAGTGCAGTTTCTACACCTTCAACGGGCCTAAGCCCAAAAAAGATTGAAAGCGGCAGCATTTTCAAACAAAAACCGTATTTATAAATATAACAAAAGGACACTGAAAATTGTTTTCAATGTCCTTATATTTGGTTCTATTGCAAATATTTGGTTGAGAGCCACAGGCAAAGAAATGCGACTACGCCCAACAAATAGTTATATCGGCACTCCAACGGTTATTGCGGAACATTGTGTTTTGTCTGCAAATTTGCCGACGATTTTGCGTTTTATCAACAACCGCGAACGTGTTTTTTAACAACCATATGCACGTTTTTGTGTTTTTGCTTGACATTTTGACTCGACATTCGGCAGTTATGTTGCGTGGTCCGACACTTATTCGCCGTTCAATTGCTTGCGCAGGCAGTCTTTCGTCCACAACCGCAACACTCACAGAGATGTATTCGGGGTTGTCAGTTTCGTCAAGCACATTCCATTGTCAGGGCCGGTGCAGCGGTGCATTTACGCAAAAAATACGCCTTCCACAAAAATTTTTAAGCCAATGGCAATTAGAATAAATCCGCCCAAAATTTCTGCTTTGTTGCCCAGTTTTGTTCCGTAAATCTTTCCCACAAACACAGCACCGAAACTTATGCCAAAGGTGATAACACCGATTATGGCAACGGCAATAACCGCCTGCAAACCATTGTAGTCGGCAATGGTGAACCCCACCGAAAGAGCGTCGATACTTGTTGCCACTGCTTGCGACAAAAGTGCGACAAACGTAAGTTGTTTTGTATTTTCTTCTTTTTGTTCTTCTTTGTGTCTGAACCCTTCAAACAGCATTTTACCGCCGATAAACCCCAACAGCGCAAGGGCAATGTATGGTATGGCTTTGTTGAAAGCGGCAAACTGTTCTGCGACAAAGTGCACGCAAAACCATCCTATCAGGGGCATTATCGCTTGAAACAAGCCAAACGTACCGGCAATAAGCGCAATTTTTCTTGTTTTCATATTCGGCTCGTTCAAACCATTTGCCATTGAAACGGCACATGCGTCCATTGCCAAGCCTATACCCAAAAGTATGCTGTCAAATATCATTTTCAATATTTTTTCACCTTTTTATCTTTTACAACTATTTTTGAAGTGTTCTGATTTGTCGGTGGTGCCATCCAAATGTTTTTGGGTTTGTTGTTTACTTCTCTCTGTGGACAATTCCTCCGTCACGGTGAAACCGCGACACTTCCCTTTACACAATGGTAGAGCGGTTGTCTTGTGTGGTGTTTTCGTAGTCCCCATAATCGGTTCTGTACACAATTTCGTCAACACGTCTGCAAAAAAACGTTACAAAAGCACAATTTTGCGGTGCGTTTTTTATCACAATCGGAAACAAAAGGTCAACTTGTTGTTCACGCAACCAACCAAACGGTTGCCCGTAGCGCTAGGCGCTATGCTAAACCGAACCATTCGGGGTGTAAGGTGCGCAACACCAGGTATACCAAATACAAGAAGTATATTCCCAGCAAAATTATGCCGTCGCGTCGGTTAAGTTTTCCTTTCAAACTCAACACAAACACTAACACGGAAACAACCAGCATTATCACAACGTCGGTAAGCACTTCGCTGCCGCCCGTAAGGGGGTTAATCACGCCGGAAATTCCCAAAACAAACAGGGAGTTGAAAATGCAGCTGCCGATAACGTTGCCAAGGGCAATTTCGTTTTGTCCCTTTTTTGCCGCAATGCAGCTGGTTACCAATTCCGGCAAACTTGTGCCGACGGCAACAACGGTTAAGCCAACCAAAGCTTCCGCGAGGTCGTGGTCGACGCCCAGAGATTCTGCGCCTTGCAATGCCAAACCTTTTGCACCGAAAACCACCAAAACGCCGCCCAAAATAATTCCTGCTCCGCCAACAACGACAAGCAAAATGGCTTTCCACCAAGGCATATCGGCAATTTCTTCAACTTCCGTTTCGGGAGGATTTTTCTTTGCGCTGATAACAAGGTAGGCAATGTATGCCACAATTCCCACAGCTAGTATAGCAGATTCCACACGCGTTATTGCCACTTCTTGCAAATTTATCGTCTTGTCCAGTCCAAACAAGAAAACAAACACTACCACAACGGCGGAAACAGCCAACAAAATAGGAAATTCTTTTTTGCGAATGCCCTCTTTTACCACAATTGGGGTGAAAACAACCGAACATCCCAACACCAAAAGTAGATTGCAAATGTTGCTTCCCACAACGTTGCCTATTGCCACGTTGGCATGTGCGCCGTTGCCTTCAATAAGCACGGAAATGCTGTCCGAAGTGGAAACGGCAAGTTCCGGTAAACTTGTGCCCATTGCAACCACTGTCAAACCGATTATTAAGGGCGAAATTTTCAATTTTTTTGCAACTGCGCAGGAGGCGTCTACAAAGTAGTTGCAAAACTTTACCAAACAAAACACGCCCAAAGCAAATCCAACCACGTAAGCCGCAAGTTGTGCCGCCAAAGACCAGTTGGAAACAAAATCAAACATAGTTATACCGCCTGTTTTTGTACAAAATTGTTGTAAAAGAAGATTGTTTGCAAACGCAATTTTCTTGCCTTTTTTGCCTGTTTTGCAATACTGCAAATTTCGGTGCAAAAAACACAAGAGCGTCGCGCCGAAGAAGACTTTTATCGGATATTGTTGTTAGTTTTGCACATTCAACAAAATTTTCCATGCAAAAAATGCTTAAACAAAAATATCCTAAAAAATAACGAGCCTTATACCAACCATACGTTAGCATAAGTCTCGTTCTTCAATGCCGAACCTGGCTTTCGCCATGATGTAGGCGCGGCAACTACGTGTAGCGAACTACTCCCTTACTGACATCAATTCTAGCACACTTTGCGTTTTTGTTCAACAATTTTCGCGCAAAATTAATGTATTTTTAAGCCAATTCGCCGTCAAATCGCCCAAAACACTGCGTTTTTCAGGTTTTTCAATCGCGCAATAATTATTAAGCATATATTTTTTCGTATCTGACATTTATTGACTCCTCAAACCTTATAATTGCTACATATAAGTTTACGCTATTTCTCTAAACTTTTTTTCATCCAACAGAAAATCAAACAAATAAACAATTTTGATTTGCAAGTATTAAAGAGTAAATATTTTGTCTAAAATCATATCTAAGCCGTATTTGTGCTTTTTTCAATGATATATACCGAACACGCAAGATAAGGCAATATTCGCATTGAACAATATCTCGAAATAG
>CAZHUH010000027.1:0-14913 GCA_964535505.1 uncultured Oscillospiraceae bacterium
GTAAGTTTGGTGAACGCCGATTTGGTGCGCAGTTTGCGGCAACGAAGTCATTGCTGCCGTGCGCTCTTTGGGGCAAAATCGCACAAACTTTGTGTAACAAGCGTTTTTTCAAACAATTTTGAAACAATGGCGGGGCAAAATCATGAGCAAGGCGGATATAATTTTTCAACAAAACATGCACGATATCATCAACACGGGTTTTTCCGATACCGAAGCGCAAGTTCGTCCTCATTGGGCGGACGGCACCCCAGCGCACACAAAAAAGTTGTTTTGCGTGGTGAATCGTTACAATTTGCAAGAAGAATTTCCGGTAATAACCTTGCGCCGCACGGCATTCAAGTCCGCCGTGGACGAGATTTTATGGATTTGGCAAAAGAAAAGCAACAACATTCACGATTTGCATTCGCACATTTGGGATAGTTGGGCGGACGAAACGGGCAGCATAGGCAAAGCCTACGGCTATCAACTGGGCGTGAAACATCGCTACAAAGAGGGGGAGTTCGACCAAGTAGACCGCGTGTTGTTCGATTTGAAAAACAACCCGGCAAGCCGTCGAATCATCACAAACATCTACGTTCACGCCGATTTGCACGAAATGAATCTTTATCCTTGCGCCTATTCGGTAACATTCAATGTGTGCGACGGCAAACTTAACGCCATTTTGAACCAACGATCCAACGATATGGCAGTTGCAAACAACTGGAACGTGGTGCAATATGCCGTGTTGATGCACATGCTTGCGCAAGTTTCGGGGCTCAAAGTGGGCGAACTGGTGCATGTAATTGCCGACGCCCACATTTATGATAGGCACATTCCGCAAGTGGAACGCATGCTGCAAGGCACGCCGCACCCTGCACCGAAGTTTGTAATCAATAAGCAAATTGACGATTTCTACAAATTTACGGTGGACGACGTGGCGCTGGAAAACTACCAATTCGAGCCATTTGCCGAACGTTTCGAGGTGGCAATTTAGTGCTTTGCGGCTGTTTTGAGGTGGCAATTTGATTTTTGTTTTGCCGTTTTAAGGGGGCAATTCGGCGTTTTCTTTGGCGTTTTGTTGCCGACAAAACAAAGGCACAGTTGCTCAACACGGCGCACTTCGCACCAACTGCCGCAATGCGCGACTTTTCGCCTTTTTTCAAACGTGTGTACACATTTTTGTGCATACGTGTTGCCAAAAACGTATCAAACGAGATAATGCTTGAACATACATCACGTGATACTGCGTTGCGCTTGCGTAAGCTCCTTTCGGCAAAGCCGCGCACGCCAAGTTTCACCGATTATGTTTTTCAAACAATTTTGTGATAGGGGGCATGGTTACAAACATGAACTTAATTGTGGTGGTGGATAAAAATTGGGGCATAGGCAAAAACAATGGTTTGCTGTTTCGCCTAAAAAAGGATATGAAGTTTTTTCGCGAAACCACAACGGGCAAAATTGTTGTTATGGGGGCAAACACCTTTTTGAGTTTTCCGAGCGGCGCTTTGCCCAACCGCACAAACGTTGTGTTGGATTCCGACGGCAAACAACATCCGCGTACAATTTCCGTTGCAACCGTTGCCGAGTTAGACAAAGTTTTGGCAACTTTTCCAAGTGATGACGTGTTTGTTATAGGCGGCGCGTCTTTCTACAAGCTTATGCTCAACCGTTGCAAAACAGCCTACGTCACAAAAGTGCATGCCGATGGCAATGCCGATGTGTTTTTCCCCGATTTGGATATGGCGCCAAACTGGCATTGTGTTGAAGCGTTGCCGCCGATTGACGACAACGGCTACGAAATCAGCTTTTGCATCTATGTAAACGAAAAATTTAGCTGAAACTTGCCCCGAAAGGGGCTTTTTTGCATTTTTCAACAACATTTTGTCCATCGTCCGTATATTAGTTGTGTAAAGCTGCTTTTTGTGCTATAATTGCTGTAATTTTTCAAAAGAAAACGATTTTGGGAGTTTTTATGTCAGAAATTTCAAAAGAACAAAGTTCGTTGCAATCGGATAAGATGCGCGATCAAAAAATAAGTAAATTGTTGCTTACCATGAGTTTGCCTGCAATTTTTTCCATGTTGGTGCAGGCATTGTATAACATTGTCGATTCTCTGTTTCTAACAAGTATTCAATATCTGCCAGATGGCTATGCCGGAACTAACGTTGGCAAGGATAGTTTCAACGCCGTAAGCATTGTTATGCCAATGACAATGTTAGTTGTTGCCGTTGCCATAGGCATCGGGGTGGGCGCAAATGCTTACATTGCTCGAAAACTTGGCGAAGGCAACCACGCAAACGCCGACAAAGCGGCAAAATCCGCCGTGATAATGGCCTTTTTTGCTTGGGTGGTTATGGCAATTTTGGCATTTACTGTTTCTCGTCCCTTTGTTGCGGCATTTGTAAACAGCGATAACGCTACCGACATGCAATACGTTATCGATCAAGGCACGCTTTACCTAACAATTTATATGGCGGCCAGCGGCGGCGTGTTGTTGGATATAACTTTGGCGCGTATTTTGCAATCCACCGGCAACATGAAAGTTCCCATGATAAGCCAACTTGTGGGCGCAATTTCCAACATTGTGTTGGACGCACTGTTCATCATGGTGTTCGATATGGGCGTTTTGGGCGCAATTTTGGCAACTTCAATAGGTCAATGGTTGGCTGCATTCACCGACCTTGCCTTTTTCCTGTTCAAAAAGCAAGACGTTTCCATTTCGCTTAAAAATTTCAAACCGGAAGCAAAATATTTCGGAAAAATTGCAAAAATCGGGTTGCCTGCGTTTGTTATGAACGCAATGAGCTCTGTTGTAACCATCATCTTGAACTCCATTTTGGCGCACTATACCAACGGTATCACGGTGCTTTCGGCATATTTCAAGGTGCAATCCTTCGTGTTTATGCCGGTGTTTGGGCTTATGCAGGGCACAATGCCCATTTTAAGTTACAACTATGGCGCAAACTTGAAAAAACGATTTAATCAAACATTCAAACTCAGTTTGAGTTTGGCACTGGGCGTTATGGTGATTGGGTCGTTGCTGTTTCAAATTTGGCCGCAGGGGCTTATGTCCATTTTCACAAGCCAAACGGTGTCCGTAGGACAAACTTGGGAGGAACTTCAAGCGGAAAACGCCATTTTGGTTGCCGAAGGCTCCTATGCGTTCCGTTGCATAAGCATTTCGTTTATTCCTGCGGCGTTCAGCATTTTGATAATCAACATGCTGCAAAGTATAAACTGTCCCATTTCCAGTTTGCTTATGTCGCTGTGCAGACAACTTATTTTTCTCATCCCGTCGGCATATTTGTTCGATATGTGGTGGGGGGAAAATGGCATTTGGTTTTGCTATCCCTTCGCGGAAATAATGTCGCTGTTGATTTTTATTTACTTTGCGATACACAACTACCGCAAACAGTTTGCCTACAAGCAAAGTCAATACGACAAACACCTTTTGCACTTTCCGCAAGAAAATGCCGAGACATCTTCTGCAAACTAGGGTGTGAAAATATTGTACAAATTCAATAAAACACGTGGCCTTTCTCGTTTGGGAGAGGCCATTTTTGCGCAATGTGCTCAATGTGTATTAATTCTATTTTGCACGGTCTGTACATATAATCTAGAAATAACAACCGTGTGTACGGACGACTTCGAAGGCAACACAACAAACGCATAAGCGGCTTCTGCGGCATATTTCAAAGGCCGCAAACTGCCCTTTGTTTTTGTTTTTCGGCAAAGTTGTGCGTGCTTTTGGGGAGGAGTGCAAGTTTGAAAGAGTTTCACCGTCAAGGTTTAACGTCGCAGCGGGCGGCAGAACTGTTGGCAGAACAGGGCGAAAACGTTACGCAGCAGGCAAAGCGCAGCGGTTTTGCCAAAAAGTTTTTCTGTCAGTTCGGCGATTTAATGATAGTCATTTTGTTGGTTGCCGCCGCTCTTTCCTTTGGATTGGCATTGTACAGCGGCGACAAGGCGGATATGTTGGAGCCGATAATCATAGTGGCAATAGTGTTGGCAAATGCATTTTTGGGGACTTTTCAAGAATTTCGCGCCGAAAAATCGTTGGACGCATTGAAAAATCTCACTTCGCCCAAAACTAAAGTTTTTCGCGACGGTGCCCAGGTTTTGGTGGATAGCCGTTTTTTGGTGGTGGGCGATGTGTGTTGTTTCGAAGCAGGCGACGTGGTAACTGCCGATTGCGTTTTGTTGCAGTCGGAAAGTTTGTTTGTCGATCAATCTGCACTAACCGGCGAAAGCATTCCCGTCGAAAAACAACAAAAACGCGTGACTGTACCCTCGTTTGATTCGGCGCACATTTTCAGCGGCAGTTTTGTAACAAAGGGCAGGTGCGTAGCGCAGGTGGTTGCAACGGGTTGCAACACGGAATTGGGCAAAATCGCAGGGCTTTTGGTAAGCTCGCAAGTGGCGCTGACGCCTTTGCAACAAAAGTTGAAGCAACTTTCAAAAGTTATAGGCATAGTGTGCCTTTCGGTGTGTTTTGCCGTGCTTGTTATAGGGTTTGCAAAGGGCGCAAAGCAAATGCACCAAGGCGATACGCTAACCGGCGTTTTCGTAAACGTCTTTTTAACTTCCGTTTCGCTGGCGGTTGCCGCCATTCCCGAAGGGCTGCCGGCTGTGGTTACGGTGGTGCTTGCCAAGGGAATAGAAAAAATGGCGGAGCAAAACGCCATAGTCAAGCGTCTTACAGCAGTGGAAGCCTTGGGCGGAGCAACGGTTATTTGTTCCGACAAAACCGGCACCCTCACGCAAAACAAGATGACCCTTTGCGGCATTTTCGACAGCAAAAATTTTATTGCGGCTTCAAAAGTTAATCAAAACGATTTCAATTTGCAAGCCTTTTGTTGGTGTTCGGACGCGGTAAAAAATGCCGAAGGTTCGTGGCTTGGCGATCCTACGGAAATCGCCGTAGTTTCTTTGCTGCAAAAGCCGCAACACGCCCTGCGCGTTTTCGAAATTCCCTTCGACAGCAACCGCAAACTCATGACGGTCGTCGTCAAGCGGGATGGAAGATATTTTTCCGTAACAAAAGGCAGTTTGGATGCCATGCGTCACGCAGAAAACTACGAAAAATATCAAAAACAATGCACCGTATATGCAAAAAAAGGCTTTCGCGTATTGGCGCTTTCTGTTACGGAAGTGTCGTACACTTTTCCCAAAAGCACTGTTTTGGAACAAAATTTGCACATTCGCGCGTTGTTCGTCATTGTCGATCCGCCACGTCCCGAAGCTGTCAAAGCCGTTGCCGTTTGCAAAAGCGCAGGCATTCGCCCCGTGATGATAACGGGCGACAACATAGAAACAGCCAAAGAAATTGCCAAAAATTTAGGCATTTTGTTGCCTCACGACCTTGCTGTAGAGGGCGAAACGCTTGCCTCGTGGACGGACGCTCAACTCGCCGAAAAGGTTAATCAAATTGCCGTTTACGCACGCGTTACCCCCGCCGACAAATTGCGCATTGTCAACGCTTGGAAATCTTGCGGTGCGGTGGTGGCAATGACGGGGGACGGCGTAAACGATGCCCCGGCTTTGAAAAATGCCGATATCGGCTGCGCAATGGGCAGCGGCACGGAAGTGGCAAAGGACGCGTCGGATATAATTTTGACGGACGACAATTTTGCCACCATTGTGGAGGCGGTGTCCTTGGGGCGCAGTGTGTACCAAAACATAAAAAAGTCGGTAACGTATCTCATTACTTGTAACATCGGCGAGGTGCTTTCGGTGTTTGTGGCACTGTTGGTGTGGAATGTTTCGCCCCTTTCGGCAATGCAGCTTTTGTGGATAAACTTGGTTACTGACGGTTTGCCCGGTTTGGCGTTGGGAATCTACAAGCAAGAGGATGACGTGATGAGCCACCCTCCAAAGCGTTTTGGCGAAACTTTCTTTTCCGGCGGTGGCGGCAAGCGCATTTTTTTGGGCGGTGTGCTGTTTGCATTTGCCGCTTTGTGCGGTTTCGCAATAGGCAACATTTTGGGTTACGCACAAGCTTGCACAATGACTTATTTGGTTTTGTCTCTTTCGCAACTTATTTTTGTGTTGGAAATTCGCAGTCGACACAGTATTTTTCAAGGCGGAATCACAAAGTTTATGGCGGTGAGTTTTGTGTTTTCCGTTGCGCTTGTGGCGGTTGTGGCTTTTGTGCCGTTTTTTCAAAACCTTTTTGGGCTTGCCGCATTACCTTGGCAAATGTATTTGGCGGCATTTGCCCTCTCCGCTTTGCCGGCACTGGCTCGCGAAATTCGCTTGCTTGTTACTTCGCTTGTTCGAAAACGCCAACGCTCTCGTTCGTAGCGAAGTTTCTGCAGCCGTCAACGGTTTGGGCAAAGGTCTGCAATATTCGCGAAAGTGTTGTTTTTCAAAGCCTACAACGGTATTTTCTGCAAAGCCGCCCAAATTTACTTCAAAAGTCGACAAAATTTTATCGGGGCATGCAACGGAATTTTCGCATTCGCCAACAGTTTTTGGCAAAGTTGCCTTATTCTCTTGAAAAACTTACAACAATTTGGTACAATACAAAGGATAATTGACGTAAGCAAAATTTCGCGGTTTTTTGTCTAAGAAAGCCTGCTTTCGTGCAAACGACAAAGGGTCTCCTTTGTCGGTACGCCGACAAAAAATCCCTTATGCGAAATTTTCGGGAGGTTGGACCAAATGCAAACGGAAAAAATGCAAATGGTTTTCGATAATGCCTATATGTTTGCCAAACAGTTGCATGCGTCGGAACTTAAAGCCGAACACGTGCTGTTTGAACTTGCCGTGGTGGAAAGCGACGCAAAAAAGGTTTTGGAAGAATTCGGGCTTACAAAGGACAATTTGTGCCTCATTCGTTCGGGGCGCGGAGGTCCTATTGTGGAAACGCGCGAGATAAGCGAACTTAACTCTCGTGCAGGTTATTTTGCACGCGTTTTGGGCAGTCGCGACGTAGATTGCATTCACGCATTGTTGGCAATTTTAACAATGAACAAATCCTATGCCTACGATAAAATTGTGTTTTTGCTTCGTCAACGCGGCAAAACTCCGCAAGACATGTACGAAAGAATAATGCGCAATTTCCCCCAAAAGGAAATATTGGGCGAACCGCGCGATCAGTCGTTACCCGCTGTGCCCAAGCAATCCAACATCGACACGTCAAGCAAAGAATATGACGGCGTGGCAGGCATGCAATTAGACGATGCTGATGAAGCAGACGAACAAACTGGCAGTGCCATTGCTTTTGGTTTTGATTTGACGGAAAAGGCATTGGCAGGCGGTTTCGATCCCGTTGTGGGGCGTGAAACGGAAATGGAACGTGTTATTCAAACGCTAACTCGCCGCACAAAAAACAACCCCGTGTTGGTGGGGGAAGCCGGTGTAGGCAAAACCGCTGTGGTGGAAGGTTTGGCAATGACCCTTGCACAAGGGCGTGTTCCTGCCGAACTTCAAGGCAAACGCCTTGTGGAATTGGATTTGGCAGGTATGGTTGCCGGTACTCGCTATCGCGGTGATTTCGAAGAACGCCTGAAAAAGGTTGTTTCGCAGGTGGTGGAAGCAGGCGACGTAATTTTGTTTATCGATGAAATTCACAATCTCGTTGGGGCAGGCGGCTCTGCCGAACGTTCTATGGACGCGGCGGAAATTTTGAAGCCGGCATTGGCTCGCGGACAACTGCAAATCATCGGTGCCACAACAACTGCGGAATACAGCCGCTATATCGAATCGGACCCTGCGTTGGAACGCCGTTTTCAACCCATTACGGTAGAAGAACCTTCGCCGGAAATGGCAGTAAAAATTTTGATGGGCGTAAAGGGAAAGTACGAAAAGCACCACGGTGTGGAAATCACAGACGAAGCGGTAAACGCCGCCGTGCAACTTTCCGTGAGATACATTACCGAACGTTTTTTGCCGGATAAGGCACTGGATGTTTTGGATGAAGCTTGCAGCAAACTTAAAATAAGCGCGTGCGCGGTGCCGCAAAAGTTGGTGCAACTTACCTCCGAACTTAACACGCTAAAACGCAAGCGCGATTTTGCCCTTTCTTGCAACGACAAAGAACAAGCGGAAGCCTTTGCTCGCCGCTACAACGAAGTATTCTTTTCCTACGAACGTGAACAAGCCGCCTATGACGAACGGCTTTCGGCGCAAAAATGCCAACTTACGGCGGAAAACGTGCGCGAAGTTATTTCGCAAATGACGGGTGTTCCCATAAAACAACTTTCGCAAGAAGAACGCGACAAACTTGTTCACTTGGAAGAAGAACTGCAAAGGCGCGTTATCGGGCAAACCCAAGCGGTAAAAGTGGTGTCGTTGGCGGTGCGCCGTCAGCGTGCAGGGCTGAAAGATCCCAACCGTCCCATTGGCAGTTTCATTTTTGTGGGACCCACAGGCGTTGGCAAAACTGAGCTTAGCAAAGCGCTTGCCGAATGCCTTTTCGGCGACGGCAACGGAGTTATTCGGTTGGATATGTCGGAATATATGGAAAAGCAATCCACCGCAAAACTTATCGGCGCACCCCCGGGATACGTCGGCTACGAAGAACGCGGCTATTTGACGGAACAAGTTCGCAAAAAGCCATATAGCGTGGTGCTGTTGGACGAAATAGAGAAGGCTCACCCCGATGTTTTCAATTTGCTTTTGCAAATTTTGGACGAAGGCCGCCTTACCGATTCTCACGGCAAAACGGTAGATTTCAAAAACACCGTCATCATCATGACAAGTAACATCGGCATTTCCGACGCTTCGGCAAAAAGGATAGGTTTCGGACAAACGGACGACTATTCGCAAATGCGCGAGAATGTCGAACGTGCCCTAAAAAACTTTTTCCGCCCGGAATTTCTCAACCGTGTAGACGAAGTTGTGGTTTTCAACTACCTTGGCGAACGTGAAATTTTGAAAATTGCCGAACTTTTGTGTTACAATTTACACAAGCGTTTATTGGGCACGGTAAATTTGTCCTTCACTGACAACGCCATTGCCGCCATTGCGCAAGCCGGCTTTGACAAAGACTACGGCGCACGCCCATTGAAGCGTACCATTCAGCGCAAAGTGGAAGACGCCCTTGCCGAAAAGATTTTGACGGGGGAAATTTGTCAAGGCGACAGGGTGATAGTGGACGCCATAGGCGCAAACGTAGTGTTCCGCAAGATTTAGTTATATCTAATAATTTGTTTTGCCCGATGTGGAAGCATACTTTGCAATTTCATCGGGCATTATCTCACTTTTGGGGTTGCATCTGACCATACCATGCAGGAAAATCTGCCATGATTGCAATGCTTTTTTGCGGTTATTTTCAAATATCGCACAATATTTTCGCAGGCGGTATTGAAATTTGGTAAAACTATGGTATAATATATGTAGGAAAGGCTTTCCCTTTTCAAATATCAAGTTGGAGGTATCACTATGAAACTTGACATCACAACCAAAAACTACCGTGTTTCCGACAGATTGGAGCAAATTTTGACGGCTAAACTCAAAAAGCTGGATAAGTATTTTGCCGATTCCGAAACGCCTTGCAAAATTGTGCTGTCCGATTTGGGCAGACAATGCAAAATGGAAATTTCCATCATTTATCGCGGAACGTATATTCGTTCGGAAGTTGTGGGCGACACAATGTACTACAACATCGACGCCTGCCTTCCCAAGTTGGAACGTCAACTGGTAAAACTTCGCGAAAAGACAAACAAATCCGTAAAACTTCCAGACCCTGCGGAATACGAATACGTTTCCGACGTGGATTTAGAACCGATAAAAATTGCAAAAACCAAGCGATTTGAAGTGGAACGTATATCTGCGTTGGAGGCCGCCGACAAAATGGACCTTTTAGACCACGACTTTTATCTGTTTGTAAACGAAGAAACAGGCAACGTAGAAGCGGTGTATCGCCGCAAGGACGGCAGTATTGGTCTTTTGCAACCTTTTGAAGCGTAAGGGGCAACACTATGAGTATACTTAATTTTTTGGCTGATGCCGGCGACAGTTTTGTGCGGTTGTTCACCGAAATGAACGCCGTAACCATCATTTTGTTTGTGTTGGGTATTGTTTTCTGCGCAATAGAGATGATAACGCCGGGTATTGGCTTTTTCGGAATAAGCGGCATAGTTATGATTGTTGTCGGTATAGTGGTGCGTGTGGCTTGCGGAGGCGACCTATGGATGCTGCTGTACATGGTAATAATTGCTTTGGTGCTGTTTTGCGTTATGTTTGTTGTGGCAAGTAGGGCAATCACCAAAGGTAGGCTAAGCAAAACCGCGCTCTTTTCCGTAAAACCTGCCGTTTCGGAAGAAAAAACCGAAGGCACCAAAGATTTTTCGGAATTTATCAACAAAACCGGCGTTACGCTTACAATGCTTCGCCCGGTTGGCAAGGCGAATTTTGACGGCATAGTTTTGGACGTTGTTGCACGCGAGGGCTTTATCGACCAAGGCGCGACTGTCGTATGCGTTCAAACGGAAGGACAGCGCGTTGTGGTTGTGGAAAAAGAGTGATAGTAAAAGCTAAAAAACAGACCGCAAAGGTTGAAACAAACGTCTGCGAAAGTTACAAAAATAAATTGCAAAACTAATTGCGAAACTTCAAAAAATGCAAACTTTGCAAGTACGTATTGCCAAAAACGTGTCGCAAATTTGCAAGAAATCGAAAAATTAAGCCCCGTTTGGGGCAAATAAAAAAGGAGAAAAATTTTTATGTTAAACGTATTATTGGCTTTTGCCAATGGAAGCGACTTCCCGGGCTGGGCAATTCCCGTAATAATAGTGGCGGTTTTGCTGTTCATTTTCTTGCTGTTCTTGCCTATCGGCACCTACTTCATTGCAGCAGTTTCCGGTGCACACGTTTCTATGGGACGTCTTATCGGCATGAAAATGCGCCGCATAAAATACAAAATGTTGGTTGACGTTTATATCCGTGCAAAAAAAGCCGGCTTAAACATCGACATCGCCGAATTGGAATCGCACATTATGGCAGGCGGTAACATCAGCAACGTTGTAAACGCACTTATTTCCGCCCACAGCGCAAACATTGATTTGTCTTTGGAATCTGCCAAGGCAATCGACCTTGCCGGCCGCGACGTGCTCAACGCCGTAAAAGTTTCCGTAAACCCTAAAGTTATCGAAACGCCGGTAATTTCCGCCATTGCTAAAAACGGTATTGAATTGCGCGTTAAAGCAAGAGTTACCGTTCGCGCCAACATTGCACGCCTTATCGGCGGTGCCGGTGAAGAAACAATCATTGCACGTGTAGGCGAAGGTATCGTAACCACCGTGGGTTCGGCGGAATACCACAAAGAAGTTTTGGAAAACCCCGACCTTATTTCCAAAACGGTGCTCAAAAAAGGTTTGGATGCAGGCACTGCATTTGAAATTTTGTCCATCGACATTGCCGATGTGGACGTTGGCAGAAACATCGGTGCGCAATTGCAAATGGATCAAGCCGAAGCCGACAAGCGTATTGCACAAGCCAATGCCGAAGAACGTCGCGCAATGGCTATTGCTACCGAACAAGAAATGAAAGCGCACACACAAGAAATGCGCGCAAAAGTTGTAGAAGCCGAAGCGGAAGTTCCCCGCGCAATGGCAGAAGCATTCCGCAATGGACGTTTGGGCATAATGGACTATTACAACATGCAAAACATTCAAGCCGATACCGCAATGCGCAACGCAATTTCCGGCAACGGAGACGGCAGCTCGGGCAAAGGCGGCAAAAAGTAAGGGAGTTAAATCATGACAAACTTACTTTGTTCATCTGTTATTTCGGATGCTGTTGTTTCCGTCATCGGCATATTTGTGGTGTTCGCGGTGTTTGTCGTTGTTCTTGTTTCGGCTGCCAAAAAGCGCAGGCTTGAAGAATCTCAACAACAAGCCAAGGTGCAACGTCCCCAAGAGTTCACCGACGGCAACGGCCGCACGCAGCATCAACGCGACTACATCAATGGTTTGCGAGTAAAATTGGCAGAGCAAAAGGTCGCCGCGCAAAACAATGCCTCTGCAACAACAGGCGGCAGCGGTTATTATGAAGGGGACGACCACGTGCACGTTGGCGACAAAGAAGAACGCTACGAAGAAATTGTAGGTTCTTTGGGGGACGTAAACGACGAAGGTTGCTCAGATTTGGATGGCGTAAGGCTTATTGTGCACGACCTTGCTTACGAAGGCGAGGACGCGCAACGCGACTACACCGAAGTTGTCAAAGTGGTGGTGCTTGGCGACATCATCAACAATCCGCGTTTCAAAACATACTATCGCAAAAAATAATAAGTCAAAGGGCGCGTTTGCGCCCTTTGTGCTTAAAGGAAGGCATTTTTCGCCAAAGAATTTTCTTTGGGCTTGACGGAAAAAACCTACAACATAATAATTTTGAACAAATTTTTTTAACAAAATTCACAATTTTGTTGGACAAAACCGAGCGTGAATGTGGTTTGTAAGTGAAGATGCACGCGAAGAACAAAGGCAAACAAAATTTTGGTATCTGCAGTTTGACGTTGCTCATTAGACTTTCGCAATACGTGTGCGCAAAATTGTGCACGCAATGTGCATTTTTGCGTGTAAACTTGTTTGTTAAGTTGCTCGGGCAAACAAGAAACTTTACTCTTAGGCACAAAGTCAAATGTAATTCTGCTCGCTTTTCGCTTCACTTAACGGGTTGTAGAAGTATTTGTTGCGACTTTGTATCGCGCTATTACAAACAATTTATTATTTTGAAATGTTTGCGTCGTTTACTGAAATGTCTTTTAGTGTGTAGTTATCTTTGTCGTAACCAACAAGTTTCACGTTTTTTACGTTAATTTTTTGCGTGCCAATGTCGGCGCCGTCAAAGTAAACGTCCAAACTGCCTACGGCCACGCTATCCCCTTCGCAAACGCCCTTCAATGTGCCCATTTTGGAAATGCGTGCTTTGGTTGTGCCGTCGTAGGTTTTGTCGGCAATCGTCAAACCCTGCAAAGAAATTTCTTTGGGCAAAATTTTCCCTTCAACTTGGTTGCACAAAATGTAATTCGTGGCATCTTTGCCCGAGAGGGTAATATTTTGCGTGTTCACTTTGTAAGTTCCGACGTTTTTGCTTTCAAAACACAAATTATCCGCCTGTGCGCACACTTCGTCGCCTTCCAAAATACCGTCCAACTGCAAGTTTGCTGTGTTTATTGCCGTTGATTGGTCGTACACCTTTTCAAAACCGTTTTCGATGGTCAGTTCTTTGGGCAACACCGTCAGCGTGCCGCCTTTGCAGCAAACTTCGTAGTTGTTGCTTGTAGCATTCAACGTTATTTGGTAGGTTCCGCAAGCGGCTTTGTCGGTTTTGCATTCTATTTGACAATTCAAACAATCTTCCGTGTCGCCGCATACTAAACCTTCGCACTCGAATTGCGGTTGCGGCATTTCTTCTCCGTAGGTTATTTGCATATCTTTTGCAGTAACGATCAAAGTGGGTTTCCCTACAAAAAACGTTTTGCTTTGGTTACTTCTTCCCGCAACAACTCGCACGGTGGAATTTCCCACCTTGGTTGGCGTGTAGTTGAAGTTTACTTCACCGCCGTCGTAGCGATAGGCGGCCATTTTTTGATTGTCAACAAACCAAGTTACCATGTCGCCCTTTTTGAGATTTTTCGATTTGTACGTAAACTCTTGTTCGCTGCCTCGCATGGCCTCCCCTGCATAGGCAATTTCTCCCGCACGGTTGTTGCCCGCAAGCACGATAATTGCGGTAAAAATGGCAAAAACAGCCAAAACAACAAGCAATCCAACAACAACGTTTACCTTGTCCTCTTTGCTTACGTATTGCTCATTCTCTTTATTCATTGCACAAACTCCTCCTTGTTTTGTCAGCCAAGAACAGTGCAAACCTGCCTGTGCGCCGGGTGCTACAAGCGGCGTATGGTCGGCGGCACGAATATGCCACTGCAATAGATATGGTGTGTACAACATTCACGCTGCAACCGTGGTTTGTATTATTCCGGTATGTTTTTTGAAAGAAATCTTTTTTGCTAGTATGCGTGTTTGTTGTGCATTTATGCAAGGTTTGCTTTGGGGGAAAAAGTCAAATTGAAAACAGTTGGTGCAGAACATTTTAAATAGTAGGAACGGAAAAAACGAAAATGTCGGTGAAGATATCCAAAAGGTTGTGCAGGAAAATCCGACTACATTCGGAAACAAAAAACAACCTCATGAAAAAGAATTGCGTGTAATAGTTGAAACAACTAAGTTTACTATTTTCGTGGGTACGTATACTCAAAGTTGTGCATTTAGGAACGCAAATTCGCAAGTTAGTGCCGCCTTTACAGCAGCACTTATGCGCATTCACCGTCGTTAGGAGAACTAGCTTCCTTCGCCGTCTTGCGACAAAAAAATTGCCAGCCATTTTAGCCAGCAATTCTTTACTGTTGTTATTCCACAATCACGGTGATGGGCACGGCGAGTTCGGCGTACATTTTTACGTTCACTTGATAGTTGCCAACCACGCGGATGGGCGATTTCAACACAATTTGCTTTTTGTCCACCTTGTAGCCCAATTTCACAAGTTCGTCGGCAATTTCTTTTCCGGTAATGCTGCCAAACATTTTGCCTTGTGCCGAACCTTTTGCGGCGACAATGCGCACCTCGGTGCCTTTAAGTTTAGCCGCCTGTGCGTAGGCTTCCTGTTTTTCCGCCTCTTTTTGTTTCAAAACCGCTTGTTCGTGTATAGCGGCGCTGTTTATTTTATCTATCGTGGCAACTTCGCCCAAACCCTTTTTGAACAAAAAGTTTTTTGCGTAACCGTCGGAGACATTGACGATTTCGCCCTTTTTGCCTTGTCCTTTCACGTCTTGCAAAAGCAACACTTTCATTGATTAGTCCTCCTTTTTGCGGGGATTTTGCTTTATTTATTCATTATACACCCAAACGCTTGCAAAGTCAACAACCAATCCTTTGCCTACTTGCAGTCTAACATTATATATTGTAAGCAGCCGGTTCGCTG
>CAZHUH010000028.1:0-13299 GCA_964535505.1 uncultured Oscillospiraceae bacterium
ATCTGACTGTGTTTTAATTCTATCTGCTATTCTGTTTTCAAGCTTCTGTGTGCTGCCCTCTCGGTGCAGCCTACTTATAATACTACATCCCTCAATTTGTGTCAAGCAATTTTTTAAACTTTTTCAGGTTTTTTTGAGCATTTTTTTGACGATTTTTGCGGCGCAAAATTTGTTTGGTTGTGGCCAACGCAAACTAGTAGTTTTCGCGCCACAG
Organism: uncultured Oscillospiraceae bacterium; assembly: GCA_964535505.1. GTDB lineage: Bacteria > Bacillota > Clostridia > Christensenellales > CAG-314 > Fimimonas. The sequence continues at coordinate 215 of CAZHUH010000028.1, forward strand.
TTGGAAATACGCTTTGTCGTGAGCGCACACGGGACAAATTTTCGGTGCTTCTTTACCGATGTGAATGTGTCCGCAGTTGCGACAAATCCACACTTCTTCTTGCAATTTCACAAACACTTCTCCGTTTTTTACTGCGGTTGCCAATTTGTTATAGCGTTCTTCGTGGGCTTTTTCCACTGCCGCAACACCGCGAAATCGTTCGGCTATATCGTGGAAACCCTCTTCATCGGCAACTTGGGCAAACTCTTTGTACATTTCCGTCCATTCGTAGTTTTCGCCGGCGGCGGCATCCAGCAAGTTGTCCAAAGTGTCGTTTATGCCGTGGGAAAGTTTGAACCAAAGTTTGGCGTGTTCCTTTTCGTTGTTGGCCGTTTCTTGGAAGATTGCGGCAATTTGTTCATAGCCGTCCTTTTTTGCCTTACTTGCATAGTAGTCGTATTTGTTGCGCGCTTGGCTTTCGCCTGCGAACGCAGCCATAAGGTTTTTCTCTGTTTTGCTTCCTTTCAGTTCCATAATTTTGTTACCTCCGTTTTATTTTTGAGACAGCTTGGCTTTTTCCCGCCAAACACGCCGCAAATTCATATATTTGGTTCTGCAATAACCGTTGGGAAAATAGCATAACTATTTTTGGCGCTTAGCCAAATTTCTTGTTTATTTACGCTTTGCACCCCGATATTTGACAGAACCGCATGTTTTTTGTATTTTGAGTATCAAAAAACACCTTACTGTTTTATTGTAAGATGTTTTTTGTGTTTTGTCAACGTTTTGATATTAAATGATAAAATTTATCAATTATTTTGCCAAAACTACGCAAGTCGGCTATTTCGCCCTAATCGCCGCACCTTAATCGGTTCGATTATTTCACCCAAGCCATTGCGCCTTCGATGGTAACGTAGTCGGGGCGAGCGGCAATTCTGACGGGAATTCCCAGTTCGTTTTGCAAAAACAAATCCAACCCCGGCAATTTTGCACCGCCGCCGCAAATCATAACGCCTTCGCTTTTGACGGAAGTTTGCAAATCTTGCGGAATGCTGGAAAGCAAACTTTGAATGATTTTTACGTATTGCGTCACAAATTCCACCACCGTGTCGTAAAGTTCTTTGGAGGTTACGTTGATGTTTTCCAATGCGCCGTTTTGCGTGTTTTGTGATGCGATTGTTAAAATGGTGGTATCGTTGGTGTACAAACTGGCGCATTTGAGTTTAAGTTGCTCGGCTTGTTCGAAGGGCACTTTAGACTTGTACTTTACGCCGATGCGTTGGCTTATTGCCTCGGTGAGGTGTTTGCCGCTGTGGTAAAGCGTGCAGCCCGCAACAATTCCGTTGCTGTAAACAATGGCAAGGTCGGTGCACTCGCAACCGATATCCACCACTATGCCGCAGCGCGCGCGAAATTCCGAAAACAGTTTGATGCTGTCGGCTATCGGCGTCTCAACGAAGGTAACTTGACGGGCGCCCAAAGCAAGAAAAATGCTTTCGATGTTCTTTTTATCACTGGAAATCATTCCGCAAGGCACAACGCAGGTGGTTAAAAATCTGTTAAAAACGTTTACGCGTTTGGAAAGCAGCCTGCCCAACAATTCGGAAACAAGTGCTTTTACGCCGTCGGCATCGATGGCGGCACCCTCCAAAATGGGACGAGAAAGTTTCACCGTGGCGTTTTCCTTCGCCGCATTCAGCGCCTCCAGCCCAACGGCAACAATTTGTTTGTTATCTGCCGCATAGGCAACAACCGAAGGAATTTTGTCGATAAATCCATCGTCTTTCAGACCTGCGGAAATATACAGAGAACCTAAATCAAAAACCAATTCGAAATTTGACATAATTTTCACCTTTTGTACAAATTTTGTAAAACCTTTTTCAGTTGTTCGGTGGGAAGCCCCACTACGTTGTTATAACTGCCGCGAAATTCCGACACAAAACCGCATTCCTGAATACCGTAGGCACCCGCCTTGTCCATTGGGGCACCGCAAGCAATGTAGTCGGCAATTTCCTTTTGCGAAAGATTGCGGAAAGTTACGGCGGTTGTTTCGCAAAACAAGTGTTTTTCGTTGCCGAAAAGCACGCACACGCCTGTGTGAACGAAGTGCGTTTTGCCGGAAAGGGCGTTTAGCATACGCAATGCGTCGGCGGCATCCTTGGGCTTGCCCAATATTTCGCCTTCCAAATCGACAACGGTGTCGCACCCGATAACCAGCGCGTCGCGATTGTTGTTCCACACGTCGGTTGCTTTGTGTGCCGCCAACTCCGTTACCACTTTGCACGGATCCCTTTCCGTGGTGATTTCCGGCGCAAAGGAAGGAATGATTTCAAAATTAGGCAAAATTTCTGCCAAAAGTTCCTTTCTGCGTGGCGAATTGCTTGCCAAAACTACTCTCATATATATATTATACAACACAAATGCCGTTTTGTAAAGACGTTAAGAAACATTACATGCAAAAACAAACGTTTGAAAAGGGCAAATTGGCGATAAAAGCACATTAAAGTTCCGATACGTGCAAAAGCAGGTTTATCCACGTCATCAACCCAATACAACTCGCATTGGGTGTGCATTTTATTCCAACCTGCCGTAACGCTCGAGAAAATCGTAGGCAAATTGGTAAAAATGTTTGTTCCACGCCGTTTCGTAGTGCTTTTGGTCGGAATCCAACACCAACAAGCAAGAAATGCCGCGTTTTGCCAAAGTGGCGTAGAGTTTGCGTGAGCTTTTGAGCATAGCGGCATCGGAAGTGGTATCCAAGCCTTCTTTTCCGCCGCAATAGACCATGGCGTGTTGCGGCAACGTTTGCGGAGTTTTTGCCACAAAATTATCGAACGCCGATTGATTGAAAGGCGTGTAGGTTGAAAACAACCCCATTGTTTCGTAAATTTGTTGGTATTTCAATCCCAAGTAGCAACTGATAAGCCCACCCATGCTGCTGCCGATAACCGCCGTAGCTTCCCGGCGCGGATCGGTGTTGTAGTGGGAATCTATGTAATTCTTCAGATCGTTGGCAAAAAATTGCGCATACAAATGTCCTTCGCCGCCGTTGTTGGGCTTTTTGGCCATGGTGCGTTTCTCTTTGATTGCCAACGGGGTTATTTTCCACGGGCTGTATTCCGAAAGCCGATGGCTATCCAAACACTCTACCCCAACGACAATGGCACTGCGGCCGTTTTCGGCAAAAATTCTGTCCAGAGTGTCGTTTACGTGCCAAGCTGCGCCATAAGCGGTAAGCTCATCGTAAAACAAATTTTGACCGTCGTGCATATAAATAACAGGTTGCGGCGCGCCTTTCGCCGAATAGTTTTGCGGCAAATAAACCCACACCTTGCGTGTGCGATTGAGTTGTGAAATATTGATTTCAAAAAATTCTATTGCAGACATTTTGCCCCTCCTTGATACAATTTTGAATATACGTATGCACGAAATTGTGCCTACACGGGCGGCGACTGTTTGGTTGGTATCAACCCAGTGTATCTGTAAACGCCATTACTGTTCATCGGGGAAAGTGCGCAAATGCCCCGTGAAGTTCAGCCCCTCGAAATTGTTTTGACGCAAAACTTCGTAGACGGCAATTGCCACCGAGTTGGACAAATTGAGAGATCGCGTGTCGGCGATCATGGGAATACGCACTGCGTGAGAATAGTTGTCGTGAATCAGTTGTTCCGGCAAGCCCTTTGTTTCTTTGCCGAACACCAAAAACACGTTTTTGCCGTAGTGTGGCGTGCAATGGCTGTGCTGTGCCTTGGTGGAAAAGTACCAAAATTCGCCGTTTGAATTGGCTTGTTGCAACTGTTCGAAACTGTCCCAATAGAAAATTTTGCAATCTTTCCAATAGTCCAGCCCTGCGCGTTTCAGCATTTTATCGCTTGTGTCGAAGCCCAAAGGGCGCACCAAATGCACGGCACTGCCCGTAGCCGCACCCGTGCGCACAATATTGCCGGTGTTTTGAGGAATTTCCGGCTCTACCAAAACTATATTAATCATTTGTGATCACCCTGTATTGTGGATATTTTGTAAAGTAGTTGTTTACCAGCGAAATAATTTCGTCAACCTCTTTGCACTGCATCACCGCAACCACAGTTTGTTTGGCATCGCGCATCCCCTTTAGGTAGAAAGCAACGTGTTTTTTCATTTCGTTATTTACAACTCGGTGCGGCAAGTAGGTTTTTAGCAGATTTAAGTGTTGCAAAATAACCTGTGACACGTCCATATGAAAGGGCAAATTTGCCATTTGCGAAAACACAAAGGGGCGCCCTAACGCACCGCGACCCACCGCCACGCCGTAAGCACCCATTTCGACAAGCTGCAAATACTGCTTGCGCGTGGTAACGTCGCCATTGGCAAACACCGGCACTCCGCACTTGACAATTTGCGGCAATGTGGAATAATCCGCCGTGCCTGCATACATTTGCTTGCGCGTGCGAAAGTGCACTGTAACAAAATCCGCACCGCTATCCGCACACATTTTGGCAAAATCCGCGGCGTTTTTGTCGTCGGAAACGCCCAAACGAAACTTGACGGAAACAAACTTGCCTTTGACGGTGTTTTTTACGGCAGAAATACACTTTGACGCCAGTTTGGGATTTTCCAACAAGGCAGAACCGTCTCCGTTGCCTACGATTTTTTTAACGGGGCAGCCCATGTTTATATCCACGCCATCGAAAACCTGCATTTCTGGCACGCTCAAACTTCGCGCCAAAACTTCCGGTTCGTGCCCGAAAATTTGCACAAAGCAAGGGTTATCGCCTTCAAAAGTTTTCAAAAGCGTTTTGGTAAGTTGGTTGTTCATGGTGATGGCTTTGCTGCTTACCATTTCGGTTACCGTCAGCCCAACGCCGAAACCATGGCAAATTGCACGAAAAGCCGGGTCGGTGTACCCTGCCATAGGCGCCAAAATTGTTTTGGCAGGTGCCTTTTCAAAAAGAGAATCAACCGACATTTCTCTTTGCCTCGTGCCAAATTTCGTCAAATTCTTCGCCGCTCAAATCTGTGAGTTTGACGCCGCGTGTGCCCAAAATTCGTTCACACTCCACCACACGGTTGCAAAATTTTTGGGTGGAAGCAAGCAACGCCGTTTCGCTGTCTACCCCCAAAAGGCGCAAGACGTTCACCGTAGCAAACAGCAGATCGCCGCCTTCCATAAGTTTTTCCGACTGCGCGGCGGCAAGCAACTCGTCCAATTCTTCCTTTACTTTTTCGGCGGCTTGGCTCACGCTTTCGAATTCGTAGCCGCCCTTGCTTGCACGAGATTGCACCTTTTGACTGCGCAACAACGCCGACATTCCAAAGGGCACGTCTAAAACATTTTGCGCTGTTCCCTTTATTTTGTGTTCTTTCAGCTTTTGACTGTTCCACACGTCCAGCGATTCTTCGGCGGTTTCCGCCTTTATTTGCCCGAAAACATGCGGATGGCGGTCTATCAACTTGCGGCACAAGCCGGAATACACGTCCACCGGCTGAAATTCGCCGTTTTCTTTGGCAATTTCCAAGTGGAAAAGCACCTGCATAAGCAAATCACCCAGCTCTTCCACAACGTGCTCGTTGTCTTCTTTCTCCAAAGCGTCCACCAATTCGTAGGCTTCTTCAATGGCATTTTGGGTGATGCTTTTGTGCGTTTGCTCTCTGTCCCACGGACAACCGTTAGGGCTACGCAACACCGCCAACACTTCCGCCGCGTCGTAGTAGCCGAAGGTTTTGCGAGTGGTAAAATCCGACGGCACCAAACTTATTGTCGTTTGGTAGTTGAAACGTTGCTTGGTAAGTTGACAAAGTTCTATCTTTTTTGTGTTTTTTTCGCAGGTGAAAAGCAGAGGACAATCGGGGTCGAAGGCCTCCAAAAGTTTAAGCTGCACTTCGCTTGCAACAAATTTGTCGTCAATGCACTTCACCACCGTGGGAACCGGCAAAACATACTTTTCGGCGCAAAGCTCCGCTGCGGTGTAAATACGAACGCCACCCACGGCAGGCATAACACAGGCGTTCAATCCAACGCCGCAAACAACTTTGCTGTCGGAAAGAAGTTGAGCCGTTGTGTCGTCTACACCGTCGCCCACCACGCAAAAAGCCACCTTTTTGTTGCCGTAGGAGTGCAAACGCCGCACAATCGCATTGTTCAAACTGTCAAAATCTTCGGCAGTTTGGTACAAATCGTCGCAATAGACGGCATCGGCGCGAATTTCTTGCACCGCTTGGGCCACGTGAGTAAGTTGAGATTTCACTACCACTACGTCTGCCGCACTAATTGCTTGGGCGCCGCTTTTGGTAAGGTCACCGACACTGCGCCCCATTCCAACAACTGTTATCATAAGTAAAAACCTCCGACACAATTTGCAAAAAACAAACTAACTTCTTTTTTTCAAAAGGTTAAACGAAATTTCTTCGCGGGTGAACACCTTAAACAGCGACAGCATACAAAAATAAACCACGCCCGATAAGGCAATAAGCAACAATGTGCCCAGTGTGGAAACAAACACGCTTTTGGCAAACACCACCGCAACGGTTATAAGCAAAGTCATAAACATGCCCGCCACCAACGGCTTTACCAAACACTGCGTAATATCCATTTTCAACCCGACTTTCGCTTTCAAATAGATTATAACACATACCGCCGCAAAAAGATAGCACAAAGTTTCGGAAATTGCCGCGCCGTAGATATTTATTTTTGAATTTGGCAGCAAAAGTAAGTTTACCACCGCTTTTACCACAATGGATATAGAAACAAACACCACCGTGGCATAGGGTTTGCCCACCGCTTGACATACCGAAACACACGTTTGCACCACCGCCAAAAACACAATGGAAAGTCCCGAAAGGGACAAAAGCACCGACGCAACGTAGATTTCGTCTGTCGGCAAACTGCCGTAGAGAAGCGACAAAATGGGGCGAGAAAGGGCAATCATGCCGAAAGCGCAAGGCAAAGCGATAACCAAAGTCAACTTCATTGCCGAATTGAAACTTTGTTGTAGTTTTTGTTTATCGCCGGAGCAATAGGTTTTGGTGATGCCGGGCAAGGCGGAAACGGCAACGCCGCTTGAAAGGGCAATGGGCAACCCCAACATAGAGTTTACCGGTCCCGTCCACAAACCGTACATTTCCGTTGCGTTTTGTACCGTAAGCAAATTTACCACCATAACGGAATCAATAACCTGCGACAGTTGCATGGCAAAACCGCCCAATGCCACGGGAATTGCCAACGCAAAGATGCCGCAGCCTAGGTTTTTTGCTTCTTGTCGAGAAACTTTCAGCGGCAAATTTTCTCTGCGCTGTTTGCGGTGAACAACGTACACCACGCTCATTATGGCAAGAGAACTAAATTCGCTAACCGTTATCGCCAAAACCGCCCCCATAACGGCTTTTTGCACGTTTGGCATAAATTTCAGTGCGCAAAAAAGCCCCACCGCAAGTTTTACCACTTGTTCCAAAACGGTGGTTATGCCGGAAGGAACCATGTTCATATTGCCTTGAAAATACGCTTTTAGCGCATTGGTTATAGGCACGAACAACAACGCCGGCGCAACAATCAAAAAGGCAACGGAAGTATCGCTGTTGCCTTGCGTTTTGGCAATAAAGTTGGAAAGCGTCGCCATCAAAACGGCACACACCAACCCCAAAATTGCCATTAAGCCAAAGCCCACGCGAAAAACTTTGCACCCTTGTTGCGGCAGCCCTTTTTGGTTGTTTTCAGCAACCAATTTTGAAATTGCCGTGGGAATGCCCGCTTGCGCAATGGTGAGAAACAAAATGTAGGGCGGAAATACCAGCTGGTAAAGCCCCATACCGTAACTGCCGATGATATTTGTGAGAGGAATGCGATACAACGCGCCCAAAATTTTGGCGAGAAGTCCGCCCAAACTCAGCACCAACGCCCCTGACAAAAAACTTTCTGATTTTTTCATATAGCTATATTATGTGAAAAAGATTACAAAAATATCTGACAAAAGGGGCAGTAGTTATGCACATAAACTAAAGTAAAAAGAACCCGCAAAAATTTCCTACAAGATGTGCGATGAATTTAGATAAGCGCCAAACGCAAAAACTCCACCGACCTATCCGATGGTTTTCCCCAACAAAAAACTCTCGGATTTTGTTCCGAGAGTAGTTTACACTATTTTGTTTGCCGTTGTAAGTGGCTGTCTTTCAGCGGATAGCCTTCCAAATAGTCTTCGCCGTCGTAGTTAAACCACGGATAGTTTTGCCACTTTCCGCCGTTGGTGCGGTACACTTCTTCCACCGAAAGCAACCACTTGGTGCAACTTAGCGTGTCCGGCACAAAGTACAAAAATTCGCCGCTTGCATAGGTATAGAAGAAACTTGCATCCACAGGGAAACAGAGCGTATCGATAAGTTCCCACTTCACAAAGGTTTGCCAACTTTTGCCGTTGCGCATGCCCTTGAAAGAAAGCCCCGTTTTGTCCAAGTGCAAAATGCCGTCGCCGACAATTTCGCCGATTTTTTTGTCGGGAATGTAGCCGTAGTCGGGCATTGTGCCAATTTTTACATGTTCTTCCAAGCAAAAATTCGGCTGCAAAACTTGTTTGCGCACAGCACGGCGTTGGTTATCGAACCAAACGCGCAGGTTTTTGGGAAGCGTGCTGTCGGGGAATGGCACCAAATTGAATTTGTCGTCCAGCGTGCCGCCGTTGCCGCATTTTTTGCACTTAATTTCGTTGCCGCTGCCAACCATTTGCATTTCCGCACCGCATTTTGGGCACTTGTACAAAAGTTGTTCCAAATTGTTGGCGTAGCCCCAATCGCACTTGTAGCTGTGTTGACGTTTTTCGTTCCAAGCAAAATCGTCGGTGAACAGCGCGTCATCCAGTAGACGTTGAATTTCGTGCTCGGTGAGTTCGGCAAGTTGTTCGGGCGTGAAAAGCCGAAACAGTTCCACTTCCACCTTGCCGTAACGCTCTTTTACGTCGAATTTGGGGCTGACAAAGTAGCCTCCGTGAATCCGAATGCCCAAAACGTCCACGCCAAAGTGTTTAAGCAGTTTGCCGCTGCCGTTTGCTGAAGGTTGTTGTGCGCCTGTGGCGGTGCTCATGCCGCAAGGGAAAATGCACATACAGCCGTTTTTTTCTTTTTTGAGAATTCTCGAAATGCCCTTTATTGTAGTCATATCTGGCACAAAGTTCTTTTTGGGAATAACGTGTCCCAAACGGAAAACCGTTTTGAGGTGGGAACGATGAAACTCGTTTTCTGCCGCCACAAAATTTATTCTGCGCCGTTTCATTGCGTAGTTGACAAAGGCATAGTCCATGCGCGAAGCGTGGTTGGAAACGATAATAAGCGGCTTGTGCTTGAAATCGTCGGGATTGACGCTGCGGTTTATTTCTACACCGCATTTTTTGTAGTACAGAGTTTTTGCCACCAACGACAAGACACTGTTTACCACAGGGTTAACTTTTTTGATTTTCAGGTTCTTTACAATTTCATTTGTGGTTTTCTTCATACATAACTCCTCGAACGCTTAACGGAAAACGGAGCGCAGAAAGTTCTTCGCAAGACTGCCTCGCCATTGCTAATTAGACAAAGCCTTAATGCCACCGCGAACTACAGCGCAAGGCTTCTCTGCCGTTGAAAATCGGACAAAGATTTTCGCCTTTTCAAAATTCCGCAAAAGCCTCTCTCTTGTGTATAGCAGATAGAAACATTTTATTTCTATCTGCTTAATTTTACCATACTTTTTTATATATTTCAATAAAAATTTAACTTTTGTTTATATTCGAGCAAAATTTAGTTTTAGAGTATCACACGGAAAAATTCAAAGTTGACAACGATTTGCCAACGGCATAGAAAAGGGTGCCGAGAAATTTTTCAGCACCCTAATGTTGTTTCCTACGACAGGCAGTTGCTCGCACCCTGCCAACACAATAATAAAGATGAGAACGCCCAACATTAAAAATATATATGATTTGAACTTCTTGCTCATGTTTTTTCTCCTTTATTAAAATCACTGTGTAATCAAGACTCATTCGTGCCACACCAAAATCGATGGTCCAAATCCATAGTAAATTGATATTCCTTCGTCAAAATTGTCAGAATGATCCATTCCACCAACCGAATCATATCCTACAACACACAGCTCAACAGCATAGCAACCATTGTATTCTCCATAGTACCCAATAATGGCAACATCATCGGTACTCAATTCAACTTCCGGCCAACATTCATTGATTCTCCAAATGCCCAGTTCCAATTCAGACAACTTTGCTTCTTTTATTTCAAGCGCAGTGGCGTCATTTAATTGTTCTTTCGGGAGAGTACTACTGTTTCTGTATTTTGCTATTTGCCCAATGTCGTCCAATGTCATCCAAGAAAGTTTCAACGCTTCGTGCAAAGTGTACAATCTTTCTAGAACATGCGCTACTTTACCTTGCAGTTTTTCACCATTTTTCATAATAACTATGTCGGTAATCTCCGAGGCTTCTTTGGCATTGAGTTCCACAAACCAATGGTATCCGGCAGGATTGTCGTCCGAGCCTTGCTTTGTGGTTTCCATATTGATGGTTATTGTCCCGTTTTCGATAGCATAAGTTACTATTTCATTTTCGGTGTCCTTGTGCCTCTCGATAATGTTGAAAATAACCAACGAGTTGGATTGAAAAAACTTGTCGTCGTATTTTGCCAATTCGTCAAGATCTACACTCATAACTTCTACAAAAGCCAACAACTCGTTTCTGTTTTTTACTAACGCACAATCACCTTCTCCCACATCCATTAGTCCGGAATGTATCTCAACGCAATTCGATCTTACAGCAGGCGTTTTGGCACAACCTGCCAACACAATAATGACAATCATTGACACCATCAAAACACAAATTATTTTGAAAACTACTATCTTTACTTTGTTTTTTCTTTTCATGTTTGCCTCCACACTTTGTTTCTAAAAAATTGCAATGTTATTGTACTACACAATATTCTTTGTCTATTTTTTCAGCAAAACTCCTATTTTTCAGCCCACACTAAAAGCCAATTTCCGTCGCCGTATTCTAATTCTATACCATCAACAATGTCTGTCCAAGGTCCCTGCGGTCCTCCCAATACCCCATCCTCTAACATAATTACATAATAACCATGGTATTCGCCGCAATATCTTCTGATAGAAATATCTTCTATACTCGCATCGGGATAACTCAATTCTCCATTGCTATTGACAAACGTCCTCAATTCTGCAGCCCTTGTTTCTTTGATTTTTGTAGCGATAGCGTCATCAAGGGGTTTTTCCGGTTCCAAACGATTGTTATTGTAGTTTGCTATTTGAACAATATCTTCATGTGTAAGCCACGACAGTTTTACTGCTTCAGTCAAAGTGTACAATCTTTCTAGAACATGCGCTACTTTACCTTGCAGTTTTTCACCATTTTTCATAATAACTATGTCGGTAATCTCCGAGGCTTCTTTGGCATTGAGTTCCACAAACCAATGGTATCCGGCAGGATTGTCGTCCGAGCCTTGCTTTGTGGTTTCCATATTGATGGTTATTGTCCCGTTTTCGATAGCATAAGTTACTATTTCATTTTCGGTGTCCTTGTGCCTCTCGATAATGTTGAAAATAACCAACGAGTTGGATTGAAAAAACTTGTCGTCGTATTTTGCCAATTCGTCAAGATCTACACTCATAACTTCTACAAAAGCCAACAACTCGTTTCTGTTTTTTACTAACGCACAATCACCTTCTCCCACATCCATTAGTCCGGAATGTATCTCAACGCAATTCGATCTTACAGCAGGCGTTTTGGCACAACCTGCCAACACAATAATGACAATCATTGACACCATCAAAACACAAATTATTTTGAAAACTACTATCTTTACTTTGTTTTTTCTTTTCATATTTGTCTCCTGTTCGTTTTTATTTTATTCTTGTGCGTTGTCACCTATCCTTTCACCCACACAATAAGACAATTTCCGTTGCCATATAGTATTCTTACGTCGACAACGATATCTGTCCACACTGCGCAATGATAAGTAGAGAATGCATCGTCTAACATAATTACATAGCAACCATTGTATTCGCCGCAATATTCTGTAATTTCAACATCATCCGCACTTGCATTAGGATATGGGTATGTACCATAAAAATCGAACTCTGCTCTCCATTCTGCCGCTCTGGTTTCTTTTATTTTTAGGGCAACTGCTTCATCAAGTGGTTTTTCCGGTTGCAAACCATAGTTTTGATAGTTTGCAATTTGAATAATATCTTCTTTTGTCAACAACGACAGCTCCGCTGCTTCATGCAAATCATAAAACTTCCCCGGTTTAACATCCCGGTCCGTCCACACCTTAATAAAATTGGAATCTGAATAGTTAATGGTTATTCCGTCACCAAAATTATGCGGTTTTTCGACATCCATATAGTCAAAGCCTCTAACTGTAATTAAAACTGCATAACAGTCGTTGTATTCGCCATAATATTCTAAACTAACGTCATCGATACTTAGGTTTGGATATATTGATTGCCCTGTAATGTCAACGCGCGATTTCAGCTCTATCGACTGGGTATTGCGAATTTTCAATGCAACATTTTCGTCAAGTTGCTTTTCGGGTTGCAATTTGTTGTTATAGTAGTTTGCAATTTGCCCGATGTCGTCCAACGTCAAAAGCGAAAACTCCAACGCTTCTTGCAAAGTGTAAAGTTTGCCGACTTTCACGGTCGAATCAGGCAGTTGCTCGCACCCTGCCAACACAATAATAAAGATGAGAACGCCCAACATTAAAAATATACATGATTTGAACTTCTTGCTCATACCGCATACCTCCTTTTTGGATTATATGCAAAAAACTCCCTTTAGTTTGTATTTGACTAAAGAGAGTAAGTTTTTCATATTTTTTTTCCTCACTAAAACGCTTTGAATCTTACTTGGGATTTGAGGGAAATGTTTTTACACAATAAGTGTATCAAAAAGGATACAAAAAATCAATAGAATTTCATTAATTTGTTTTGTCTTTTTTTTGCGTTTTTTGCAAAGACCAAATTTGCTGTTATTTGAAAAAATACTGCTGCGATGAAAACGCAATCACGTTTTTGGGCAAGGAATTGGTTCTGTAATAAATGTCGGTGTGATAGTATAACAATTTATAAGCGCTTAGTTATGTTTCTT
>CAZHUH010000029.1:0-12936 GCA_964535505.1 uncultured Oscillospiraceae bacterium
TTGTTAGTGTGAATAAATTTTTTTCAAAATGCAAACACTTTTGCCAGGAGGAATTTATTATGCAAAAATATAAACCCGGCGATATCGTCCCTATGACTTGCAACTACAAGGCATACGACGAACAAGGCAACGACGGCGGAAAAGTTTACCTGGAAAAAGGCAAAAGATTTCCCGCAACGCAACATTCTGGAAGTTACTACGTAATGGACATGAATGGTGAAAACTGAATAACGCAAAAAGTTAAACGCAGGAACGTAAAAAGTCCTGCGTTTCTTTTTCTATGGAGGATGATTGGTAACTCGCCTTATGAACGCACCGGCAAGAATATTCTCATTTCACAAACTGCCGTTGTTTGCTCTGCCGAACACAATAATGATAGTATCTATGTCGGTATATGCCATTACTGACGGAATATTCGTATGAATCTGCTCGGGAGAAAACGCATTTGCTTCACTTAATTTGTTTTGCCGTTTTACTATGTCCAAATCTATCGGTATAACGCCTGACGCAGGAAGTTCTGCGCTGCTTGCTAAAAACCACTTAAAAACCATCGGCAAAGGCTGATTTTTTTGATGAAACAATTGCTCTATGCACAATTATTGCGGAGAGTGAAATGCGCATTGGCAAGGTTAATTGACACATTTTCTTATATACGGTATGGCTTTTTTGTGTACAAAGTCGAAGAGATGCAGCGAAAAAACAAAAATAACTTTTTTCTATGCTAATATCAATTTTGCGAATAAATTTTTTCAACACAAAATATTGCGCATAAGCGCGCTTTGTGCTATAATTTATTTGTTGTAAATTTTTATATGGAGGACTTTATTCCCATGCAATACTCACACGAAGTAGAACTTATGCAATGCGTGAAAAAGGGTTGCAATCATGGACCTGCCCCCATCCCCGAAGAAGGCAAATGGGTACAGGCTTACGATATCAAAGATATCAGCGGTCTTACGCATGGTTGCGGTTGCTGTGCACCTCAACAAGGTGCTTGCAAACTTACTCTCAACATCAAAAACGGCATAATCGAAGAAGCACTTATAGAAACAATCGGTTGCTCCGGTATGACTCACTCGGCTGCAATGGCAGCGGAAATTTTGCCCGGAAAAACTTTGCTCGAAGCGCTTAACACCGACCTTGTTTGCGACGCTATCAACGTTGCAATGCGCGAATTGTTCCTGCAAATCGTTTACGGCCGCAGTCAATCGGCATTTTCCGATGCAGGGCTTCCCGTCGGCGCCGGTTTGGAAGACCTCGGCAAAGGGCTTCGCAGCCAAATCGGCACAATGTATTCCACAAAAGTAAAAGGCCCTCGCTATTTGGAAATGGCAGAAGGTTATGTTACTCGTTGCGCTTTGGACGAAAACGACGAAATCATCGGTTACGAATACGTTAACTTGGGCGTTATGATGAAACTGGTTTCAGAAGGCGTATCGGGCAACGAAGCATTGGCAAAGGCAAAGAAACACTACGGACGTTTCGAAAATGCCGCAAAATATATCATTCCGCGTAATGAATAAGGGAGGAAAAGACAATGGCTATCACATTTGAAGGATATGAAAGAAGAATAGACAAAATCAATTCCGAACTTGCAAAATACGGATTGAAAAACCTTGAAGAAGCACGCGACATTTGCCTTTCTCACGGCGTAAACGTTGAAGAAATTGTAAAAGGCGTGCAACCTATCGCATTTGAAAATGCCGTTTGGGCCTACACTTTGGGTTGCGCAATCGCATTCCAAAAGGGTGTAAAAAATGCCGCCGAAGTTTCCGAATGTATCGGTCTCGGTTTGCAAGCATTTTGCATTCCCGGTTCCGTTGCCGATCAACGTAAGGTTGGTTTGGGACACGGCAATTTGGGCGCAATGCTTCTTCGCGAAGAAACAGATTGTTTTGCATTTTTGGCAGGCCACGAGAGTTTCGCCGCTGCCGAAGGCGCTATCGGTATTGCACGCAATGCAAACAAAGCACGTAAAAAACCCTTGCGCGTTATCTTGAACGGTTTGGGCAAAGACGCCGCTTACATTATTTCCCGCGTCAACGGTTTCACCTATGTTCAAACCAAGTACGACTACTACACAGGCGAACTTACAATCGTGCGCGAAGTGCCGTTTTCCGACGGAGAACGTGCAAAAGTTCGTTGCTACGGCGCAGATGACGTAAACGAAGGCGTTGCAATTATGCGTTACGAAAAGGTAGATGTTTCCATCACCGGTAACAGCACCAACCCCACACGTTTCCAACACCCCGTTGCAGGCACCTACAAAAAGTGGTGTGTCGAAAACGGCAGAAAATACTTCTCCGTTGCTTCCGGCGGTGGCACAGGCCGCACCTTGCACCCGGATAACGTTGCCGCGGGTCCCGCTTCTTACGGCATGACGGACACAATGGGACGTATGCACAGCGACGCACAGTTTGCCGGCAGCAGTTCCGTTCCCGCACACGTAGAAATGATGGGTTTGATCGGCATGGGCAACAACCCAATGGTCGGCGCAACGGTTGCTTGCGCAGTTGCAGTTTCCCTTGCAAAATAATGGCAACCTTTGCAATATAAAACAATTCATAGCGTTTTTCAATGCGTTCCCGCACAATGTGTGGGGACGCATTTTGCCGGTTGGTTAATTGATTTGAACGTGGATTGCAATTAAATTTTTTCAATCACAAAAAATTTTGCTTTTTGAAAAATTGATTTAAAGGCATCCTGTGCACAATTTTGTGCATACGTATCTGCAAAAAACGAAAATTTGCGGCGTTCGCGGGCAAAAAAATGCGTTCACTTTTTTGAAATTTGCATTTTTTTGTTGCCAAAAGAATATTGACAACATTTGCGAAATTTGGTATAGTCCTTCTATGAAATGCGACCTACACTTGCACTCCACCTTTTCCGATGGCATTTTTTCGCCGGAAAAATTGGTGGAAATGGCAAAAGAAAAAGAACTTGATTGTATCTCCGTTACCGATCACGATACCGTCGACGGAGTATTTCGTGCGCAGGAAAAAGCCAAAAGTTTGGGTTTGGTGTGCCTAACCGGTATGGAAATTTCCACCATTGCAAACGATAAAGAAGTGCACGTTTTGGCCTACAATTTGGATACCGATGCGCCGGGTTTTGCAGACGAAATGAAAACAATATCCAATTTTCGGCTGGAACGTAACAAACAAATGCAGCAAAAGTTCAACGAACATGGCATCGATATCGACATTTTGTCCTTAAAAAGCGATGGCTCCATTGGCCGTGGCGAAATTGCTCGCGAAATGGTAAAACGTGGAATTTGTGCCGATGTAGCCGAGGCCTTCGAAAAATATTTGGGCACCGGCAAGTTGTGCTATGTTCAAACAAGGCGGCTCACTCCCGTTGAAGCCATTCAATTCACTTTGCGATTCGGCGGCATTCCCGTTTTGGCGCACCCCAAACAACTGCACATGAGTTATCGCGAGTTCGAAAGTTTTTTGCACCCGTTAGTGCTGGCAGGTTTGGGTGGTATCGAAGCCCAATATTTTGCACACAATAACGCTGAGCGTAAGTTTTTCGGTAGAATGGCGAAAAAATATCACCTTGTTGTAACAGGCGGCAGCGATTTTCACGACTATACTCACGGCGTTACGCTGGGGCAACAGAGTTTTTCGCCAAATGCTTTTACCGAAAAAGTATTGGGGTTATGAAACACATTCGCACAGTTTTGCTTATTATTTTTACGCTTGCATTGTTTGCAGGCGTTTTTTTTGAAGTTTATGCCTACGCCGCCCCCTCTGAAGAACCGTGGAACGTGGTTGCGGTGGTGGTTTGCGGCAGCAGACAAGCAACTTACAACCTAAAAAGTGCCTTGCCTTGCGCCAACGAGCAAAATAGAGGAGTATTTTTGGGCGAAAAGGGCAAGCGCCAACTGTTTGACCAACTTCGTGCCCAAAATTTGCCTTATGACGCCGTTTTCGAATACATTTTGCCGGGGTTTTCCCGATTGGTGCAAAATTTCGACGCAGTAAATGTGAAAAAACGCGATGCGACATTAATTTTCGATGCCAACGGCTTTCGCTATTTCGAGGGGAAAGACGGCGTTTCGGTGGACAAGACGGCGCTGTTCAACGCACTTTTGAAAAGTCGCGGAAAAAAAATAACGATAAATTTGCCCCTTTCACACGAAAAAGCAATAACCGTTTCGGATCTTCGCAAAATTACGGTAAAAAAGGGCAGTTTTACCACCTACTACGCATCTAGTGGCGAAAATCGTTGTCACAACGTTGCCAAAGCCACTGCAAGTTTGAACGGTTTGACGGTGAACGCCGGAGAAACATTCAGTTTCAATGCCGTTGTTGGCAAGCGCACTGCGGAAAACGGCTACAAACAATCAAAAGTTATTTTGGATGGCAACTACGTAGACGGCGTGGGCGGCGGCGTTTGCCAAGTTTCCACCACCCTATACAATGCTTTGTTGCTTTCGGAAATTGTGCCACGCGCATGTCAACACAGTTTGATCTCCTCCTATGTTATGCCAGGGTTCGACGCAATGGTAAGCGACAGCGGCGCCGATTTAAGTTTCGTTAACGAAACCGGATCGCCTCTTTACATCTCCGCCCACGCGGACAAAAAACTCAAATGTGTCACTTTTTCGCTATACGGTGTGCCAAATTTGTACACAGTGGTGCGCGAAAACGAAGAAATGCGCACTCCATTTTCCACCGTGGAAATTGTGGACAAACAAAAATTTCCCCAACTTGTTTACACCGACCAAACCAAAGTGCTTGTTTGCGGAAGCGACGGCGTAAAGACAAAGTCCTACTTGTGTTTCTATCGCGAGGACAAACTTGTGTGCCGAAAACTTATTCGCCAAAACGTTTATAAAAGGGTAGACGAAGTGGTTGCGCGAGGCTACGTCCAACGTGAAGAAGCTGCAAACGCACCGTGAAAAACATTAAGCGCTTTAAAATAACGAACTATTCGTCCTAAAAAAATCATTAAACCTTGCCAAAAGCATAACTTGATGTTTTTTTGACAAAAAATATCGAACCAACGTAAAAAACATAAAGCCGATTTTTACAATAATGAAGTCAAGAGAGTTTTGAAGATAAGCGTCTCTTTTGAAAAATATATATGTCAAATTCACTTTGAAATTAAAACTTCGTTTTTCGTCTGTTGCTCAATGACAAAACCTGCGGTACATTTTTCGCACGTCTTGTGCAAACAAATTTGTCTGCCACTTTTTACGTCGGTATTACTTCGCCGCCATTTGCGCCAACTATTTGCAAGTTTTGCCCGCTTTTCGACAAATTTCGCCAACATTTTTCCGCAAAACACTTGTTTGCAAGTCAACTTTTTCTGTTTTTTGCCGTAAGTTATTGCCTTATTCGCAAAAGAATAGTATAATATTAAAATATAAGAATAGTGGAGTTTGCGCTTTTGGCTTTTTTCTTGTGCAAAAAGCCATTTGCGTATTCCATTTTTATCCCGTTTTTTCACACAAAAGCCAACGGCGCCCCTTTTGCAAATGCAGCAATAGTCGCCGCAGCGTCAAAAGAAAACAAGGAGAGGCAAACATGCCCCAGAAAAAAGAAGAACAAAACATCGCTTACACAGCAATGCCCAACAGTGTGGAAGCTGAACAAAACGTATTGTGTTGCATAATGCGTAATGTCGAGTTGCAGTTGGAAATTTTGGCGCAGCTTAACGCCGACGATTTCTACCAACCCAACCATGCCATCATTTTCGACACGATGAAAAGCATATCGCGCGGTTACCACAGGGTGGGCGACAACAACGTTTCCGACACCGTAAACTTCACCACGGTGGTAGATAGTTTGCGCCGCAACGGCAACTTGGCGAAAGTGGGGGATATCGATTACATTTTGCGTCTAAACGACATTCTGCCCGGCACCGCCAACTACGACGAATACGTTGCCATTGTCAAGCGCGCTTCAACAATGCGCAAATTGATAAACATCTGCGGCGAAGTTACCAAAAAGGCGTACAGTACCGCCAGTGCGGAAGAGGCCATTTCCTATGCGGAAGAAGCTATTTTCAACCTTTCGCAACGTGGAAGCAACGGCGGTTTGGTCAATTTGGCGGAAGACGCATCTCGCGCGCTCGTTAAAATCAGCGAACGCTACGCCAATCCCGATTCTTTCCGTGGGGTGGAAACGGGCTTCAAACAGTTAGATAGGCTTACCAACGGTTTGCACGGCGGCGAACTTATCGTGCTTGCGGCGCGCCCCGGCGTAGGAAAATCTGCCTTGGCAATGAACATTGTGGAAAACGTTGCCAAAAAGGATAAAACCGTTGCCGTGTTCAGTTTGGAAATGTCCAACGAACAAATTGTGGAACGTATGCTTTCCAGTATGTCCACCGTGCCTTTGGAATTTATCAAAAACGGACAACTGCCGCACGGTCAATCGGATTTGAACAAACTTTCAGACGCCCACAACGTCATTTGCGCCAAAATGAACGTTTACGGCAACGACTTTGCCAACGTAAAACCGTCGGAAATTACTTCGCAATGCCGCCGTCTCAAAGCGCAAAAGGGTTTGGATTTGGTGGTTATTGACTACATTCAACTTATGAACAGCGATTTGTCAGGCAACCGCAACTCCACGCGTGAAAACGAAGTTTCCAACATCACCCGTTCGCTAAAACTTATGGCGAAGGAACTCAACGTTCCCGTGTTGGCGCTTTCGCAGTTGAAACGTGATGCGGAAATCCGCAACATCAAGGGCGAAAAAGGCTCTAACGAACCGGTTTTGTCCGACTTGCGCGAATCGGGCGCTATCGAACAAGATGCCGATATCGTCATGTTTATTCACAAAAACACCAACGGCGAAGGGGGCACAACGGAATACAGCTTAATAATTGCCAAACACCGTAACGGTGAAACGGCAAACATTCCGTTGTATTGGTTTGGCAAAACCGTGCGCTTTGTGGATTCCGACTACCTTGCGCAACACAATTTGCAATCGCAAAAAACCGTGTCGGAAGAATCAACTTCGCAAGAGCAAGAGCAGGGAGAGTTTCAAGCCGATCTCAGCGCGCCTATCGATTACGTGCCGCAAGAAGGTGGCGAACAGTTGCCCGATTTGGAAGTTCCGTTTGAAAGGGGCGCGAGCGCGAATCTTGGCGTTTTGGACGAAAGCGACTTTGACGACTTTGATGAAAACGAACCTGCCGATGACGACGACAACAATTAAAAAACACAACTTTGGCACATCGTACAAGAGAAAATTGCACACGACGTGCCTAGCGAGGAGAAAATGAGCGAATTTAAGAATTTTATCGAAGATATCATCGATGCAGATTTGGAAAGCGGCAAAGTAAAAGAAATTCGCATGCGCTTTCCGCCGGAACCAAACGGCTATTTACATGTCGGACACGCCAAAAGTTTGTGCATAAACTTCGGTTTGGCGGAAAAATATCACGGAAAGTGCAATTTGCGCTTCGACGACACCAACCCTGCCAAGGAAAGCGAAGAATACGTTGCAAGCATAAAGTGCGATATCGAGTGGCTGGGCTTCAAGTGGGACAAACTGCTTTTTGCCAGCGATTACTTCGACGTCATGTTCGATTGCGCAGTGAAACTTATCAATAAAGGTTTGGCATACGTTTCCGACGAAACGGCGGAAGAAATAAAAGAGCGTCGCGGAACTTTGACGGAATCGGGAGTGGAAAGTCCATTCAGAAACAGAACGGTGGTAGAGAACTTGCAACTGTTTTACGATATGCGCGATGGCAAATTTGCAGATGGCGAAAAAGTTTTGCGTGCAAAAATCGACATGGCTTCCCCAAACATCAACATGCGCGACCCGGTAATTTACCGCGTGTTGCACGCAACTCACCACAATACCGGGGACAAATGGTGCATTTATCCAATGTACGACTTTGCGCACCCCATCGAAGACGCGCATGAAGGTATAACTCATTCCATCTGCACGTTAGAGTTCGAAGATCACCGTCCTCTTTACGATTGGGTTGTGGCAAATTGCGATTTTCCCGCACCGCGCCCGCAACAAATAGAGTTTGCCCGTCTTAACATAACCAACACCATCATGTCCAAACGGTTTTTGAAAAAACTTGTGGAAGAAGGCAAGGTTTTGGGCTGGGACGACCCTCGCATGCCCACACTTTCCGGCTTGCGCCGCAGAGGCTATCCGGCAGAAGCGTTGAAAGATTTTTGCGAAAGAATCGGAGTTTCCAAGGCAAACAGCGAAGTGGAAGAAGGTTATTTGCAATCTTGCGTGAGAGAAAACCTCAACCGCACGGCAAACAGGGTTATGGCGGTGTTCGACCCCTTGAAAGTGGTGATATCCAATGCCGAAACGGAAATTTTGCAAGTGGAAGACAATCCCAATGCCGAAACGGTAACCTATCGCGACGTGCCCTTTGGCAAAGAAATTTTTATCGACAAAAGCGATTTTGCCCTTGTTCCGCCGCCCAAATACTACCGGCTGAAGCCTGACGGATACGTGCGTTTGAAGGGCGCATATATCATTCACTGCGA
This sequence comes from uncultured Oscillospiraceae bacterium, assembly GCA_964535505.1. Classification (GTDB taxonomy): domain Bacteria; phylum Bacillota; class Clostridia; order Christensenellales; family CAG-314; genus Fimimonas. Next base: position 8,483 of record CAZHUH010000029.1, read on the forward strand.
TGATGTTGTGCTGGACGAAAATGGCGAAGTGAAGGAATTGCATTGCTCGGTTGTGCCCAATTCCAAATCGGGCAGCGACACCAGCGGCGTCAAAGTTAAGGGTGTTATTCAGTGGGTGGAGGCAGATTCTTGTGTGGACGTTACCGTTCGCAAGTTGCAAAGTTTGCTAAACGACGTTGTGGACGGTGTAACAGATTTCAATTTGCGTTTCAACGAAAACAGCATGAAAGTAGTTTCTGCCAAAGTGGAAAAAAGTTTGCTTTCCGCCAAGGTGGAGGACAAATTCCAGTTTATGCGCGTGGGCTACTACGTTTTGGACAGAGATTCCACGCGGGAAAAACTTGTGTTTAACGAAATTGTCGGGTTGAAGGACAGTTTTAATAAGTAACACGGCGGACGGCTTTACAATTAACACGGTTGAATCGGCAAGGAAAAAATGATTTGGCGAAAAACCGATTTGGCAAGAAAAAGACCGAATCGGCAATCGGCACAGCCGATTTAACGAGTTTGCTCATTTGGTAGTCGACACATCCGGCTTATCAAGTGCCGTTGTCCATTTGGCAAACTTGCGCAGCGCAAATAAAAGGCTGTTTTATCGGTTGACGAAGTACTAAAACAAGTTATCGAAGGTAAAAGATGAAAGTTTGCAAACATTGCGGACAACTTAACACCAACGATTGCGACTTTTGCTACAACTGCGGCAAAAGAGATTTTGTGGCGCAAGAAGAATTTGCTTGCCCTCATTGCGGTGCGGTGAACGACAAATCTTTTGCCTTTTGCATAAATTGCGGCGGAAAATTGCACCCCGAAATTGTGGATATCAAGCACGCTTCGGCATCGGACGAAGGGTTTACCCCCTCTCCCGTGGATATGCGCGAGCGTTTTTCCGATGTCTACGGCGGTATGTCCGTTGCCACTCCGCAAGAGACGGCAAAGTGCCCAACTTGTGGCGCAATCATTCCCATTCACGCAATTTTTTGTTCAAAATGCGGCACGTCGGTGGCAAATTTGCATGATCATCGCGTGGTAAAACGCAAAATTTGTTCTCATTGCGGCCGCCCAAACAGTTTAGAAGCACGTTTTTGCTCCTATTGTTTCGCCTCGCTGGTAAACGCCGCCACACAGGATATGCAGGTGGTGCACGACAACAAAATTTTGGGCAACGGCAGTGTAAAACAAACTTTTTTGCAAGATGGCGACGGCAAAAAGAAAATTTGCGCCAACTGCGGCGCACTGAACGCTCCCGATGAAATTTTTTGCGTAAGTTGCGGTTTCAAATTGGATTGCGAACTTCAAAAAAAGTATTGCCCAAACTGCGGCGCGGAAAACTCCGTAGACGACAGGTTTTGCACTCGTTGCCAATGGTCGTTCGAGGGCACCAACCCTGACACGCAAGAAAAATGGGTGTGTTCCAAATGTAAAAACATAAACAACGTTTCAAACGTGTATTGCGTGGCTTGCGGCGCAAAAAGGCAAACAGGGAGGAAAGGCTGATGTATAGTGCGAATGGTTTTAACGTCTGTCCGCATTGCGGAAAAGCAAATGCGTTGAACGCCAGATTTTGTGCTTGCTGCGGCAAGCAGTTGACTGTGCCCGACGAAGTTGTGGTTTGTCCAAAGTGCCACAAAACAAATTCTCCTTTGGCAAGTTTTTGCGGTCAGTGCGGTGCGCCTTTGAAGGAAGGCATGCCTACCAAAATTTGTCCGCGTTGCGGCAAAGCCGTAGCTATTTCCGATAACGTGTGCAGTTGCGGCCACAATTTCGGCGCAGCCTACACCGAAAGAGGCAACTCTGCGGTAAAAGCGCGGCATTCCTACCGCGGCGGCAGAGTCATTGCCATTGTGGCGTTGGTGTTTTTGTTGGCGTTTGCCTACTTTGTTATCGTGCCGAGTTGCACATTGCGTCCCACGTTGCTTTGCAGATATGACGGCGGCATTTTGGAAGTGTTTCCCAAGGGGGAGGCGTCTTACTACGTTTACGGCGCCGATATGTTGTCGGATTGTTTTGAAATGCTTTTCGGTTTAGGACAAAGCAAGCAAGTTGGCTTTGCAAACGTCGGCACATTGTTGGTGTATATCATTTGCCTAACCACAATGTTTTGCATGGCGGTGCATTTTGTGGTGTGCCTTGTGCGCATTTTCACCGCAAAACGTAGCAAACGTAGCAACATTTTGTATTTGGTGATGGCAATCATAACCACGTTGTGGCTTGTGCTTTGGGCAACCTGCAAATATCTTATTCCCGAAGGTTCTGCCGATTGGCTTTTGGCTGTGCGCAACGCGTTTGTGCCCTTTGAACAAACGGGCAACGTGATGTTTGCCATACCCGTGTATTTTTGGTTTTTCTACATCTATTCGGCATGCACCAAGGTGCGCACACTGCGCGAAAGGATGATTTGGACGGCAAACTAGAAAGCCCTTACACATTTTAAACAAAAAAATCGGCACTCGAAAATGTGTGTCGATTTATATTTGAAAATACAATTTTTACGAGGAGTTATGAAAATCACATCACAGTTTTTAAGAGAAAAATTTTTAAATTTCTTTCAAGAAAGGGGGCACGCCGTCATTCAATCGGCCAGTCTTATCCCCGAAAATGATCCGTCGGTGTTGTTCACCACGGCAGGCATGCATCCGCTTATTCCCTACTTGTTGGGGCAAAAACACCCCAAAGGCAACCGCCTTACAGATGTGCAAAAGTGTGTGCGCACGGGCGATATCGAAGAAGTGGGCGACGACAGCCACCTTACCTTTTTCGAAATGTTAGGCAACTGGTCGTTGGGCGACTACTTCAACCACCAATCAATAAAATGGAGTTACGAATTTCTCACAAGCCCGAAGTATTTGGGGCTGGATATAAACCGTATTTCCGTTACGGTGTTTGCCGGCGATGAAGACGCAGCACGCGATGAAGATTCTGCCAAAGTGTGGGAAGAATGCGGCATTCCCAAAGAACGTATTTTCTTCTTGCCCAAAAAGAACAACTGGTGGATTGCCGGCACAACCGGACCATGCGGCCCCGATACGGAAATCTTTTGGGATACAGGTAAGCCCGCTTGCGGCGAGCATTGCGATCCCTCTTGCGACTGTGGCAAATATTTGGAAATTTGGAACAATGTGTTTATGCAATTCAACCGCCAAGCCGACGGCACCTATTTGCCTTTGGAACAAAAAAACGTCGATACAGGCATGGGTTTGGAGCGCACCGTTTGCGTATTGAACGGTTTAAAATCCGTCTACGACATTGATTTGTTTGCCGACGCTCTCAAAAAAATTCAAGAGCTTTCCGGCAAAACTTACGGAACGGATGCCAAAACCACAAAAGCAATGCGAGTTATCGCCGATCACGTTCGCACGGCAACATTCCTTTTGGGCGATCCCGTTGGCGTGGTGCCTAGCAATGTCGACCAAGGCTACGTGTTGCGCCGCCTTATTCGTCGTGCCGTTCGTATGGCAAATTCGTTGGATATGCCCAAAGGAAGCATAGTGGAAATTGCCAAGGTTTATATACAAGTTTATAAGGACGTGTACCCCGAACTTGTGCAAAACCAACAAAAAATCGTAGACGAATTGGTGCGCGAAGAGGACAAATTCTCCAAAACTTTGGTGGCAGGCGAAAAGGAATTTTTGAAGGTAATAAGTCATATTCCCGGCAATGTTGTTCCCGGTGGCACGGCTTTCAAACTTTACGACACTTTCGGTTTCCCCGTGGAAATGACGGTAGAACTTGCCGCCGAAAACGGCTTCACGGTAGATGTTGACGGTTTCAAACAAAAATTTGCCGAACACCAAGCAAAATCTCACGCCGGCAGCGAACAACGTTTCAAGGGCGGTATGGCGGAAGGCGGCGGCATCGAAATCACCTATCTGCACACGGCAACACACTTGCTTCAAGCGGCTTTGCGTCGCGTTTTGGGTGATGAAGTCAAGCAAAAGGGCAGCAACATCACCCCCGAACGTTTGCGCTTCGACTTTTCATTTTCTCGCCCGATGACGGCGGAAGAAATTGCCGAAACGGAACGTTTGGTAAACCAAGCAATAGAACGCAAACTGCCTGTTTCTTGTGAAGAAATGCCAATTGAAGACGCGCGCAAAACAGGCGCAATAGGTCTTTTCGGCGACAGATACGGCGAAGTGGTAAAAGTTTACACAATGGGCGATTTCTCCAAAGAAATTTGCGGTGGTCCCCATGCGCAAAACACAGGCGATTTGGGACATTTCACCATCACAAAAGAGCAATCTTCCTCCGCAGGTGTGCGCCGCATCAAGGCGGAACTTCACCGCGACTAAACTATTTGGAAAAAGCGCAATAAAACGGTTGAAAAACACCTATAAAAATAAATGGATTCATTGTCAAATGTTGGCGTATAAGAAGCTCAATCTCAAAAATATGCCCAAGAGCTTCAAAAAAAGCTCTTAACAGAGAGTTCTCGGCGTGTAATTTTGTTACACACC
>CAZHUH010000030.1:0-11816 GCA_964535505.1 uncultured Oscillospiraceae bacterium
TGCGTTAACAATCACATTCAATACAATCCAAATCGAACTTCTTCTCATTGAATTTTTTTTCAATATCATTCGACTTGGAAAGTTTTTGCAAGAAAACTTTTTCGCTTAAATAACTTTTATAACTATCGAATGTAATAAAAACTACTGGAGAATATTCACTTATATTAATATTTCCGTTTGTTTCAATTTTCTCATCAACAAAATCATTATTATGTTTTACATAATAATTTTTATTTAGATTTCGGATACTCATAATAACATTTTGATTATACTCTAAATCATCAGTGAATGCTATTTCTTCTTTGTTTATTTCTTTGTCATCTAATACAATTAATACGGATATTTCGTCTAATACGTTTTCCAAATTACATTTTTCCACAAAATTTGGGTATGTAATGCTGAAACATAGTGGAGCAATTAATAATATAAGACATAATACTATTCCTATTGACTTTTTTAATCATAAGTTATCTCATTATTTATCCAATAATATTCTAGACCCGGGCAGTAATTTCCTTTTGAGAACGATTGTCGTGGAATAACAACAAAATCCAAATATCTGCTGACTACTTCGGCTCCCCCGCCAATAAAAGTTTCCTCAATCGAAAGTTCCAAACCGTTCACTCTGAAATTGGAGTATTTTATTTCTGCAGTGCCAGTGGTTTCGTCTCTAACCACACATAATACATAATTTTCATTAAATGTTTCTGCATTAAAATACTCTGTTATTTCATAGCCGGTACATGATTCGAATATGTTTTTTAATTCCGAAAATGTCGAAGTAATATAATATTCTCTTTCACAAGCACCCAAATTATAATTTCCGCCTATAAAATCAGGCCATTTGCATATTCCGATTCCGTCAAAAGAATAGCTTTGGTAGTAATCATCTCCGGAAGTCGTTGGCGTGGTCGTGTCGTCATTTGCAACCGACTCCTTTGCTTCAAGTTGAGTGATTGTTAATGGCATACATCCCGCCCCGATAAGACTGAATATCGTTACAACTAACACTAAAAATACCACCATTATTTTTTTATTAATCACAAGATCCATATCTCCTTTATCATTATATGAAATCGAAACTAACAACTGCCATCGACATTTCCCAGATATCTTGAAATTTGTCAAAAAATTATATGCGAAGCATATTTTCATTCATATTATATCCAACATACAATATTACGTCAATAGTTTTATCAATTTTTTAGCTGATATTCTTTAACAAGAGATACGATAGATAAGTTGAGTGACGAAAAAGCCACAATTTTTAGTGAATAAAGAACGAAGAAAGCAACGTGAAAAGACCCAAAAGAAACGACAATATTCTGTCGAAAACTGCCGTTTCTTTGACCAAATCCACATTTTCTTCTCTATTCTATTTTCTCTGTAGCCGACAATTTTTAGAGAAGTTGTTACATTTCTTCCGATTCGTCGTTATCCGATTCGTAAGCAAAGTTATCCGTTTTGAGAGTAAGCTCCATGTCTCTGTACTGCTTCAAACCGGTGCCCGCGGAAATCATCTTGCCGATTATGACGTTTTCTTTCAAACCGTAAAGCGGGTCGCACTTGTTTTTGATTGCTGCTTCCGTCAAAACGCGAGACGTTTCTTGGAAGGATGCCGCCGAAAGGAAGCTGTCCGTTGCCAAACTTGCTTTTGTGATACCCAACAAAATTCTCTTTGCCGTAGCGGGAACACCGTCTTCATCCAAAACTTTGTTGTTTTCCGCCTCGAACTTGAAGATATCCACCACTTCGCCGGGAAGCATATCCGTTGTGCCTGCATCTTCGATACGAACTTTGCGAAGCATTTGACGAACGATAACTTCCACGTGTTTGTCGTTGATTTCTACACCGTTGGAACGGTAGGTCGCTTGAACTTCTTTTACCAAGTATTCTTCAACGGCGCGAAGTCCTTTGGTTACAAGCAAATCTTGCGGATAGATGGAGCCTTCCGTCAAAGGAGTGCCGCTTTCTACCTTGTCGCCATCGTGCACTTTGATGCGCGAAGTGTAGGGTATTGAGTATTCTTTGAACTTGCCGTCGGCTTCCTTAACCTGAACAACCTTCTTTTCGGTATTTTGAGGAATGGAAACAATGCCGTTCACTTCGCAAATGATTGCGCATCCTTTGGGTTTGCGTGCTTCGAAAAGTTCTTCTACACGAGGCAAACCTTGTGTGATATCGTCGGAGGTTGCAACGCCGCCTGTGTGGAATGTACGCATTGTAAGCTGTGTGCCCGGTTCGCCGATAGACTGTGCGGCGATAACGCCCACTGCCTCGCCGAGATTTACCGGTTTGCCCGTTGCCATATTGGAACCATAGCACTTACAGCACACGCCATGTTCACTACGGCAGGTAAGAACCGTTCTCATATACAATTTGTCGATGCCTGCCTTGATGATTTCTTGGGCAAGGTAATCGTTTATCATTGTGTCGCCATGGCAAATAAGTTCGCCCGTTTTGGGGTTCACAACGTCGTCGATAACGTATTTTCCGATGATACGGTCTTCGAATTTTTCGATAATTTCGTCTTTGCCTGATCCGTGGAAAGCTTCTATCCACATGCCTGCCGGACGGCTGCCCGCGGAGCAATCTTCTTCACGCACGATAACATTTTGCGCAACGTCTACCAAACGGCGGGTAAGGTAACCCGAGTCTGCGGTTTTCAAAGCGGTATCAGCCAAACCTTTGCGACCGCCGTGTGAAGAAATAAAGTATTCCAACACCGACAAACCTTCTCGGAAGCAAGCCTTAACGGGCAATTCGATGGTACGTCCGCTGGGGTCGCTCATCAAGCCGCGCATGCCGCACAACTGACGAATCTGGTTCATGCTGCCACGGGCGCCGGAATCTGCCATCATCCAAATGGGGTTGTCCTCTTCCATGACGTTCTTAACCAAATCTTCCACTTTTCCGGCAACGTCTTTCCAAACTTCGATAACCGATTTATAACGTTCGTTTTCCGTCAAGAAACCTTCGTTGAAGTTATTTTCTATTTCGATAACTTCCTTTTCCGCCGCGCGCATGATTGCTTCCTTTTCGGTGGGGATGTTCATATCGAAAACGCTGGTGGTAAGACCGCTTATCGTACTGTATTTGTAGCCCAACGCCTTGACGTTGTCCAACATGACTGCCGTAGGTGTTGTTCCGCGCAATTTGAAGCATTTTTCCACAATTTGAGAAAGTTGCTTTTTGCCCACCAAGTAACTCTTGGGGTTGGTAATCATTTCTTTTGTGAGCCCTTCCGGTATACCCAAAGTGCGGCGGGTTAGTTGTTTTTGCGCCAAGATTTCCGGGTCGGTGATGTAACTGTCGTCTTGAGCGGAGTTGTCGGCGTAGTCGTAGTAGATGGCTTGGCAGAAAATCATTCTGCCTACGGTTGTCCAAATCTTTTCACCATTTTCCAACTTGATGTTGACAACGGTTTGAAGGGTGATGTCGTGAGCAACGTACGCTTCGTACGCTTCGTCAAAACTGCAGTAATACTTTGCCGAACGTAGCAATTCCACTTCTTCTGCCGTCAAAGCGCGTTGTTTGCGAGTTTCGTCGTAGAGTTCGATGATTTTTGCCGTTTTTTCTCTGTCGCAACGCACGGTTGTAAGGTAGTAGCAGCCCAAAACCATGTCCTGCGTGGGGCAAATAACCGGTTTGCCGTCGGAAAGTTTCAAAATGTTGTTGGCGGCAAGCATCAAATATCTTGCTTCCGTTTGTGCCTCGATAGAAAGAGGCACGTGCACTGCCATTTGGTCGCCGTCAAAGTCGGCGTTGAATGCCGTGCATGCCAACGGATGAAGTTTGATGGCTCTGCCTTCGATAAGCACAGGTTCAAACGCCTGTATGGAAAGACGGTGCAACGTGGGCGCACGATTGAGCAAAACGGGGTGATCTTTGATGACGCTCTCCAAAATATCCCAAACCTTTGCGTCGGCGCGTTCTACACGCTTTTTGGCGGATTTCACGTTATGACATTGGTTGCTTTCCACCAATTTTTTCATAACGAAGGGTTTGAACAATTCCAATGCCATTTCTTTGGGGATACCGCATTGGTGAAGTTTGAGCTCGGGTCCTACAACGATAACCGAACGGCCGGAGTAGTCAACACGTTTACCCAAAAGGTTTTGACGGAAACGTCCCTGTTTGCCGCGAAGCAACCCGGAAAGAGATTTCAGCTCTCTGTTGCCGGCGCCCGTTTGAGGACGTTTGCTGCGGCTGTTGTCCAAAAGACTGTCCACTGCGTCTTGCAACATACGTTTTTCGTTGTTGATCAAAATTTCGGGCGCATTGATTTCGATAAGTCGTTTAAGACGGTTATTACGGTTGATAACGCGTCTGTACAAATCGTTTAGGTCGCTTGTGGCGTATCTGCCGCCGTCCAAAGGCACCATTGCACGCAATTCGGGAGGCAAAACGGGCAAAACCGTCAAAATCATCCATTCGGGACGATTGCCGCTTTTTCTGAATGCTTCCACAATATCCAAACGCTTGATGGCGCGCACCTTTTTTGCGCCTTGGTTGGTTTTTGCCACAATGGAGCGAAGCATTTGGGATTCTTCTTCCAAATTGATGTTTTGCAACAGTTCGCGCACCGCTTCGGCGCCTGTGCCTGCGCGGAAGTTTCTCATTGGATCTTCTTTTGCAGCCGCTTGCGCTTCGCGATATTCGCTCATGGAAAGAATTTGCTTATATTGCATTCCGCTTTGCATGGGATCGATAACCACATAGCTTTGGAAGTTGATGAGTTGTTCGAGATATTTGGGAGACATATCCAAAATGAGTCCCATTCTGGAAGGGGTGCCTCTGAAATACCAAATGTGAGAAACGGGCGCAGCAAGTTCGATGTGTCCCATACGTTCACGACGAACCTTTGATTTTGTAACTTTTACGCCGCACTTTTCGCACACGATGCCTTTGTAGCGTATTCTTTTGTATTTTCCGCAATGACATTCCCAGTCCTTTACCGGTCCGAAAATTCTTTCGCAAAACAAACCGTCTTTTTCCGGCTTTTGCGTGCGGTAGTTGATGGTTTCGGATTTTTTAACTTCGCCAAAAGACCATTCGCGGATTTTTTCGGGGGACGCGATCCCTATTTGAATGGAATCGAAGTCGTTCATTATGCCGCGTCTTGCCAATGTGTTGGAACGGAGCGTCGATATGGATTGTCCGCTGATTGTTTCGTTACTCATTTACTCCCCTCCTTACTCGTCATCGCTGCCGTCTTTTTCGGCATCTTCGTCTTCATCGTCTTCGTCGTTGTCGGAATCGAAGTCTATGTCGTCCTCTTCGTCGCCGCCGAGAGCGTCTAGCAAGCTATCCAATCCGTCGGAATCGAGGTTTTCTTCATCCTCCGGTTCTTGAACTTTGCCGCTCTCTTCGTCCACTTCACCAAACAAGCCGGAAAGTGCATCCTCGTCGCCGTCGCTGTCGAACAAGCTATCCAAATTGAAATCGTCGTCCTCGTCGGTGTAGCCGTGTTGAACGTCTTCGCCCAAGCTGATTTCGTCTTCTTCTTTGAATTGTTGCATTGCTTGCTTGCGTTCTTCTTGTTCGGCAAGCATAACTTCGTTGTAGTCAGCTTCGTCGTCGACGGAATCGCGCACGATAATTTCTTCCTTATCGGCAGAAAGCACCTTGACATCCAACGCCAACGATTGCAATTCCTTGATAAGCACTTTGAAGGATTCCGGAATGCCGGGATCGGGGATATTTTCCCCCTTGACGATGCTTTCGTAAGTTTTTACACGGCCTACCACGTCGTCGGATTTCACCGTCAAAATTTCCTGCAACACGTTTGCCGCGCCATAGGCTTCCAATGCCCAAACTTCCATTTCGCCGAAACGTTGTCCGCCGAACTGTGCTTTGCCGCCCAAAGGTTGTTGCGTTACCAAACTGTAGGGACCGGTACTTCTTGCGTGAATCTTGTCGTCTACCAAGTGGATAAGTTTCAGATAGTACATATACCCTACGGTTACTCTGTTTTCAAAGGGCTCGCCCGTACGTCCGTCGTAAAGTTGAACTTTTCCGTCCACCTTGCCCGTTTCGGGGTTTACCATGCCGTTTTCTTCAAACAGCTTTTTAATTTCCGCTTCGCTTGCACCGTCGAATACGGGGGTGGCTATTTTCCAACCCAAAATTTTGGAAATAAGACCAAGGTGAACTTCCAAAACCTGACCGATGTTCATACGAGAAGGCACGCCCAAGGGGTTCAACACAATCTGCAAGGATGTGCCGTCTTCCATAAAGGGCATATCTTCCTCCGGCAACACGCGAGAAACCACGCCCTTGTTGCCATGGCGGCCTGCCATCTTGTCGCCGACGGAAATTTTACGTTTTTGTGCAATATATACGCGAACCAGTTTGCTTACGCCGGGATCCAGTTCGTCTTTGTTTTCGCGGGTGAAAACTTTTACGTCCACCACTATGCCGCCTTCGCCGTTGGGAACGCGCAAAGAGGTGTCCCTTACTTCTCTGGCTTTTTCCGAGAATATTGCGCGAAGCAATCTTTCTTCGGGTGTCAAATCCGTTTCGCCTTTGGGGGTAACTTTGCCCACCAAAATGTCGCCGGGGCGCACTTCCGCACCAATGCGGATAATGCCGTTTTCGTCCAAATCTTTCAACACGTCTTCGCCTACGTTGGGAATATCGCGCGTGAATTCTTCGGGACCGAGCTTCGTTTCACGGCATTCGATTTCGTGTTCCTCGATGTGAATGGAGGTAAAGGCGTCTTCTTTCACCAATTTCTCGGAAATCAAAACTGCGTCTTCGTAGTTGTAGCCTTCCCAAGTCATAAACCCAATAAGGATGTTTCTGCCCAAAGCCAATTCGCCGCCGTCTGTGGAGGGACCGTCTGCCAAAACTTGACCTTTTTTGACTCTGTCGCCCTTGGAAACTATGACTTTTTGGTTGATGCAGGTGCCTTGATTGCTGCGTACAAACTTTTTAAGACGATAGTTTTGCAATGTGCCGTTATCGCTTTGAACAACTATTGTGTCGTCCGCCGCTTTAAGCACTACGCCGTCGTCGGAGGCGATGATCATAACGCCGCTGTCGTAAGCAATTCTTTCTTCGATGCCTGTTGCCACAATGGGGGCTTCGGGCTTGATAAGAGGAACGGCTTGACGTTGCATGTTACTGCCCATCAACGCGCGGTTAGTGTCGTCGTTTTCCAAGAAAGGAATAAGGCTGGTTGCAACGGAAATAAGTTGACGAGGCGAAACGTCGATGTAGTCTACTCTGTCGCGAGGGAATTCCAAAATTTCATCTCTGCGGCGGCAAGTGATACGTTCGCGAGCGAAATAGCCATTTTCGTCCAAAGGTTCGTTGGCTTGTCCGATGATGTAGTTATCTTCTTCATCGGCGGTAAGATATTCTACAAAATCCGTTACCGTGTGGTGAATTTTGTCAACTCTGCGATATGGCGCTTCGATAAAACCGTATTCGTTAATACGAGCGTAGCCCGCAAGCGATGTGATCAAACCGATGTTTTGTCCTTCGGGAGTTTCAATGGGGCACATTCTGCCGTAGTGGGTGTAGTGAACGTCGCGGACTTCGAAAGTGGCGCGTTCTCTATTCAAACCGCCGGGGCCCAATGCGGAAAGTTTACGCTTGTGCGTCAATTCGGCAATGGGGTTGGTTTGATCCATAAATTGTGACAACTGCGAAGAACCGAAAAATTCCTTTATTGCGGAAGATACGGGGCGCACGTTGATGAGCGATTGCGGTGTCGCTTTGGAAACTTCTTGCACAGCCATTCTTTCGCGAATGACTCTTTCCAAACGGGAAATACCAATGCGGAATTGGTTTTGAAGCAATTCACCTACTGAACGGATACGACGGTTGCCCAAGTGGTCGATATCGTCCGCACTGCCGATACCGTACTTCATGTTTAAGTTGTAGTTGACGGTGGCAATGATATCTTCGTGCGTAATGTGTTTGGAAATAAGTTCATAGCGGCGATCATGCAACAGTTCGGCGGTGTCTTCCAACGAAAGTTGTTGCGACAAAATTTCACGCAAAACGTCTACGTCTACCGCTTCCGTTATACCGCACGCTTTGAAATCCAATGCGACAAAACGTCTGTCGAAAGCAACGGCAAAGTTGTGCGCGTCCACGGTGTTGTTACCCAAAACTTTCACTCTGGGGCACGTTTTTGCCAAAACAATAACGGGAGCCGTGGCGGAACGATAAACGTTCAAGCCGTTTTCAAAGGCAATTTGAGCCGCTTCTTCCACGGTGATTTCGCCTTTGCGTTCTTCGTAGGTTGGTTTGGGCAATTCCGTCAAGGTACGTCCGCTGGCATCGATTTTGTTGCCGCTTATGTTAAGGGTGCCCGCTTCCGTCATTACCACGCAGCCCAAGTGTTTGGAAAGCACTTCTTCGTAGTTATGCGCCGTTTGCGCTTGAGTGCTTTCAAACAGAGTTGTGTAGGTTTGTTGAGATGTGTAAATGCAATTTATGCCGCTGTGTTGAATGTCGTAAGCGTCGCTTTCCGACAAAACGGTGCCTGCGGATATTGTGCGAGGCAAAGGCAACGTAACGTTGGCATCCAAATAAGCATTTGTGGCTTTTGCAAGAAAATCGGGTGCGTTGACATCGAGCACAACCGTCGTGCCGTGTTCGTCCAAAATTTTGATTTTTTCCACTACGCCGGAAGCAATAATGTCTTTTACGTTTTCCTCGGTAAGGTGGGTGTATTTGGGCAAAGTGGTAAGTTGAACGTCCAAGTCATCGCCCAAAGTGAGCCCTGCAATGCGTGCGGAAAGAGCCAACTTTTTGTTGAACTTGTAGCGGCCTACTTTTGCAAGGTCGTAACGCTTTGCGTCAAACAACAAGTCGTTCAAGGTTTTTTGCACCGATTCTTCGGTGGGAATTTCTCCCGGGCGCAAACGCTTGTAGATTTCTACCAACGATTCTTGATCGGTTGCGGTATCATCTTTGGCAAAAGTAAGCGCCAAAACGGGGTCGTATTCGAACAACTTGGCAATGATGTTGCCACTGCGGCTGTCGCGGTTGATTCCGTCGTGCAAAATTCCGCGAAGCAAAACCGTTATGGGCAGTTTTCTGTTGCGGTCGACGTGCACGTAAAGAACGTCATTGTTGGAGTCGTGCTCGATTTCCAACCAGGCGCCGCGGCTGGGCATTGCCGTTGTGTTATAGGTGGGCTTGCCGTTTTTGTTGAGTTCTACCGAGCAATATACGCCGGGAGAACGCACGATTTGCGAAACGATAACACGTTCCGCCCCGTTGATGATAAAACTGCCGGTTTCCGTCATCAAAGGGAAATCGCCCATAAACACTTCTTGATCCAGAAATTCGCCGGTACCTTTGTTTGTTAAGCGAACGGTAAGACGCAAGGGGCTGGCATAAGTTGCGTCACGCAAGCGACATTCCGCCTCGGAATACTTAGGCGTGCTATCCAGTCTGTGATCCAAAAATTCCAAACGGAAGTGTCCGGTCATATCTTCGATGGGAGAAAAATCCTCAAAAACTTCACGGATACCTTCGTCCAAAAACATTTGGTAGCTGTGCTTCTGCACTTCTATTAGGTTGGGCAAGGGAAGCACTTCTGTCGTTTTGGAAAACGACTTTCTTTCGTGGTTGCCGTACATAACGGTCTTGATGTCTTGTGGCATTTACAAAACTCCTCAAAAAATTTTTCCGTATTTTTACTGCTAAAAAGTTGCAAAGTCGAAAAGTTTGTGTTATTTTAATTTTATCGACAAACTTCGACGGGTAGCCGTTTCGCGCAGAAAGAAGAACTTGCGGTTTTTTGGCAAAATATTGTGCGTTTTTGCCGATTTTGGCACAAAAACAGCGGAAATTTGCTCAAAAAAGGTAGGATTTCCCCAAAATGCGCAAATGTGTACTGATATATACTACCACTAACGCCGTCAATAGTCAAAGCGTATTTCGGCGGTAAAAACAAAAAATAAATATCAAAATATTTTTTCATTTTTAATAACTTCAAAGTGAGCCTGCACGGCTCGCTTTTTGTTTGTTTTTTAGGGCTTGCCTTTTTTGGTCGTTTCAAATGAGATTTGGCGGCGTAACTCACCTTTTTATTCTTTGACGCACTGCGCTGATTGGAAATTTGCATGCTTAATTTACTTCCAATACGGTTTGATTTTTCCATTGTTTTAAGGGGCTTTGTCAAATGTGGGGTGTTGCGCGCGTTGATTTTTGTTTCGAAGCCCAATAAAATATATAGTGCAGCGTAGGGGAGTGCATTGCGCTCCCGTAGTTTGCAAGGGTTATATAAACGCGGTCTCCCCACCAACGAAAACAATTTCTGTTTTCAAACTTATCCCTCACCACTGCTGCGCTCACAGAAAACAATGTTTGCACACACGTGCATATATGCAGTTGTTCAACTGCGCAAAAAGATGTCAACGGCAATGTTTTGCCGCTAAATTTCGCCAAGTTTCGCAAACGCACAATGAATTTTGTTTGTTCTAAAAGAATATTGCCTAACTTTGCGCAAAAGATCGTGCTCAATATTACTGCATCGGTAATGCAGCGCCAAACACAAATTTTTTGAAACAATAGCAGATGTTCTTTGCAATAAAAAATAACGCCGACAAAATGGGGGTGTGCGGCGTTTGAAAGATTATTCGAATCGACGTTATTGCCGAAATATTCGAAAGGCTGTCTGACATTGATGTTTTCGTGGAAATTTTTGAATGCTATCTGACGTCGACGTTGTCGTCGAGGTATTTGCGAAAAACATTGTACTGTGCTTGCGTAATTTGAGTTTTGTAGGTCATCACCATAAGCGGCAAATCGGGGTCGGTTGCACGGTAATGCGGCTGAATGTGCGGAAAGGGGTTTTCCACCATGCCGTTACGTTGATAAAAAGCTTTGCGGCGTTGCGTAAGCGCATCTTGCGGCAACTCTATTTCCAAAATAAAGGGCTTGGCGAGGTTTTGCGTGAGAAATTTCAGCGTTGCGCTGCCGTAACCGCAATTTCGCAGCGAAGAACATACGCAAAAGTTTTCGAAATACAAAAAATTCGGCGTATCCCAGTAGCCTACCACGCCAACAGGCACGCCGTCATCACGTATCACGCACAAACGGTAGTCGCGGTGTTGCATAACTTGCCGTTGCAAATTGTCGTCGCGCCGTTCGCTTGCGGGAAAAGCCGCCTTCAACTGCTCCATTGCCCATATGTACATTTGTTCATCTGCAGAAATAAGTTGTAATTTTACCATGGGTGTATTCTAGCACATTTTTTTGCTGTTGACAACACCTACAATACCTTGAAAATCCACACCTTTTTCACGCTTGACAACGCCTTGAAAACTTTGAAAATACACTCGTTTTTTTCACGCACAGCAGAAAAGATGTTGACAAAAGGCCAAACAATTGTATAATTTTACATGATACTAGAGGTTTTGCAAAATGAAAGACTACAAAATTTTGAATGAACAACTTAAACAAATAACAATAGGCGTGCCCCACCGCATTGCCAACTTGGCAAACGCTTCGGCTTTGCTGTTTGACGCTTTAGACGACCTTAATTGGGCAGGTTTTTACTTGGAAGAAGATGGCAAACTGGTGTTGGGACCTTTTCAAGGAAAGGTTGCTTGCATAGAAATTCCCTTGGGCAAGGGCGTTTGCGGCACTGCGGCGGCGCAAAATCGCACGGTTGTGGTGGAAAACGTGCATAGGTTTGAAGGGCACATTGCCTGCGACAGTCGGTCGCTTTCGGAAATTGTGGTGCCCATCAGCGTCGGCGGCAAAGTGGTTGCAGTGTTGGATATCGACAGCCCCTTGGAAAACAGATTCTCCGAAACCGACCGCATTGGTTTGGAACAATTTGC
>CAZHUH010000031.1:0-11385 GCA_964535505.1 uncultured Oscillospiraceae bacterium
ATAGTTTGTTGGCAAAAATTTAGGAAGGCACTTTTGAGGTGCCTTCCTTTTTTGTTTGCAGTTTATTTTTGCCAAATAGGTTACTCGGAAAATTACTTTAGGAAATTGATAAATAGATAGTCTATTTGTTAGATGAACAATAAGGATTTCCATGGTCGTCAATGGTAACGAATATCGATATTGTCAAGCACAATTCTTCCTTTATTTCTGTCACCGGATGGATAATTGTGCTTGGCGTAAAATCTGAAGTTTGTCGTACCTCGAGGGAACAACACAACATGCGAATCGGGTGAGTCTCTCGATGTGCTCATTGTTAATAGGTCGTATGTGATATAATCTTGCCACTGATTATTTTTGTAAATTTGAATGGAAAATTTCCCGTTTACCCCCATTGCCTCCATACTACTCCAAAGAGCCGACGTAAACGATACTCGTTGTACACCGCACCACCATTGTATTTCCAAATATGCATCGACAACATTATTTCTGTTTGCGGAAAGCACCAAATACTGGTTTTCTATGTAACTGCATCTCAATCTGTTTGTATTAAAACTGAACCCGGAGGCCATTGTCACTGGTTGAGTGATATTGTAGAAAAAATACTGTCCTTGCCCTGCGCTGTTCACGAATTCTTCTGCGAAATCCGATGCATTCACCTGCCAAAAATTGTTATAATTTATGTCATAATAAATTATTCCCATCATACCGCTATCTAAAATGTTATCATCGCAAATATATGTATCTTGATAGTCTGAGAAATTAAGCCTTGCTTCCAAAAAGTATTTCTCCATGGTATTGCCGTTACTATCGTATCCCAACCACTTCTCATAACCGCAAATATTAGTATAATGTTTGGTAAACTTCCCGCTGCCCGACATAATTCCCGTATACATTGTGACAGGAAGTCCTTCGTCAATTTTTTCTACTATTATGTCTAGCAACGTATCTTTTATTCCGCCTTTAAGCAAAGTACCTCTGTAGTCGCAAGAAATGACATTCGCAAGTCCAAAATCACTTAAGATTTTATTACACGCTTCTTTATAATCTCCAGGAAAGACAATTGTATTGTTAAATAAATTAACTTGTGGGGTTTCCACGAATACCTTTGTTGCCAATTCAATTCTATCTTGACTATTGTAGGGATCTGCCATTATTTCGCTATAATTCAAAAAACGCGCAAAATAATCAAGGATCCCCACCATAGCTATAGAACCACAGCCGCCATAAGAACTTACAATATCGCTAGCCTCAACTGCCGCCTCAAAATCAGAAGCTGGAAAATCTGGACCTTTCATATTTAGAGGTATAGCACCGGTAACATCACTCGTTAGTCTATTGCCACGTTTCAGCCAAGTGAAATTACTATAGTTATTTTCTAAATACTGCCTGGAATTTTCTATTATATTGCCACCTTTATCAATATCTCTTGTTGCTGTTGCTGTTTCAATATAATCTATTACATAATTTTCTATTTCTTCTTGGGTGGTAAAATTGTTTTCGTCCATTATTGCCTGCGCGTCTAGGTTTGATGCAAAAAAATCCTCATCAATGTACATCGGATTCAGCGCAGAAGAGAGCCCTATGATTATCGACATTACTATACCAGCAATCATTTATTCAACCTCCTAGATATTATTAACTTCTTTCAAAAGCATAACTTCACCATTATAATCAATAACATACTTTGTGATATTTTGTATAATTTGTGGACCAATACTGTTACCTCGGTCGTCCCTATAGTGACAAGGTTCTGCTTTTGCACTAACCTGAACAAGGTTTATGAATGTAAGCAATTCATCTTGCTCGGGTGTGGCACCGAGTTTTACCAATTCCAGTTGGTAATATTTGTTTGTACGGGTTATACTTATGTCTTCTACTACGTTAATGCCGTCTTTGCTTTTGAACGTCGCCTCGTCAATAGCCGTTACCGTCAAGCGATATTCTTCGTTGACAAAAACCCCTTCGATGAAACAATTTGTTTGATTGGTTGAACAGCCGAACATCAAAACAACTGTCAACACAAGCACCAATGCAAGTTTCAAAATCAGCGTTACCAACGCCAGCAAGGTTATACCTATTGTTTTCATCATAGTTCTCATTGTGCCTATTTTTTTCATCATAGCGCCCCCCTTTTCAATGTCTAAACTGCAACAAAATTATTTAAGTTTCAACTCTCACCTCCTTGCAATAACAACATAATATTTATCATTTCCCATATGCCTATCTGTTTTTTTACTTCTTTCAAGATTAAAACTACAACGCAGCCACTATGTGCACTTTGCCGTCTGTGGCACAAACACTGCGTATTGTTCCTTTAAAATTCATTTACAAATAACCACGCAAAATACAACATTTGATACCGAAACCGATTGTTGGCAAAATTGCCAATACAACCCAAAATATGCTTTGCGCTGATTTTCGAGTAAACAGTTTGAACCTAAAATTCAAACAGTTTAAATGGTAATTAAAAAAATATAGATAATTTCCTTGATTGTTTACAACATAATACTATTTGTTACAATCATTGTATCATACGAAAATAGATATTTCAATAGGTATGTAAAAAAAGCAACAAAAAACTGCACCCCAAAAAGTTTGTAACCGTTGGAGTGCTTTTTTGTAGAAAAAATGAAAATCAGAAAACACAGATTAACACGCAAAATTCTATATTTCTCATCGCCATTATGTAAAGGGTTGTAATCTGCCTTTGGCGCACACGGCAAAGGCGGCTGCCGGATTGTGAAGCCTATTGTGCAAATTACATTGCAGGCACAGCCGCATTCAAAACAGACGAATTGAATCGTGCCGCTTACACCCTGATTTTGACGTACGTTTCTTTGTCGGCTGTTTTAACTTCCAAAAGCGTGAAGTGTCCGTTTTTCTTTATGTACTGTTTCAAAATAGTATACGCTTGCTTAAACTGCGCTTTAAGTTGCGAGTCCAATGCCTTTTTATCCAAAACGTCGTCATTAACAACCCGTGAATTTTCTTCATCGGTTCTTGGCAACGTTTCCACATCTGATTCGCCACACTTCTTCTCCGCCACAACGGAAACTGCCGTAAGGTCTTTCGACTGCGTTTCTTCTGCTTGCGCCAAATCACAATGTTTCTCGGCAGAGTTTGCTTCGTTGTTGAGCTTGGAAAATTCTTTATTGCCGCTGTTGCTCTTCAAAACACTTTTGCAAAACACACGCCGAACCATTTTGGAATTTAGCGTGCTCAAAGGAAACCACAGCCCAAGGCGGAATTTTTCGTTTTTTATTACGATAACCATCTATTCCACCCAAATTTCCACTATGTCATTATCGGCGCTCTGCACATCGACGAGTTTACCCACTATGCCTTGTTCGATAAGGGATATGAGAAGTTTGAAGTCAATCTCTGACAGCACGTCTTTGCCGTTTATCTGCGGCAACGGCGAATTACTGTTCAAAAACACTTCCGCCAAAGCCAACGGTATGTTTACGTTCACTTTGTCGCCGTCAGCAGAAATGACTTTGATGCGAAATACCATCGATTTTATGTCTTTTTTGTTTTCCGAAATTACTACGTCGGCAACAGGTTCTTTGCCCAAAATTTGTTCTACCGAAACGTTAAGCATTTCCGAAAGTTTCAACAAAACGGAGATATCAGGGGCGGAAACATCGTTTTCCCACTTGGAAACGGCCTGTGAAGTTATGTTAAGTTTTGTTGCCACGTCTTCTTGCGTTAATCCCGCGCTTTTGCGCAAACGTTGAAATCTTTGTCCAAATGTTTCGTTCATAATGTGTTTCTCCTATTTAATTTACATTCGAGCCTGTGCACGACACTCTACGCTGCAATCGAAAGTTTGCAACCCTTCAACTACACTGACATTCTACAACATTTGTTGACAAAAAAACAGCGACTGTTTGTTTAGTTTTTTCTGCGGAACTCAACTACAGGTTGAACTTTCACTCAACTTGCGGTTGATAAAGTTAAATTTTTACACTCTTTTGTTTGCAAAATAATACTATGTCAAACATAGTATTCTGCGCTAACGCCAAAATGTAGAACAATTTTTGCACTACCAACTGCAAGGAACAACACAACTTACAACTTGAACTGACTACACACACGACGCACTATGTCCCAAACAAACTGCGCTGCACAAAAAGCTCTCCCGACACGACTTACCGTAACGCACACAAAACTGTCTGCACGACTACACAACACACAGTCGCACCGCATGTGCCTAACGGTTCGGACTGATGCTCTCTGCTCGCACTCAAACTCACTTCAACGTGCTAGCACGTTTGTCTGTAACTATAAGCTTGCCGTAATCGGAATCTCCCAGTGAAATTTGAATCATCGTAACGCCTTTTTCCATGACAACACCGTTTTCGTCCACCCAAAGTTGTGCATTGCAGTTCACTTTGTCCGACGTGCCAAGCAAGTCGGTAAGAAAATTAGGTTTATCGAAAAAAGGATAGGTGTGATAGCCACAGCAAAGCCCGTAGCCCAAATAAACACCGTCATAGTAACCTTTCAGTGTGTTCACGTGGTCATGTCCACAAAAAATTGCTTTGGTGCAATCCAACTTTTTTACGTACTCAAAAACGTCGGGGTGGTCTGTTACCCCGGCGCCGTTACCCTGATAGTATATTCCTACGGTATAGCCGTCATCGCCGAAAACATATTCCGAATCTTTTTTGTCGTCTTCGCATACCGTGCCGGTTACCCCCTGAACTTCAACGCTTGGCAAGGTTACCTCCACCGCTTGCGGAATTTCGTTGCCCTTGTTTTTCTCGCTTATGTAGTACATTGTGGCAAATTCCTTGATCGGGATGTGGAAAAACATCGATGTTTGAATATCCGATTTTACGCTTTTCAAACCGTTTATTGCCCAAGTGTACCAATCCATTTGACTTTGGTGGATCCAGTCGTACACCCATTCGGAAAGCGCTACGTTTTCACCTTGCGGATACATGCCGCTATCCAAAAGCACCAAACTATATATCAAATTTTCCGACGATTTTTCTCCCTTAAAAATGTTCACCAAGTAGTTACTTTCGCCGTAAATGCCACTTGGTCCGGGCGAAAACAAGCAGTTGTCATAGTTTTTTAGCAAATTGTAAATCGTATATTTGCTGCAATCAAACTGCGAATCGTGATTCCCGTAAACATACGCCCATTTTACGTTCATTTTTTGCATAAAATCAGCAAAATACTTGATTGCATCGTAGGAAAAAACCGAAAGAGTCAAATCGCCTGTTACCACGCACAAATCCGGTTGTTGCGTTTTTATAGCCTTTTCCAACAGAGCAAATGTGTTTCTGTCCTTTTGCGGATATGCGCCGAACTTTATTTGCGGATCGGCAATTTGCATAATTTTCAATTCGGAAGCGTCCTTATCCACCACCAACGATGGAAACAAATCCAAGTTAAATTCCGCCGCGCCGCCGTCAAACACGTAGTCGCCGTAGCCGCCTTTTGGGGAAAAACTGTGCACCGTCCAACTTATACCGATAATGGACGCGGTAACAAGGATTATCCCTAGAATTACGCCCCAAATTGCCAGCGTTTTGCACCTGTTCTTTTGTTTTTTTACTTTTGCCATAGTTACCTCAAAATAGATTCTGCAATATAAATTTGTCGTTTGTGCCTTCTCAGCCGATACAAAGCAAAATGAATATCACACTAAATTTTCTACCATATTGCTTTTGCAACTAAAATGCCGAGCAAAACAAATATCCTATGATTTAGTTTAGTACTTGTACAACAATACGTTCGGTTTAGCAAGCAATTACTAACGTACGTAAACTTATACAAATTCAGTATAGCATAACTGCCGCGATAACGCAAGCGTAAAAAAATTGCATCAAGGGTTCTTTTTTGACGAAAAGTTGAAGTTTTACAAAAAAATCTCACAAAAATTGCCGATTTTTTTCAAAAAACCTTAAAAATAGTTGAAAAAAACGAGATATTGATGTACAATAGATGATGAGGGAGGACAAGAAATGGAAAAATTGTTCAATGTCGACCATCTTTCCGCTCACATTTGCAGTGAGTTTTTTGCCCTTTCCCATTGATAAATGACGCTTTGTTTGTGAATCACATGCAGAGCGTTGTTTTTTATATTAACCGACATTAACTGCACAAAAACGCCTTTTCTAAGGTTATCCGCAAAAAACCAAATTGCTGCGTTCAACCCCACCCACCATACAAATTTTGCCGTTACACTTCCAAAAAACGGAAAAATGCTTGTGAAAAGCATTCGACGCTGACACCATCGCAAGCCCACACACCACCAATCAAGCAAAATTACACAACAAACCTAAAACAAAATTGGAGTTTTTTATATGAAAAACGTTACAATCATCAATCATCCGCTTATATCTCACAAAGTTTCACTGCTTCGCGACAAAAACACCGATACAAAAATGTTTCGCGAACTTATCGAAGAAATTTCCGTGTTGCTCACCTACGAAGCATTCAAAGATATCCCCACTGTTAATGTGGAAATTGAAACGCCGCTGGAAAAAACAACACAACAAATGATTGCGGAAAACACCGTTGCCATTGTGCCCATTTTGCGTGCAGGTTTGGGTATGGTAAACGGCGTACACACTCTCTTTCCCACGGCAAAGGTCGGACACATCGGCATGTACCGCGACGAAACCACCTGCAAACCAACGGAATACTACTGCAAATTGCCCAAGGATATTGACAAAAAAATTTGCATAGTGCTAGACCCCATGTTGGCAACGGGCGGAAGTGCCATTGCCGCAGTGGACATTTTGAAAGAGAAAGGCGCAACAAACATCAAGTGCATGCACATCATTGCTGCGCCTGAAGGCATTGCCGCTTTGCATAATGCTCACCCTGACATTCAAATATATTGCGCAGTAGAAGATCGCGAACTCAACGAACACAACTACATTTTGCCCGGTTTGGGCGATGCCGGTGACAGACTTTTCGGCACAAAATAGTTTTGTTGCAAAGCACCTCTGTTTTAAGCGAAACACTGCACCACATTCTGCCGAAGTTACACTGCGATTTGAAAAAGTTGCACGGAAATCGGCTAAACTTGCTCCTTGATTGACAAAAGTTGCCCCACAATAGAATACTTGAATAGGCAGCCTCCGCAGAGACTGCCTATTTGCATAACATAACTCAACTATTTTATTCTTTATCTGAGAACATATTTAGGAAAATTATTGCAAACTAAATTGTATTTAGCTCTCGACAAAAAGTCGTCAACCGCCTAGTCTGCCAGAGGCTTCATCGTCGGGAACAACAAAACGTCGCGAATGGATTGGCTGTTGGTGTAAAGCATAACCATTCTGTCAATGCCGATACCCAAGCCGCCTGTTGGTGGCATGCCGTATTGCAATGCGGTGATGTAGTCTTCGTCCATCATTTGCGCTTCGTCGTCGCCTTGTGATTTGGCCTTAACTTGCGCGGCAAAACGTTCGTATTGATCCAACGGGTCGTTCAATTCCGAAAAAGCATTGCCCATTTCGCTGCAATTAATAAAGAACTCAAAACGTTCAGTCAAGCGGTTGTCCGTTGGTTTTTTCTTCGCAAGAGGGCTGACTTCCACAGGATAGTCGTAAATAAACGTGGGCTGCACCAATTCTTTTTCAACAAAATTATCGAAGCATTCGTAAAGGGCGTGTCCCCAAGTGCGTTTGTTTTCCGGCAAATCTATGCCCTTTTCTTTTGCTGCGGCAACAGCCTGTTCGTCATTCAATGTTTCAAAATCTACGCCGACAAACTTTTTCACCGCTTCAATCATGGAAAGTTTTTCCCACTTATCCAAATCGATAACAACATCGCCATAAGGCAACTTGCGTGTTTCCAAAACAGTGTCGGCACAGTAGCAGAAAAGCCCTTGCACAATATCCATCATACCGTGAAAATCGGTGTACGCTTGATAAAGTTCGATTGTGGTAAATTCGGGGTTGTGCTTCCAGTCCATTCCTTCGTTGCGGAATTGACGTCCTATTTCGTAAACTTTTTCAAAACCGCCCACTATCAGGCGTTTCAAATGCAGTTCCGTAGCAATACGCATATACATATCGATATCCAACGTGTTGTGATGCGTGATAAACGGACGTGCATTTGCACCACCGGCAATTGTGTTCAAAATGGGGGTTTCAACTTCAAGAAAGCCTGAATTGTCCAAGTAGTTGCGAATAGCCTTCATTATGCCCGAACGAATTACAAAAGTGCGTTTCACTTCGGGGTTGGCAATCAAATCCACATAACGTTGGCGATAACGTGTTTCCTTGTCTGTTAAGCCGTGAAATTTTTCAGGCAAAGGCAACAACGATTTTGCAAGCAGTTTTATGCTTGATAACCGCACGGAAATTTCCCCCATGTGCGTGCGGAAAACTTCGCCTGTGCCGCCGACGATGTCGCCGATATCCCAAGTTTTGAATTGTGCGTAAACATCTTCGCCAACCTCATCGCGCTTTACGTAAAGTTGAACGGTGCCATCGCCATCCAAAATGTGGCAAAAACTTGCTTTGCCCATTATGCGGCGCGAAATCATGCGCCCTGCAACGGTTACGATTTGCGGCGTATACTCTTCGCCTTCGGCGTGGTCTACGTACCCTTCCACCACTTGTTTGGAAGAATGCGTTTTGTCGAATCTGGTTATTTCAAAAGGGTTTTGACCTTCCGCCACCAATTTTGCCAATTTGTCGCGACGAATTTGTAAGATTTCACTTAAATCTTCTTGTTGATTGTTTTGCAGATTGTTCTTTTCTTCGTTCATAACTACTCCGTTAAATACAGATTCTTTTGATGTTGCCACAGACATGCAGAGTTAACGCCGCAACACAAAGCGGCTGATTGCATAATTATGCGCCAAATTTGCTCAAACACCACATGCCGCCCATAGCGCCGGAATAATGTGCGTTGCAACATGCAAATGTTGCAATGTGAAAACTGTTTTGTAAGGCGCAACTTGTGTTGCAATATTCAAATTGTATGGCCGCAATGTGCAAACTATCTTTCCACTTTTATAACTTTAAGCAATTTTATTCTGCCGTTGGGAAGATAAACTTGCACGGTTTGACCTTCTTGAGATTTAATGAGTGCCGCCCCCATAGGAGATTCGTCGCTTATGCGTCCCGATTTGAGGTCGGCTTCCGCAGTGCCAACAATTGTGTAGGTTTTGGGTTCTTTTTCCACGCCGTCAACCACTTCACTGCAAGTTATCGTTGTTTCGTGAATGATTTTTGCAAGGCGCAATTTTGTCTCTATTTCGACAATTTCCCCTTCCATTTCAGCCTGAGCTTTACGTGCGGCATCGTATTCGGCATTCTCCGACAAGTCGCCGAAGCCTCTGGCCGTTTTGATTTCTTCGGCAATTTCAGCACGGCGAACGGATTTCAAATAATCCAAACGCTCTTCCAACTCTTTACGACCGCTTTCGGTCAATTGAACTTCTGCCATAAAAATTCTCCTTTAAGTATTTATACACAACAAAATCAACTCAAAGGAGACTTTCCTTCAAGTTGTTGTTGCTTATAGCCTTTTTCAACGACACAAACCAAATTTTGGGTGTTGTTGTTTCTGAACTTTGCCAATCGGGCAATTTTGTTCTAGTATTTTACATCATGTAGAAGTTTTTGTCAAGTATTTGCACACTTACAGCATTGCGGCAAGTTTGATGGTGCCTAAAAGCGCAAAAGCAAATGGGCGCACCAAAGCAGCAAAAAAACACAATATGCGGCAACACGGCGAAAAACACCCACTGCACAAGATAAAGATACACTAAGTCGCCGCAAAAATCACACTAAGCGGCAAGTTTTTCGGCGATTACGCACCGCCGTGGTGCCTACTTTACAATTTGGCGGCAAGTTTTCCCGCAAAATCGAAAAAGCCTTCGGCTGCCCTTTCGGCATTTTGCACATATTCGCCGCTTGCACCCACCAAACTATCGGAAACGCGCTTCACCAAGAGGCAAGGCACGTTGTTGAATTTGCAGCAAAACAGCACGCCGGCCGACTCCATATCGCAAATATCCGCGCCGAACTGCTCATTAAGTTGCTTCTTCGATTGGGAATCACCCACAAATTTATCTGCGGAAGCACACCTAACAATTGGCAACGGTGCAACAAGTTGAGCCTTTTTAAGCAATTTTTCGTCGCAGTCCACGGCAATGTCGTCAAAACAAGTGTACCTGCCCAATGGAATCGGATCAATTTCACGCAAATCCATTTCGTAATGCACCACACTGCCTACATACATTGTGGAAAGCAGCGCCGCGCTTTGTGTTAGCGAACCAACCACGCCGAAATTAAGCACCACTTCCACGCCGAAGTTAGAAATAAGCATTTGGCATGCTGCCGAAGCGGCAATTTCACCCACTGATGGCGGACAACATAAAAAAGCGTCGTGATTTGCTAATTTCAGTTGATAAACGGTAAATGCGCCAACGGAAAGATGTTTTTCGGCGTGTTTCAAAAAACTGCGCGATTCCTTTTCCATTGCTGTAAAAATTCCTATTTTCATAAAAGTTTCTCCGTTTGCCGTTCGGCGTAACACGCACCGAACAACCAACATCATTTTAGCATAGCCTCGAAAATTAGTAAAGACTTTGACCTGCAAAAATATGCGCTATGCAATGGGCAATAGTAACTTACATGAGCTGTTTTTCAAATTTTTTGCAAAGATAAACGTAAGCGCTTACGCAAAGCAATTTTGCTTGGTCGCAAATTGGCGAAGTTGCTATCAATTTTTTAAGCTGCGCCACGCTTCTTCGCCCCACACAATACGCCAAAGATTGTTTTCACTCTGGAATGGACTTGTACTCGAAAATTTTGTCAACGCAATTTGGCGCGGTGTTGAATTTTTTGCGTTTTATGCAAAAGCTGTTGCAATTTGTGAGAATATTTGGTAAAATAAATTATGAGGTGGCTATGAAAATTTGGGCAAAAACCATTTTGGGCGAAAAAATCACAGGTGATTTGATTTACGAATATCAACACATCAACAATCTGGACGAATTTATTTCCGCCATGCAGGAAATCTGCGAACAAATGGATATTCCCACACCTATTGTCACACGCGTGAACTTCAACCACTTTGTGATGTTCAACAACACTCGGTTTAAAGAAAGAGATTTTGTTGAACTGGTAAAATTTGACGTGCTCGACATAGAAGCCGTGCCGGAGAAAACGGATAAAAAACGTTAGAAAGTCTTCCTGCCATGGTTTGTGAACATTTGAGTATGCAAGGTTGTGGCATATTTGTTGCAACTAATTTTCTAAATAGAAACATTCGCAACGCAAACTGACAGTAAAGCAGAAATCAAACACCACCGCAACAACCTACAGCACAAACAACTTTTTGCTGGTATAGTTTAGTGGCAAAACGACTGCTTCCCAAGCAGTAGTTACTCGTCCGCTC
>CAZHUH010000032.1:0-10706 GCA_964535505.1 uncultured Oscillospiraceae bacterium
GAATTTCGCTACCTTAGGACCGTTATAGTTACGGCCGCCGTTCACTGGGGCTTAAGTTCACTGCTTCGCTTGCGCTAACAGCTCCCCTTGACCTTCCAGCACTGGGCAGGCGTCAGCCCCTATACTTCATCTTACGATTTAGCAGAGACCTGTGTTTTTGGTAAACAGTTGCTTGGGACTTTTCACTGCGGCCACTTGCGTGGCACCCCTTCTCCCGAAGTTACGGGGTCATTTTGCCGAGTTCCTTAACAAGAGTTATCCCGATCATCTTATGATTCTCTCATCGTCTACCTGTGTCGGTTTGCGGTACGGGCACCACACTTCTCCCTAGCAACTTTTCTCGCCAGTGTGAATTCATCAGCTTCCACTACTTTAATTCGTTCCCCACGCAGCCCAGCCTTAATGGTGCGCGTACTTTACTACGCACCGGCCTCGCGGCGCAGCCCCCCTTTACCATCCGGGTGGGTCTGACTATCCTTCTGTGTCATTGCATCGGTTTTAACGTTATGCGGTGGTGCAGGAATATCTGCCTGCTGTCCATCATCTACGGCTTTCGCCCTCAACTTAGGCCCCGACTAACCCTGGGAGGACGAACCTTCCCCAGGAAACCTGAGACTTTCGATGGCGGAGATTCTCGCTCCGCTTTCGCTACTTATACCGGCATTCTCTCTTGTATGAACTCCACCACCCCTTTCGGTATGGCTTCAGCGCGCATACATTGCTCCTCTACCAATTGATTTACACCAATTCCTAAGCTTCGGTGTCAGGTTTAGCCCCGATAATCTTCGGCGCGTTGTCACTCGACCAGTGAGCTATTACGCACTCTTTGAATGAGTGGCTGCTTCTAAGCCAACATCCTGGTTGTCTAAGCAACAATACATCCTTTTCCACTTAACCTGAACTTAGGGACCTTAGCTGTAGGTCTGGGCTGTTTCCCTTTTGACAATGAAACTTAGCTCCCACTGTCTGACTGCCTAAAAACAAGTAATTGCCATTCGTAGTTTGATAAGGTTCAGTAAACCGTGAAGTCCCCTAGCCCATTCAGTGCTCTACCTGCAATACTCTATTTAGACGCTAGCCCTAAAGCTATTTCGAGGAGAACCAGCTATATCCGAGTTCGATTAGAATTTCTCCGCTAACCACAGATCATCACCGACTATTTCAACAGGCGTGTGTTCGGGCCTCCACAGCGTTTTACCGCGGCTTCACCCTGTCCATGGTTAGGTCACTCGGTTTCGGGTCTACGACATGCTACTAAATCGCCCTTATCAGACTCGCTTTCGCTTCGGCTTCGAGACTTAATCTCTTTACCTCGCAACACATCGTAACTCGCCGGTCCGTTCTACAAAAAGTACGAGATCACACGTTAAGTCGTGCTTTCTCTGCTTGTAAGCATATGGTTTCAGGTTCTCTTTCACTCCCCTCCCGGGGTTCTTTTCACCTTTCCCTCACGGTACTATACTCTATCGGTCACTAAGTCGTATTTAGCCTTACGAGATGGTCCTCGCATATTCCCACCGGATTCCTCGTGTCCTGTGGTACTCTGGATACCCACCACTTGAACGTCAATGCCGCCTACAAGGCTTTCACTTTCTTTGGCGCGGCTTTCCAACCGCTTCGACTACCAACATTCAATGATTTGTGGGTCCGTAACCCTTTTAATATCACTACTAAAAGTTTGGGCTCTTCCAATTTCGCTCGCCACTACTTTCGGAATCGTTAATTTACTTTCTTTTCCTCCGGTTAATGAGATGTTTCAGTTCACCGGGTTCCCCTCAGTACACTATTTGATTCGTGTAAAGATACTGCATCTTCAATGCAGTGAGTTTCCTCATTCGGAAATCTGCGGATCAATACTTATTTACAATTCCCCGCAGCTTATCGCAGTTAGTCACGTCCTTCTTCGGCGCTTAGTGCCAAGGCATCCTCCATACGCTCTTCGTAGCTTGATCGTATAATTACGATACGCTTGCTTTCGCAAGCAATTTTAGATCCTTGAATAAATTTACTCTTATTAACTCTGCGTCATTGCAGCAAAAATCGTTTGTTTGATTTTGCATATTAACACTCGATTAATATTTGATTACTCTAAACTTTATATTGTTTTATGCAGTTGTCAATGTTCCTTTCTGCCACATCAGTGGCCTGTCTTTTCACCGACAGCCTATTTATCATACCACAACCAATTTTCAGTGTCAACTGTTTTTGAAAAGTTTTTTTCAACTTTTTCCCAACTTTTTTTGCGGTTTTTCCGCGCAAATTTCGTTGAACAGCTTGACCTACACCGTGGTTAGAGGCAGGTTTCCCTCCGCATTTCTCCACAATTTTGAAACTAAATCATGAAAAAACGCTCTATGAGCGGAAATCTTGTATATAATACTACGAGGAACAAAATATGTCAAACAATTTTGACAAAATAATTAAAAAAAACGGCCAAAAAATTACGTTGAATTGCGCAATAATAGGCAAAAGTTACAAAATAGTTGAGTGTTTTTTGCCAAGCGAGTTAAAAAACCGCCTTTTTGAGATGGGACTTACCCCAAAAACCGTGGTCTGCGTTCAAAAACGTGCCCCAACAGGCGATCCGCTGGAAATTTTTGTAAGAGGCTATTCTTTGTGCATTCGAGTAAAAGATGCCGCAAAATTTGTTGTTGAGGAGGTTTTTTGATGCAAAAACTCTTCAAAAACTTTTTCAAACGCCCCGCGGAAGAGCCCTCTCTCACTTTGGCACTTTGCGGCAACCCGAACTGCGGGAAAACGACGTTGTTTAATTTGCTTACCGACGCCAACCAAAAAGTGGGAAATTGGCCGGGCGTTACGGTAGAACGAAAAACGGGATTTTTGCGCGCCCACCCCACCATTGCAGTCACGGATACGCCCGGAATTTATTCCCTTTCGCCTTTTACGCCCGATGAGCAGGTGGCGCAATGCTATCTTTTGAGCGGAAAACCCAATTTGATTGTAAACATTGTGGATTCCACCAACCTGGAACGCAGTTTGTTTTTGACAAGTCAACTTGCCGAATTGGACATTCCACTGGTTGTTGCCTTGAATATGCACGACGAAGCGCTGCAAAAAGGCATTGTCATAGACGAAAAAAAATTGGAACAGACTTTCGGCTGCAAATTTTTTGTAATCTCGGCAGCGAAAAATCACGGCGTAGACAAATTGATCGACTACTGCGTTGCCGAAAATTTTGCCAAACAAAAACGCTTTGAATTTTGCAATCAAACGGAACAGTTGCTGAAAGCCGAACAAAAAAATTTGGGCAATGTGCCGAACGTGCGTTGGATTGCCATTCAAAACGCCTGCAAAAAGGGCGAGGTTGCCGCCCGAATTGCACAAGAACGGTACGAAAAAATTTCTCAAATGGTAAAAATGGCAAAAAAATCCGCTCAAATTGGCAAAAAGGAATTGTCGGCGCGGCGCATAACGCAAAAAATAGACGCCGTGGTTTTGAACAAATGGTTGGCGTTTCCCATTTTTGCCGCAGTTTTGGCTTTGGTGTTTTTTCTTTCCATAGGCGGCGTGGGAGGTTTCCTCACCGACCTTATTACCACCAAGCTCACCCCTTGGCTGCAAGCTTCGGCTAGCAACGCATTAAACCAAATGCCGCTGCTGCGTTCCCTTGTTGTAGAGGGAGTGATAACGGGAGTTATGAGTGTGGTAAGTTTTTTGCCGCAAATAATGTTGCTGTTTGGGTTCATTGCGATTTGGGAATCATGCGGATATATGTCGCGCATTGCCTTCATCACCGATAGACTGCTAAATAAAATAGGTTTGGGCGGCAGAAGTTTTGTTTCAGTGATTTTGGGCTGCGGCTGTTCGGTGCCGGCGATAATGTCTACTCGCACCATAAGAGACGTAAAAGAACGCAACGCCACCATCACTTTAACCCCCTTTATGCCATGTTCGGCAAAATTGGCAGTCATTTCCTTCTTTACAAGTAAGTTATTGGGAGGTAATCCGCTTTTCGCCGTAAGTTTTTACTTTTTGAGCGTTTTGGCGGTGATTTTGGGCGGCCTGGTGCTGAAAGCCATCCATCGCAAGGCGGAAGACGACTCGTTTGTTTTGGAACTGCCGGAATATCGTGTGCCCCAACTTGCCAACGTTTGCAAACAAATGTGGGAAAGAGGCAAGGCATTTTTGGTAAAAGCCGGTACCACCGTTTTTGCGGCGTCGGTTGTTTTGTGGCTTTTGCAAAATTTCAACTTCAAATTTGAAGCGGTTGCAAAGGAAGACAGTATTTTGGCAGCCGTAGGAAAACTTGTCGCGCCGATTTTTGTTCCGCTGGGGTTTGACGACAAGGGCTGCGGTTGGCAATTTGCCGTTTCCATCTTGACGGGCATTGCCGCAAAGGAAACGGTGTTTGAAACGTTGCAAATTTTGTTGCCGCAAGGGGTGGAAAACTGCATTTCATCGTTGGGCGCCTACGCGTTTGTGGTCTACAACGTGTTAACGGTGCCTTGCGTGGCGGCAATTTCCGCAAGTTTTGGCGAACAAGGGACAAAAGGCGGAGTTTTTTCCGCCGTGTTTCAAATTGCAACGGCATACGTTGTTTCCCTTGCGATATATCAACTGGGAAAAATTGCGCAATCCCATTTCCACGCTTTTGCCGCAACGATTTGCACGATAGCACTGACTGCGGCATTTGTCTTTGCGACAAAATACATTTTTACACACCGCAGTTGCGTTGGCGATTGCGGAAACTGCCCTTTGAAAAATTGCAAACCAATGAAAAATTGCAAACCAAAAGAAAAGTAGTTTGGAAAAATGCGCGCAAGTGCAAAGGTACAAACTGAAAACAGTTAAAAAGATTTTGTGAGCACGCCGAAAAAGAAGTAACGGCAAATGTTTTTCGACAAAATCCGCTATTTATTAAAGGTGTTTCTCTAATAATATATATTAAATAATAATAAGGAAAACCGCCGCAAACATAGAAAAACCGCCGTCGGAAGTTCCCACGGCGGTTATTGTATCATAAGCGCATCAGCGCAAAAAATCTTCCTTCAAAACGTTGTGGTCGTACAACTTCAATTTTGTTCTGCGTGCGAACTTCAATGCCGACCTGTCGAAAAAACCGTTGGTAAACACAATGGCATCGGAAACATTGTAGAACTTGCACCCCACAGACACGAAAGAAATGTCCTTTTCGCCCAACACTTTTTGTGCCAAAATGCAACACACGGCACTGACCTTTTCCCCATGCCTTACCAACAAATCGATTCCGTAGTTGTCCACAACAGGAGTGAAGCGCACATCATAGCCCTTGTTAGTGAAAAGTTTGGCCGCATAAACAGTAAATTGCGCCCTATCCATTTTGGAAATTTCGCGGAATTTTTCTTCCGTCGGTTGTTTTTTGCCCATATAACGCTTGTGAGGGGGCTCGAATTTTTGTGCTGCACGCTTCCTTGCAACGGAATTCTGCGTTGAAAGTTGCGTGTCGACGTTTTGCGCCGAATATTGTTTGGGCGCGGCTTTTCGCTTTGCCGACACAGCGGCTTTGCCAATGCCCGTTATCAAAAGCACAACACTCAAACCGAAAACAGCCAAACCGCCGAAAAACATTGCTTTTTGCAATGCGTCGTTGTCAATTGCTTCGGGAAACTCCGTCGATACCACCACCAAAAAGGCGGCCATTATCAAAAGAAATATCGACAAAACTATCAAAATGGCGCAATCTGTGTTTTGTTTTTTCATTTCTACTAAACCTTTTCAATTTTCCAAAACCAACTGCGGAAGTCTATTTATAGCGTTTTTTAAACCCTTGTTGCTTGACCCAAGTGTTAATAACCAGTTTTATCGGCAAGAATTTTACTGCGTGCGTTTGGCTGCGTGCACGAAAACTGTACATGGAAAAATCCTTGCCCTTTTTCATATCCTTGTAAGCCTTGGCAACCACGTCTTTTGGGTCGTAAATTTTGCCTTTGTTGGGGATAACCTTTTGTTCGGTAAACTCCGCACGGGCAAAGAAGCCGCTGTTTGTCCAAAACGGGCACACTGCGCAAACCAAAATTTCGCGCGGTTTAAGTTCCACATTCAGTGCGCGGGCATAACTGTGCACAAATGCCTTTGTGGCGGCGTACACGTTTTGATAGGGCGTGGGTTGAAAAGCCGCAACGCTGGAAAATTCCGCGATTTTTGCGCCGGCGGTCATATAGGGCAAAGTGTATTCCGTCATTGCCACCAAACTTTCGCAGTTAAGGCGCACCATGTTTGTGCTTTCTTCCACCGGTATTTCGTCGTATCTGCCAAATTTGCCGAAACCGGCGGCGTTTACCAGCCAACGCACATTGGGGGTGGAATTTTTCAGTGCGTCCACCACCGTTTGCACTCCGCCTGCCGTCAAATCGACGTCGAAAGTACGCACCGGCGTTTGCAATTCCGCTTTCAAGGCCGCAAGTGCCTCAGCGCCCAAACCTATTGCCCAAATTTCGCCCAATTTCTCACCGTCCAAAATGCGAGCGAACTCTCTGCCCATTCCGCAAGAAGCGCCTGTTACAATTGCAATATCCATAATATTTTTCTCACGAGTTGAAGTCGTTTGAATTTGAAACGTCTTGGCGTATACTCCCGTAGGCACTCACCTTTTAAATAAGTCTTCGCACTTAAAGGTGTTTAGCCTGCTTAGTGTACGTCAGACGAATCAGCGACTTCATTGCCAAACTTGATGTTCAGTACAAAAATTGTGCGTTTGCACATATTTTCAATTATATTATACCCCAAAAAAACAATAGTTGCAATAGCATTTTTCATAATTCGGCTTTTGCAAAATTTTTTTCGGAGAAAGTGTGATAGCACTATGCAACGCAGTTTCTGCATTGTTGTCGCTTTGGCTCTGCCGTTTGCTAAAACAAGCACCGACCAAAAGAAAATTGGTTTTTTGCCAAAATGATACCTATTTTGTGCCGCAAGAGGGGCAAAAGCAAATATTCCAAAATAAAAGTTGTGGACTATGTTCACACAACAATCCTACCATGCCGCCGTAGCTGGTTTCAAGCATTTCTGCTTTTACTAATGGCGAAAGCTTCTCTGAATGCTTCTGCCGCTTTGAGAAGTCTAGCTTAAAAACGCAAGATTTTTTGAAGATTTCTTAAAAATTTGGCTGAATGCGCAGGCGAAAGTGCAAATTTGAACATTCGCGAAAGTGTTCACTTGTGCACACGCACACTTTTGCTGCCGTTTTTGTCTAATTTGGGTATTGCAAATTGAAATACATAATGGTATAATAGAAATTAAGGAACAAAAAGTTCGTTTGCCGCAACACAACAAAGCAAACGCACTGCCCCAAACGGAGGAAACCCATGAATACGTTACAATTTTTGGCAGAAGCAGCTGACGAATACGGACCTCTTAAAAAAGCATACCAAGCGATTGCAGAAGTTTTTGACGTTATCGTGGAATATTTGATTTTGATAGTGGAGTTCATCGGCATTGCAATACTGATTTATTCGGTGTTTTCCGCCGTGGTGCGCCTAATTAAGCGCGAAACGCACGTACGTTTGTATTTGGCGGAAGGCATTGCACTTTCATTGGAATTCAAAATGGGCGGAGAGTTACTGCGTACCGTTATCGTGCGCGAATGGAATGAATTGCTTATTTTGGGCGCAATAATTTTGCTGCGCGCCGCACTTACGTTTTTGATTCAATGGGAAATAAAGATAGAACGCAAAGAGGGAAATATTACCGATATGGAATTGAAAGACATCAAAACGCGCGGAAAACCAAGAATTTCGAAAAAAAAGCAAGAAACGCCCAACCCAAAAGAAGAATAGCCAGTTTGGTTTAGTATAAACGCAAGGCTGCCTCGGAATAACCGAGGCAGCCTTGATTTCGCAAAATGCAATTGGTTTTATGTCAAATTGGGCGCAAAATCCTCAAACCGATAAATAAGGCTTGACGCTTATAAACAGATATACCCTCAACATTTATTACAGAGCTATGTTTTTGTTGTTATGTTTTGCGTTTTTTGTGGGGGGGGGAGGGCTGAATAACTCCATTTATTCAACGACAACGCTTTTTACTTTACTTGACGCTTGCCAATATTTTGTAGCAAACACATTTTTACTATACCGTTACCCCCGAATTTGTTCCACCAACGCTTTCATCAACAAAAAGATATCGGTGTTTTTTATTCTGTCGGCACTGCCATATACAGGCATTTTGCTCAAATCGGCATAAAAACCTTGGTAGAAAAAGTCCACGTCTACATCCGTGTGGTAGTCGGCAGTCCAATCGAAATAAAGTTTCGCTCCGTTTGCAAACTCGTAGGAATTTGGGTAAATTGCTTCTTCGGAAACTTGCAAACCGCACGTTTCATGATCGGCAGTGAGCATAAGCGCCGTGTCTAAGCTGTCGCCGATGTGTTTTTGCACCGCTTCCACCGTATTGTTCATATCTATCACCGCTTCGGCAACGTAACGAGTACTTTGGTCGTGCGAATACTTGTCGATATGTGCTTGTTCTATCATCAAAACGTAACCGTTGTCGTTTTCGAGATAATCCATTGCAAACGTTGCGGCATCGGCCAGTGCAACTTGAGTGCCGGCGCTGCCTATTTTGAAGAGGCAAAGCGCCTGTTCCTCATCCATTATTTCTTCGCGGTTTTCAAATTTGTTACAATAGGCGTAAGGACTGTCGTCTATCAAATCAGTACGCAAACCCACCGTGGTGTTATAGGCGGCGCACAACAAATCCACATCGGAAGCCAGTTGCGAAGTGATGATATCGGCGGCGGCGCAATCTCTGTCGGGAACGTGCGCAGAAAAAGATGCCGGCGTTGCGCCTGTGAGAACATCGGTTGTTACAATACCTGTGCGCATGCCGCGTTGCTTGGCAAAATCCAAAATTGTAGAAAGCCGGTTGCCGTCGACGTCTTGTCCGACAGCGTGGTTTACAGTGAGCGTGCCCGTAGCCATTGCCGTTGCCGCCGCCGCGGAATCGGTTATTTCTCCCAAAACGTTAGTTGTGTTAACCATAGAATGCTGCCATTGCGTAAAGCCAAAGGTGCTTTTGCTTGCAAGTTGCCCGGCCATGAGCTGCTGTGGTCCCATGCCGTCGGCAATAAATAAAATAATATTTTTGACGGTGGCTGTTTTTTCTTCGTTGCAAACACTGCACTTGTAACAAGCGGAAATGCCAACGGTGCCGTCGAAGGCAACAGGTTTCAATTGCCAATCGTGATCGTGCTCGGGAATTTTGGGCGTGCAACCGCAAAGTTGCACACATAACAACAAGACTACAAGCAAAGAGATGCAACAAAATAGAGCTTTTTTCATAGTTTTACCTCAAAATAAACGTAGAAAACCGCCACAATGAGCCCACACGGCAACACAATGCGATTTTTGACAAACACATTATACATTATTTTTCGGCTATTTTCCATAGTTTTTGGAAAATTTACACAAAGGCAAAACAAGAAGGTAAACATATACTCACGAACAACTCATTCATCAATATCAGGCTAGTCGATAATGTTTTCCCTGTGGAATAAGGGCACATGGAAAAATTCTTCTGACGAGATTGCGACCTTCGGATTTGAAGTTTGCTGTTAAAAGGATTTATTTTTGCGTCTAATTGTCGTCAGAGTCGTCGTTCAAGCCTATTTGTTCGGGCAACACTCTATCCATA
Organism: uncultured Oscillospiraceae bacterium; assembly: GCA_964535505.1. Lineage (GTDB taxonomy): Bacteria > Bacillota > Clostridia > Christensenellales > CAG-314 > Fimimonas. The sequence continues at coordinate 9,631 of CAZHUH010000032.1, forward strand.
GGAAATTGATCCCACACTTTTAGGTCGCTTTCCTTAACGCATATGTCGGCGAAATCTTCACCTGTGTAGAACTTGGTAAATATCACTTGCCACAAGTCGTCGCCGACTTTATCCTCGCTCATTATCACACCGAACATCCCTTTTTTGACTCCGGCACACTCATACCGAGGACGATCTACCAACAATTCAACTATATCATATTCTTTCATACTTTTTGTTACTCCCCAGAGGCGTATTATTTGTTATAAGTCCACACGGACGAACCATCCGGCCTGTACCAAAACGACGTGTTTCCAACTTGCCTTTTAACTCAACAAAAATATTGATTCGCCGCCCTTGTTCGTCTAAATCTCCAAGCGTATATTCTCCGTTGCAATACTTTTCAACAGCCTGTTGTTCAAGTTCTTTTGCGAGCATTTGCGAATCTCTTGCAGTAAAACCCATTTCCTCAAAAAATTTATCTTTCCCATTACTTTTGTACTTCTTTCCCCAAACGAAACCGGTAAATTTTCCTATTGGACAATAGGCTTTTGCGTTTACGTTTGGCACGGGATTCGAAATAGGTATTATCCTGCAGTGACAGTAGATGTGCTGCAGATGCCGTGGCTTTTTGTTGTGCAAAAACCAACAACGTTTCAACGCTTGACAAATTAGTCAACAGTCTAGTTTGTCCGACTTGTCATGCTTCCACTCTATACACAAATCCGACCTTATTCCTTTCTCATCAAAAATATGCCTTAGCTTGATATAGGAATTTGTTATTTTTTCCAAATTATACCATACCTCCTTGAGAACTGCAAGCAATTTGTTAAAATTTTAGAACATATATTCTATTTACAGGGTATCATAGAAATTGCCGTTATCCAGATTTAGGCGGTGTTTTTTCTCACAATTTTTTTTGAGCGGTTAACGAAAATATATAATTGCACCCAAGAGCGCATTGTAAATGTTGGAGCGCATATGTTGTAAAATCGGGAGCGCAATGCACTCCCCTACACCGGAATTTAATCCACACGTGGATATATTCCGCCAACGGCGGATTTAGTTCAAGAATATTTGTTGGCTAGTCAAATAAC
>CAZHUH010000033.1:0-10159 GCA_964535505.1 uncultured Oscillospiraceae bacterium
ATAGTTTGTTGGCAAAAATTTAGGAAGGCACTTTTGAGGTGCCTTCCTTTTTTGTCTAGTTCTAAAATTAATGTTGGGTGATATTATAGCAATGTGTAAGTGCCTAGCAATATTTCTTGGCTTTTGACTATTGCACCACAACATTTGAGAAAAGAGCCTTTTGGTTTGTAGTATCAATGTCCATCGGATTCAACACAGAAGAGATCCCTATAACTATCGACATTACTATACCTGCAATCATTTTTCCTTCCTTTACATTTTTATATTTATTAACATTATAGATTCACCATTGTACGTAATGCCGTAAGCCGCATTATCATCAATGTCAGGACTGAGACCGTTACCATTATCATCACGATAACAGCAAGGTTCTGCCGAAACTCCTGTCAAGACCAGATTAGTGAATGTAAGCAATTCATCTTGCTCGGGTGTGGCACCGAGTTTTACCAATTCCAGTTGGTAATATTTGTTTGTACGGGTTATACTTATGTCTTCTACTACGTTAATGCCGTCTTTGCTTTTGAACGTCGCCTCGTCAATAGCCGTTACCGTCAAGCGATATTCTTCGTTGACAAAAACCCCTTCGATGAAACAATTTGTTTGATTGGTTGAACAGCCGAACATCAAAACAACTGTCAACACAAGCACCAATGCAAGTTTCAAAATCAGCGTTACCAACGCCAGCAAGGTTATACCTATTGTTTTCATCATAGTTCTCATTGTGCCTATTTTTTTCATCATAGCGCCCCCCTTTTCAATGTCTAAACTGCAACAAAATTATTTAAGTTTCAACTCTCACCTCCTTGCAATAACAACATAATATTTATCATTTCCCATATGCCTATCTGTTTTTTTACTTCTTTCAAGATTAAAACTACAACGCAGCCACTATGTGCACTTTGCCGTCTGTGGCACAAACACTGCGTATTGTTCCTTTAAAATTCATTTACAAATAACCACGCAAAATACAACATTTGATACCGAAACCGATTGTTGGCAAAATTGCCAATACAACCCAAAATATGCTTTGCGCTGATTTTCGAGTAAACAGTTTGAACCTAAAATTCAAACAGTTTAAATGGTAATTAAAAAAATATAGATAATTTCCTTGATTGTTTACAACATAATACTATTTGTTACAATCATTGTATCATACGAAAATAGATATTTCAATAGGTATGTAAAAAAAGCAACAAAAAACTGCACCCCAAAAAGTTTGTAACCGTTGGAGTGCTTTTTTGTAGAAAAAATGAAAATCAGAAAACACAGATTAACACGCAAAATTCTATATTTCTCATCGCCATTATGTAAAGGGTTGTAATCTGCCTTTGGCGCACACGGCAAAGGCGGCTGCCGGATTGTGAAGCCTATTGTGCAAATTACATTGCAGGCACAGCCGCATTCAAAACAGACGAATTGAATCGTGCCGCTTACACCCTGATTTTGACGTACGTTTCTTTGTCGGCTGTTTTAACTTCCAAAAGCGTGAAGTGTCCGTTTTTCTTTATGTACTGTTTCAAAATAGTATACGCTTGCTTAAACTGCGCTTTAAGTTGCGAGTCCAATGCCTTTTTATCCAAAACGTCGTCATTAACAACCCGTGAATTTTCTTCATCGGTTCTTGGCAACGTTTCCACATCTGATTCGCCACACTTCTTCTCCGCCACAACGGAAACTGCCGTAAGGTCTTTCGACTGCGTTTCTTCTGCTTGCGCCAAATCACAATGTTTCTCGGCAGAGTTTGCTTCGTTGTTGAGCTTGGAAAATTCTTTATTGCCGCTGTTGCTCTTCAAAACACTTTTGCAAAACACACGCCGAACCATTTTGGAATTTAGCGTGCTCAAAGGAAACCACAGCCCAAGGCGGAATTTTTCGTTTTTTATTACGATAACCATCTATTCCACCCAAATTTCCACTATGTCATTATCGGCGCTCTGCACATCGACGAGTTTACCCACTATGCCTTGTTCGATAAGGGATATGAGAAGTTTGAAGTCAATCTCTGACAGCACGTCTTTGCCGTTTATCTGCGGCAACGGCGAATTACTGTTCAAAAACACTTCCGCCAAAGCCAACGGTATGTTTACGTTCACTTTGTCGCCGTCAGCAGAAATGACTTTGATGCGAAATACCATCGATTTTATGTCTTTTTTGTTTTCCGAAATTACTACGTCGGCAACAGGTTCTTTGCCCAAAATTTGTTCTACCGAAACGTTAAGCATTTCCGAAAGTTTCAACAAAACGGAGATATCAGGGGCGGAAACATCGTTTTCCCACTTGGAAACGGCCTGTGAAGTTATGTTAAGTTTTGTTGCCACGTCTTCTTGCGTTAATCCCGCGCTTTTGCGCAAACGTTGAAATCTTTGTCCAAATGTTTCGTTCATAATGTGTTTCTCCTATTTAATTTACATTCGAGCCTGTGCACGACACTCTACGCTGCAATCGAAAGTTTGCAACCCTTCAACTACACTGACATTCTACAACATTTGTTGACAAAAAAACAGCGACTGTTTGTTTAGTTTTTTCTGCGGAACTCAACTACAGGTTGAACTTTCACTCAACTTGCGGTTGATAAAGTTAAATTTTTACACTCTTTTGTTTGCAAAATAATACTATGTCAAACATAGTATTCTGCGCTAACGCCAAAATGTAGAACAATTTTTGCACTACCAACTGCAAGGAACAACACAACTTACAACTTGAACTGACTACACACACGACGCACTATGTCCCAAACAAACTGCGCTGCACAAAAAGCTCTCCCGACACGACTTACCGTAACGCACACAAAACTGTCTGCACGACTACACAACACACAGTCGCACCGCATGTGCCTAACGGTTCGGACTGATGCTCTCTGCTCGCACTCAAACTCACTTCAACGTGCTAGCACGTTTGTCTGTAACTATAAGCTTGCCGTAATCGGAATCTCCCAGTGAAATTTGAATCATCGTAACGCCTTTTTCCATGACAACACCGTTTTCGTCCACCCAAAGTTGTGCATTGCAGTTCACTTTGTCCGACGTGCCAAGCAAGTCGGTAAGAAAATTAGGTTTATCGAAAAAAGGATAGGTGTGATAGCCACAGCAAAGCCCGTAGCCCAAATAAACACCGTCATAGTAACCTTTCAGTGTGTTCACGTGGTCATGTCCACAAAAAATTGCTTTGGTGCAATCCAACTTTTTTACGTACTCAAAAACGTCGGGGTGGTCTGTTACCCCGGCGCCGTTACCCTGATAGTATATTCCTACGGTATAGCCGTCATCGCCGAAAACATATTCCGAATCTTTTTTGTCGTCTTCGCATACCGTGCCGGTTACCCCCTGAACTTCAACGCTTGGCAAGGTTACCTCCACCGCTTGCGGAATTTCGTTGCCCTTGTTTTTCTCGCTTATGTAGTACATTGTGGCAAATTCCTTGATCGGGATGTGGAAAAACATCGATGTTTGAATATCCGATTTTACGCTTTTCAAACCGTTTATTGCCCAAGTGTACCAATCCATTTGACTTTGGTGGATCCAGTCGTACACCCATTCGGAAAGCGCTACGTTTTCACCTTGCGGATACATGCCGCTATCCAAAAGCACCAAACTATATATCAAATTTTCCGACGATTTTTCTCCCTTAAAAATGTTCACCAAGTAGTTACTTTCGCCGTAAATGCCACTTGGTCCGGGCGAAAACAAGCAGTTGTCATAGTTTTTTAGCAAATTGTAAATCGTATATTTGCTGCAATCAAACTGCGAATCGTGATTCCCGTAAACATACGCCCATTTTACGTTCATTTTTTGCATAAAATCAGCAAAATACTTGATTGCATCGTAGGAAAAAACCGAAAGAGTCAAATCGCCTGTTACCACGCACAAATCCGGTTGTTGCGTTTTTATAGCCTTTTCCAACAGAGCAAATGTGTTTCTGTCCTTTTGCGGATATGCGCCGAACTTTATTTGCGGATCGGCAATTTGCATAATTTTCAATTCGGAAGCGTCCTTATCCACCACCAACGATGGAAACAAATCCAAGTTAAATTCCGCCGCGCCGCCGTCAAACACGTAGTCGCCGTAGCCGCCTTTTGGGGAAAAACTGTGCACCGTCCAACTTATACCGATAATGGACGCGGTAACAAGGATTATCCCTAGAATTACGCCCCAAATTGCCAGCGTTTTGCACCTGTTCTTTTGTTTTTTTACTTTTGCCATAGTTACCTCAAAATAGATTCTGCAATATAAATTTGTCGTTTGTGCCTTCTCAGCCGATACAAAGCAAAATGAATATCACACTAAATTTTCTACCATATTGCTTTTGCAACTAAAATGCCGAGCAAAACAAATATCCTATGATTTAGTTTAGTACTTGTACAACAATACGTTCGGTTTAGCAAGCAATTACTAACGTACGTAAACTTATACAAATTCAGTATAGCATAACTGCCGCGATAACGCAAGCGTAAAAAAATTGCATCAAGGGTTCTTTTTTGACGAAAAGTTGAAGTTTTACAAAAAAATCTCACAAAAATTGCCGATTTTTTTCAAAAAACCTTAAAAATAGTTGAAAAAAACGAGATATTGATGTACAATAGATGATGAGGGAGGACAAGAAATGGAAAAATTGTTCAATGTCGACCATCTTTCCGCTCACATTTGCAGTGAGTTTTTTGCCCTTTCCCATTGATAAATGACGCTTTGTTTGTGAATCACATGCAGAGCGTTGTTTTTTATATTAACCGACATTAACTGCACAAAAACGCCTTTTCTAAGGTTATCCGCAAAAAACCAAATTGCTGCGTTCAACCCCACCCACCATACAAATTTTGCCGTTACACTTCCAAAAAACGGAAAAATGCTTGTGAAAAGCATTCGACGCTGACACCATCGCAAGCCCACACACCACCAATCAAGCAAAATTACACAACAAACCTAAAACAAAATTGGAGTTTTTTATATGAAAAACGTTACAATCATCAATCATCCGCTTATATCTCACAAAGTTTCACTGCTTCGCGACAAAAACACCGATACAAAAATGTTTCGCGAACTTATCGAAGAAATTTCCGTGTTGCTCACCTACGAAGCATTCAAAGATATCCCCACTGTTAATGTGGAAATTGAAACGCCGCTGGAAAAAACAACACAACAAATGATTGCGGAAAACACCGTTGCCATTGTGCCCATTTTGCGTGCAGGTTTGGGTATGGTAAACGGCGTACACACTCTCTTTCCCACGGCAAAGGTCGGACACATCGGCATGTACCGCGACGAAACCACCTGCAAACCAACGGAATACTACTGCAAATTGCCCAAGGATATTGACAAAAAAATTTGCATAGTGCTAGACCCCATGTTGGCAACGGGCGGAAGTGCCATTGCCGCAGTGGACATTTTGAAAGAGAAAGGCGCAACAAACATCAAGTGCATGCACATCATTGCTGCGCCTGAAGGCATTGCCGCTTTGCATAATGCTCACCCTGACATTCAAATATATTGCGCAGTAGAAGATCGCGAACTCAACGAACACAACTACATTTTGCCCGGTTTGGGCGATGCCGGTGACAGACTTTTCGGCACAAAATAGTTTTGTTGCAAAGCACCTCTGTTTTAAGCGAAACACTGCACCACATTCTGCCGAAGTTACACTGCGATTTGAAAAAGTTGCACGGAAATCGGCTAAACTTGCTCCTTGATTGACAAAAGTTGCCCCACAATAGAATACTTGAATAGGCAGCCTCCGCAGAGACTGCCTATTTGCATAACATAACTCAACTATTTTATTCTTTATCTGAGAACATATTTAGGAAAATTATTGCAAACTAAATTGTATTTAGCTCTCGACAAAAAGTCGTCAACCGCCTAGTCTGCCAGAGGCTTCATCGTCGGGAACAACAAAACGTCGCGAATGGATTGGCTGTTGGTGTAAAGCATAACCATTCTGTCAATGCCGATACCCAAGCCGCCTGTTGGTGGCATGCCGTATTGCAATGCGGTGATGTAGTCTTCGTCCATCATTTGCGCTTCGTCGTCGCCTTGTGATTTGGCCTTAACTTGCGCGGCAAAACGTTCGTATTGATCCAACGGGTCGTTCAATTCCGAAAAAGCATTGCCCATTTCGCTGCAATTAATAAAGAACTCAAAACGTTCAGTCAAGCGGTTGTCCGTTGGTTTTTTCTTCGCAAGAGGGCTGACTTCCACAGGATAGTCGTAAATAAACGTGGGCTGCACCAATTCTTTTTCAACAAAATTATCGAAGCATTCGTAAAGGGCGTGTCCCCAAGTGCGTTTGTTTTCCGGCAAATCTATGCCCTTTTCTTTTGCTGCGGCAACAGCCTGTTCGTCATTCAATGTTTCAAAATCTACGCCGACAAACTTTTTCACCGCTTCAATCATGGAAAGTTTTTCCCACTTATCCAAATCGATAACAACATCGCCATAAGGCAACTTGCGTGTTTCCAAAACAGTGTCGGCACAGTAGCAGAAAAGCCCTTGCACAATATCCATCATACCGTGAAAATCGGTGTACGCTTGATAAAGTTCGATTGTGGTAAATTCGGGGTTGTGCTTCCAGTCCATTCCTTCGTTGCGGAATTGACGTCCTATTTCGTAAACTTTTTCAAAACCGCCCACTATCAGGCGTTTCAAATGCAGTTCCGTAGCAATACGCATATACATATCGATATCCAACGTGTTGTGATGCGTGATAAACGGACGTGCATTTGCACCACCGGCAATTGTGTTCAAAATGGGGGTTTCAACTTCAAGAAAGCCTGAATTGTCCAAGTAGTTGCGAATAGCCTTCATTATGCCCGAACGAATTACAAAAGTGCGTTTCACTTCGGGGTTGGCAATCAAATCCACATAACGTTGGCGATAACGTGTTTCCTTGTCTGTTAAGCCGTGAAATTTTTCAGGCAAAGGCAACAACGATTTTGCAAGCAGTTTTATGCTTGATAACCGCACGGAAATTTCCCCCATGTGCGTGCGGAAAACTTCGCCTGTGCCGCCGACGATGTCGCCGATATCCCAAGTTTTGAATTGTGCGTAAACATCTTCGCCAACCTCATCGCGCTTTACGTAAAGTTGAACGGTGCCATCGCCATCCAAAATGTGGCAAAAACTTGCTTTGCCCATTATGCGGCGCGAAATCATGCGCCCTGCAACGGTTACGATTTGCGGCGTATACTCTTCGCCTTCGGCGTGGTCTACGTACCCTTCCACCACTTGTTTGGAAGAATGCGTTTTGTCGAATCTGGTTATTTCAAAAGGGTTTTGACCTTCCGCCACCAATTTTGCCAATTTGTCGCGACGAATTTGTAAGATTTCACTTAAATCTTCTTGTTGATTGTTTTGCAGATTGTTCTTTTCTTCGTTCATAACTACTCCGTTAAATACAGATTCTTTTGATGTTGCCACAGACATGCAGAGTTAACGCCGCAACACAAAGCGGCTGATTGCATAATTATGCGCCAAATTTGCTCAAACACCACATGCCGCCCATAGCGCCGGAATAATGTGCGTTGCAACATGCAAATGTTGCAATGTGAAAACTGTTTTGTAAGGCGCAACTTGTGTTGCAATATTCAAATTGTATGGCCGCAATGTGCAAACTATCTTTCCACTTTTATAACTTTAAGCAATTTTATTCTGCCGTTGGGAAGATAAACTTGCACGGTTTGACCTTCTTGAGATTTAATGAGTGCCGCCCCCATAGGAGATTCGTCGCTTATGCGTCCCGATTTGAGGTCGGCTTCCGCAGTGCCAACAATTGTGTAGGTTTTGGGTTCTTTTTCCACGCCGTCAACCACTTCACTGCAAGTTATCGTTGTTTCGTGAATGATTTTTGCAAGGCGCAATTTTGTCTCTATTTCGACAATTTCCCCTTCCATTTCAGCCTGAGCTTTACGTGCGGCATCGTATTCGGCATTCTCCGACAAGTCGCCGAAGCCTCTGGCCGTTTTGATTTCTTCGGCAATTTCAGCACGGCGAACGGATTTCAAATAATCCAAACGCTCTTCCAACTCTTTACGACCGCTTTCGGTCAATTGAACTTCTGCCATAAAAATTCTCCTTTAAGTATTTATACACAACAAAATCAACTCAAAGGAGACTTTCCTTCAAGTTGTTGTTGCTTATAGCCTTTTTCAACGACACAAACCAAATTTTGGGTGTTGTTGTTTCTGAACTTTGCCAATCGGGCAATTTTGTTCTAGTATTTTACATCATGTAGAAGTTTTTGTCAAGTATTTGCACACTTACAGCATTGCGGCAAGTTTGATGGTGCCTAAAAGCGCAAAAGCAAATGGGCGCACCAAAGCAGCAAAAAAACACAATATGCGGCAACACGGCGAAAAACACCCACTGCACAAGATAAAGATACACTAAGTCGCCGCAAAAATCACACTAAGCGGCAAGTTTTTCGGCGATTACGCACCGCCGTGGTGCCTACTTTACAATTTGGCGGCAAGTTTTCCCGCAAAATCGAAAAAGCCTTCGGCTGCCCTTTCGGCATTTTGCACATATTCGCCGCTTGCACCCACCAAACTATCGGAAACGCGCTTCACCAAGAGGCAAGGCACGTTGTTGAATTTGCAGCAAAACAGCACGCCGGCCGACTCCATATCGCAAATATCCGCGCCGAACTGCTCATTAAGTTGCTTCTTCGATTGGGAATCACCCACAAATTTATCTGCGGAAGCACACCTAACAATTGGCAACGGTGCAACAAGTTGAGCCTTTTTAAGCAATTTTTCGTCGCAGTCCACGGCAATGTCGTCAAAACAAGTGTACCTGCCCAATGGAATCGGATCAATTTCACGCAAATCCATTTCGTAATGCACCACACTGCCTACATACATTGTGGAAAGCAGCGCCGCGCTTTGTGTTAGCGAACCAACCACGCCGAAATTAAGCACCACTTCCACGCCGAAGTTAGAAATAAGCATTTGGCATGCTGCCGAAGCGGCAATTTCACCCACTGATGGCGGACAACATAAAAAAGCGTCGTGATTTGCTAATTTCAGTTGATAAACGGTAAATGCGCCAACGGAAAGATGTTTTTCGGCGTGTTTCAAAAAACTGCGCGATTCCTTTTCCATTGCTGTAAAAATTCCTATTTTCATAAAAGTTTCTCCGTTTGCCGTTCGGCGTAACACGCACCGAACAACCAACATCATTTTAGCATAGCCTCGAAAATTAGTAAAGACTTTGACCTGCAAAAATATGCGCTATGCAATGGGCAATAGTAACTTACATGAGCTGTTTTTCAAATTTTTTGCAAAGATAAACGTAAGCGCTTACGCAAAGCAATTTTGCTTGGTCGCAAATTGGCGAAGTTGCTATCAATTTTTTAAGCTGCGCCACGCTTCTTCGCCCCACACAATACGCCAAAGATTGTTTTCACTCTGGAATGGACTTGTACTCGAAAATTTTGTCAACGCAATTTGGCGCGGTGTTGAATTTTTTGCGTTTTATGCAAAAGCTGTTGCAATTTGTGAGAATATTTGGTAAAATAAATTATGAGGTGGCTATGAAAATTTGGGCAAAAACCATTTTGGGCGAAAAAATCACAGGTGATTTGATTTACGAATATCAACACATCAACAATCTGGACGAATTTATTTCCGCCATGCAGGAAATCTGCGAACAAATGGATATTCCCACACCTATTGTCACACGCGTGAACTTCAACCACTTTGTGATGTTCAACAACACTCGGTTTAAAGAAAGAGATTTTGTTGAACTGGTAAAATTTGACGTGCTCGACATAGAAGCCGTGCCGGAGAAAACGGATAAAAAACGTTAGAAAGTCTTCCTGCCATGGTTTGTGAACATTTGAGTATGCAAGGTTGTGGCATATTTGTTGCAACTAATTTTCTAAATAGAAACATTCGCAACGCAAACTGACAGTAAAGCAGAAATCAAACACCACCGCAACAACCTACAGCACAAACAACTTTTTGCTGGTATAGTTTAGTGGCAAAACGACTGCTTCCCAAGCAGTAGTTACTCGTCCGCTCAGCCGAGCCGTGCCCTTCGGCGAACGCCACTTTGCGCGGCAAAGTATTCCCGTTACCTTCAAAAATTCACAATCGCAAAGTAGTTACATATTTTTGCGGGTATAGTTTAGTGGCAAAACGACTGCTTCCCAAGCAGTAGTTACTCGTCCGCTC
>CAZHUH010000034.1:0-2287 GCA_964535505.1 uncultured Oscillospiraceae bacterium
GTTATTTGACTAGCCAACAAATATTCTTGAACTAAATCCGCCGTTGGCGGAATATGACACTTGTAGATGACCCCCTGCTGTCTCGGTGATTGTGGCAAATTGATTTATTCAGATGTGGAATATTGAAATTTTTTCGCAAAAAGTTGGATTTCTTTCCTGTTATTCTATCCATTTCTGTTTAGAAACAATGCACAAGAGTGTATCGCACTTCCTATTTTGCCAATATTATTTGTTAAGAATTCATTTTTACGTTGGAAAATTCACTGAAAAAAGCGCTCGAAACGAGCGCTTTTGGCTTTATTTTGCATTTTCTTGCACACGTATTGGCAAAAATATGTTTTAGCTTGGTTTTTTAGTTGTTTTTTGAAACAAGCATTGCACGCATAGAGTTCAAAATGGCAAGCATACATACGCCAACGTCTGCCAAAATGGCAACAACCATTCCGAAACTTATCATATCCAACACACCTATTGCCGACAGTACAAGCACGATCACTTTTACGGCTATGGAAAACACTATGTTTTGCTTTACTATTTTGAGCGTTTTGTGTGCTATCTTTTTGGCGGTGGAAATGGCGGTGGGGTTGTCTTGCATAAGCACAACGTCTGCGGCTTCTATTGCCGCGTCGCTGCCAATTCCGCCCATTGCAATGCCGACGTCTGCCGTTGCAAGCACAGGAGCATCGTTTATGCCGTCCCCGACAAACGCAACTTTGCGCCCGTTGGACATCAATTCTTTTACTTTTTCTACCTTGTCTTGCGGCAACAGCTGCCAATGACATTGGTCTACTTGCACTTTTTTGGCAATGTCTTTGGCTGTTTTTTCGTTGTCGCCCGTCAAAAGCACTGTTTTGCACCTTTCGCGTTTCAGTTGGCTTATGGCGGCAGTTGCGTCATCTTTAAGTTGATCGGCTATCACAATTGCGCCAACGTACTTGTTGCTTTTCGCCACGTAAACTACGGTGCCGCTGTCTGAAACCTCTTGGCAGTTTATGCCGTTTTCCTGCATAAGCAGCAAGTTTCCGCACAAAACGGTAAAATTCTCAAAGTGTGCCGCAACCCCTCTGCCGGCAATTTCTTCCACCGAACAGGGCAGTTTTGCTACTTCGACTTCACTGCAAATGGAAGTGGCAATGGGGTGGTTGCTGTATTGTTCGGCAAGTGCCGCCGTTTGCAAAATTTCTTCGCGGTTGTTTTCGGGGTAAACGGCCGTTACGGCAAAGTTGCCTTTGGTAAGGGTGCCGGTTTTGTCGAATGCAAAGGTGTCCACTTTTGAAAGCAATTCCAAGTAGTTGCTGCCTTTAACCAAAATACCGCGTTTGCTTGCCGCCGCAATACCGCCGAAAAATCCCAACGGAACGGAAATAACCAACGCGCAAGGGCAGGATACAAACAAAAACATCATTGCGCGGCGCAACCACACTGTCCACACGCTCCATTCGGCAATTCCCAAAAACAGAGGAGGAACCACACCGACCAGCACCGCCAAAACGGTTACAATGGGGGTGTAGTATCTGCTGAATTTGGTGATGAAGTTTTCCGCAGGCGATTTTTGCGAAGTGGCGTTTTCCACCAATTCCAAAATTTTTGCCACCGTGCTGTCGTCGTAGGTGGAAGTTGCTCTCACGTAGATAACGCCGTCGGTGTTAATGCATCCGGAAATAACTTCGTTGCCCGTTTGCACTTTGCGTAATGCGCTTTCGCCGGTAATGGCAGAGGTGTTAAGTTGGCACGAACCTTTTACTATCACGCCGTCCAAAGGGAGTTTTTCGCCGGCTTTTACCACAAAAATGTCGCCAATGGCAATTTCCGAGGGGTGAACTTCTCTTTCGCTATCCTCTTCGTCCACCAAAGTTGCCGTTTCGGTGCGAATATCCATCAAAGCCGCAATGCTTTTTCTGCTTTTGCCGACGGCGTATTTTTGAAACAGTTCGCCGATTTGATACAGCAACATAACGGCAACGGCGTCGGCGTATTCTCCGATGAAAAATGCACCGATGGTGGCAATTGTCATCAAAAAGTTTTCGTCAAACAGTTTGCCATGTGCGATATTTTTCACAGCACGCAACAACACATCGCAGCCGATTGCCAAAAATACAACGCCGAACATTGCCAACTCTACCCAAGGGTGATAGGGCAACTCAATGGTGTTTGCGACTATCAGCGCGGCAGCGTAAAGAACGGCGCACACGCAAATTCTTATAAGGTTTTTTGTGTTTTTTGTCATAAGTCAAATTCTTTTTCGAGTTTGTATTCTTCGAATATGGCGAATTTTCTTCATTTTTTT
>CAZHUH010000034.1:2387-9788 GCA_964535505.1 uncultured Oscillospiraceae bacterium
TATTCGTTTTTCGCCGCGGTTAAATTTTCAACGAGCAATCGGGTTCAACCTGTTTGCAAATGCGTTTTATGTCTGTCAGAATCTGTTGTAAGCAATTTTCGTCGGCGTCAAGCGTCATTTTTTGCAACATAAAGTTTATGGAAACTTCGTTTACGCCATTTATTTTTCTTATAGCGTCTTCCATTTTTTGCGCGCAGTGGGCGCAATCGAGGTTTTCCATTTTTATCACTTTTTTCATTTTTGTTTCCTCCAAATCTTAAAAACACTCAAAACGAGAAAATCATTCTTGTGCGTGTTCCAAAGCCAAATTAATTATTTTGGCAACGTGGTCGTCGTCCAAACTGTAGTAAATTTCCTTGCCGCTGCGTCTGTTCTTTACAAGTTTGGCTTGGCGCAAAATTCGCAGTTGGTGCGAAACGGCTGATTTTGTCATATTCAGCAGTGAACAGATGTCGCACACGCACAATTCCTCTTGCAGCAGTGCCGAAAGTATCCTTATTCTGGTGGAATCGCCGAAAATTTTGAACAGCTCGGCAACATCGTAGAGCAAATCTTCGTCGGCGATGTTTTTGGCAACTTTTTCCACAACGCTTTCGTGAACAACGTTGTTTTCGCAACAAATATCGTCTGTCATTTTTTACCTCGGATTGTTGTTTTTTTTGAAACGGTTGAATAATTGTTCAACCGTTTATAGTTTATGCCACCTTGTGTCTAATGTCAAGCATTTTTGCAAAATATTTTTCACTTTTTTGTGAAAAACGTTTGGGAGTCAACGAACGAATTTTGAAGTTGAAATGTTCCAAACGTTGTGCAAGACAAAGTTTTCTGCAAAAATCGAAGTTAAAATTCTGTCGGCAAAAGTTGGCAATAGTGCACAGCAAAAAGTTTTTTGGTGGTGTAACACAAAATTGCAAACAAAAATAGTATAAAAATAGAGTGCGTTCAACAAAAGCAATGGTGTAACAAGCGTATTTTTCCGTTTGTGTGTCGAGCAAAGTTGTGCAGTTGACGTAACTTAAATAATGTGCAAGGAGGAGATTATGAGTTGTTTCAGAACTGACTGTTGCCACAATGAAGGGGAGGACAACAGAATTTTCATCATCGAACGCGGTCCGCGCGGTCCAAGAGGTTATACGGGACAACAAGGCTTAACAGGTGCTACAGGTCCTCAAGGTCCTCGCGGCTTTACCGGAGCCACAGGTGCAACAGGCGCAACCGGTCCTCAAGGGCCTATTGGCCCCGTTGGTCCTCAAGGCCCCCAAGGTGAGGCGGGCACGAACGGTTTGGCAAGTTATGGCGGATTGTATTCCACGTCTACTACAGGGCTGTCTCTCACCGACACACCCACAGCGCGCACTTTGCCCACTGCAATGCCGCAAAGCAATGTAACCTACGGCACAAACAGCATCACGGTGCAAAACGCAGGCGATTTTGAAATCAACTACGGCACAGTCGGCAGTGCGTCACCAACATCGCTCATCACGTTAAGCGTGCAAAACAATGGGGTAGATTTGCCCGCAAGCGTCAAAAGCAATACCTACAACGGTAGCGATGATGTTCTTTCCGGCACGTTTATCGCAACGCTTGCCGCAGGCGACGTGATTACTCTAAACATGTCCGCCGCCACAGACACAACCTTCTCGCCGCAAGACGGCGCAAACAGCTACCTAACTGTAAAACAGCTGAGCACAACGGCATAGCACAGGCGTTTTGCACAAAAACGGCGCTAAAAAATGTTTGCGTGATAAGAAAAAATCAAACGTTGTAAAACCTCCTAAAACATAAATATCCTTTTGTGCGGTGCATTTTGGAAAATTTATTCCTTGCGCCTCAACGTTTTGCAAATAATCGATATTTGTTCATGACGAGCTTTTCTGCGTTTTGCGTTTTCAACCCCAACATTTTGCAAAAGCAAAAAAACAGACCTTCGAAAGTGGTTTGATACCACAATCGAAGGTCTGTAGTTTTTACGACTTGTGTAACAAAGTTTGGTAGGCTTGTACCCGTCGCGCAAAGCAAAAGTTCGGCAATCGACAACCCTTTTCAAACCCTATTTTCTTTAGTCTATTCGATGGGTGTAACGTTTGAAGCGCGAAGTTTGCCACTCTTTTCGTCAACAGCTGCTTCGAAAGAAACTTTTTGTCCGTCCTTCAAAGTTTTGAAACCTTCAACATTTATTGCGGAAAAATGCACAAACACGTCTTCGCCACCTTCATCGTTGGAAATAAATCCATATCCTTTGCCTGCGTTAAACCATTTAACTGTACCGGTCATCACACGATACCTCCAAAATTATTTTGTAACCGATAGGTTAAGAATGTTGCTTATAGCAGGTTAGTTTTTGTCTGCTATACCGTCCTTATGCAACACGTTTTCGGCTGTATGTCAACGCTTTTAAGACATTTGAAACTTTTTCAACAGCACAAAAAACTACTTACACTGCAACGAATGTTCCAATCAAAATCTTCCGTTACAACAGTAGTATAGCCATTTTAATAAAAAAAGTCAACAATTTTTTCAAAAACAAATCCGATTTGTTAATTTTTCGCTTTTACGGAGTTTTTGCGGGAACGCTATTGGGCAGTTGTTGGTTGCCGTCGTTTTTTTAAGAACAGAAAAGAGCCGAAAAATGAACGGTCGAAATTTTTTGGGGTATCTTTTGAAGTAGCCGCAAACAAGCGAAATGTGAGTTTTATTTATTGTCGCCGCGCGGCACAAAAAAAGGCTGTCGCATAAAAATTTTTCACTGAAAACAGCACAAATAATGAACAAAAAGGCGCCGAAACAAGTTGATTTCGATACCCTTCTTGCATATTTATGCGATTTTTTGTACGAACAACGCTTATAGCCCATTCGGCGCTATTTTAACACAGCATCGCAAGCGCAAATTTTCTTGCCCAGTGCCGCGAACTTTTCTTCGTATTCGGTGGTGATATTTTCTCTGTCTGTTTCGGAATGAAGATCGTAAGTGATGTTTTCCACTTCAAAACCGCATTGCGCATATTGTTCCAACGAAAATTCAAAAAAGTTTTCGTCATCGGTTTTTTGGTGAATCACGCCGCCTTCTTTAAGCAACAGCTTGTACTTTTCCAAAAAATTTTTGTAGGTAAGACGTCTGTTTGCGTATCCTTTTTTGGGAAACGGACAGGAAAAATTGAGCACAATTTCCTTCACGCAGTGGTGCGGCAAAAAGAAAAGCAAGTTTTCGGCACCGCAGTTAAGAAAGCGCAAGTTGTTTAGTTGTTCTTTTTGCGCTTGTTCGCATCCGGCGACAATAACGTTGCTGAGCTTTTCCACGGCAATAATGTTTGTGTCGGGGTGTTGTTTTGCGTATTTTATGGCAAAAGCACCCTTGCCACAGCCTATTTCCAAAACAATGGGGCGGCAATTTCCAAAGGCTTTTTCAACATCCACAACAAAATGCCGTTGATCGATGGGTGTGTTGTAAAATTCTTCGCTTTCGCGCGCCAAAAAAATTTCCGATACCTTTTCCAACCGTTCTGGAAGGTGTTTTTTGTATCTCATTCTCATTTTTCTTCACCCGCATCAAAATCTTGCGCGCTTTGCAAATCTTCCAACCAATTGGTGCAAAAAGCGTCGCTTGGCATACGCCAATTGTATTTGGAAAGGTCTACCGTGCCCACCTTTACGCTGTCGGGTTGGCAGCTGCGCTTGAACTGTTGGCTGAAGAATCTTTTGATAAATTTGGCCAGCCACATGTAAATTTCTTCGGATGTGTATCTTCCCTTGAAGGAAAGTTTTGCAAGCGTGTAAATTTTTGAAGGTGCGAAGCCTTTGCGAATCAGCATATACAAGAAGTAGTCGTGCAGTTCGTAGGGCCCGACGATGTTTTCGGTAACTTGCGCGATATTCCCACCTTTGGGCGGCAAAAGTTCCGGCGAAACCGGGGTATCCAACACGTCTAAAAGCACTTTTTTCACTTCAACAGGCGATTTCGACGCTTCGTAAGCAATAAGAGATCTAACCATTGTTTTGGGAATGCTGCTGTTAAGCGAGTACATCGACATTTGGTCGCCGTTAAAGGTGCTCCAACCCAGTGCCGCTTCGGACATATCCCCCGTTCCAACAACCAATCCGTTGCTTTGGTTGGCAATGTCCATCAAAACTTGCGTGCGTTCACGCGCTTGTGCGTTTTCATAGGTGATATCCGTCTCTCCGCTGTGCTCGATATCTTTCAAATGTTGCGTTACGCTTGCGGAAATGTCAATTTTTTTCACCGTTGTGCCCAAAGCCGCTGCCAAAGCGACAGCGTTATTAAGCGTGCGTTGGGTTGTGCCGAAACAGGGCATCGTTACGGCAATGATGTCTTGCGCACTTCTGTTAAGCAAAGTCATTGCGCGCTTGCAAACCAGTAAGGCAAGGGTGCTGTCCGAGCCTCCGGAAACGCCCACAACAACGTTGGATGCGCCAATGTGTGCAATGCGCTGTTTCAGCGCGTGCGCTTGCAAATTCAAAACCGTTTCGCAGCGCGACGCAAGTTCCGCCTTGTCCGACGGCACAAAAGGCATGCTGTCGTATACGCGTGTTGGGGCGGCGCAAAGGGGCAAGTCGAACCAAATGCGTTGGTAGTTTTCGCGGGAAACTACGTGTTGCAATTTGTTGCGTTCGTTCACGATAAAATCAAAATCGGCTTCGGCAATGGCGCAGCCCTTTCCGAAAGGTGCGCTTTCGCCAATGATCGTGCCGTTTTCGCAAATGATGTTGTGCGCCGAAAATACTACGCTTGAAGTGGATTCGCTTTCACCCGACGAACAATATGCGTAAATGGCGCAGGTTTTTGCCGACTGAATTTCCACCAACTTGCGGCGATATTCCGCTTTGCAAACAATTTCGTTGCTTGCCGAAAGATTAAGCAACAAATTTGCGCCGGCGTTTGCGTGCTTGAACGAAGGGGAATCTGCCACCCAAATGTCTTCGCAAATTTCCACGGAGAAGGTCATCTCGTTGTGCAAACTGTTTGCAAAAATAAGGTTTGTGCCAAACGGAATATCATTTTCGCCTATACGTATGGTCGAAATTGTATCCGAAGCAGGGGTAAATATGCGTTTTTCGGCAAATTCGTTGTAGTTGGGCAGATGAGTTTTTGGAACAATCCCCAAAATTTTTCCGCCAAAAAGCACAGCCGCCACATTGAAAAGCTTCCCGCTGTCGTCGGAAATCGGCAAGCCTACCACCACAACGGCATCCAAATGGCTCGATTCTTCGCAAACGGTTTGCAAACTTTCAATTGCCGCCGCGCGCAACGTGTGTTGAAAAAACAAATCGCCGCAGGTGTAGCCGGTTAGGCACAGCTCGGGGAATAAAATTATTTTTGCTCCTTTCGATGCGGCGCTTTTGGCGGCTTCTACAATTTTTTGCGCATTAAAACGGCAATCGGCAACGTGCACTTCGGGGGAAACGCAGGCAATTTTTGCCAATCCCAGCCATTTTGTGCCTTTTGTCGTGTGCGTTGGCGATACAGCGGCGGCGGATGGTTCAAACAGTTGCTCTGCGGCAATGTTCAACGCCTTTGCAATTTTTATCAATTTGTCCGTTTTTATGTCGTGCAAGGCGCCGCTCATAATTTTGTTTACCGTTCCAAGCGAAAGTTGGCTTTCTTCCGCCAATTGTTTTAGCGTAACGCCTTTTTGCTTTTTTGCCAAATTCAATTTTTTTACAATTTCTTGAGTGTTCATGGTTACATACCTCGTATTTCGCGGCGCTGCACAAAAAGGCAACAAACGCGAAAGAAAGTTTATGGAAATGGTGGCGGCGCAAGTGAAATTTCACACGCCGCGCAACCGCACAATCAAAGCACCGCGCAATCAAAACAAATTTTTAAGTACCTTTGCATGCGTATGGCACTGTTATTGCCGGCTCGATGTGCAAGCAAGTTGTGTCGCGGTGTTGTGCGGCGTTTTTGTTCGTTTTGCCGCACGCACTTTCAACGCGCTTTCACGTTTTGTCGGTTGCGGTGGGGCGTAAATTTCAGGCACGCCGAAAGCGCAGTCGCATGCGGACGCATAGCCTTTGCGCTTTTATCTTTATGTCTAATATTTTACCACTTTTTGCTAAATTTACAAACAATTTGCGCTCTGTAATCCAAAAATCTTGCAAATATCTTTTCATTTTTGATAAAAATCATTAAAAACTTACTTGTTTATAGCACTCTTTTGCTATGCAAAATTTTGCGCTTAATACTATTCTTTTGGATTTTTTACGCAAATTTCAATACTCTAAATATATCCGATTATTAAATAATTTTATTTTTAAATATTTATTTTAAAAAACTTTATGTCAAACACTTGACGATTTTCGGGGGGGGGTATTATAGTTATAATATTGCTTTAATTAGAAAGAAAATATATTAAAATAAAATTGGAGGAGGGCTATGAAAAAGAAACTCATTATCGGATTAAGCACGTGTTTTGTGATAATTGCAGTCGCGGCTGTAATTTTCGTGTTTGTAGTGCTAAAACCTTTCGAGAGTAACCACACGCACGAGTATGTGGGTTTAGAAACTACGGCAGCAACCTGCACGGAAGCGGGAGAAATAACTTATACCTGCTCGTGCGGAGACAGCTATACGGAAGCAATTCCCGCAACGGGTCACACCGCCGTATCTGCAAACAACGGCGTTGCGGCAACCTGCACGACGGCGGGGAGAGAGAGCGACACTGTTTGCTCCGTCTGCCACGAAACATTGACGACGGGAAATGAAATTCCCGTTTTGGATCACGGTTACGATGACGGCGTGATAGTGAAAGCAGCGACGTGCACGGCGGAAGGGGAAATCACCTACACATGTACCATTTGCGGTGAGACGAAAACCGAAACAATCCCTACAAAAGAGCATACGGAAGTGGTTGACGCGGCGGTTGCGCCCACTTGCACCGAAACTGGCTTGGCGGAAGGCAAACATTGCTCGGTTTGCGGAGAAACGCTCGTCGCACAAAAAGTTGTACCGGCAACCGGGCACAGTTATGAAAGCGAAATTACGAAAGCCGCAACCTGCACGGAAACCGGATTAATCACTTACACTTGCTCCTGCGGAGACAGCTATACGGAAGAAACGCCCAAAGCGGAACACAGTTGGGACGACGGCGAAGTTATAGCCGTGGCAACCTGCACGGAAGCAGGCATAAAAAGGTATACTTGCGCCAACTGCGATGCGACCAAGACGGAGATAGTTTTCGCATTGGGACACAATTATACGCTTACGGAAAAGAGCGATGCTACTTGCACCCAAGACGGCTATCTGCTTTATACGTGTACGAGTTGCAACGTAACAAAGAAAGAAGTTATTCCCGCAACCGGGCACAGATATGAAAGCGAAGTAACGAAAGCCGCGACTTGCTTGGAAACCGGATTAATCACCTACACTTGCTCCTGCGGAGACAG
>CAZHUH010000035.1:0-8680 GCA_964535505.1 uncultured Oscillospiraceae bacterium
TGTGTATATTATATCACATCTAAATGAAATATGCAATAGGATTCTTTATATTTATTCACCAAATAATAGATAAACTGGCTGAAAATTTGCTCCACACAAAATAAATTGCATAAATATTATTATTTACGGGTTTTTATTCACACAAATTGTATAAATATACAGTGCGCAAAGCGAAAAACATAAAAATACAGTGTTTTTGTGCAAAAGATGTATAATGTTGGAGTTGACAGCGAAATTACCCGTTGAGAAATCTCTGTTAACAGATATTTTTAGCTCTTGGACATTCTTTTTTGAGATTGAGCATCTTATACCCCTACATTTTGCGAAGAATCACAAAAGAGGCGCAGCCAAGTGCCGCGCCTCGCAATAAAACTCAAATCAAATAAATATTCGTTGAGCGATCATTTGTCGACGTTGCGCAGAAGATCCGCAAGAGGACAATTCGAAAATCGAAAGTTTAACAACTAATAACGCAGACATCGACTGTTTCGTTTACGAAAAGCCTTCTTCGTTTGCTCTTCACGGCTTTTGTCCTACCGCAATGGCAACAATCGTCAAATAACCGATGCAATCCAGTTTGCCACGTCGTCATAAACCTGCTGCTTGCAAATTTCGTTCAAAATTTCATGACGAGCACCTTGATACAACT
This sequence comes from uncultured Oscillospiraceae bacterium, assembly GCA_964535505.1. GTDB lineage: Bacteria > Bacillota > Clostridia > Christensenellales > CAG-314 > Fimimonas. The sequence goes on from CAZHUH010000035.1 coordinate 650, forward strand.
GTTTGGAAACATTCTTGACATGCACTGTTTCTTTGTAGAATTTTTCCAACTTGTTGACCCCCTTGCCGTATGCGCCTACGGGGTCGTCCGAGCCGGAAATGATAAGCAACGGCTTTTCCACATCGATTCTGGCATAGGAATTTTTTTTGTAAAGTTTGCCAATTCCCTCCATAAATGTGCGATAAAAGTTGGCCGAACAAACAAAACCGCACATTTCGTCGTCGTTATACTTTTTCACCTCATCTTCTTTTCTGTTAAGCCATGCATTTTGACCGGGAAATTTCTTTTCGTAACTTTTGAAAGACAAATTTACCAACAACTGCGCGGGATAACGTCCGCCCTTGTGCCTGCACATGTTGCTGGCAATAACTTTGCAAAGTTTGAAGGCAATGCTTTTCATGTAGTTGGATCCGCAAAGAATAAATCCCGCAACGTCGGGGCGCTGTTCGATAACCGCCTGCGTAATAAAACTGCCGTAACTGTGCCCCATCATAACCAATGGCAATTTATATTTTTCACGGCAGTAGTCTAAAATGGCAATTTGATCCAAAACATTGTTGGTCCACATATCGCCTTCTTCGTAACCCAAACTGTCTTTTTCGGCAGTTAAGCCATGCCCGCGATGGTCGTTCATCACAACAATGTACCCCTTACCATTAAGGAATTTGCAAAAATCGTCGTAACGAGCAGAGTGTTCAGCCATACCGTGTGCGATTTTTACTACAGCCTTGGGATTTTCAACTTCATCCCAAACATACAGCTCCGTTTCGCGTCCGTCATGAGAAACAAACCGACAATGTTTCATTCTATCAGTCCTCCTTGTTATTTTCTATATTCTACTCTTTGACAACATAAAAGTCAATACTCAATTTGAATTAAAGATATATCGTGTATTCTACAAGGGCAAGTCTGCGTCTTTCGCTCAACTTTTTCGAGAAGTTTGAAACTTATTCAGAGCATTTTTGTAGGAAGTTCCGCAATTAGCACTTTTCGTTTGCTCAGGAATAATCAGCGATAACGGAAGTTATGTCCAACATAGTATTATCCGATAACAGCAAAACGTAGAATAATTTTTGGCAAAATTACAAAAAGTCAAGCTGCGGAGAATTTTTTCCACCGCTGCTTGACTGTTTTCAACAAAACAAACGTTGATTGCTAAACAATTTCAATTATTACACAAAATTCACACTATCTGCGTACGTTCAAACTTTTTGCATATTGCAAAAATTCCGGCGTTTTGCTCCAATACTTTACGCCCCAGTTTTGAAAATTCCATTCCTCGCTATAATCGTTGCACTCGTAATCTATGTAATACAAAGTGCCCCTGTTAAAAACAAAGTTCGTTGGGAAAAAGTCGATATTCAAATTTGCAGGATAAAGCATTTCGCACATTTTTTGCACCTGCAAAAGCACTTCTTTGTAAGTTTTTTCATCAAATTTGTCATACAAAATCATATCGAAAACATTGTCGCCCTCGATATACTGTTTCAAGATTCTCTCCTTTGCCACGTCCACTTCCAACATTCTGGGCATATTTATGCCAACGTGCATCAGCTTTTTGTAGTCGTTCAACTCCGACTGCAATTTGTCGCCGAATTGATAGTAACTGCACGGTTCGTGATGAATTTGTTTCAAAACAAATTTCCACGCGCCGTCCGTTACCAAATAGGAGTAGCCGCCCTTGCCATGTCCCAAAAGGCAAATTTCTTCGTAGTCTTTTCCGTTTATACTTATCATAATTTCTCGCTTGTGAACCCTAAAATGTGTGTTTCGGATTTTTCAGTTGCCGTACTTAAACTGTTTTGCAAACAAAATGAAGTTTTCCGCATCGGAAAACAAACTTCCGCTCTTCTTCCAAATAAGCACAATCTTTTGCAAAATTGGCTCTTCCAAAGGAATACAAACCAAATCACTATCCATTTCCGCGACTTGTCTGTACAAAAATGCCCCCGTTTTGCCGTAGGACAAAAACTGTTTTATTGTGTACAACTGCGAAGAATAAAGCAAAATGTTGGGTTCCACACCTTCTTCGGCGAACGCACTTTTGATCACCACGTTTTGATAACTGTCCGCCTTGAAAAGAATTATCCTTTCGTCGGCAAGTTGCTTGAATGAAACGACACTTTTGCCCGCAAGCGGATGATTTTTGTTTACGCAAAACACCAGCTCGGTTGTAACCAGCGGCAAAATGTTGTAGTCGCCGTTGACGGCACTATCCAAAATAGTAATGCCGAAATCCACAGAGTTGGAATCCACCAACTTTCTGGTTTGCAACGAGCCCGTTTCCAACATTTCCAGTTGCACGTCGGGATACTGTTTGGTGAAGGCGTCGAACATTTGCGGAAACAAAAAAGTGGATATCATTGCCGGCACCGCAATTTTTATGTGGTTGCGGCTTGCGCACATTTCCTGCATTTGGCGTTCCAACGAATCTACCGATTGCAAAATATACTGAACTTTTTCATAGAAAAACTGCCCCTCCACCGTCAACTGCAAACGGTTGTGCTTTCTGTGAAAAAGTTTTACGCCAAATTCTTCTTCCAATTCTTTTATGCAAAAAGAAATTGTCGGCTGACTTACAAACAATTTTTCTGCCGCTTTTGTGATGCTTTCGTATCTGCACACTGTTTGAAAATATTTCAGTTGCAAAAGTTTCATTGTTAGCCCTCGAAATTTTCAATAAATTTTACCGATAAAAATCGTATAAAACAAATCTTTATCTATGCAATTATACCAAATATATGCACAAAACGCAACCGTTGAGTGGGGTGATGACGAAAATAATTGAGACAAGTATAAAATTTCAAATAAATATGCTGATTCTGCAACTATTTTTAGATGCTTTTAACTTTAACCAAACGCCGGCAAACTCTTACGATCACTGTTTACTAACTGCTTGCTACTGCCTTTCCAACTCGCCATTGCTTACAAATAATTTTCAACTGTTCATTGCAGTGCCAACTGTTTTGACAAATTTACAACCATCAAATTTGTTTAATCGATTTTTACGTCCAACTTTCCCATTCAATCGCCCAATCGTTGCCTCGGCTTTTCCACTTGCAAATTGCATTTACACCATAAAAAGCCACAAAATTTTTGAAAAATGCCCTAAAAATCATTGACATATTCTTTTGTCGGTGTTATTATACTAAGGCAATAAAATATTCCTCAATAGCTCAGCGGCAGAGCATCCGGCTGTTAACCGGAGGGTCGTAGGTTCAAACCCTACTTGGGGAGCCACAAAAAGCCATTTCGCATTTTGCGAAGCGGCTTTTTTCTTGTCTTGCACCAACGCGCCGTTCCGTCTCTATTGACAGGGCCTATAATTTGTGATACAATGTGGAAAACTTCGTTGGAGAAACTTATGAAGAAACGAATTGCCACTGCCTTTATGGTATTATTCATCATTATGCTTGCGTGCACACTACTTGCGTTTGCCGTGGTTGCGGTAAACACAATGCCTTACATTGGAAGTTACAAACACTATGAAAATGACTCCGACTACTTCACAATAGAAGCCACAGTGGTAAGCTTTTCTGTCTACACAAACAGCTACGTTTTTGAAATTGATCAAGGCGCATCAAGCGGCTCAGCCTTTTATGAAATAGCAGGCGAAAACTTTAATTTGATAAAAGACGCAGGACTAGACGAATTGGTAAAAGAAGGCGATTCGATTACTTTTACTGCGGCAAAAACTTTTGTGGGTACAAGTTGGAGTCGCAATATTGTGGCTTTTACCTACGACGGAACGGAATACCTTCCCTTTGAAGTAGGCAAAGCCAATCTTGTTTCCCAACTACACCTCGCAAGTGACAACGCCACAAAAACCTGTATCATAATCGGATCTCTGCTGTTGTTTTCCGCTTTGGGGTTAGCAATAACCTACTTGATTGTCAAAAAGAAAAAGATTTTTGCACCCAAAAACTCCATACGGTAATGCTATAACTGACAAACTTGCAAAAATCTCCCAAACACAACCGCTTCTTGCCGCAACAACTACATTGCGGCTTTTTTTACGAATTTTCCCCAACATTATGCACTACTAAAGTTATACCTAACAGCGCAAATTCACTTTCAACTGCGTCCGTTTTTTTCCCGCAAACACCTTTCGCTCAATGACATAAAAATCTCGCACTCCCATAACAGGGCGCTTTTCACATACAGTTTTTTGTTTGGACGGCACAAAATTTTGCGCGGCAGCAACAAAACCGCATATAAATCGCATACGCAAACACTCTAAATCTTGTTCCAACCACAAAAATCCCCCATCGACACTTTATCTAACTCACACCCAACCGCCAACCGTCGCCTTTATTAATATAGATATATTTCTATTTCAAAAAACTTCAACAATTTTTCCCGTGCAACTTGACTTTGAATAGGTAAAAGTATATAATTGATTTTGTATGGTGCCAATGTTTCTTGCGTTGGCTTCGAAACACAATAATACAATTATTTTTTGGAGGAAACACAATAATGGCAAAGAGAACTATTGACGGTAATACCGCTGCCTCCCACGTTGCGTATGCTTTCAGTGACGTTGCGGCGATTTACCCCATCACTCCATCCTCTCCCATGGCAGAGGTTGCCGACGAATGGGCTGCCGGCGGCAGAAAGAACCTGTTTGGGCAACAAGTAAGAATTGCCGAAATGCAATCGGAAGGCGGCGCGGCGGGCGCTGTACACGGAAGCCTTGTTGCAGGCGCATTGACAACCACTTTCACGGCTAGTCAAGGCTTGCTTTTGATGATTCCCAATATGTACAAAATCAGCGGCGAACTGTTGCCTTGCGTATTTCACGTTTCCGCAAGAGCACTTGCAGCACATGCATTGAACATTTTCGGCGACCATCAAGACGTTATGGCCTGCCGTCAAACAGGTTTTGCAATGCTTGCAAGCAACTCTGTTCAAGAGGCTATGGATATGGCTTTGGTTGCACACCTTTCCACATTGGAAGCAAAGGTGCCTTTCTTGCACTTCTTCGACGGCTTCCGCACAAGTCACGAAGTTTCCAAAATCGACGAAATTTCCTATGACGACATGGCAAAACTGTTGGACATGAAGTATGTTGAAGAATTTCGCGCTCGCGCGTTGAATCCCGAACATCCTCAACTTCAAGGCACTGCGCAAAACGCAGATATCTACTTCCAAAACAGAGAAGCGGCAAACAAATATTATCTTGCAACACCTGCTATTGTTGAAAAATATATGGAAAAAGTCGGTGAACTTACCGGCAGACACCACCATTTGTTCGACTACGTAGGCGCACCCGATGCCGACAAAATTATCGTTTTGATGGGCAGCGGCGCAGATGCAGTTGAAGAAACGGTAGATTACCTCACCGCTCGCGGCGAAAAAGTGGGCGTTTTGAAAGTTCACCTCTATCGTCCTTTCAGCGCAAAACACTTCGTAGACGCTATTCCTCAATCGGTTACGAAAATTGCCGTTTTGGACAGAACCAAAGAACCCGGTAGCCTTGGCGAACCCTTGTATCTTGACGTTGTTGCGGCACTTGCCGAAATGGGACGTCATATAGACGTTGTTTTAGGCGGTCGCTACGGCTTGGGTAGCAAGGAATTTACCCCCTCGATGATTTTGGCAATTTACAAAAACCTTGACGGCGAAAAGAAAAACCACTTCACCGTCGGTATCAACGACGACGTTACTGGCACATCTTTGCCTGTAAACGAAATGATCGACGTTGCACCTGCCGGCACGACACGTTGCAAATTCTACGGACTTGGCAGCGACGGCACCGTTGGCGCAAACAAAAACAGCATCAAAATCATCGGCGACCACACCGATTTGTATGCTCAAGGCTATTTTGAATACGACAGCAAAAAATCCGGCGGTCTTACCATTTCACACTTGCGTTTTGGCAAAAACCCCATCAAATCCAGCTATCTTATCGACCAAGCGGAATTTATCGCCTGCCACAACCCCAGTTACGTAACCCGTTACGACGTGTTGGCAGACGCCAAAGACGGCGGCGTGTTCCTTCTTAACTGCGCTTGGACGGATGCCGAATTGGAAAACGAATTGCCTGCACACATGAAGAACCAAATTGCCAACAAGCATTTGAATTTCTACACCATTGACGGTTTGCACATCGCTTTGAAAGCAGGCTCTGCAAAATCCACAAACATGGTTATGCAAGCGGCATTCTTCAAACTTGCAGATATCATTCCTTATGCACAAGCAGAAGAATATATGAAACAAGCCGTAGTGAAATCTTACGGCAAGAAGGGACAAAAAGTTATCGATGCAAACTTTGCCGCAATCGACGGCGCAATTTCCGGTTTGCACAAAGTAACCGTTCCGGCAAGTTGGGCAACCACCACCGAAGGCGCACCTGCATTGGAAAAAACCGACAGCAAATACTTTGAAGAATTTGTTCGCCCCATCATTGAACAAAAAGGCAACGACCTTCCCGTTTCGGCTTTCAACGAAGCAGGCATTGTTCCCACAGGCACAACACAGTTCGAAAAACGCGGCATAGCCGTCAACCTTCCTGCTTGGCAAGTAGATAAGTGCATCCAGTGCACACAATGTTCTATGGCTTGCCCTCACGCAGTAATTCGTCCTGTGCTTATCAGTGACGAAACGGCAACTCCCGATACATTTGCGGTAAAACCTGCAATCGGAGTAAAAGGCGCAAAATTCCGCATGCAAATCAGCCCGTTGGATTGCACAGGCTGCGGCGTTTGCGCAAACGTTTGCCCGGCAAAAGAAAAAGCACTTGTTATGGTGCCGGCAGAACAAATCAATGACACCGAAATTGCTAACTACAAGTTCAGCCAAGAAGTTGCACGCGTAGAAAGCCCCTTGAACCCTGCTACCGCAAAGGGAAGCCAATTCAAACAACCTTTGTTCGAATTCTCCGGCGCATGTGCAGGTTGCGGCGAAACTCCCTACGTCAAACTTGTTACACAATTGTTCGGCGACAGAATGGTTGTAGCAAACGCAACGGGATGTTCCAGCATCTACGGCGGATCTGCCCCCACTTGCCCCTACACCACCAACAAAGACGGTCACGGTCCCGCTTGGGCAAACAGCTTGTTTGAAGACAACGCCGAATTCGGCTACGGCATCAACCTTGCTTACTCTCAACGCAGAGCGCGCCTTGTAGAAAAAGTTACTGCATTAAAAGAACTTTGGAAAGATTGGGACGAAGGCGTTCAAGCATGCGACGCATGGCTTAACGGCAAGGATGACGCAAAAGCAAGCGAAACTGCCGCTGCAGCTCTTGTGAAAGCTTTGGAAAACTGCTCAAATTGCGGTTGCGAAGCAGACGCTCTTTGCAGAGAAATTTTGTCCGAAAAAGATTGCCTTGTTAAGAAATCCGTTTGGATCTTCGGCGGCGACGGCTGGGCATACGACATCGGCTACGGCGGATTGGATCACGTTTTGGCAAGCGGCGAAGATGTAAACGTGCTTGTTCTCGACACAGAAGTTTACTCCAACACCGGCGGACAAGCCAGCAAGTCCTCCCCAACAGGTGCCGTTGCGAAATTTGCCGCAGCAGGCAAACGCGTGAAGAAAAAAGACCTTGGCATGATGGCAATGAGTTACGGCTACGTTTACGTTGCGCAAGTTGGTATGGGTGCAAGCCAAGCTCAACTTGTAAAGGCTTTGACGGAAGCGGAAGCTTACCACGGACCTTCGCTTATCATTGCTTACGCTCCTTGCATCAATCATGGTATCAACATGGGCAAATCGCAAGAAGAAATCAAACGCGCTGTGGAATGTGGATATTGGCAACTCTACCGCTACAACCCCACTTTGGCAGAACAAGGCAAGAACCCATTTGTTTTGGATAGCAAAGACCCCACCGCCGACTATCAAGAATTTATTAAGGGCGAAACGCGTTACACCGCGCTTGCCAAAACTCACCCCGAAGTTGCAGATCAATTGTTTGCAAAATCGGAAGCCGATGCAAAAGCAAGAGTGGAAAAATACAAAAACTTGGCAAACAAATAGTTTGTTGGCAAAAATTTAGGAAGGCACTTTTGAGGTGCCTTCCTTTTTTGT
>CAZHUH010000036.1:0-8347 GCA_964535505.1 uncultured Oscillospiraceae bacterium
TCACTCGATAGACGAGGAAATTCATTTAGAGGAAGGGAGTTGGCTGACAATGCTTTACCTTCTCGACAGCGAGGACAAGATAGTGAAGTTCAACGAGTGGGTGAAAAGCAATCTCAAAGAGGGCAAACTTAAAGCGACCGAAGCGGAGATAGTGAGAGCCGCCGTTCAAGCAAGCAAAGATTAAAATAATCTCTCAAGGGTTAGAAAACCAACTCAAATATAGGGAACAGCTAGTCAATTTAAAATAATAATTTAAAAAATCAATTAAAAACGAAGCATCTATCCAATGATGTGTATCCCCAAAAGTGTCTAACTTTTGGGGTACACATCACCAATGGGTAGGTGCTTTTATTGTACAAAAAATTAAAAAGACTTGGCGCAACAATTTGTACAAAAACGAAAAACTGTGGACGGCGAGTTTTCATCGGTATTGTGTTTCCGTGTTGGCGCTGTGTTGAAAAGTTGAAAGCCGGAACAGCAAAAATGAAGTGGTGCGGGGAAATGCCGAAAAAGCAACATAAAAATCTGTTGCGCTATGTAAAAATGCTTCATTTTTTCTCATTTTTTTTCGAAAACCGTATTGACAAGTTGTTTTAGTGTGTTAAAATAAATAATGTAAAAGACATATGAATTTGCGATGTTTTTTTCAAGGTTAACCAAACAAAATTATTTTTCAACTGCTCTAAGGCAGTTTGCGTACATACGTACGGAAAACACTCTGTTATGGGCAAATTCTACAATTTGCGTAGTTGCATTGTAGTAACCGAATTGGGACTTATACGTCAAAAGACGGAAAAAATAAAAAAGGAGAAAAACAATGAAGAAGTTTATGGCGTTGGTACTTGCTTGCGCAATGGCATTCACCGTGTTTGCATTGGCTGCTTGCAATACTACCTCACAACAAAGTGAAACACAAAAAATAATTGCTCAAGCGCAAACTATGACGTTGGAGGAATTAGGGCAAAAAGCAATTGAAGAATCGAACGGCAAAACGTTCTACGGTCTTGGCAATTCCAGCCGTGGTAAAACAGCATTGCCGTATTTCATTGAATGGTTGCAAACAATCGATTCCTCTTACACTTTGAATTACGAATGGCAACAACCCAAAAACAACAAGATCTTCGACCAATTGACGGCCGATTCTCAAAAAGCTACCGGCACGTTTGCTATGACGCTTATTCAAGACGGTAACCAAATTGAATCCAAAATGGTTCAAACTGGCATTCTTGACACATTCATTCCCAAAGCATGGGCAGAAGCAAACGGCACAACGGCAGACAAGTACGACGGATATCTTTCTTTGCAACTTTTGAACAAAGTGTTTATGTACAACTGCGCTGAAGGCAGCACGAAGACCTACACAAACGTTTGGGATTTCGTTCGTGAAGGCGAACATGGTTTGTATATGGATATCGACAGCGAAGTTGTTGGTAAAAACTTCTTGTATATGCTCACAAAACCCGAATATGCAGCGCAATTGAAAGAAGCATACGATCAAATCAGCGGTTCCCAAAAAACTTACATCGACAGTGCAATTGCAGAAGTTGAACAAGACGCACAAGACTACGGCTTGGACGAAAACGGCAAATATGCGCTTGCTTGGATCAAACTTTGGGTAGAAAGCTACAACGCACAATCGGACGACGGTCCTATTTGCAACACACTTGTTAGCGCAAGCGCGAAAGATCAATTTGGTCTTTTGGTGTACTCAAAACTTCGTTCCGTAGAAGAAAGTGCTGACGTTTCCAAAAACAACATCAAAATTGCCGCTTATCAAGACGACTACGTTGGATTCGGCGGCTACGGATATTGCCACTACTTGTTTGTTACAGACAACAGCCCGTTGCCTTGGACAGCATGCGCATTCATTGCTTACATGACTTGTGTAAATGACAGTGCAGTCCCCGCTTCCTACAAACCCGATGCAGCAAACAGAGAAGACAACTGGAAGATTGCCGGCTTCGAAGCATGGGGCAAAGACATTGGCGGCTATTCTTCTAACCCCGATGTTGCTACTATCAACGAAAAAGTGTTTGAACATGCTAACGGCGGCGGAACCGACTTCCCCGCATTGAACGACAAAGGCCTCGATTGGTGGGAAAGCAGATTGGTAATCGAAGATCCTGAATACTGCGCAAGCGTAGCATTTACAGTCGGTTCTTGGATTGAAACTCTTACTAAGTACTCTGCATAATCGTACGCGTACACTGGCAATTTTATATTGAACTTTACACTGCACGGAGTTGGACTCGGTTCCGACTCCGTGTTGGAGGTTTTATGGAAAATTTATTAAAAAAACCGAGCAAATCACGAATTGTTCTGAACAAAGTAAAGACGTTTTGTATGCAACCATACAATATCATCCTTATTGTTCTGGGTGTTTTGTGCACGTTCACAACTATTGCGCCAATGATAGCAATATTGGAGGACACAATCAAAATTCACCCCGGTTCTATCGACCAGAACTTGACGGGGCAATCGGAAGGCTACACCTTTGTGAACTACATCGACTTGTTCACAAGCAACCTTGCTAAAAAGAATTTGTGGACACCGTTATTAAACACTTTGATTTTGTCCGTCTTCTCATGTGTGGCGGCAGTGTTGTTCGGCGGCATATTTGCTTTTTTGGTAACACGCACAAACATGAAGTGTAAAAAATGGCTTAGTTCCATTTTCATTTTCCCTTACATCATGCCGCAATGGACTTTGGCGTTGGTTTGGAAAAACATGTTCAACAGCAGCGCCGTAACAGGCGGCGCAGATGGCTTTTTGGCGGCCACAATAGGTTTGAGAATGCCGTTGTGGTGGTGCGAAGGAATGTTTCCCAGCATCATCGTTTTGGGGCTACACTATTCGGCGTTTGCCTACATTCTAATAGGAGGCATTTTCCGAAATATGGACGCCAACTTGGAAGAAGCCGCAACTATTTTGGACACGCCGAAGCACAGAATTATGGGCAGAATAACATTGCCCATGGTGAAACCTGCAATTCTTTCCACGATTTTGTTGGTGTTTGGCAGTTCCATGGGTAGTTATCCCGTTCCTCACTACTTGAAACTTACCACCCTTTCCACGCGATATTTGGAAATAACCGACAAGTACCAAGGGGAAGCAAGTATTCTTGCAGTAATAATGATGATAATGGGCATTGCGGTGCTTTTGCTTAACCAAGCAAGCTTAAAGAGCCGCAAAAACTACACTACGGTTACAGGCAAGTCGGGACAAATTTCCAAAATTAACCTTGGCAAAGTTGGCAAATGGGCAGTTGCATTAGTGCTTATTGTATTCACCTTCTTCACAAGCATTTTCCCCATTTTGTCCTTTGCTATGGAAACATTTTTGCCAAACCCCGGCGATTACAGTTTCTTCAAAACAGGGGATTTGCAGCACCTAACAACAAAGTGGTGGACGTACAACGATCCCACCGGTGAGGCCGGCTTGTACGGTCAGTTGGGCATGTTGTACAACAAAACAATTTGGAAAGCCTACGGCGGCACAATGCTTGTTTCCGTCGCTTGCGCATTGGTTGCAGGCACGCTGGGCACACTTATCGGCTACGCCGTTTCCAAAAAGCGCAGAAGTAAGCTTGCAAACTACGTAAACAACATGGCATTCATTCCCTATCTTATGCCATCCATTGCAGTGGGCATTGCCTTTTTCATTTTGTTCTCCGGCAAATTGAACTTGTACAATACCTATTGGCTATTGATAATTGCCGGCACGGTTAAATACATTCCCTTTGCAAGCAGAAGTTCGCTAAGTTCCATGATGCAAATAAGTGGAGAAATTGAAGAATCGGCAATAATACAAGACATTCCGTGGTACAAACGAATGTTCAAAATAATCATTCCAATTCAAAAAACATCCATTTTGAGCGGTTATTTGCTCCCATTCATCACGTGCATCAGAGAGTTGTCGCTGTTCATGCTACTTTGCACACAAGGTTTCATCCTTTCCACAACAATCGACTACTTCGACGAAATGGGATTGTACGCCTTCTCTAATGGTATCAACTTGATACTTATCGTAACGGTTTTGGTGTGCAACGCAATAATAAACAAACTTACGGGCGCAAGCCTTGATAAGGGTATAGGAGGTTAATTATGCCGGAAATTGTATTGACTGACGTAACAAAAAGGTGGGGCAATTTTTATGCCGTAGAACACCTTAATTTGAAAATAGAAAACAACGCTTTTGTAACTCTTTTGGGACCGTCCGGTTGCGGAAAAACCACGACGTTGCGCATGATTGCGGGTTTGGAAACGCCCACCAGCGGCAAAATTGTAATTGGCGACAGAGTAGTTTTCGACAGCGAAATGGGCATCAACGTTCCGCCTAACAAACGCAAAGTAGGTTTCCTTTTCCAAAACTACGCTTTGTGGCCAAACATGACGGTTTATCAAAACATTTCTTTTGGTCTTGCCAACATCAAAGACAGCATGCCCGTCGTTTCGTTTGCCGCGCGTACCGCTCAACGAATGTTGGAAATTTTGTCCGATTGGAAAAAGTTGGTTGACATTGCGGCAGAATGTGTGGACAAAAATGGCGCTACCAACAAAGAAAAGCAAATTTTGCGCCTTATTGACACCTTCACAATTTCAATGTTCACGGCTCAAAAACTTATAGGCTTTGGCATTGAACGCGCCGAAAATAAGCAAGAGGCAGCGGACAAAGCTATTGCGGGATTGCAAGCAATAATTCAATCGGAAAAAGCCGCTGCCGCAAAGAAGGGCTGTGAACTCAACGAAAATTGCGAATACGTCAAAGACGGCAAAATTTTGTTCAAAGTGCGCAAACTGTCCAAAGAAGAAGTGGATTTGTCCGTTCGTAGAGTTTCTCGCATTGTAAAAATAGGAATGTTTATGAACAGATATCCGGCCGAACTTTCAGGCGGTCAGCAACAGCGCGTTGCCATTGCAAGGACGCTCGCTCCCGAGCCCACGGTGTTGTTCATGGACGAACCGCTTTCCAACTTGGATGCAAAACTGCGTTTGGAAATGAGATCGGAACTGCAGCGTTTGCACGTGGATACGGGAAGCACTTTCGTTTACGTTACGCACGACCAAATGGAAGCAATGACGCTTGCAACGTCAATTTGCCTAATAAACAACGGCGTTTTGCAACAGTATGACGCGCCGCTTACCGTATATAACCGTCCCAACAACACGTTTGTTGCCGATTTCGTCGGCAATCCGTCCATCAACTTTGCCGAAGTAAACGGCAAACAAAAGGACAACGAATTGAAGGTGAAAATTTGGGACGACCACGAATTGACATTTGTTCCTTCCGAAAAGGTGGACATTCAAAAGTGGCAAGAAGATGACCACGCTTTGGACGTCGCGTTGGAAGAAAAACGCAAGAAGCTTTTGGAAGACAAAAACAACGTGGAAAAAGGCAACAAAGACGTAAAGTTCAACTGTCACATTGCAAAAGTTTCCGAATCGGAATTGGAGGACGAAAAAGATATCACCGATGACGATTTCATTTTGGCAATTCGCCCCGAAGCGGTAAAAATTTCCGAAACGGGCGAAATCGAGGGGGAAATTTACAGTGCAATGCCCACAGGTATGGAAACAACCGTACGCGTAAAAATCGGCGAGTACCTTATCACGGGCGTTATTTTCGGCGGCATAACCTACTCGTTGGGGCAAAAAGTAAAACTTTCTTTCGAAGGCGACGGCATTATGCTGTTCAGCCAAAATTCCGGAAGATTCATTTGCACGGGCACAATCAAATAGTTTGTTGTTTTCAACAAATGCGCAAATGTTTTCAAACAAAAACAAAGGCAACAAGCGGTTCAAAACGAACCGCTTGTTTTTTTGGCGTGCTTGAGACCGGGAAAAATTGCTTGTTGTTTACACTTCTTCAAAAGTCAGAAGTAAAACAGAGTATTTCAAAATTCTGATGTAATAGGTAAAAATCATATTTGGAAAAGGATGGTACAAAGAACATAACGCTGCAAGAAATTTTGAAAAGCCGAGGTCTGAACGTAGAACGGATTCGGAAAATCGTTGGCGAAATGAAGCAGAATAAGATTTGCACGGCATCGAAAGAAAACCTTGATATTCGCTATTATTTCTTGACAAACTAGGCGCAATAGATTATACTTGTAATAATAACTTATGACAAAGGACTCTTTATGAATTTGCTTGCCGCCGAAGTAACCGCGCAGCGGGTGTTTAACTCACTTTACATTTATCTTGATATCTGCTTTCTCGTTTTACTGTGCGTTCTTCTTTTTTTGAAAAAGAAATATCTCACGCTTTTGTTTGGAATAGTGGGCGGCATATTGTATATGATCGTCGATTACGGCATTTTTCACTTGCTCACGCACTCGCGTTCAATCGAAGGCGGAAACATGTTTTGGACGCTTTTATGGATGAGCATGAGTTACGGAATCACTAATTTCGCATGGATATGGCTTTGGTATTCGAAAGACGATCGTTTGGTCGAATGGTCTTTGCTGATTTGTGTGTGGTGGATTGCGGCGCCTTTGCTTGCGCAGACGTTTGGCTCGAATTTTACTATGATTAAAATTCAGCGCACGACAGGCGCATATCACGGATATATGGCGGGAATCCTTTTCGTTGGGTACGCGGCGGCAATCGTATATAATCTCTTCCAAAAGGACAGGGAGAAGCGTTTTCCGCTTTTTCGGATTCTGTCCATTGGAGTCCTAGTGCAATTCGCATGGGAATTTTCGTTGTTGATCGGGGGAATTCGCAGCGCAGATATCTCCGATTGGGGTGCGAAACTCACAACTCTCATCGTGAATTCCTTGTTGGAAACCAATCTCGGCGCGGTACCCCTTTATTGCATTTTTGTGTCGGTTACAAGCCGCTTTACAGAAAATTTAAAACGCCGCGACGCACAAGTTTGTTTTGCCGAGCGGGTTGCCGAACTCAACCGCAAACGCATCCGCGAAAAAATGAAAGCGGAAAGCGCAGGATAGGTTAAACTCTTTGTGTAAAAGAAAAAAGGTTCAATACTTTCGTATCAAACCCATGCTTTTCTTGGGATGTGCAATATGGCAAAGGCAAACCCCACAGTCCTTTACAAACAACACTGTTCCCCAAAAAATGGGTTGCCATTTGTGCCAGAGCAGTGCTAAACAAAGTAGCATAGCAGCATTCATCGAATGCTGTTCTTTTTTTGCACAAAAAGCACCTAAAAGAGGCGTAAATGCAACACAAATTAAATGAACATTTTGAAACGGATAAGGTCAAAGAAAATAATATCGGCTTGACAAACCACATCGCCGGGTTTATAATTTACCCAATTAAATTGGTCGGTTCCACCTATTCGGAACAAAGGAGATATTTATGGAAAATTTAAAAAAGTACATAGCCGAATTTATAGGCACTTGCGTGCTCGTACTGTTCGGTTGCGGCGTTGCCGTTGTTTCCGGCGGTAACCTCGTTGCAACCTCGCTTGCCTTCGGGTTTTCGATTGTGGCGATGGCGTATTCGATAGGCAATATTTCGGGCTGTCACGTTAACCCCGCAGTATCGCTCGGTATGCTCGTAGCTCGTAAGATGAGCGTCAAGGACTTCGTCGGTTACGTTATAGCGCAGGTACTCGGCGCAATCGTCGGCGCAACCATTCTCGGCTTGTTCGTCGGCGAGTTTACCAATCTCGGCGGCAACGTCGCTTCAAATATACTCGTCAACGCATACGGCGATGCAGGTTCGTTGTTCGTTGCGCTTTTGGTCGAAATCGTGCTTACGTTCGTATTCGTGCTTGCAATCTTCGGCGTGACCTCAAAAACCGAAAACAAGGCGGTAACGGGCATAGTAATAGGCTTAACGCTTACGCTTATCCACCTTTTGGGTATTGCGCTTACGGGCACATCGGTTAATCCCGCCCGCTCTATCGGACCGGCAATAATCCAGGCAATTGCAGGTAACACGGACGCTATCGCACAGATTTGGATATTCATTATAGGACCGCTTGCCGGCGGTGCGCTTGCCGCAGTCGTGCACAATGCTTTAAACGCTTCGAAACCGTCGAAAGAGATGGTAGACATAGATCGCACCACAAACGGAAACTGATTTAAAACGCCGGTTAGAAACTGCCGTTGCAACTTGATTTATCGACTTATGTGGATAAAGCGTGGCTGTGATAATTTTTAAACAACTTGTGGTACCAAATGTACTTTTGGGACTTTGAAACCTATCAAACTTGCGTGCCGCTCTATGACGGAAGCGTAACCTTCAAATTCAAAAACGGCAAGCATATAATAGTGGAGTAAAAGCAGAATAACAAAGCAAACGAGGCGGTCGGAGTTAATCCGACCGTCTTTTTCTTTGCTTTTTGACCTTTCGCACAAAAGTTAGACCTTTCGCAC
>CAZHUH010000037.1:0-8048 GCA_964535505.1 uncultured Oscillospiraceae bacterium
ATAATTTCCGTTCCGGTCTTTCATGCTCTTATAATCAGTCCGTACATTAAAGTTTGTTGTCTTTACATCGTCTTTTTCAAAACCGGCATCCGAAAGCGCTTTGGTAATATCCTGAATATTATAGGATGCGATTTCCATCGCCTTGTCGTAATCAATGGCGCGTGAATCCAACGACATGGAGATTACGACCGTATCCGGTTTCGCAGTTGCCCGTCCCATTCCTTTTACAGTTATCGTTCTTAGCATAGGTTGTTCCTCCCAAATATTGTTTTCGGCAGCATAAGACTGATAAATGTCGTATGCCTGTTTATTAAAGCAACAGAAAATTACTTCCATAAAATAATCCCTGTTGTCGTTCAGCCATTGTTTTACAGTGGACATAGCTACTGCGGTGGCCTCTTTCAGCGGATAGCCGTACACACCGGTTGAGATCGCAGGGAACGCAATACTGTGAATGTTATACGTTTTTGCAAGATCCAGTGAGTTGCGGTAACAGTCCGCTAACAGCTCTTTATCTTTCGCTTCACCGGAATAGACCGGACCTACTGTATGAATTACCCACTCAGCCGGTAAATTGTAGCCCTGTGTGATTTTCGCCTGTCCTGTTTCACAGCCACCCAGCGACTGACATTCTTTCAAGAGTTACGGCCCGGCAGCGCGATGAATCGCGCCATCTACACCGCCTCCGCCAAGGAGGCTTTTGCCGGCGGCGTTCACAATACATTCGCAATCCAGCGTAGTGATGTCATTCTGATTGATAAAAATGCTGCTTTCCTGATGTTTTTTCTGTACTGATTCCTGTGAACGAAACATCGTCCGCACCTCCATAAGTGCAAAACCAAGAAAATTTTTACCGTTCCATTTTTTAATATTCATCCGGGCATCATCATTCAAAGCAACACCCCACAGACAAAACTTTTCATCTCAAAACGGTATTGCAAATATTTTAGCACTTCTGCTTACGTTTTTCAAGTCTTCTATAGTAAGTAAAGCATATTTTCTAATGGCGAACAGTGCCTGACTATCAACATTTAAGCAACTATAATATTGTCATAACCGAACAGGCATTATTGGCACCAGCCTACGCTCCAATACTTTAGCCGTTAAACCATAATTATATCTTTTAAGAAATCAATTACATTCTCTATATTGCGATTTAATTCTTTACGCCAAAAATCAAACAAATAGTCGAAAAACTGACTTGAACATTTATCTGTAACAAAACTATGCAAACTTATATTGTCTATTTTTTGCGGTAATGTTTCGTCATAGGTTTTCCCCATGTCTCTAATAATCATTCTGAACCAATAGTGAATTTCACACTGATTATTAATCTTAACGGCAATACCATATTCATCTTTAAAGAATTGCCAAAAACTCCCTTCGCTATAATATTTCATTGCAAAACGAACTAAACCGAAAACAAATATTTTCTTTCTCATTGGTTTAAAATACGTCCCCAAAGTATCTAAACGCTTAAGATCACTTTGCATATACTGATTAAGTAAAATTTCTTCATCTGCTTTAATTTTTATATCGCCAAGCAAAATCCTTCTATCGTACTCCTTTTCAATTCTTAAAAAGAATTTTTCCGCGTCAGATAAAACCTATTCATTTATACGCGCTATAACATTTTTTGCTTTAACTGTTTTTCGTTTGTTGCGTTTCCCCTTAGGTGATAATGATAATTTGGAAATTAGTTAATCGCAATCTTTATCTGCTGTGTTTTTGCATTGTGCTTAACATAACCATAAGTCAAAGTCGATTGCGAGAACATCCTTGACATACTTTACGAAATGTAAATTGTTGCTAGCATACTTACACGTATCAAGCAAATGCTGCGGTTCCCTTGTTTTTAAACATTCAACGTACATATTCTTTGTAAACTTACAAGGATTATGTAAACGAGTGTCATCTTTTGAAATACGCCTCCCGAAGTCGGGAATAATATCATCACAAACTGATGCAAAAAACTCCATCCCGAACGCAGTTTTTGCCGCCAAATAAAAATATATCTTGAATAGTTCTTCCCAACCGTTTGATCTAAAAACGCAATTATCAATAACTAATACTACCGTCTCATATTTTTTTCTACACAGGGAGTGACTAAAGAAAAATCCACAAGCCAACACACTTATTACGGTGGATTGTAACGCCGACGGTTTATTAAGGCATAAAACACACTCCGTTTTTAAGCAATCCTGCAAACAGTTTTGCGCAAAACAACAAAACTGCACAAAGAGAACAAAAAGCAGAAAACTCGTACAAATCAGTTGACTGCAAAAAGTGACTGCTTTTTGAAATTTGTTGCCATTTCAAAATTCGCGCAAATTCCTTGCGTTCAACGCCAAATAACTTGAAAAGAGTGTTGAAGCGAATGCCAAAATCGCAAAAACTTCGCACTTTCAAAGCATTGCCTTTGAAAACGTTTGGGGTTCCAACGTTTCTATTTTCCGTGCAAAACATCAAAAACCCCCCCAAAGACATTTCTTTGGGGGGGTGCTTTTTCAAACAGAAATTCCTTCTGATGTGCGTTTACGTCAGTTTTCGTACGGCGAAACATTGCCGATAGCAATATTGTTTTTGCTTTGTACATCAAACATTATAGTGCCGTTGCCCAAAATTTCATAGTTGACTTCCTGGTTTGTTCTGTAATCGACACTGCCGAAAGTTACAGCAGTGAGGACTGTGTCACCAACAGAAAGTTTTACCGTGGTATCCATACCAGAAGGCAATGCTGTGTAAACTTTTCCAACAAATTTGCCCTGTTCCAAACGGATAAATTCCGGTCGAACGCCTATTATTACATCACGTTCACCATCGCATTGAATAGGATTTTTGCTTGTGAATAGAAATTCTGTGTCCAACATCTCCACTTTGGCTGTGTTTTCCGAAACAATTTTTGCCTTTGCGGAAATAAAGTTCATTGTGGGGCTGCCAACGAAATCTGCCACGAAAAGATTTGCAGGATTATTGT
The DNA here is from genome assembly GCA_964535505.1 of uncultured Oscillospiraceae bacterium. GTDB lineage: Bacteria > Bacillota > Clostridia > Christensenellales > CAG-314 > Fimimonas. Next base: position 2,978 of record CAZHUH010000037.1, read on the forward strand.
ACACAGTAAGAGGCGGATCGTACTGTTGCAAAACGCCTGCGTCCAACAAACACACCTTTGTTGCAAGCGTCATTGCTTCCAACTGGTCGTGTGTTACGTACACAAATGTAGAATCTGTGTCTGCGTGCAAACGTTTTAGTTCTGTGCGCATTTCTAAACGCAATTTTGCGTCCAAGTTGGAAAGCGGTTCGTCCATAAATAACACTTTGGGACTAGGCGCAAGTGTACGCGCGATGGCAACACGTTGTTGCTGACCACCGGAAAGTTCGCTTGGGTATCTTTGTTTGAACTGCTCTATTTTGAGCATTTTGCACATTTCGTCAACGCGCCTTTCAATATCGTCTTTTTTCCATTTTAAGTTTTCCAAACCGAACGCAATGTTTTTGTAAACCGTCATGTGCGGCCACAATGCGTAGTTTTGAAACAAAAAGCCAATGTCGCGCCTGCCTGGCGCAACGTTTATGCCCTTTTCGCTGTCAAATACCACTGTGTCGCCAATGGTAATACGTCCTTCTGTTGGCGTTTCCAAACCGGCAATCATGCGCAAAGTTGTGGTTTTACCACAACCGGATGGCCCCAACAAAGTTACAAAGTCGCGATCTTCAATTACCATATTTAGGTCGTCCACCGCAACAAACACTTTGTTTGCCCTGTTGACGTCAGTAAATTTTTTTGTTACGTGTTCTAGTTTTATTTCCGGCATGGTTATTAACCTCCTACTCCTTTGTCGATTGATGCACCTGTAAGTTTGTTTGTGATAAATTGAATAAGCAACACTGTTACGATTATCAACAGGTTGATTGCGTTACTTGACGCTTCCAAGCCAGTACGGCTGTACTCACCCAAAAGTGTTGTAAGCAATGTTTCGTGACTTGCCGTCAACAAAACAAATAGCGACAGCTCTCTCATACAAGAAACGAACGGAAGCAAATAGCCACTCATGAAACTTGCTTTTTGTATTGGGAACAACACTCTTGTCATGCGTTTCCACCAAGGAACGTTTATCATAATTGCCGCTTCCTCTATTTCTCCCGAAAGTTGCATCATTGCGCTTGTGCCGGTACGTGATGCAAAAGGCATAAACTTGACTGCGCCTACCAATATCAGCAACAAGAATGATCCGTTCAACCAAGTGAAACCGTTTGTGTACGACAGTGCCAAATACACTGCGCCAAAACTCATTGAAGGAATCAAATATGGGAAGAACGCCAAGTTAGAAACCCAAGTCGCAAGACGACTGCCACGTTTGCGAGCCACTGCATAACCAATAAGAATACCCGCGGTACCTGCCACAACAGCAACAATCAACGAAAGGGACAATGATCTGCCAAATGCTTTCCACATTATCGAACTTGCCAAAATACCTATTGTGTCGCCCTTGATACTGCCTTCGACGGGATCTGTAGAAAGCCAGTACTTCAAGGTGAATTCTCTTCCACCGGCGGCAGTTGTTTCCAACACGCTTTCCAATGCGAAACTGAAAAGAGGAACTATTGCGAAGAAAACAACCAAAATGAGCACTACCACAGTGATGGGAATACGCGCTTTACCAAGTTTTACAAGCGAAACCTGTCCGGATTTGCCCGTTACGGTAGTGAACGATTTACGTTTGCCCGTAAACCAGTTGCTTAGCGACATTATTCCAATGGAAAATATCATCAAAATAATAGCCATAACGTAACCTTGTCCCTTCGTGAAACCATTGTTTATAAGGTTTTTCATTTGTACGGACAAAGCAATGAACGAGCCGTTTTTGTTCAAAAAGTAAGGAACAGTGAAACTACTTATACTGCTTGAAAACACAAGCAACACCGTAGAGATAAGCGCAGGCGCAACAATTGGCAACGTGATTTTTACCAAAATTTTCGCGCGAGACGCTTTTAGCACCGTTGCCGCTTCTTCTAGGTTTGCGTCCATATTGCGTAAAATTCCGCCTATCAAAATGTAAGCAAAAGGCGCGTAGTGCAAACCCAAGCAAATCGCACAAGGAACAAGACCGTACACCCAACTTTCCGGAACACAAATGCCTGTTATCATTTGCAACATACCTGTTGTTGTTCCTATCGCCGTGCTTTTGAAAAAGTTTTCCCAAAACATCGCAATAGACCAACTGGGCATTATGTAGGGAAATACAAATACCGTAGAAATAAACTTTTTGAATGGCAAGTCGGAGCGAGTGATGAACCACGCAACAATTCCGCCAAACACAACTGCAATGAGACATGCTAACAATGCCATTAGTATTGACTTACCCAAAGGAATCCACAACTTGTTTTTCGCGTAGTCGTATTCCTTGTCAGTCAAAAGGTTTTTCCAGTGATTGATGGTCCAATCGCCTTTGTTGAATCCGGTGCCCAATGCTTCTTGCGAAGTGTTGTATTGGAAAGAGCCAATTAGCAACGACATCAACGGCAAAACTACCGTCAACACCAAAATCGCCAAAAATACTATCGTAATAATGTTAGCAGGCTTGGAAAAATACGATTTTATGTTGTTTCCAAGTTTTCTGACATCTAACGATTTATTGTCTGTCATATTATTACTCCCAAAAATTAAAATTGAGAGGAAGAAAAATCCTCCTCCCAACATTTCAATCTAGTTTAATTATTATTTCGCGCTAGCCATTTGTTGATTGATGAACTTGACAACAGTTCCGTAAACGGAGTTGATGTAGTCAACGTCTTCAACAATTGCCATTTGTTTCCATTCTGCCAAAGCTGGGTCGCCTTCTACGGAAGAGATGTTTTGGTTAGCAGAATAGTAACCAAGAATTCCGCCCCAACCTGCGTTGTAACCTTCTTCGGAAAGAAGATATCTAATGAACAAGCACGATGTGTAAGGAAGTTTTGCCGTGTCGGGAATAAGCATCCACATGTTGTAAACGAATCCGGGGAAACCTTCTACTTCTTGGTTCCAACCTGCTGCAGAAACAACAGTTTTGTAGTAGGAAGGATCGGTAGAGTCAACTTTATAGCCAGGATAATCTTTAAGTTTGCAAAGACCTGCAAAAATAACTCTGCCGTCCTGTTTGTCTTCAGCGTTGATTTCCTTAACTTCAGTAGAGTCGGACGAGTGCCATACGCTTACGTTTTTGATGAATTCCGCAACAAATTTATAGCCGATGTTTTGATAATCGTCCTGGTCAGCGTTGTAATCTGTGCCGAAGTAGGATTTGTACGCAGAAGTAAGTTTTTCGCACGCATCGGGGCTTGTAAGCATGATAAGGAAACTCATGTTAACGTCTTCGCCAAGAGGGCTTTGATAAGAAACGTTTGTAATTCCTGTCAAAGAAGCGCCGTCAACACCCGTAAGTTGCCATACGTTTTGAAGTTGATCGCTGCCAACGTTTGTGTTGTTGTACATAAACACTTTGTTGAATGTTACGCCAACCAAAGGTGTTTTGTCGCTTTCGGCAATGTTAAATTCATCGCCACTGGGAACGTAACTTAGCAAGAAGTTGTCTTGCACCAAAGAGTATACGAAAGCAGCGTCTTGAATCATAACAAAGTCTGCAACGTAAGAGTTAGCATCGGCAGCAGCAGTCAATTTGGGCTGATATTCACTACCCTTTTTGCTGTTGTATATTGCGTTGTTTTCTGTCAACCAATCATACTTTGCTATGAATGATGCAAGTGCTTTTTTAACACCACTTGTAAGAGAATCCGCATTGAAAATCGCACTGGGGTTGTCTTCAAATTCTTTTTTAGATGCCGCCTCCAATTCTTCCAATGTCATTTTTTGAGCTGCTTCAATTGCTTTTGCAACTTCAGAACTGTTGCCAGGATTGCAAGCCACAAGTGCAAAAACCGTCGTGAGTGCGAAAACCACAATTAGCAACACTGTTATAAGTTTTTTCATTTTTTTCTCCTTTTATATTTTCCGACATTTTGTCGGGAGAGTCGAATTTATTGCGCTTTTCCTACGCTTCCCAAAATGTTTGCCATTTTGTCCATAACCATTTCTTCAACAGCAGAACGTGCGGGTTCCAAAAATTCTCTTCCTTCAAACTTAGTGGGTTTTTCGGCAAACATTTTGCGCATTTCTCCAAAATAGCAAATACGTATATCGCTGCCTACGTTGATTTTGCAAACTGCCATAGATGCTGCTTTTCTCAACATATCTTCGGGAATTCCTATTGCTTCGGGCATTTGACCGCCGTAATTATTGAATGTTGCCAATCTGTCCTTGGGAACAGAGGATGCGCCATGTAATACCAACGGAAAATTGGGCAGTTTTTGTTGAACTTCTTCAAGAATATCAAAACGCAACTGGGGTTTTTGTCCTGGTTTGAATTTGTATGCCCCATGAGCAGTACCTATTGCAATGGCAAGACTGTCAATGCCCGTACGCGTTACAAATTCAACAACATCGTCGGGATGCGTGAAGCGTCCGTACTTGTCATCCACTTGCACGTCGTCTTCAATGCCGGCGATAGCACCCAATTCGCTTTCCACCACAACACCTTTAGCATGCGCATAGTCTACAACTTCTTTGGTCATTTTGATGTTTGTTTCAAAATCATATGCAGAAGCGTCAATCATAACGGAAGTAAAACCATTGTCTACGCATTGTTTGCAAAGTTCCACACTTTTGCCGTGATCTAGGTGAATAGCAAAAGGAATACTGCATTCTTCTGCTGCCGCCAAGGCAGCATGTTTAACATAAGAAAGATGCATGTATTTCAATGCACCACCACTGAATGCGACAATTACAGGAGATTTCGCCTTTGCCGCGGCAGACAGCACCGCTTGCATAATGTCGATGTTGTCAACGTTGAACGCACCTACCGCATAACCTCCTTCGTACGCTTTTTTAAACATCTCTTTTGTGGTTACAAGAGCCATAATAACCTCCATCAAAAAACGGACTGCTGTTTTTGCGTTTATGATTATACCCCTTGTTTTAAATGCTGTCAACAATTTTTGTAAATAATAAAAAAGTGGCAAAACATATTTATTTTTGTTTTCATATATTTTTACATAAAAAGGTTGGGAAATATTTATTTAACTTTCTTTTGTGCGAAAGGTCTAACTTTTGTGCGAAAGGTCAAAAAGCAAAGAAAAAGACGGTC
>CAZHUH010000038.1:0-7511 GCA_964535505.1 uncultured Oscillospiraceae bacterium
TGCGCGCCCAACGGCGTGGACGCGCATGCGTTACTTTTTGGCAACAAGGGCTTTGGCTTTTGCCACAATGTCGTCGGCGGTTAAGTGATAATCGCGTTTCAAATCGGCAAGGCTGCCAACTTGACTTATTTTGTCGCAAATGGCAACGGCATCGCACAAAGTGGGGAGGTTCGCGCTGAGTGTTTCGCACACGGCGGAATATAAACCACCGTGAATGCTGTGGTTTTCCACCGTAAGCACGGCGCCGGTTTTTGCGGCAGAGGCAAGCACGGCTTCTTCATCCAACGGTTTTAGGGTGTGAATTGCCAAAAAGTCGGCGTGAATGCCCTCGGAAGCAAGTTTTGCCACCGCTTCTTTGGCATCGAACAGCAGTTGTCCGCTCGCAATAATAGTAATATCGGCGCCGTCGGAAATTTTGTCGGCTTTGCCGAAACGGAAAGTGTAGTTTTCGTCATAGAAGTTGTCGGAAAGTTTGCGAGTCATGCGAACATAGACGGAGCCTTTGTGATTTATTATTTGCGGCAACGCCTTTTCGATTTGAACGTAGTCGACAATATCCAAAACGGCAACGTTGGAAAGGGCACGCATCATGGCAACATCCTCGAAGCACATGTGTGTGCCGCCGTTGTAGGTTGTGGTGATGCCGGGATCCCATCCGATGATTTTTACGTTTTGTTCAGAATAACTGATGGAAACGGCAATTTGATCGAACACGCGGCGCGTTGCAAAGGGCGCAAAACTGTGAATGACGGGGATAAATCCGCTTGCGGACAGCCCCGCGGCAATACAAGTCATGTTGGCTTCGGCAATGCCGCAATTAAAACATCTTTGGGGAAATTCTTTGTACAAAGCCTTTGTTCCGCCGGCACCGGCAAGATCGGCATCCAAAATTACTATTTTGTCGTTTTCTTTCATCAAGCGAGAAAGCTCAGCGGCATAAGATTTTCGCAGTTCCATTGTTTTGTTCCTCCTACTTCAATTCTTCCAACGCCAAAGCGTATTGCTCGTCGGTAACGGAAGTGCTGTGCACCGCCGCACCCATTGCTTCGTAAAAACTTACGCCTTTGCCTTTGACGGTATCCAACACAATGCAGTGCGGCATGCCCTTTTGCGCTTTTGCACGCAAAATAGCTTGGTCGATGGCGTTGTGGTCGTGGCCGTTCACTCTTTCCGTAGCGAAGTGGAAAGAGGCAAACTTTTGGCAGATATCCTCAACGCAGCAAATGTCGTTTACGGCGCCGTCTATTTGCAATTTGTTGCTGTCCACAAACACAATGAGATTATCCAAGTGCGCGTTGCCGGCAAACATTGCTCCTTCCCAGTTTTGCCCTTCCTGCAATTCGCCGTCGCCTGTTATAACGTAGACGTAGTGATTGTCGCCTTGCAAACGTTTCGCTAGCGCCAAGCCGCACGCGCAAGAAAGCCCCTGACCGAGGCTGCCGGCAGTCATATCCACACCGGGGGTGAGGTTTAAGTTTGCATGACTGGGCAAACGAGTGCCCAACTTGTTCAAAGTGTCCAGCCAATCCATTGGGAAAAAGCCCTTCAACGCCAACGTGGCATACCAAGCGGGACCCGCATGGCCTTTGCTTAACACCAAACAATCGCGGTTTGGGCGTTTGGGGTTTTGAGGATCGACATCCATATGTTTGGAATACAACACCGAAAGTACGTCCACGATGGAAAGACATCCGCCAACGTGGCCGCTTCCCTGACTGTGCAAACACCGCAGCGTGGCGCGACGGATTTGTTTGCTGAAATCTACCATATCCATTTTTTTATTTTGCCTCCTTGTTTTGTAAGTTTTAGTGGTTTTGCGACGTTTGCCGCATGGTTATTTATTGTGGTTTACAACCGCTACGTTCGGGGCATCTTACGGTTTTGCGACATTAGTACGTATTTGCAACTTTTTTGCGTTCGCGCAAAGTAGAAACCGAGATTTCGCTATCTTTCAAAACAGCGTCGTTTTGGCATTTTGTCGCAATTTTTGCGGGGACGTCCCTTCGAAGTTTTTTTTCAACACACCTATTTTAGCGCGCCCAAACGATTGTGGCAAGTGAAATACAACACTTGTGTTTGGGCAGATATTTTTTTGAGCAGCGACGTCGCGCGCAAGAAGTTTTCTTCATCGAAATTTACGAATGCGTCGTCGATAATCAGCAGCGGAATATTGCCGCCGAACAGCATTTCCGAAAGGGCAATACGAAAACACAAAAGCGTTATTTCTCGCAACCCGCGCGAAAAGAAATCCAACGGTTTGGTGATGCCGTTTTGGTTTAGTTGAATGGAAAAGTCGCCATCCAAAACCACCTGATATTCGCTTGCCGTTATTGCGTTAAGCAAATTTCCACAGCGCGAAGCCAGCGCCGGCAGGTAACTTGTGGAAAGGTTTTCTTTGGCTTGGGTAAGCAATTCCGCGACTTTTTGCACCGTGTTCAGGCGTTGTTTGGCGTTTTCTATTTGTCGCATTGTTTCTTCCAAACTTTCACGCACGGGCACGGAATCGGTGTTCAAAGCGTCGCGTTCGGTAACCAACGCACCTTCTTTTCGGGAAAGATTTTGAAGTTGCAGTTGCGCTGCCAAGCAAAGTTCTTTGGTTTGCACCAATTTTTTGCTAATTTTTTCAGTATTTTGCGTGGGCACGCTCATTTGCGAAAGAGCGTCGCACTCGCGGCAGTCGGCAACGTAGTCGGTGTAGAGTTGCCACATCTTTTTTTGCACTTCGTCGTAGCTTAGATCCTTGCAAAAAATGTATCTGCTTGCCACGGAAAAATATTCCGAAATGTAATTGTCGCGTTCGCACGATTGCGGAATTTTGAGCGCAGGTCTTACAAAAAACGCAAGCACTGTGCAAATTGCGCCCACCGCGGCGCAGCAAAGCCCCACAATAAGTTGCCAAAAGCACATGCCTACACCTGCCGCCAAAAGCGCAATGCCAATTGCCAACATCACGCGCGAAACAGGGCGGCGTGTTTTGGTAATTTCGGGTGTGTTTTGCACTTTTTCGGCAATACGGTTGCACGTTTCGTAATCTTTGGGCAAGGTTGCGAGACGTTGCGTTTTCTGTTGAAGCTGTTGCAATTTCTCGGCGTTTTCCACTTGTTTTGCGGTGGGTTGAGCCTGCGCAAGTTGGTTTTGCAAGTTTGCCGTTTGGATGTTAAGCGCCGAAAGGGATTCGTTCGCTTCAACCTTTTGCCTCGCGATATCCGCAAGGGAAAGTTCTATTTCCTTTTGACGTCTTTGCGCGGCTTCGCAATCGTTCAAGCGTTGCAACAACCGCATTTTTTGCGTTTCCAACTCAAAAATCAAACCGCCGTTGCCCTTTTGCAACTGCAATTTTTTGCGTTGTTCGTTCAAACTTGCCATAACCTTGGAAAAATCTTCGGCGTTTTGCACCAATCCTGCCAAACGCGTGTTGAAATTTTCGTTGGAGGAAAGTTCCACCGCTTCTTGCGGAAAATATGCCGAACGATCGAAGCTTTCGGCGGTTAGTCCCAAAAGCGTTTCGCCTACGGAGTTTTGCACTTCCAAAGTTTTGCCGGTATTTTGGTTTAGAACGGTAAGGGTTTCATGATCGGACTTTGCGCCGAAATAGCGTTCTATCAAAATAGTTTCGCCATTGTGCACCACTTTCATGCTGCCGCCGGCTTTTTGAGTGCCGTTCCAAGTGAGCCAACGCGATGCGCTTTCGGCACGCTTTTTGACACTGCTTCGCGCGGACGTGTACTTAAAACCGTACAACATCGCCCTGATAAACGCCGCTAAAGTAGTTTTGCCAAAACCGTTTTTTTGCGCCAAAATGTTTACGCCGTCGGCAAAATTTATATCTACGTTTTGCAACTTGCCGAAAGAAGAAACGTGAATGGAAAGTATTTTCATGTTACAGTTCTCCTTCCAATGCGGCAAGCCCCAGTTTCAACACTTCGTCCCGCTCGGATTCGTCCAGTTGCATTGCCAACTTTACAAATTCGCCGCGAAGGGAAACTTCCTTTTGCAGTTCTTGCAAATTAAGTTTAAGTTTGGTGGCGTCTTTCAAACGCAGTGCGAAAAATCTGCCGCGAAGCGTTTCTTGCGCGATTTCTTCCAAACGCACCCCTTCGGAAAGCGCGCCGACAAATTCCAAATTGAGGTAGTTTTGCGGCGAAACGTCGGCAACGCAATCCAAAATGCGCTGTCGAAGAGTCCAATCGTCCTCTATTGCCGAAACGTCCAGCCGCTTGTTTTCCACGCGCCTTATATGCTGCGGCACAAAAGAAATTTTGTCCAAATCGGTGTCTATCAAAACAAAACCCGTCTCGCTTGTTTCGTCAAAACCGCGCGGTTCCGGCACACCGCTATAGCACCCTCGAACGCTGCCGAAGCGCATTTGCCTGAAGGTGTGGCGATGCCCCAACGCAACGTAGTTTATCGGCAAAGACGCAATGACGTTTTTGTCGATAAGCCCATAGGAAGCGTCGTCCACGTCGCCGTGCAGTGCCAAAATATTGTAGCATTTGGGGTTAAGTTGCAGATTTTGCCATTGCAAAGCGTCATTTTTGCCCAACTCGCGCGCCGTTATGGCAACGTTGCCAATAGTGTAGGTTTGCCAATCTTCCGAAAACAAAAATACCTTGGGGCAAAGTTGCTTCAAACGTTCGTAGGGTTGGGCATCGCCGTGGTTTCCTTGCAAAACAAACCATTGCGCTTTGCTTTGGCTGACTATATGCGCCACCGCTTCCACCGTTTTTGCCGCCACAAACTTTTCGTCGAACAAATCGCCGGCAACGATAATTGCCGAAACACCATTGTTGTTGGCAAATTGCGACAGATTGTCAAGGGCGCGCAAAAGTTCCATTCTGCGCGTTTTGCTGTCGGCAACGCCAATAAGCGGCGAATCGAGATGTATATCTGCGGTGTGAATAAGTTTCATGGTGATGATTCCTTGGAGAATAAACCTGCGTGTGCTAAAGAATTTTTGCTTTTTGCGCCAAATCGGCCGCGGAAATGTTCTGCAATGTGATGAAAAATAGTAAGCCGCAAAAATGCGACAACCAAGCGCAACAACTCAACCGTAATTTTGCTGCGTATGGGTTTGAAAGGCCGCATTAAACAGCTTGTTTTTTTTCAATTTACAACATTGTACCACACAGCGGAAAATTTTTCAATAATTTGCAAAATCTCGTACAAATTTTTGCGAGAAGTTGCGATGATGATTGCTGTTTTTCAGCATTTTATTATATATGTTTCTTAATAGATGTTTAGATATCTATAAGCGTACCATTCAAAAGGCGAAAAACGATCTCGTTGGGCTACGCCCAAACTTCAACTATACGGCAGTTTTAACAAAATACCCGAAAGCCGTAAGGTACGCTTCAACCGGCAGCCTTTAACAAAAAAATCCGACAGCCTAGCCGACTGTCGGATTGGGATTGTGAACGTTTTTCTTTGGCATAGCATTTCGCAAACGCTCGGAGAATGGAACTTGCCTGCCACACGGAAAATGAATAAGCCTGCCGAAGTTTTGGACGATATCCGTCCCGCAACTGCCGCATAATTCTTGCCCATTAAAAAACGCCACCACTATTCGCTTTTACATAATAAACAACTTTCGCTGTGCGCAGGTTATCTTCCGCAGTTGCGCACGGCCTGGTCCATCGTCATGTAATATACGAATTCTCTTTGCGTATCTTCTTGGGAATAGTAGTCGTCCAAGATGTCCCAGTCTTTTTGAGTATAATACATAAAATAAACCTCCCAAAAAATATTTTCGAAAAACTTTTTTGTTTTTCTACGCTTATTATATTTTACTTTTGGGAAAATGTATTATATAATATTGCCAAAAACTAACACAATACTGTTTTTTTGGGTGAAAAAATGGAAAATAACACGGATTTGAGCGCAGACAAGCGCGGATATATGGAATTTAAAGAAAAAACCGTGCACGGAACGGCACTTTTGCCCTTTGCCAAATACCACACCGACATTTCGGGAATGCTGCCGTTTTATCCCATACATTGGCACGAAGAGGTGGAAATAATAAAGGTACAGAAAGGCGAAAGCAGTTTTTGCGTGGACGGAGCTTGGTACAAGGCATGCGCAGGCGACATTTTGATTTTGCGCCCCTTTGTGATGCACTCGATAAATCGCTTTGAAGACAAGGACGCCTCGATGGACGCCATTGTGTTCAACTTGCGCCTTTTGGGCAGCGACGAAGCGGACATTTGCGCGCTGAAATATTTCGCGCCGCTATTGAACGAAAAGCACAGCATGCCTTGCATCGTTCGCCCCACCGACAGTTGGTATCACTCCTTCGATCAAAGCTTAACTTCGCTGTTTTTGTGCAATGAAAACGCCGAAGGTGCCGAACTGGACATAAAGGCAAATTTGTATTGGATGTTTTACCACATCTACGCCAACAGGCTGATAAATGTGAAGCCAAATGTTTCGGAAGACAAACGTTGCTACACGGTGCGGCTGGCGTTGGAATACATTCGAACGGAATATATGAACAACATAACCATAGAACAAATTGCAAAACACTGCGGCTACAGCGAATTTTACATTATGAAATTGTTCAAGCAATTTACCGGGTGCAGCTGCGTGGATTATATCAACAACTATCGTTTGACGGTTGCAGGCAGACAGTTGCGCGACACCCCTGACGACATTGCAACCATTGCCTACCAAGTTGGCTTCAACAACGTGTCGTACTTCAACCGACAGTTCAAAAAGCAATACGGCATGACGCCGAAAGAATTTCGAAACCAGTGGGCTACAAAAGGATAACCGCAAGTCTAAAAAATGATTATTGCTGTTGTCTTTTTGGCGAAAAGTCGACAACAAAGAGTTTTCAAACGATAAAACCTGCGGCACATTTCTGTTCGCCGCAAAGTAGCAAGCGCTTATGTGCTGTTGAGAGTAGCCTCAAAACGGACGGTTTGATTTTTGCCACAATACGGAGAATAAACAAAACAGTTTTAAAACAAACCCGAATTATAAACAATTTCAACAATTCAAAAAGCAATGCCGCACGACAATAAAAAACATCTCGCCACTAATATGTAGTAAAACATCCAAGAACTCGAGTAACTTTTTACAATGGGTTGACTACACGGGCAAAGTGCCGTATAATATTTAAGCAGGTTCGTATAGCTCAGCCGAGTAGAGGGCTCAGATATTTTAAGAAGCGGAGGAAAAGTTGTTGGAAAGTTGACCATTTTAACCTTAAAATGACATAAAAACAGCTTATCGTCAGAAAATATCAACCGCTTGAAAAAATATGACGTTTCTTGACAGTAAAATCGGCATTTGGTATAATTTTTGGTATAAAATTTATTGTGAAATAACTTTCAAAAAGCGCAATATGTTTCCGTAGTTAAATGGATATAACCCGGACCTCCTAAGTCCGCATTTCGGGTTCGACTCCCGGCGGGAACGCCAAAGCCTAAGCGGCCGAGTTAGATGCTCGGCCGTTTTTCTATTTCGAGATATTGTTCAATGCGAATATTGCCTTATCTTGCGTGTTCGGTATA
>CAZHUH010000039.1:0-7394 GCA_964535505.1 uncultured Oscillospiraceae bacterium
ATTGAAAAAGACCGCAGGAAAACGCGCCGTACTCTTGCCAAAAACGAAGCAATCGGATATAATAGTTTGGTACTGGTCTACGCGGCCGGCGCACCTACGCAGTGGGCGGAGTGGGAACATTGCTTCGCAGTGTTAATTGCCTTGCGACATGTTTTATTCGCCCAACAGTAATAAATGTTAACAATAAAACGCATTGCGCATTACGCAAGCGCACAAAGGAATAATCAAATGGATATTAACGGAAAAATCACACAAGAACTTGACGTGGAAAGGTGGCAAGTGGATGCCGCAGTTCACCTTTTGGACGAAGGCAATACAGTGCCCTTTATTTCGCGTTACCGCAAAGAAGCCACGGGCACGTTGAACGACGAACAGTTGCGCAAACTTTCCGAACGCCTGACCTACCTTCGCAATTTGGAAGAAAAAAAGGCGCAGGTTTTGAAAAGCATAGACGAGCAGGGCAAACTTACCGATGAATTGCGCCAAGCGATAGAATCCGCCGAAACACAGGTTGCCGTGGAGGACTTGTATCGTCCCTACCGCCCCAAACGCCGCACGCGTGCAACCATTGCCAAAGAGCAAGGTTTGGAACCGCTTGCGATGGTTATTATGCTGCAACAAACGGACAAAAACGCCAAAGAACTGGCAAAAGACTACGTAGACCCCGAAAAAGGCGTAAAAACGGTGAAAGACGCATTGCAAGGCGCATTGGATATCATTGCGGAAGTCATTTCGGATAACGCCGACTATCGAAAAGTTATTCGCGACAAAACTTTCCGCTTGGGCAAACTCACTTCCGTTGCCAAAAAACCCGACGAAAAAACCGTCTACGACAACTACTACAAATACGAAGAACCAATTTTGAAAATTGCCGGACACCGCATTTTGGCAGTGAACCGCGGCGAAGCGGAAAAGGTGCTTACGGTAAAAATTGTGGCACCCACCGAAGAAATTTTGGAATACTTGGAAAAACAAGTTATCATGCGCGACAATCCCAACACCACACCGCTGTTGAAACTTGCCGTTGCCGACAGTTATACAAGGCTCATTGAACCGAGTATTTCCACAGAAATTCGAAACGCTTTGACGGAAAAGGCAGAGGACGGCGCCATTGCCGTTTTCGGCAAAAACCTGGAACAACTTTTGATGCAACCGCCCATTGTGGGCAAAGTTGTGCTGGGGTGGGACCCGGCTTTCAGAACGGGCTGCAAACTTGCCGTAGTTGACGCTACCGGTAAAGTTTTGGATACAACGGTAATTTACCCAACGGCGCCCACCACCCCAGAAAAAATTGCGCGTGCCAAAATAACGCTTACGCAACTTATCAAAAAATACAACGTTTCTCTTATTTCGTTGGGAAACGGCACCGCTTCGCGTGAGAGCGAGCAGGTTATTGTGGATATGCTGCACGAAACGGGCCTGCCTGTGCAATACGTTATCGTAAACGAAGCCGGTGCATCAGTGTATTCCGCAAGCAAACTTGCCACGGAAGAATTTCCCAATTTCGATGTAGGTCAGCGCAGCGCGGCAAGCATTGCACGCCGTTTGCAAGACCCATTGGCTGAACTGGTAAAAATCGACCCCAAATCCATTGGCGTGGGACAATATCAGCACGACATGAACCAAAAGAAACTGGGCGAAACTTTGGAAGGGGTTGTGGAAGACTGCGTAAACAAAGTAGGCGTAGATTTGAACACCGCTTCCGCCTCGCTTTTGACGTATATTTCCGGCATCAACGCATCCATTGCCAAAAACATAGTTGCCTACCGCGAACAGCACGGGCGTTTTTCCAACCGTCAACAACTTTTGAAGGTGGACAAACTGGGCGCAAAAGCCTTCGAACAATGTGCAGGATTTATGCGAATTACCAACGGAGATAATCCCCTTGACGGCACGGGCGTTCACCCGGAAAGTTACGCCGCAACGTTGGAATTGATGAAAAAATTGAAAATTTCTGCGGAAAACATTGGCAATTTGTGGGGGCTTTCTCGCACCATTCGTGACTACGACCGTTTGGCTAAGGAACTGAACATTGGCGAACCCACTTTGCGCGACATCGTTGACGAATTGGAGAAGCCCGCGCGCGACCCTCGCGACGAAATGCCCAAGCCCATTTTGCGCACCGACGTGTTGGAAATGAAAGATTTGAAAGAAGGCATGATACTTAAAGGCACGGTGAGAAACGTTATCGACTTTGGCGTGTTTGTGGACATTGGCGTGCACCAAGACGGACTTGTGCATATTTCGCAACTTTCGGCAAAGAAGTTTGTAAAACACCCGTTGGAAGTGGTAAAAGTTGGCGACATTGTTGACGTAAAGGTGCTTTCGGTAGACCTGCAAAGGAAGCGTATCGCGCTGACAATGATAATTTAGCGCATACGCATGCTCAAAGTTGTGTACAAAACGGTTTTGGTGAGTTACCGACACACAGTTTACTTACACTGATAATATTACACATAAAACATCAAAAAAGGTTACAGGCAAATGCTTGTAACCTTTTGATTTATTCTGACATTAGGCGCAAACTAAAATATTTGTGCCGATTTTTTTCAATTTTTACAACGATGGCACAAAGGAAATTGTATGCTCGTCAAAATTGATGGCGCTGATGCCAAACGTCGGAGTGCCGTCTGTCTCTTGCGTTCCGATACTGCCGATGTGACCGCAAAGAAGTTGCACCACTGTGAACACGCAGGTGTTGACCATATCTGCGTCAAGCACCAAGCTGTCCTCTTGGGCAATGAGACTAAGCAGCGCATTCAAGGCTTTTTCGCTGATATCCATATCCAAATCGTTGACGTTGACACCGACAAACTCATTTTTGGTAAGTTCGCCGTAAACAATGCTGACACCGCTTAAACTCCGTGCGGGAATGGCAATTTCATTGACAAACGTGCAATAAGCAACGTCGGCAAGATTAAGCGACTGTTGTTTTGCTTCGTCTACGAAGTCGGAAAGTTGAATTTGCGTAACAATTTTAAGATAGGTTTTTTCCTCTTGTTGGTAGAATGACATTTCCACGACAGAAATTGCCAGTTCTTGCAAAATTTCCGCCGCCTGAATGCCCAAATCGGCGGCAATATCTGTAATGGGCGATTGGTAAAACTCGTTCAAAGCAGAATTCACCGTGTAGGCAAGTTGTTTTTCCGTAAGCACAATGGGGTCAGATCGCGATTTTAGCGCATCAACGGTGAACAACATGATGTATTTGGGATTTTTCAAAAATGCAATCGATGTGTTTGCAAACACTTCGTCGGCGGCGGTGCCGTCACTTTCGTTGTAGTGATTGGGCGCAATTTTGTTGATGTTGTGCGTTTTTGCAACGGAAGTGAACATTTTGAGAATATTCCAATAACTAACATCTGCAAAGCCCAGTTCCTCCACCGTGTAGTTGCCGACAAGGTTTTGATCTCTGCCCAGTTGTTGTGGGGTTTGCAGCAGTAAAATTGCCGCAATTGCGCCAAACAAAATTACAACAAGCAGCACAATACTGATTATTTTTATAAGCAAACCGCGTTTTTTAGTAGCCATTGCAACCCCTCCTAAA
The DNA here is from genome assembly GCA_964535505.1 of uncultured Oscillospiraceae bacterium. Lineage (GTDB taxonomy): Bacteria > Bacillota > Clostridia > Christensenellales > CAG-314 > Fimimonas. Next base: position 3,548 of record CAZHUH010000039.1, read on the forward strand.
TTTTTTGAGGCTCAGGATAACTTTGCCCGAAAGTTTCTACATTTATGCTTTGAATGATCTGTTTTTCGTAGGGACGGTCGTAGTAATCTGTGTACTCGTCTGCAATTTCGTCCACCACGTCCATGCCGCTAGTTACTTTGCCGAACGCCGCATAGGCACCGTCCAAATGGGGAGCGTCTTGATGCATAATGAAAAATTGGCTTCCCGCACTGTTGGGATCTTGCGCGCGTGCCATAGAAATTACACCGCGGGTGTGTTTGAGATTGTTTTGAAAACCGTTTTGCGAAAATTCGCCCTTGATGCCGTAGCCGGGACCGCCTGTGCCGTTTCCCTTTGGACAGCCGCCCTGAATCATAAAGCCGCGAATGACACGGTGAAAGATAAGTCCGTTATAAAAGCCGCTGTTGGCAAGGGCGATAAAATTGTTTACCGTGTTGGGGGCGATTTGGGGGAAAAGTTCTATCTCGATTTTTTTGCCGTTTTGCATAGTTAAAGTTGCAACGGGATTTTTGTTTTCCATAGTAATCTCCTGATGATTTTGAGCGGCGAAAAACCGTTGCCGCTTGATATTGGTGTGTTGGGCGGAAAATGCTTCCACAATAAAATTTTGCGCAAACTAAAACGTTAACGCTCGATGTTCGTGTGACGGAAACATAACCGCAAAAATGTAGTAAAAATCCCACAATGCAAATGCACTGTGGGATTTTTGGTCTGAGTGACAGGACTTGAACCTGCGACACCTAGACCCCCAGTCTAGTGCGCTACCAAACTGCGCTACACCCAGATGCTTTTATACTATACTACAAACTTTTGATTTTGGCAACTAACTGGCGCAAAAAGTTGAAAATATCTGCTAATTTTTTGTAAATTGCACCACTTTTTGCCCTACAAAACATTTACTTGGCGTAAACACCCAATTGTTGCGGCAATGTTTTTGCATATCGCGTGGCGCAAAATCTCGAAAGTGGCAAAAACCCAATAATGCTCGTTTACATTCTGCCGAATTGCTTTGTCGCTTCCCTCGCAACAACTACAAACAAGCAGGCAAGTAATATTCCGTGGTAAAAACACGCATTCGGCACAAATTTTTCAGCCGCAAACGTTTCCGTTGCCGTCCACAACAAAAAACTCTGCCGCAAAGGAATGATCTCCGCAAAAAGAAACGCACCATTGTTCGCCGTAAATTTCCCTAAACACCGTTTTTGAAGTGTGTTCTTTTTCTATTTGCGATGGCACAAATTTGCCCTTTCCGTGCAGTTTGAAAACGCTTTCTTTCTGCGTCCACAAAGTTACGGCGGCGGGCACTGTCAAAATCGGCGGCGCACTTTCCCCCTTGCATAGACACTTGTCAAAAAACGATTGAAGTTTTTGCCCAAACTTTTTTTCAAAATTGGCTACGTTTTCCAAATCTACCCCTATGGGGGCGTCGGAAACGGCAACGCACGCCAAACCGTTGGAATGGGAAAGGGAAAAGAAAAACTTGTCGCACGTCCATTTGCCGAAAGAATCCTTTTGAAAAGCAACTTCTTCTGCGGATACCCCGAAAGCATGGCGCAAAGCGTGTTGCAAAAGCTTCCAAACAGAATACTTTTCCGCACGGGTTTTGGAGGTTTGAGCTTGATCCACTTCCGCTTGACGTTTTTCGGGAAAAAGTTTTTCATCAGCGCAAACTGTTTGCATAAAATATATTTTGAAAATGGGAAGTTCTGCCCTGTCTAATTCCATTTTTGCCATCAAATTGCCCTTTTGAAGCGTCTGCCGCGTTTTTTTGTTGCACTTTGCGACAATTGTTGCACGACACGGTTTGTTAATGAATATTGTACCATAAAACTTGCGTTTTGGCAATATTTGATTGTCCGCCGCCCCCTTTTGCCCATTTTTTAACAAAAAATCGCAATTTCGGCAATTTGCACGCACAAATTCAGTACAATTTTTCGCCAAGTTTGCAATTTCGGCATTGACATACCATTTGCGTAATGTTATACTGTAAGATACAATATAACAGCAGCCTTCTGCAAGGAGATACGCTTATGGATATGCCGTCGATTGAAAAAGAAGTTCGCCAAAGATACATCGAAGAATATCTTGAAAGTTCGCAAAAAACAACTTACACACATTTGCCGCAGTCAGCGGAGCTTTCCACGGTATTTTTCGACGAGCTTTCGCAAAAGGTTATGAAGGGTTTTCCCACTGCAAGCGACATGGTTGCGCCTGATGGCACGGTGTTTTCTACGGAGGAATTTGCCGTTTTGCCGGAAGAGCGCAAGCGCAGTTGTCGGCTGCGGTACAGCTATCTGCCCAACTGCCACGAGCTATACGTGGGAACAACCGGTTGCGGCAAAACCACCGTCTGTGTGGAACCGCAACTCCGTGCAATTTCGTCGCAAAAAAACAAGCCGAACTTGTTTGTTACCGACCCAAAAGGGGAAATTTTTGAGCGCAACGCCCACCATCTTAAAAAAATGGGCTACCAACTGTTTGTGTTGAACTACAACGATTTGAACAAAACGGACAAATGGAACCCATTGTTGGACGTTTTCGACAAAAAAATGACGCTGCAACAAATTGGCGAAGGCGCGACGGAACACTACGGCGAAGTGCCCTACAATTTGGAACTTGCGGCGGACATCTCGGAGTTTGACAATTTTTACATAGAATACAAGGGCAAGGCCTTCCCCGACGACACACTGCTGGACAAGGCGCTGCGCAAAGAGGCGGAAAACATCGAAATAGAGGTGGAAAGCCTTGTAAATGCGCTGGCGGAAACGTTTTTCGCGGCGCAAACCTGCAACGCAACCGCGCAAAGCCAAACGGCGCAAACCGCACAAGCGTTGCAATCCACGCAACAACTCGGCACGTGGGAAAACTGCGCGCGAAACCTTTTGAAAGGGATAATCTACTGCATGTTGGAAGATGCAACAGATCCGGACAGCGGCTTCACGCGCGATATGATGACCATTCGCACCATAGAGCGTTACTACTTGGCGCTGAAAACGCCCATTTTGGCCAACGATTGCAACCTTTTCGAGCACGAACTTACCGAAGAAAAAAGCGCCGAAACCTTGGCGCTGCTAGGTTGTGCGCTTGACAACACCCCCACCGCAATGGAAAATTGCACCGAAGCGTTTGAAAACGCAATGAATCCTTGGTTTACAGGACACGTTTTTGCACTTACCACAGGCGACACCGTGGACATTTGCAATTTGGAAGAACCCTTTGCGTTTTTCGTGATTTCGCGCGGCTGCCAAAAAATCGACAACCTACTTACCGCACCTATTCTGGATTGGGTTTTCCGCAAAATGGCGGAACGCGACGAAACAAGCCGCCAACGCGCCATGCACTTTTTGTTGGACGATTTCGGCAGTATTTTGCCTGTGAAAGATTTCGCCGACAAAATTTCCGCCGCGCGTGCCCACAACATTTGGTTCCATTTGTTTGTGCAATCCTACAAGCAACTGCAAGATATCTACGGCGAAAAGGCGGCGGCAAACATAAAGGACAACTGCAACGCACAAATCTTTTTGGGTGTGCAAAATGCCCAAACGCAAATGGAGTTTTCGCAAATGTGCGGAAAACACCACGTGCCGTCGCTGACATCGCAACTTAACCCACAAGACAACACCATTTCCAAGGTGGACGTTTTGCCGCAAAGTGCGTTGGATTTGCTTGAAGGCGGCAAAATGTTTGTTAAGCGGTTGAGAATGCCTGTTTTCCTTTCGCAATACGTAAGTAGTTTCGTGTGCGAAGAATGCGGCGTGTTCGACAGCGAGCACTGCGGCTTGAAAGAGTGCGCGCCCTTCTCGTGGGATACCTTCACCTCGGCAAAATACACCTACAAGCGCGTGGA
>CAZHUH010000040.1:0-7134 GCA_964535505.1 uncultured Oscillospiraceae bacterium
CTGTTTAAGTGGTTATTCAATTTGTTTATTTTTATCCCCAAGGATATTTATCTTGCGCAAAACTGTTTTGCAGGATTGCTTAAAAACGGAGTGTGTTTTATGCCTTAATAAACAATCCGTCGGCGTTACAATCCACCGTAATAAGTGTGTTGGCTTGTGGATTTTTCTGAATAATGTACTTTGCAATGGGCGTTTCCACGTGTGTTTGCAAGTAACGTTTCAGCGGACGAGCGCCGTACACAATGTCGCAACCGTTTTCCGCAATAAATTGCTTTGCGGCGTCTGTTACTTCAAGGCGCAAATTTTCTCTCTCCAAACGTTTTTGCAAACGAACAAGTAAAATGTTGACGATATCCGTAAGATTTTGTTGCGTAAGCGGTTTGAACATTATTATTTCGTCTAGTCTGTTCAAAAATTCCGGACGGAAAGATTGTTTGAGCAAAACGTTCACCCTTGCGCGTGCGGCGGCGCTTATTTCTCCATTTTCAATGCCTTCGATGATGTCTTGCGAACCAAGGTTGGACGTCAAAATTATTATGGTGTTTTTGAAATCAACCGTGCGTCCTTGCGAGTCTGTAACTCTGCCGTCGTCCAAAATTTGCAACAAAATGTTGAACACGTCGGGGTGTGCTTTTTCTATTTCATCAAACAGCACAATGGAATACGGACGTCTGCGGACGGCTTCGGTAAGTGTGCCGCCTTCTTCGTAGCCAACGTATCCCGGGGGCGCGCCGACCAAACGCGAAACGGAAAATTTCTCCATATATTCCGACATGTCGATACGAACAATGTTCTTTTCGTCGTCGAACAAATTTTCCGCCAATGCTTTCGCCAATTCCGTTTTGCCAACACCGGTTGGTCCCAAAAACAGAAAAGATCCAATGGGACGAGACGGATCGGAAATGCCGGCCCTTGCGCGCAAAATTGCTTCGGAAACTTTTTCTACCGCTTCGTTTTGACCGATAACTCTCTTGTGCAAGTCGTCTGCCAAGTGCAACAGTTTTTCTCTTTCCCCTTCTTTAAGTTTGGCGACGGGTATGCCCGTCCAACGGGAAACGATTTTGTTTATTTGTTCGTCGGTAACTTCGTCGGGCAAAACGTATTCGTCACGGTTTTGCTTTGTTTCTTCCAATTGCTTTTCCAAGGTGGGAAGTTCGCCGTAACGCAGTCTTGCTGCTTTTTCGAAGTCGCCTTGCGTTGTGGCGAAGTCTATTTCGCTTTTTATGCCGTCAATTTTTTCTTTCAACTGCTTTTCTTGGTTGATGAACTTCTTTTGTTCGTCCCATTGCGCTTTCAACGTTGCAAACCTTGCCTTTTGGTCGGCAAGTTCCTTTTTCAACGCTTCCAAACGTGCTGCGGAAACATTGTCCTTTTCCTTTTCCAAGGCTTTGACTTCGATTTCCAACTGCACGATTTTACGGTTTAGTGCATCCATGTCCGACGGCATCGAGTCTATTTCGGTACGCAACATTGCCGCGGCTTCGTCCACAAGGTCTATCGCCTTGTCAGGCAAAAATCTGTCGGTAATATAGCGGTTGGAAAGGGTGGTGGCTGCCACCAACGCATCGTCGCGAATACGCACGCCATGGTAGATTTCAAAACGCTCTTTCAAACCACGTAGTATGGAAACGGTGTCTTCAACGGTAGGTTCACTTACCATTACCGGTTGAAATCTTCTTGCCAATGCGGCGTCTTTTTCAATGTACTTTCTGTATTCGTCCAACGTGGTCGCACCAATGCAGTGCAATTCGCCACGGGCAAGCAATGGTTTAAGCAAGTTGCCCGCATCCATCGCGCCGTCGCTTTTGCCTGCGCCAACAACGGTGTGCAATTCGTCAATGAAAAGCAAAATTCCGCCTTCAGATTTTGCCACTTCGGCAAGTACTGCCTTCAAACGCTCTTCAAATTCACCACGGTACTTTGCGCCGGCAATCAGCGCGCCCATATCCAACGAAAACAGCGTTTTGTTTTTCAGCCCTTCGGGAACGTCCCCTTTCACTATCCTTTGCGCCAAACCTTCGGCAATGGCTGTTTTGCCAACGCCCGGTTCGCCAATAAGCACAGGGTTGTTTTTAGTTTTGCGCGACAAAATGCGAATTACGTTAAGTATTTCTTCGTCACGGCCTATCACCGGTTCCAACTTGTGTTTGCGAGCGGCAGCGGTAAGGTCTGTGCCGTACTTGTTCAAAACGTCGTAGGTGTTTTCGGGATTATCGGAGGTAACGGTTGTGTTGCCTCGCACTTGTTTCAACTGCGCCAAGAATACTTTTTTGGTTATGCCAAAACTATTGAACAGTTGTTTCGTTTGGTTGTCGTTGCTGTCGAGCAATGCCAAAAACAAATGTTCAACGGAAATGTATTCGTCGTGCATTTGTTCCGCAGTTTTTTGGGCGTTGTCCAATGCGGCATTTAGCGCCGACGAAACGTACACATTGCTTTGTCCGTACATTTTGGGCAATTTTGCTATTTCTTCATCGCAAGCCGATCTCAACCCGACTGCGTCAATTCCGCATCCTTTCAAAATGCGAAAGTTCAAACCGTCGCCGTCCAACAGGGCAGAAAGCAAATGCAGACAGCCAAGCTCGCTGTTGCCGTTTTCACGAGCAAGTTGTTCGGCTTTGTTTATGGCTTGAATACTGTTTTGTGTAAAATTGTTGCTGTTCATCTTTTCCACCTCCTTTTACAGCAAAAAACAAAGTTAAAACTTCAAATTTTGCTTCAGCGCAACTCCGAAATTACGTCGAAAGTTTTTTTCCTTGCACTTTTTGTAAGCAGTACGGCTTGTATGAAGCTTACAACAAGCGCCTGCAATTCCAACGTTTTTTTACTGTTTCTTTTTCGCCGAGTATTATACTCTTTTATTTATAATTGTCAACAATATAAAATAATATTTCAAAATCTTTTTTCATGGATAAGTTTTTTTCAAAAAATCTTGAGACTATGTTTAATATTGGCAAAATTTTGATTATTTTTTCGTTTAATAATGAAAAAACGAATTATTCGCAGAATATCTTTGCGTTTGCTCGTTAGTTTTGAAACAAACTCAACTGCAAATATTGCGCAAAAAGGCCTCTATTTGTGTGTTACTTATAATTAATTTTACAACATGTCGCTGAATGTATTGTGAAAAAAATCATTTTTGCATTTGCAAACAATAATAAACTCTGCGAAACCTGCGTTATTCGAACGAGGGCTTCTGTTTTGCGTCGTCTGTTTTGCGGTGGGCGTGGTGGGAGGCACTCCGCTGCACAAGGCGAGTTTATTCCGTCCGAATGGCGTTTATATGCTATGCGCAAGTCGGGCGCTTGGTGTTTTTTTGTCATAAAATTTTATGAATTGTATGCTTTTGGGTGTTGCAATGCGCCGCGAAAGGTGTTATTATATTAATAATGATTTATGCCGTAACGTTAACCATAAAAAACAGCGAAAAATTCTTATCGAGTACTTTGCGGCCTTGAGGGTTCCGCGGCAGTTTAAATTACTAAAGAGAGGTATGACTATGCTACAACTTTATTTCGATTCCGATATGGACGTAACGCCAGAACTTGCCGAACGCTACAAAGCTAAGCTCATCAGCATGCCGTATACGGTGAAAGGCAAATTAATCTACCCTTACGTCGATTTCGACGAATTCGACGTCCACGGCTTTTACGATATGCTCCGCGCGGGCGAAATGCCAACCACGTCCGCACTTAACGTCTGGGAATATAAGGATATTTTTAAAGCCGATTTCGAGGAAGGGAACGATATTTTATACGTCCATTTTTCGGAGGCGATGACGCGCACGTTCGATTCCATGCACGCCGCCGTAGAGGAGTTGGAGGCACAATACCCTGCGACCAGGTTCTATTCGGTGGACACCAAAGGAATCACCGTTTGCAGTTACCGTCTGGCGCACTTGGCGGGGGAAATGTATCTTGAAGGCAAAAGCGCGGAAGAGATTGTGGCCGCCGTCGAAAACGAACGCGAACATACTGCCACTTACTTTTATGCCGACAATTTGGATTTTTTCCGCCGCAGTGGAAGGGTTGGCAATCTTGCCGCTTTTATGGGCAATATTTTCGGCGTTAAGCCCATTCTCACCATGAACTCCGACGGTGTGATGACCGCCGTCAAAAAGGTGTGCGGAACCACACGGGCGTTGGACGGAATAACCGAGTACGTAGCCTCACTGGGGGACGATATCGCTAACACAAAAGTCTACGTTGCCCACAGCGATTGCTTTGCGTTGGCGCAACGGCTTGCGAACGCTTTAAAGGCAAAATTCGGCGATTTGGATATAGACTTCGTTGACGTAAATCCCACGGCTGGCAGTCATTGCGGTCCCGATTGCGTGGGAGTGGCGTTCCATGCCGTTCACAGATGATAAGTAGATTGCGGACCGACGCAGATAATCGGTTCGCATACGGAGAAAAAATGATAGAGATTGTCGAAGTCAAAACAAAAAAAGAACAGAAAAAATTCATCGATTTTCCGCTTGAACTGTACCGCGGGAACCCCTTTTTCGTCCCGCCCCTTTATTCTGACGAAAAGCAGTTGTTTTCTAAAAATTTCGTATACAGCGACCAATGCGATTGCGTCTATTTCAACGCCTACGAGGGAGAAAAGCATGTCGGCAGAATTTCGGGCATTTTACAAAAGGCGAGCAACTTAAAGCACGGCGAAAAACGCGTGCGTTTTACGCGTTTCGACTGCATTGACAGTCAGGAAGTCGCCCGCGCGCTGTTTGACGCCTTGGAAAATTGGGCGAAAGAGCGCGGAATGAACGAGGTAGTCGGACCTTTGGGTTTTTCCGATCTGGAAAGGGAAGGACTTTTGATAGAGGGGTTTGAGGAACTTTCCACTTTTGAAGAACAGTACAACTATCCCTATTATCAGCGGCTTATAGAAAACTGCGGCTATGCCAAAGAGGTGGATTGGGTGGAATCTCAACTCCGTCTGCCGAAAGGGGACACCGAAAGGATTTTTTCTCTTTGCGAACGGGTAATGAAGCGTTATAAACTTCACCTCGGTGTTGCAAAAAACACCTCGCAGTTTCTTAAAAAATATTCGGATCCGTTATTTGAAATTTTAGACAAAACTTACGAAAACATTTACGGCACGGTTCCCTTTACGGACGGCATGAAGAAAATGATGATTTCAAACTTCCGCCTTATTCTGAATATGAATTACGTTGCCGTGCTTTTGAACGAAAAGGAGGAGGTCGTCTGTTTCGGGCTGTGCTTTCCTTCGCTTTCCAAGGCGATACAGCCATCAGGCGGCAAGCTTACTCCGGCGGCCATATTGCGCATTTTAAAGGCGATAAAAAAGCCCCGAACCATAGATTTGGGACTTGTGGGCGTTCTTCCCGAATATCGAGGTGCGGCGGTGGTGATAGTCGCCGAAACCGTAAAAATGTTGCAGCGCGGCGTAGAATACGCCGAAACCAACCTCAATTTAGAGGACAACGCCGAGATACTCAATCTTTGGAAATCCTTTGACGTCCGCCCGCATAAACGCCGCCGTTGCTTTATCAAAAGCATAAAATAGCGCGGACAGATGTCGGAAACCGCAAAAAGTCGGGAAAAGTTATAAAAAGAGTTGACGGTATGGAAGAGTTCGGATACATTGCTTTTAGCAAACAAGGGATAATGGCGCCCTTGATTTGGCGTACCTGAAAAACGACTGTAACCAATTGAATGGGGTATTTTGGCAATGTCAAGTAAGTTTTTATGCTTTTGCATTAGGGATTGGAACTTGCCGTTAACGGCAAGTTGGTTCCGTACCGGTGTCCAATTTTGGATGGCGAATCATTCCGTTTATGGTACAATTCGGCTCTTTGTCAAATGTTGAGGTGGAAGTAATTTTATTACAATGTATAATTAGTTTTTTGGTGCTTCCTCCACTGCAGCACTGCAGTGGAGGAAGTTTTTATTTTATCCACAGGCGAGCAGTATTCTTTCACGGAATCTCTTCTATGTACGGCCTGTACGTATTCTGTAGTCGTGCATTTTCTTGGTGGTATGTACGCATTGTGTACATACCACCTCCCGAACATCGGTACTTACATCAACAACAATATTGCTAAAATTACTTTGAATGTTTTCTACTAAAACATTTCCCAAATCCAAGAACTCTGTGATACTATTATCCATAGAGCGAACCCCCTTTTCCCTTCTTATTTTGTAACCTAATTATACAAGGTAAAAGAGCTTTTGCTCTATTTTTTTTCTTCCCACCCCAACATTTATTATAGAATCTTAAAAAAATAAAAACGCCCTGAAAACGAATAGAAAAGGGCGTTCTTATTGCCTCCAAAAGGGGTAAATGCAGTGCAAAAAGGAAAAAAATTCCTATTTGCACAAAAAGAAAAGGTCTGACACGATTGTATTAAACTTGAATAGGGAAAAAAGTTAATTATTCGCGGAAGCAACAGCTGAATTTTTTGTGCAAACTTGTACCGAAATTCGCTTGACAAAGGACAATAACGACGCTATAATGAGAATTAGACGTTGCGCAACAAGCAATTCTTAAAGGAGATTTTATATGCCGCCTAAATTCAAATTTACGAAAGAAGAAATCACCTCCGCCGCCGTCGAAGTGGTAAGGGAGCGCGGAATGGAGTGTGTCACGGCGAACGCCGTAGCCGAAAAGCTGAACTCTTCCGCAAAGGTTATCTTCGGCTTATTCAACGGGATGGACGAATTGAAAGCCTGCGCCGAAAGCCGTGCGAAGATGTTGTTTAAGGAGTTTATGAAGGAGTATCTTCCCGCGAACGGTGCGGTGGGGTATATCCGTTTCGCCGTAACCGAATCCAATCTGTTCCGCCTTTTATTTATGTCGCAGAGGGGAACGACGCCCGATATCAATTTCGCACTGTCGCACTTCGACGAACATTATACAGACAACTTAAAGTACGCCGTGGAAAAATACGGGCTCGGGCAAGATGCGGCGGAGAGCATTTATAACGACGTGTGGATTTACGCCCATGGTATGGCTGTTCTGTGCGTGACAGGCGCGTGCTATTTTTCCGAGGAGGAAATCGTCGGAAAGATAAGAAAGCTGTTCTTTACGCTTGTCAAAGAAGAAAAGGGAGAAATAAATCGATATGATTGAAAACGTTATTGAGATCGAACGGCTAAGCAAGTCGTTTGG
>CAZHUH010000041.1:0-1917 GCA_964535505.1 uncultured Oscillospiraceae bacterium
TCGTTGCTTTTTACGAATTCAAGTGTTTTGTCAACGTCCTTTTCTGTAAGCGATTTCATGGGTAACCTCCGTTTTTGAAGACAGAAATAGAACCGGCCGACGCGTGCGTTGTTTTGTGCCGAATGCCACACGCGGAGAGTTTGGTCGGTAGTTTGAAAGCACCGCAAAAAACATAACGTATGTGTGTCAACGCGCAAAAATCGGGTTTGGTTTGTTTTTCCGTGTGGATAAATTATACAACAAAATTTGACACAATGCAACACTTTTGTACAAATATATTTGACAAATTCAAAAATATTTTGCTGTTTTTAATCGTTTTCTGTCGGTTTTTGTACTTTCGTACAAAAATATCGTCTTCGAATTGTTTTTGTGCGCCGATAACGTTTGACATACAAAAATTCCCAAAAACGTTTCAAAGATATCTCAAATCACACCAACCGTTTAACGGCAAACAGAAAGAGAGCTGCTGCTTATTTTTTGAATTTGCGACGGCATAACGCAAGAAACTACGTTACGGTTGACGGCGTTATATGTTCCTTGGCGATAATAGCGGCATAAATTTGTTAAAAACTGCGCAAAACGCCCTTAAAGGACAATGTTGCCCCAAAAAACTTTAACAGATTTTTTTGCAACTATTGACAATCGCCACAACTGATAGTACAATAAAAATGAAATATACGGCGCGCTTTTCGTTTGTGAATGTGTTTGTTTCAAATTCGGACTATGAGCAGTTTGCTGACTTTTGGCAGACAAGAATGCCCAAATGATAAGCCCACTGAATAAGTTTCTGTTTCGGGAGTATTTTTTATGAAAGACAAAAACCGCAAAGGTTTCACCTTGGTTGAGTTATTGGTTGTGATTGCTATTTTGGCCGTGTTGGCAACGGTATCCGTTGTGGGCTACACCACTTTCATTCAAAAGACAAACGCCGCAAACGACAAAGCGGTTGTTGCACAAATAAACAACGTTCTTATGTCCGACGAAATTGTTAACGGAAAGCCGTCGACAATAGGCAAAGCACTGAGAATAATTGGCGAAAACGGCTTGGAAATTTCGGAAATTTTGCCAACAGCGAAGGGACACGAAGTTGTTTACGACATTTCCGTCAACCGCTTTGCTTTGTTGAAAGACGGCAATATAGTATTTGCCAACCAAGAGATCTCTTCCGGCAAAAACTTGTGGAAATTCGTGGACAATCCAATGGGGCAAGACTACCCCGTGCCGGAAACAACGGAAAATTCTCTTTTTCTCCTAAACTCTGCAAAAACCGTTACGCTTTCTTCTCTTGTTGGGATAGAAGGCACGATAGAAACGCTGAACATAACAGATGAAGCCAATGCGAGCATTGTTGTTGCCGGCGATATAGGACGACTGGTAATAGATGCACCCTACGCCACGGTGGATCACTACGGTGTGTTAAATGTTTTGCGCATAGACCAAATTGGCTCCGATTGCTACAACGAACATGGTTTTTTGGCAAAATTGGAATACTTCGGAACGGGCAAATTTGTTGCGTGCGAAGGTGCGCAGTTTGCGCAAAGCAAAGAGGAAATTGCTAAAATATTTGGCGAAATTCACTCTAACGTGTTGGCATACGAAAGCTCCGCCGTGCAAAATAGCGAAAATGTTTTTGATCAAAAGCACAACTATACCGGCGAAACACCTCACACGTGTTCCTACGAACAAACGGAGGGCAGTGCCACTTGCACCGAAGGCGGAACGTCGGTGCAAAAGTGTGTTATTTGCGGCAACGAGATAACAACGGAAACGCAAGAAGCTTTGGGACACGACTACCAAGAAGTTATTACGCAACAACCTACTTGCACTGAAAGCGGAACAAAAACTTTCACCTGCGCACGTTGTGGCGACACTTACGTTGATGTAATTGATGCCTTGGGACACACCGAAGAAGTCGTT
>CAZHUH010000041.1:2017-6942 GCA_964535505.1 uncultured Oscillospiraceae bacterium
CACGCCGACGACAATATCGACGGAAAATGCGATGTGGGCGGTGAAGAATTAATTTGGAAGCTTGTTACATCTGCGGATACCCCTGAAGATGGCGACACGGTTATAATTGTAGCGCAATATTATGGTGTGATGTCCACATCCCTAGTACCCATATCCCCCGAACAATCAACAGACGGCCAAACAATTTCGCCGAATCCTGCTTTTATGCGTTTTACGCTCGAACACGATCCCACCGGTTTGCATTGGAGATTTCACAGCCCGAGTTTCAACAAATACCTTTGCATTGCAGCTATCGGTGCAGAAGTGGGGCTTATTGAAGATAGCGCAAGCCTTCCGACAACTTGGGAAATATCATTGGACGAAATAGGCATTGCGACAATTTATTCTCCTTACTTGTCGGCGACATTACGATACAACCCGAGCAGCCAATTGTTTTCTTGCTACACGAGCGAAAGTTACATCAACATTTTGCTATATAGGCTGGAACCGCAAAACAGCGGCGACACGCAGTCTTGAACGTGCGCACTCGCAAGCGTCAAGTAAAGCAAAAAAGCGTTGCCGTTGAATGGGGCTCAAAATCCTCCGGTATGCAGCGTGCTTGAACAAGTGGCGCAAAGGTGTTGCTGCAAAACATTATTTGTCAAACTCGGCGCCAATATTTCCATTTGCGTTCTGTGGTGTTGACAACGGCAGTGTAAATCGGTATAATAAAATTGCGCGCGGCGCCAAAAGCCTTTTGTGCTTCGTCAAGGCGCACGCACAAGCAGGGAATTATTTCAAAAAATGGCCAAACAATTGAAGCAAAAACACATATTTTGCGCAATATTGGCATATTTGAAACAAAAAATGGAAAATACTATATTTAGTGATGGCGAAAGTTACGCCTAACGGAGGCTTTTATGAAAAAACTTGCGGAAAAAGTTGCGCTGGTTGCCGAACTTTGTATCGCTGTAGTGTTTATTTTGACAACGATTTTGTACCTAACAAACGCAATACCTCAACAAACCGATTGGCAAAGCAACGGCGTTTTAGTGGTGTTGATGATTGTTTTGGCGGTAATTTTTGTGGCAATTGCCGCCTACTTGTTGTACGTAAACTTCTCTTGCCGCGAAAACTTGAAACAAATTTTGCTGTTTTGCGATAGCAAAAGCGCCACTCACACCAACACAAAGGTTCTTGGAAACATCGTTTCAGGCTGTGCAAAGCAAGTTGACGGCGTAACGGTACACAAAATAAGGGTTTGTGCCGACGAAAAAGGCGGTTTTATTGCCACGTTGAACGTGAAAGTTACGGTAGACAACGTCGCCGAATCGATAAACAAACTGCGCTGTCTGCTTACGGAAAGTTTCAAAAACACTTTGGGGTTGAGTTTTAACACCATCAACTTCAACATCGAACGCATTCGCGGAAGGTACGAACCGAATGAGAAAAGGGCCGAAGTTGCCGCGGAAACACTTACGCAAAACCAAGAAGCAACCTCCGCCAACTACGAACAACCACTGCAAAAACACGAAACGACTTCTTCCGACCACGAAAAGCCGCTGCAAAACAGAAGTTACTTTGACAATACCGAAGAAACGGCGTTTACACAATCGGAAAGCGCCGCAGAAGAAAAAGAAAAGGAAAATTTCTAAACGTTTTGATGTTTTAGCGGCTGTCGCATTAAGCATTTTTACATTAACGTCAGCACAAAATTTAAATTAAAGGGTACCGAAACATTGCTTTCGATACCCTTTTTGCATATTTATACAAATCATTTGTCTTTTATGTGATTATGCGACAGCCTTTTTTGCTTGCAATTTGTCCTTCGGCGTTAGAATCAATTTCTTTTGCTCTTAAAATAGTCGGTCAAAATTTCCGAACAGGGTTTTTCCAAAATGCCGCCCTGCATAAACAATTCGTGGTTTAGCGTGTTGCCGATGCTTTCCGCCAAATGCACGCACCCATTGCCGCTTAAATCGTAGGCGCCGAAATACACGTTGGCAATTCGCGCGTTGAAACATGCGCCCAAGCACATTACGCAAGGTTCCAACGTAACGTACAAATCGCACCCAGAAAGGCGCCAGTCGCCGAGTTTTTTGCAGGCGCGAGAGATTGCAAGAGTTTCCGCATGGCACACGGCATTGCGACTTTTGTTTCGGGTGTTGTGTGCGCGAGCAATAACTTGACCATTTTTTACCACCACCGCGCCTATCGGCACTTCGTCGGCTTTTTGCGAAAGTTTGGCTTGCCGCAAAGCCAACCTCATAAATTTCTCATCCAACATGTTAAATTTTTACCTTGGCGTTAAGCTCTTTCATCATTTTTTCATCCACTTTCAGCACTTTGCGGTCGTAAGTGAAAAGTCCGTTCACTTCGTCTTCTACATCGGAAACTTGCGTGTAAACGGCGGCGGAAAGCCCGTGCGAAATCTGCGGAATAACATCTCTTTCGTAAAGTTGCTTCAAGCCTTCGTTGAAATCCGCTTTGCTTTCAAACTTTTTGTAGGAATAGGTATTTTTTAGGTTGAAACTGTGCTCGACATCCTTGTAGCTGTAACCGCCAAATTCCGAAAGCACCGTGGCGCGCTTACCGTCGTTTTGAAATTTTACCTTTTTGAAATAAACGTGCAAGCTTTTCAAATCGCCGCCGCCTTGGTCGTGCCAGCCGCTGGCGTGATCGACAATGCGGGTTTTGTCGTAAATTTTGGTTTCGCGGGCAATACGCGCCGAGTCGAACTGTCCCCAACCCTCGTTAAAGGGCACCCATGTGGAAATGCACGTGCAGTTGTAAAGCTGATCGATCATTTCGTAATATTCACGCTCGAAGCACTCGCGGCTTTCGGGACTTTTTCGCGAAAACAAACCAAAATTTTTGTCGCTGATATTTCTTTTGCCCAAAAACGGCAGCAACAACGTTGCGGATTTGTGCTGACGAGTGCCGCCGCTTGGCATATCTTGCCACACCAACATTCCCAATCTATCGCAATGGTAATACCACCGCATGGGTTCCACCTTGATGTGCTTGCGCAGCATGTTGAAGCCCAAATCTTTCATGGTTTTAATGTCATTTATTATGGCTTCATCATGCGGTGCGGTGTAGAGCCCGTCCGGCCAATAGCCTTGATCTAACAATCCGTTATGAAAATAAGGCTTGTTGTTGAGCATAAGTCGCACGTTTCCATCCACCGTTTGACAAGAAAACTTGCGCATGCCGAAATAACTTTCCACGTAGTCGCGGCGCGAAATAATTTTCAAACCGTATAAAAAGGGAGATTCCGGTGACCATGGTTTGAATTTACCATCGGGAAAATGCAATGTGAGTCGCCGTTTGCCATCGGCCTTTGCCACTTCTTCTTCGCCATCGGTAACAACTACCGTAACAGGCTCGTCGAAATTGCAACTTACTTCCACGTTGACGGCGGCGTTGTCGAAATCGGGGGTGATTTTCAACCCCGTTATGTGCTGTTTGCAAACGCTTTCCATCCACACGGTTTGCCAAATTCCGCTTTGCGGCGTGTACCACATACCTTTGCGGTGGGAAGATTGCTTGCCGTTGGCATAGAACTTTGTGTCGGTGAAATCGCGCACACGCACCACCAATTTGTTGACGCCGTCATTCAAAAAAGGAGCGATATCCACCGAAAATGCGTTGTAGCCGCCAACATGTCGGCAGGCGTACTTGTTGTTTACCATAACATCGCAAATTTGATCTACCGCTCCAAAGTGCAACAGCACCACGCCTTTGTTGAACTTTTTAGGCAAAGTGAACTCTTTGAAATACCACAAATATTCTTTGGGTTTAAGGCGTCTGTTCACGCCGGAAAGTGCACTTTCGGGAGAAAACGGCACCAAAATTTCGCCGTCGTAAACAGACGGTTCGACATCCTTTTTTGTGATGGCGTAGTTCCATTTGCCGTTGAGGTTGAAATAACTTTTGCGATAAAATTGCGGACGAGGATATTCTTGCAGAGGATTTTCCGTCAACTGCTCGCCCCAAACCGTTGTCAACTTGCAAAATGACATAACATCATTCTCCTTTTGTACTATTTTAACACATTTTCAAAACAATGTAAACACCGTTTTTTTAACCCCAAAAATTGCGCTTCTAAAACATATTTTTGCGAGGACGTATTGGCAAAAAAGAAAAAAGTCGAAAAACTCGGCGCCGTTTCTTGTAAAAGCAAGCGTCAAAACTTTTCGACTTTTTTGAAATTTTACCTTATCAAAATACTATTCTTTGACAGAGAGGCTGCCGATGGCAATTCTTTCGTGAGATTCGGCGTCGAACATACAAATGCCGTTACCGACAATTTCGTAGGCAATTTCTTGGTTGGATTGATAGTCCACACTTCCGAAAGCCACCGAAGTCAAAATTGTGTCGTCGGCGGTAAGTTTCACCGTCGTTTCCATACCGGCAGGCAACGTTGTGTAGACGGAGCCGTGTTGAGAACCTTGTTCCAAGCGGATAAATTCCGGACGAACACCGATAACAACCTCTTTTTCGCCCTCGCCCGCAATGTTTTCTGCCGCAAACAGGTACTTTGTACCCAACATTTCCACCTCTGCTTTACACTCTTTGATTACGGCTTTGCCGGGTATAAAGTTCATGGAGGGGTTTCCGACGAAATCGGCAACAAACAAGTTGTTGGGTTGGTTGTAGACGGAAAGGGGAGGATCATATTGTTGCAAAACGCCGGCGTTCATAAGGCAAACTTTTGTGGCAAGCGTCATTGCCTCCAATTGGTCGTGCGTAACGTAAACGAAAGTCGAATCGGTATCGGCATGCAAACGCTTGAGTTCCGTGCGCATTTCCAAACGAAGTTTTGCGTCCAAGTTGGAAAGAGGCTCGTCCATAAACAACACTTTGGGGCTGGGCGCCAATGTGCGCGCAATTGCCACACGTTGTTGTTGACCGCCGGAAAGTTCGCTGGGATAGCGTTGTTT
>CAZHUH010000042.1:0-5989 GCA_964535505.1 uncultured Oscillospiraceae bacterium
AGACCGCTTCGCCGCTGTCTTTGCGCTTCGCCTGCCTTTGGCGAAATACACTTCCGCACGTTGATTCAAAGTTGCTTTCAAGTAAAAATACAATCAAGCAATTCTTCGTTTGCACGGCTAATCGCACCAAACTTGCCATATCATTATACCAAGTTGCCAAAGGGTTGTCAATTGGTTTATTGCGCGTTTTTGTCGTTTTCCGCTTTTTCGTCCTGTTGCTTTTCTCTCTCTTTGGTGGCGGCGGCGTTGGTGTCCACTTTTTTTCCGAAAACCACAAACCGTTGCCACAAAAATTCTAAAATTCCGTTCATCAAAATTATCGTAACTTGCGCAATAACAAAGGCAAAATCTTCCCCCAGCGAGGGTAGCAATGCCTTTCTCACGGCGTCAATGTACCAAATTTGGAAGGGATAAAACGGCACATAAAACAAAAATGCCAACGCCATGGAAAGAGGAACGTTTGTCGCCGCCTTGAAAGTAAATTTGCGGTTGAACGTGAAATTCCAAATTATCGAAAGCGCCAACCCGATAGATTCCGCCAAAAAAGACGATTTGTCTAGTTCGATCACGAAAAACAGCGTTTCGCCATCGGGAATTATGCGCTTAAAAATAACAAGCTCCAACAAAAATGCCGAAAGCATCTGAATTCCTGCGGCGGAAATTGCCACCAAGAAGTATTTTATAGTGCGAAAAATCTCTTTTTTGTTAATGCTCATGGTTTATCTCGCTTTGCCGCATGTCGGTTGCAGCGTTGTTTTGAAATCATCTTACACCTAAAACGGCAGATTGTCAAACATTTCATTTTTGTTTAGCATCGAAATAGTAACAAAATTGCAAGCATTTCGGTGTGGTGATGTCGAAAAAATCGCAATTTTGATATGATCGAACGACAAATCAAACTTACTGTTTTGCCTTGAATTTTGCCGCAAATGCACAACTTAGGCACACTGTTAGTTCAAAATTTGATATTTGGGCAGTTATAGGTCATGTGTTTTCTTGCGAAAGATAGTGCATTGTCGAGCGCAAATGGTTCTCTCGTTTTCATCGTCGGCACGCCGTTTGTTCGAAATGTGGTTTTCACATTTTTTGTTGTTGAATAGGATTCGAACAACATTGCATTGTTGGACAAGACGTCTGCGGAAAACCGGGCAATTTGTCCTTCTTCAATGTCGCGTGTTAAAAATATAATATTTTGCAGTTATTGTCGTTGTTTCATCGAAATTAACAGAGCAATTTATTGGCAGTTAAGAACATTTTCAATCTGTCATGGGCTTGTTTTGTCTTCTGTGTGCTCGGCCATTTTGTGCAAAAAATCGCATACGTAGTGCCAAAGTTGTGTCAAAAGCGGGTTTACGGCACAAAATTCGTCGCAAAAAATACGATTTGTGCTAACAATTGATATTGCCAAGCGCAACAACTTGGTGTATAATAATTGCAATCGCAAGGCGGCAAAATTGCCCAAAAGGCATGCTGTCTATTCGGTGTCGGTGAAAGAACAAGTTATGAAATTTGACAATGTTTATTTTATAAACGGAACGGCATATTCCGGAAAATCTACAATGGTAAAAATGTAGGTCTAAAAACACAACGGCATTGCCTGCGAGAAAAATTTTCACTATATGTAATTTTTGTATAAAGGTTGGAGAGAAAATGCGACTTGCGCAAAATACTGAAATCAATATGAATAAACAAAACGAAGAATTTTGGCGTGCATTGGACGAATTGGTGGAAAATTCCGAAATAGTGATAGATCGCCCCAAGGGAACGGCGCATCCAAGGTATCCCGATTTTATTTACTGCGTGGATTACGGATATTTGAAAAACACAACCTCTATGGATGGCGGCGGGATAGACGTGTGGGTTGGAACGGGCGAAAAAAAGATAGACGCAATAATGTGCATTGTCGATTTGTTGAAGAAGGATTCGGAAATAAAAATATTGATAGGTTGCACCGAAGAAGAAAAGCAAATTGTCTACCAAACGCACAACGAGTCGCAATATATGAAGGGCGTTTTGATACGACGCTAAAAGGAGAAAAAATGCTGAAAGCGATAATTTTTGATATGGACGGCGTGTTGGTGCACACCGACAATCTGCATCGTTTGGCATGGCAGCAACTTGCCGATAAATTCGGTGTCAAATTTACGGCGGAAATGAACAACCGCATGCGCGGACTTTCTCGCATAGACAGTTTGGAAATTGTGTTGGAACAATGTCCGCAAACCTTTTCGGCAGAGCAAAAAGCCGCCTTTTTGGAGGAAAAAAACCAAAATTACCTTGCGCTTTGCGCCGAAATGACGGAAAAAGACCTTTCGCCCCAAGTGGTGCCGACGCTGTTGGCGTTGAAAAAAATGGGTTTGAAACTGGCGGTGGGCAGCGGCAGCAAAAACACACACTACATTTTGCAAAAAGTGAAGTTGGAAGACTATTTCGACGCCATAACAAGCGGCAACGAAATTGCCCACGGAAAGCCCGACCCTGAAGTGTTTTTGAATGTGGCAAACAAACTGCAAGTTGCACCGTGTGAGTGCGGTGTGGTGGAGGACGCCGAATCGGGTATCTCGGCGGCGCTGGCCTGCGGAATGACAACGTTTGCCTTTGGCGAAGTTACAAAGTGCAACAAAGCACACTTCAATTTGCAAAACTTATCCGATTTGATTGCATACGTTGGCAACAAAATGGATAATCGCAAAAGATAATGTTTGCGCAATGCAAGTTCGGTCTCAAACTTGTGTTTTTTGCAATGTTTTGGTAGTAATCTGTCAATTACGCCGTCAAACAAGCATGCCGCTTGCAGCATAGGTGCGCACACACAGCCTTGGTTCGTATTAGTTTCGTCCGCCTTGGCAGCTGAGAAAAATCCTAACCCGCACCTGCGGGGTGTTTTTTGCCGATGGCGGCGTTAACTCCGCTCCTTTGCCTTATAACCGGGTTAGCCGCACTGTTGCTGCAAAGCCACGTAGTCTTTGCGCCTTTTTACAAACAAAAGCGCAAACAAAATCAAATTTACACTTGCCGTCAGCACCCACGAAACGGGATAAGAAATTGCCAATCCCTGCAAACTGTGGAAAGGTTCCAATAAAAACACGGTGTAAATCCACAAAATGCGCGTGCCGCAAGCGCCGCAAAGGGAAACTATCGTGGGCAAAAGGGAATATCCTATGCCGCGCAACGAGTAGGCAAAAGTGTCCATCAATCCGCAAGTGAAGTAGGTTAAGCAAATAACCAACAACCGCGTGTAGCCTATTTCGATTGCTTCGGGGTTTTGGGGCAAATAAATTGCAAGCAGCGTTTTGCCCAGAAGTGTTGCAACCACGCCGACGGTTATGCCAAACAGGCAAACGTATCCCACGCAGTAACGCAAACATCTTTTGATGTTTTGCCAGTTTCTTGCGCCGAAATTTGCCGAAACAAACGCAATGCAGGCCTGCGCAACGGAGTTCATCGTAACGTAAACAAACCCTTCAATCGATCCCGCCGCGCCGTTTCCGTCTACGGTGTTGGTGCCCAAACTATTCACGCTTGATTGTATCAGCACATTTGAAAGGGAAAAAATCACCCCTTGTAATCCCGCAGGCAGTCCGATTTTGGCAATTTCCAACGCTTCCGCCTTGTAGAACTTCATTTCTTTCAGCGAAAAGTGGAAAAATCCCTTGTTTTTCAGCAAGCAAACAACAACACACACGGCGGAAATCGCTTGCGACAAAATCGTGCCCAACGCCACGCCGGCAACGTCCATTTTGAAAACAATCACAAACAGCAAATTGAACAGCACGTTGAAAATTCCCGAAATTGCCAAAAAGTAGAATGGGCGTTTTGTGTCGCCCACGGCACGCAAAAGTGAAGAGCCGAAGTTGTACACCAGCGAAAAAGGCACGCCGCAAAAATAAATTGTCAAATAGGTAGCGGAAAGGGAAATCAGGTCGTCAGGCGTGCCCATCCACACCAAAAAGAAGCGTGCGAATATCGCGCCGAAAATACCCAAAAACACACCCACAACAACGGAAAGAATCATTGCCGTGTACGCCACGCGTTGCCCTTTTTGTTGCTGTTTGGAGCCAAAACATCGCGCCATAAGCACGTTCGCGCCCACCGAAAGTCCCAAAAACAGTTGAATAATGAGGTTTATCAGTGAATTGGTTGCGGAAATTGCCCCCACAGAGTGTTCGGAACCGAATTTGCCGCACACAATAAGGTCGGCGGCATTGTACAAAAGTTGCAACAAACTGGAAAAAATGATTGGCAGCGAAAAAAGCAAAATTTTTTTTGCCAAGTTTCCGGAAGTCATGTCCATTTCGTTTTTGTTGCGCATTTGCGGCTGTTGTTGCTGTTGCTGCATTTGTTGTGTTTGTCGCGGCAGCGTTTGGCGACTTTCGCAATTTTGTGTAAAAAGCTGTTGGTTTTGCTGTTTCATATTTAAAAAGTCTCTTTTGTGGTTGATGAATATTGGCTTTTTGCGGCAAGAGTGTTTTCAAGCGGCAATGCCGAGCTCGGTTGAAGTGCCTGTGTGCAAACGCATTGTGCGTGGCCGTTCGATTCGTTGTTTTTTGGGCAAGACGGCGGTTTGGTTGAAAAATTTTTTGAAATTGCGCCGACTTACATTGCTGCGTGCGGCAACAAGCCGCGCTGTCGTCGGCAAATGCGCCGCTGTCGCCTGCTTGGCAATTTTTGCAAACTTTGCATATACGTATGCCCCAAAATGTGTTTTTGCAGCTTTCTGCAAGCAACTATTATAGTACAATTTTTAAATAAATACAAACAAAAACAAGCGGTTGCCAAAAAATTTTCGTCAAGGCGTCATTAGTGAGAGTTTGCGCTGTGGGCGTAATCATTCGTGAAAAGTTTGAAACTTCACCAAAGCGTTTCGCGAAATTTGTTCAAAAATTTTCTTAAACGTGGAACAAAACCGCAAAGTAGCGCATAAACATTTCTTTGGGAGAGTTTAAGGTGTTTACTTATGCCGATTTATTGTATGAAGTTCAGCTTTTTTGCCGCAACGGTGTAGAAACGGGTAACGTTGGCAACAGTGAGTTGGGACAATCCATCCCCTACATTTTTGTGGGGCAAAAAAACGGAAACTACATGATAGTACAAGCGGCAATTCACGCTCGCGAACATCTCACCGCACTTTTGGCCGTCAATTTGGCAAAGTTTTTGGTAAAAAATTCGCAACTTAAACTATTGGGCGGCATATATTTTGTGCCAATGGCAAACCCCGACGGCGTAAGGCTTTGCCAAGAAGGGGCCGAGTTCATCGGCAACAAGCAACGCAAAAACAACTTGCAGGAACTAAATAACAATTCAAAAGATTTTTCGCTGTGGAAAGCCAACATCGGCGGCGTGGATTTGAACGTAAATTTCAACGCACAGTGGGGCGAAGGCGCGCAAAACGTGTTTTCTCCGTCGTCGCAAAACTACGTGGGCACGCACCCCTTTTCCGCACGGGAAACGCAGGTTCTTGCGGCTTTTACGCAAAAAATAAAGCCTTGCGTAACCCTTTCGTACCACTTGAAAGGGGAAGAAATCTATTGGCAGTTCAACCAAACTTCCCACCGACGTTTTCGCGATAAGCGTTATGCCGAGGCAATTGCCAAATACACCGGCTACAAAATTGTTTCGCAACAAGGCAGTGTCGGCGGCTACAAAGATTGGTGCATTCAAACCTTCAAAATTCCCTCCTACACGGTGGAAGTGGGCAACGATTCTTTTCCGCATCCTTTCCCCTACGCGCAGTTTCAAACAATTTTTCACCAAAACGAAGATTTGCCGCGAAGGCTTTTGAACAGTGTGGTAAAAGACAAACAGTCGCTTGCGGAAGTTGGATTGCAAAACGTGATGCAGTAGAGTTTGCCGTTGCACGAATTAAGAAAAAGCACACATTTTGTTGAAAGTGCCGTTTGGGTGCAAGAAAATTTCCGGGCGCTTGCAAATGGTTATAGAAGCACCGAGTTGGTTATTTCGCCAACTCGGTGCTTTTTGTGTGGTTTGA
>CAZHUH010000043.1:0-5929 GCA_964535505.1 uncultured Oscillospiraceae bacterium
TATAGAAGCACCGAGTTGGTTATTTCGCCAACTCGGTGCTTTTTGTGTGGTTTGAAATGGGAAGCAGTGTTTGCATAGGGTTATTTTTTTTGTCCATTTCGGTGGTTTTCTGTTGCAATTTGCGTGTGCGGCAGGTATAATGTATTTGTGTGTCGGCAACGCTTTGTTCTGCCTGCGGCGTATGGTCGTCGGCAAAAATGGCGCACCGTAAAAAATTTAATATGCCAAGGTCAACGCACACAAATTTGTTTTATTTTTGTCTGTTTTGGTAGAATTTACAAGGAGAATTGCAGTGAAAAAAATCGGTGTCATTTCGGATGTTCACGGCAATTTGCAAGCATTGCAAGTTGTTTTGGACTATCTCAAAAAGCAACAGTGCGAACAAATCATTCACACGGGCGACGTGGTGGATATAGGCGCAAACTCAAAGGAATGTTTGCAACTGCTTGTGCAAAACAACGTGCTGTGCCTCTTGGGAAACCACGACAGGGATTTTTTGACAAACAATTCGGCGCACAAAGCCATGTCGCATGTGTCGGGGCGGCACAAACGTTTTGTGTTTGATTCTCTCGAAGGCTTTGAACAGGTGGTTTCGGAGTTTCCTCTGTTCGAGAAGCGTATTTTGGGCGGCAAAAAGGTGTTGTTTCAGCACTATTGTTGCTTTCCCAACCCGGAAAACGACAAATTTTTTGCCACAATCCAAAACCATCC
The DNA here is from genome assembly GCA_964535505.1 of uncultured Oscillospiraceae bacterium. Classification (GTDB taxonomy): domain Bacteria; phylum Bacillota; class Clostridia; order Christensenellales; family CAG-314; genus Fimimonas. The sequence goes on from CAZHUH010000043.1 coordinate 712, forward strand.
CACGGCGGAAAAATTCGACGAAATGTATGGCGAAAGCGACTGCGACGTGGTGTTTTTCGGGCACAAGCACGAGCCTTGCGATATTGTCGGCAAACGCTTGTACGTGGATGTGGGCAGTGTGGGATGTCATCCCGATCCTTTGGCAAGGGGCATTGTTATTTCCTACGACAAAACGCATTTCGAATATAGCCGCTTTGCTCTTCCTTACGACCGCGCCGCCACTCAAAACGCCATGACAAAGGGCAATTTGCCGGATGGAAAATATCTTTTCGATTTCTATTTTTTGCACAAACAAAACATGCCCGAAGTGGCCGAGTAACAGCTTTTGCCTATACGTGTGCGCAAAAACAGCGACACGGCTGTTTTACACGGGGCGACGGCACTAGGCACGCCGTTCCATATCATATCCGGTGCAGCAAGTATTGGAAGAATTGAGATTTTTATCAATCCTATCAAGTGCCAACAAACAATTTCAAATCAACATTCGCTTAAGCGTGTAACTCCCCGCCCATTCCGCTCGGCGCAAGTGCGCCGACGCGCAGTACCGAGCGCCGCATAGGCGAAAAAAGAACACCGCGTGGACGAAATATTAAAAACATCACATATTATTATGAAAAAACTTGGATTCGACAACGACAAATATATCAAACTTCAATCGCAAAAAATTGCCGAACGCGTGGACGAGTTCGGCGGCAAACTCTATTTGGAGTTTGGCGGCAAACTTTTTGACGACTACCACGCTTCCCGCGTGTTGCCGGGCTTTTTGCCCGATAGCAAAATCGTCATGCTTTCCAAAATAAAAAAGCGTGTGGAGATAGTCATAGTTATCAGTGCGCCGGATATCGCCAACAACAAACAGCGTGCCGATATTGGCATCACCTATGATGAAGACGTGCTTCGCCTCTACGACGAGTTTGCTTCGCGCGGATTTTTTGTGGGCGGCATTGTTATTTCGCAGTTTTCCGAAGAAAACGTGGCGGCAGTCAATTTCAAACACCGCCTGGAAAACAGCGGCGTAAAAGTTTACCGTCACTATCGCATTGACGGCTATCCGTCAAACATTGCGCACATTGTTTCCGACGAGGGCTTAGGCAAAAACGACTACATTGAAACTTCTCGCAAAATAGTGGTGGTAACGGCGCCCGGCCCCGGCAGCGGCAAAATGGCAACCTGCCTTTCGCAAATGTACCACGACAGTAAGCGCGGAATAAAAAGCGGCTATGCCAAGTTCGAAACATTTCCAATTTGGAATTTGCCCCTAAACCATCCCGTGAACATTGCTTACGAAGCCGCCACCGCGGATTTGAACGACGTCAACATGATAGACCCGTGGCATTTGGCCGCCTATGGCGTCTCTACCGTCAACTACAATCGCGATGTGGAAGTTTTTCCCGTGTTGAACGCAATTTTCACTACCGTGTTGGGAAAATCTCCCTACAAATCACCCACCGATATGGGCGTGAACATGGCAGGTTTCTGCATCAAAAACGACGAAGTTTGCCAAAACGCCGGCAAGCAAGAAATTATTCGCCGCTACCTTTCGGCAAAGGTGCAAGCGCGGCAAGGCAAGTGCGCCAACTCGGTTGTGGACAAACTGCAAATTATCATGTCCAAACTTAACCTACGCGAAGAAGATCGCTGCGTAGTTGCCGCCGCACGCAAATTTGCCGCCGAAAAAAATTGCGTGGTGGGCGCCCTCGCGTTGCCCAACGGCAAAACCGTTTACGGCAAAGCTTCGGATTTGTTGAGCGCAACCTCCGCACTTCTTTTGAACGCACTGAAAAAACTCGCTGATTTGCCCGACGTAAAACTTATTGCACCGCAAGCGCTTTTGCCCATACAAACGCTTATCTACAAGGGGTATTCCTCCAAAGTGGCGCAACTGCACTCTAATGAAGCGCTTATCGCCCTTTCCGTGTCGGCATCCGTCAACTCTATGGCTGAACTGGCATTGGAACAGTTGCCAAAACTGCGCGGATGTCAAGCGCACCTTACGGCAATCCCCTCGCGCGCCGATGAAAAAACAATGCGCAAATTGGGCTTGCAAATAACTTGCGATGCCGTTTACCCCAATGGCGAAATGTTTTTCGATTGATCGTATGCACGAAATTGATAACACGGCCGTTTGAAACCGGAAATTTGCAACACGGCAGAACGTTCACGCACACAAAATTTCGCTGTTGGGAAACACACAAAGACAACATCGCTTCCCCTCTGTTTTCGGTATTGACTTTTGCCCCGTTCGCAACGCAATCAAAATTTTCTTCATGTACAATGTACAAATAAGGTATGAGCGGCGCAGAAAAAGCTTCTTTGCCGCTCAAATTTTTTGGTATTTTTGTCAGTGAGAAATAGAAGTAAGGTGAAGTTGAAAGTTGACACGGTTGCGCTGTTGCTGGCCGCAAGAGAGTAGTTCACCAAAACGGAGTTTCCGTTGGCAGCGCACGCTGTTTGGGCGGACAATTCTTCGTCATTATCCAATGACGAATCCGATGGTTCCGCCATCCACGAAAACGTACGTTTTTGCTCTTAATTCGTCAAGCGCAGCCTCTTCCGCCGCCAACAATTTTCGCACTTCTTCTTCCGCGTAAGCTCTTTTTTTACTCCTCATTGTCGTCCATTTCATCGTCCAAAATACACCAGTCCACAACGTCCATTTCGTCCTCATCGTTCGAGCCTTTCCTCAATTTCTTCCATACTGATAAAAGGAACCCGCACACGTTTTTCACCCCCTTATGTCGCCAATTTCACGAGCGCTTAGCCCTGCTTTTTTGCTTTTGTGGTGGCGATTTTTTATGTTTTTCAACGTTGTTTTGGGCAACCAAAGCCAAAATTGTCTTTTTTGGGGTGGTTTAGTTGTTTCAAAAGGTGGTTTATGCGATTTCCAATGCTAAAATCATCATTTCGTTGAAGGAATTTTGACGTTCTTCGGCGGAAAGTACTTCGCCCGTTAAAAGGTGATCGGAAATGGTGCAAATGCACAGTGAGTTTTTGCCCGCGCGTGCGGCGTTGAGGTAAAGTGCCGCGCCTTCCATTTCCACAGCCAAAACGCCCATTTTGCCCCAAACTGCCGAGGCTGTTTCGGGCGTGTCGCTGTAAAACGTGTCGCTGGACAGTATGTTGCCCACTTTGTAGGCGTAGTGCAGTTCTTCCGCTTTGTTCACGGCCTTTTGCAACAAATCAAAGCTGCAAATGGGTGCCAACGTCCCCGGCATGCCAAATTGATGCGCAAAGTTGCTGTTTGTGCACGCGCCTTGCCCGAAAACAAGGTTTCTCACCTTCAAATCGGGGTGAATTGCTCCTGCCGAGCCAATGCGAATGATGTTTTCCACGCCGTAGAAGTTGAACAGTTCGTAGCTGTAAATTCCTATGGACGGAATACCCATTCCGCTTGCCATAACAGACACGCGTTTTCCGTTGTAGTATCCTGTGTAGCCCTGTACGCCGCGCACGTTGTTTACCAACACTGCGTCGGTAAGATAGTGTTCGGCAATGTATTTTGCACGCAACGGATCGCCCGGCATAAGCACGGTTTTTGCAAAGTCGCCTTCTTTTGCGTTGATGTGTGGTGTGGGGATTGACATAGTTTGTTTCTCCTTTATGTTTATTTTTGATAATTTTTGTGTTGGGATATTTATGCTTTTTCGAAACAAATTTTGTGTTTTCTTGCGGTACTTTTTGTTGTTCCGAAACAAATTTTTGTTTTGAAAGCACCCGCACTGCCTTTATTATACTTGTTTATTTTATTGCTGTCAATACACAATAACCATCGGCAAGGAAAAAGAAAAAGTGTTTTTTCGTGCAAAATTCAATCAAAGATAGGCCACTTGGGTTAACTTGGAGTAGAGAATATGATATGTTCCAAGGCTAAACAAAGGGTTGGCGAATAACAAGCGAAGCGTCACCGCGCTATTGGCGTTGTTCACAACGTTTTTTGACGAAAGCAAAGAAATGAGATACGCTAAAAAGCGTACTCGGGGTTGCCAATCAAAAGATTGTGTTATAAAAATTCCGGTTTAATCCCAAAATATCCTCTGCCGAGCAATCCGAAACTTCACATAGTTCCGCCAACGTAACCACAGACGGCAAAATTCTGCCGAGAAGATACTGCGAAAGAGTGGGGCGAGAAACGCAAACCTCGGCGGCTATTTGCGATTTGCTTTTTTGACTGCATTCGATTTCTTTTTTCAAATTATTTTTGATTATTTCTTCCCTTTCCATACACAAAATTATATTGGGAAATACCTAATTATAATTAAGCTACCTTAACACCACCAAAAGGGAAATTCCATAATGAAAAAAGCAAATATCCATTGGAAATGGATTGCTCTTTTAGCAAGCGGCAAAAAAACAAAAACACTTCGGCAAAACGTGTGCCCCAAAACATTAAAGTTTTGAGGCAGACTAATATTTCCGCCAATGCGGCGGAATTCTCTTTTAAAATTTGTCAAAATGAGACAAAAACAGAATGTTTTGCAACTAACATTGTGGTGATAAAAAAGAAAAAATGTCTGCAAAACGCAGCGAATAAACTTTTGCGTAACGGTGCTTTCGCTTCTGAAAACTATTCCACGTAGGGATCCAGCACCACAATTTGTCCCGTTGTTTCGGGGGCGTTTTCCAAAACAAGTGTTTCGGTGTCTAGGCGCTTCACCTTTTGCGGCGGTTGCAGTGCCAAAAACTTTTCTACCGAGTCTAGTTCAAAGGCGTGTCGCGCCGTTTTGTAGTGCATGGGTATTACAATTTTGGGTTGCACCTTTTTTACATACCAATCGGCGCCCTCTGCGTCCACGGTGAAAACTCCGCCCACCGGCAGCAACAACACATCGCATCCGAAAATTTTGGCGGCAAGGCTTTCGTTCAATTCGCCAATGTCGCCCATGTGCACAACTTTGAGTCCGTCCACCAAAAAACAAAACACGGTGTTTTTTCCGCGAAGTTTGCCCTGCTTGTCGTCATGAAAACACGGAAAGCTTTCCACTGCCACGTCATCGGCGGCAAGGCGAACGTCACCTTCCAAAACGGCAGGGTTGCCTTTCACTTCTTCCACACAGTCGTGGTCGCGGTGGTGGTGCGAAATGGTAACGGCGTCGCAACTGAGTTTGGGCATGGCGAAACCAACCATTTCCGCTTGGTAAGGGTCGCAAATTATCGCCGTGTTAAGCTGACTGATTATTCTGAAACAAGAGTGTCCCAAATATTGAATCTTCATTTTTTT
>CAZHUH010000044.1:0-5913 GCA_964535505.1 uncultured Oscillospiraceae bacterium
ATCTGACTGTGTTTTAATTCTATCTGCTATTCTGTTTTCAAGCTTCTGTGTGCTGTATCTCAAAACACAGCTTAATTATTCTACTATATTCAGCAAAATATGTCAACAATTTTTTGCGCCGTTTTACAAAATTTTTCAAAAAAATTTTTCAGAAATTACCCTTTGCCACAACCTTTTTGTTTTGACCCTTTTGTGTTGCTTTCAAACCTCCGTTGCATTGCAAATTTTACGATGTTTGGAAAATTTTGTGTGCGAATTTCAGAAAAATTTTACATTACTTTTGAATTTTTTGCCTTTTTTACACAAACTTTAACATAACGCCTACGCAAAACTGTACACATCTGCCTTTTCTGCATTTGGAGAGTGCACCCCTCAAAAAAACATTGTCCACAAAAGTTGCAGGTGTGAATAGGCAAATTGTGCTACACAAAAAACATTGCCGATGTGTTCACTGCACGCCGCAATATGCTTTGTGCCTGCAACTACAATAGGCTACCCACGAACGCACGCCAACCAACCCAAAGTAGGAAAACCGTCAAAAGGTCGCCAAAACATCTATTGCTATTGCCAATGCACCGTACTTTGCTTGTTTTTCCGCTGGGTAGTAGGCCAGCATATCTTCCGCCGAGGCCGTTTGAGCTTCTTGTGCCGAATATCCGCATTTTGTCAAATCTTCTGCGGCGTAGAGTGCGGAAAAATTTGCATACTTGCGAATGTCTGTTATTTTTGCCACAATTTTGTTTTCGGCGCAGCAAAGTGTAACAAAGTCGCCCACGGCAAAGTCTTGACGTTTTTCGTCGTTTAGGCGCATTTCTACCGTTTTTTGCCGAGAAATTATCTTTTCGTAAGGGTCTTTGTCCAAATTCATTTGGTGCATGTTTATGTTTAGCGTGTAGTTTTTGCTGACAAAAGTTGCGGAATTATCCAACTTGGAATAACTGCCATCGTATTGATAGATAAACCCCAACTTTTCTATCACGCGCTGCGAATGAGGGTTTTCTTTGGCATGACACACGTAAAAACTGCGAACGCCATTCGCCGCCGTATATGCCAACACAGCAAACGCCGCCTCCGTAGCGTAACCTTTGTTCCAAAACTCGCGGTTGAAAACATAGCCCAATTCCCACAAGCCGTCGGGATTTTTGCTGCAACCTGTCGAACCGATAAGCGTTCCATCGTTTAGAAACACGCCAAATTCGTTGGAATTTTGCTGTAAGGCAATCCATTGCTCTAATTTTTTTACATCAGTGTAGGTGGAAAATCGCAAAAATTTTGTGGCTTCGCTGTCGCCGCACCATTTCATTGCTTGCGGCGCATCGGACACCTGCATTTTTGCAAGGAAAAGTCTTTTTGCCCTAATTATTGGCGTGTGTTGCTTGTTGTTTTCCATAAATCTCCTTTTACCACTATCAAAACACAATTTTTGCAAAAACGCAAGAATGCGTCGTAAGCATTCTTCGCGCGGCTTTGTGTAAAGTTTTTGTCTTGGACGTTGTCTTTGTTTTCAATAAAAATAATTTTATTACCTTTGTTTTCAACAAACATAACCTTTTCGGTTACAACCCAAAATTATTTTGGGCTTGGCGCGAAAGTATCTTTGCGTGTGTGCGTCCCTTGGTGGTTGCGCAACGAAAAAAAATTTAACGAACTTTCTTCGTAAGGTATAAAACTGCCGCCGGATATTTTTTGCAAAATTTCTTCCAACGAAAGCCACTTTACTTCCGCCGCTTCCTCTTGGTAAAAGCGGCAGCGGCTTTCGTCCACATCCCGATTTACTCACCAAACCGTCGAACTGCAAACCTTTGCAAAAAAGCAAACAAAACCCCGAACGCACTGTTCGGGGTTGGCTTTTGAAAACTACTTTTCTTCGTGAAGTTTCTTTGCTTCTTCAACAATCTTTGCAACGTTTTGTGCCGGAACTTCTTCGTAACGAGCGAAGGAAAGTTCATACTTGCCGCGACCTTGCGTCATAGAGCGAAGGTCTGTTGCGTACCTCAAAATTTCACTCAAAGGCGCTTCTGCCGTGACAAGTTGTTTGCCGTTTACAACTTCAGTGCCCATAATACGTCCGCGACGTTTGTTCATATCGCCCATAACATCGCCCAAGTAGTTATCGGGAACGGTTATGCGAAGTTCGTAGATAGGTTCGATAAGATAGGGACCGGCTTTGGAGCAACCGTCTTTGTAGGCAAGTTTTGCCGCCATTTGGAAAGCAATATCCTTACTGTCTACGGGGTGAGAAGATCCGTCGAACAAGGTTGCTTTGAGGTTTACCATGGGGTAGCCTGCCAAAACGCCTTCGTTTATAGCGTCACGCAAACCTTTTTCTACCGAAGGGATGAACTGGCGTGGAACTGTGCCGCCGACAACGGCATCGACAAACTCGAATGTGCCGTCGGCTGCGCCCGGTTCGAAACGAACTTTGCAGTGGCCGTATTGTCCTGCGCCGCCCGATTGTTTTTTGTGCTTGCCTTCGCCTTCTACACACTTGCGAATGGTTTCGCGGTAGGCAATGCGCGGATCGGTAAGCACGGCTTCGCACTTAAATTTGGATTTAAGTTTTTTGCAGATAACGTCAAGTTGCGTTTCACCCAAACCGGACAAAATCATTTCGCCCGTTTCGGAATCTTTTGTTACGGTGAAGGAAATGTCTTCGTCCTTCAAGCGAGAAAGTCCGCCAAACACTTTGTCTTCATCGCCCTTGTTTGCGGCGTAAACCGCACGAGAATAAACGGGGCGCGGAAGTTCAACGGGGTCGATAACGATATCTTTACTGTCGGAAAGGGTGTCGTTTGTGGAAGTGTTTGCCAATTTTGTAAGGCAGGCGATGTCGCCGGCGCAAGCGCAATCGGAAGGTTCTTGCTTTTTGCCCTTTACAAAGTAAACCGTGCTGATTTTTTCAGACGAATCGCGCGAAGTGTTGTTGAGCGTGCTGCCGTTTTTGAGTGTTCCGGAAACAACTTTTACCAATGACAATCTGCCAAAGCTATCGGCAATGGTTTTGAACACACGCAAAACAACGGGACCGTTTTCGTCCGTTTTGAGAGAGATTGTTTCGCCGTTTTTCTTGGCGGCGGTTACGCTTTGCGAAGCGTCGGGCAAAACGTTTACAATCAACTCCATAAGGCTTTTGATACCCTTGTTGGCAACGGCAGAACCGGCAACAACGGGAATGGTTGCGCCTGCACGCAAACTTACAGAGAAACCTTTCGCCACTTCTTCGGCGGAAAGTGCGCCTTCTTCAAAGAACTTCATCATCAATTCTTCGTCAACTTCCGCAGCAACTTCCACTATGGCTTCGTGCGCGGCTTCCACTTCTCCCTGTAAAGCAGCGGGGACATTTTCCGAAACGGCGTCGGTAAGCAAATTTACGTGCTGACCGGTGATGACGTTTACGTAACCGACCATTTTGTGCCCTTCCAATTCCGGCACGATGATGGGGTTAACTTTGCCGAACTTTGCCCTTATTGCATCCACAGTTGCAACGTAGTTGGTGTTTTCTTTATCTATACCGTTTACAAAAATCAACGCGGGGATTTTGTGTTCGGTGCAATATTCCAAGGCCTTTTCGGTGCCTACGGACATAGAGCCGGTTGCACTTGTAACGATGATGGCACTATCCGCAACGGAAAGTGCTTCCAACATCTCGCATTCGAAATCGAAATATCCGGGAACGTCGATAATATTGATTTTTGTTCCCTTGTAGGTGCAGTTGGCAACGGAAAGACTAATGGAAATTTTGCGTGCAATTTCTTCCGAATCAAAATCCATTGTAGAGTTTCCGTCATCTACTTTACCGAATCTGTCAAGTGCGCCTGCATTGAACAAGATAGCCTCTGCCAGCGATGTTTTGCCTTCTCCGCTGTGCCCGATCAATGCAATGTTTCTGATATCTTTTGCGTGAACTGCCATTGTTGTTTGTACTCCTAAAAAATATTTTGCTTGCTTTTGCTTTTCTTCATTCTACAAGCCACTAAGAATTATTATATACTATTGTAAAAAAATTTTCAATAGCTTGGCTAAAATTCATCAATAAAAAAATTGTATTTTTGAGATAAGTCTTGCATTTTGGGGTTGAAAATCGAAACGGTGCTGTCGTCGCGGTTGTTTTTGTGATATTTTTTGCGCAATTTGCGCGCAACGCCCTCCAGGCTGTCGAAAATTTGCGCATTGGGAAACACGCGCGAAAAACAGTGCTTATACAAATTCATACTGCTGCACCCAAGCGCAATGCAATCGAACTCGCCGGAGAACTTTTCGGCATTTTGCGCTATGTAGTTCACAATTTCTCGCTCGTCGGCACCTGCTTCCGCAAAAGCGGCAAAATTCGGCAAATTGAGTGCAATAACGTTGGGAAAACGCTTTGCCGCCTGAAAAACGTAGGCGTCGCCAACCACCAGCACTTGCGAAGCCGTGTAAGTTCCCGCATGAATTATTGGCGCTTCGCAACCATACACGGGAGTTTCGCATGTTGAAGCAAGAGTTTTTGCCGCCGCCATAGAAAGCGCAATAGAGGAAAACACCACCGCATCCGCCTTGCGCGAAAGGGCACTTTCCAATGCGCTTTTTGCCAACAAAAAGAGTTCTTGACGGTGCAAATCGCCCAAAGGAAAATGCTCGTCCAAAATTTGCACGGAATAGTCCGCCGAAAGACCATATTTGATTTTGTTCAGCGTGGCAAAAGCTCCCACGCCGTCGTCGATAATTTCTATTTTCATTTTGTACGCCTCCAAACAAAACATCTCGCAATATTGTATGGCGCAAAAGGTAAAAAAAGAAAGTTTTGAAAACTTTTTGATTGCAATACTTTGACGTAAGGGGCACAATTAGGAGTTGTAAACTTTTGGCTTGCGGTTTGGTGAGAAAGAGGCTATGAGAGGCGCGAACTTTGGGCTTGCAAAACCTAGTTGCAAATGATAACAAAAAAAGACAATGAAATGTGGCGTTCAGAAAAGCCCGTTCCATACGGTTTGTTTGGCGGCATACAGACTGCTTATTTTTATCTAAACCCACAAAGACCGTTTGCGATGCGTGGGAAAGTTGTCCGCCAAAAGGTTTTGGGCAAGGTTGTTGAAATTATTTCAAAATATAAATGTAAAACTAAGGTATATAAACGCAAAACAATGTCAACAAATTTGGTATGACGACTTCTTTGGCTTTCAAATTGTTTTTTGTTCGCGCGTGCGACTTCAAGGGGAAAACTTCTCGCAAAGAGTTTTGGCTGGGTGTTCTGCCAAACGCAATAATAATGCTTGTTTTATTGGTTTTGCTGGTGTGCAGTTTAACTTTGTGCGACACCGCTATCAATCCTTTCAGCGTTTTTTCCATTGCGGTGTTCGGGCTGTTTTGCGTTGCCGAACTGCTGCCGTCTATTTCGCTGATTTTCAGAAGAATGCACGATATTGGCAAAAGCGGCGCATACATTTTGACGCTTTTTGTGCCGATTTTGGGTTTTGTTTGGTATATTTATTTGGTAACGCGCCCAAGTGATTATTTTAGAAATAACAATTGACAAAAATCGCGTGGAAAAATAATTTCGGAGCAATAACAAGGCAAGCAGACAAGCGACCCGCCAAGAACAAGACAAACCATGGTTGTGGATGTAAATATTATAAACAATATTACACTTATTTTTTTGTTGTTTTGTACAATTTTTTTGTGTAAGTTTTTTGCGCCCACAACTGCAACGCACCTGTGGGAATGGATTTTTGTCCAAGGGCAAGGCAACGTAGTCGAAGCTGTACTGGCGGTACAGACGAGCGGAGTTAACGCAGCTATTGACGAAAATACAACACACAGGCACCGATTTGGATTGCTCTTGGCTGGTATAGCAAGCATAGAAAAAGAAACCACTGTTTTTGCGGTTCCTTTTGCTGTGCGCGGCACAAGGCTGGTTCTGCGCGCCTTGGTGGA
>CAZHUH010000045.1:0-5090 GCA_964535505.1 uncultured Oscillospiraceae bacterium
GGTATAGTTTAGTGGCAAAACGACTGCTTCCCAAGCAGTAGTTACTCGTCCGCTCAGCCGAGCCGTGCCCTTCGGCGAACGCCACTTTGCGCGGCAAAGTATTCCCGTTACCTTCAAAAATTCACAATCGCAAAGTAGTTACATATTTTTGCGGGTATAGTTTAGTGGCAAAACGACTGCTTCCCAAGCAGTAGTTACGGGTCCGATTCCCGTTACCCGCTCCAAAAAAATACAGCTATTAACTTAATACAAAACGAGGTAGATTATGAACAAATTTATGCAAGTGGCCATTGAAGAAGCTCGCGAAGGCATTTCCAAAAACGATGGAGGACCGTTCGGCGCAGTTGTTGTGAAAAACGGCGAAATCATTGGACGAGGACACAATCGTGTGGCAAAAAACAACGATTCAACTTGCCATGGCGAGATGGAAGCAATAAGAGACGCTTGCAAAAACCTTTCCTCTTTCAATTTGGAAGGAGCGGACATCTACACCACAGGACAACCATGCGTTATGTGCTTGGGAGCCATTTTGTGGGCAAACATAAACCACATCTATTACGGCTGTTCCATTGCCGAAAACGACATGATAGGTTTCCGCGACGATGTTTTCAGTCAAACTTTGAAGATAAACATGGATAAATTGCAAGATAGAATTTCGCAAATCGACCACGATGAATGTTTGCAATTGTTTGAAAGTTACAGCAAAATTCAAAACAAAACTATGTACTAGAATCAACAAAATCGCCGTTGTATCGGAAACAACGTGTTTGAAACTGTTCCGCATACACAAAAATCAACAAAAAATGGACGCAAATCATATGCGTCCATTTTTGATGTAATTTTCCCGCTTTTTATACTTGCAATTACCCGCTTTTTCACTAATCAAAATACTATGTCTAAAATAGTATTTTATGCTAATGCGTTTTGTAGAATAATTTTAACAAATCTGCGAACAAATAGCGAACAAATATTGTAAAGTGTTCTTTACTAAATGCAATTTGCACCATCACCGCACGGATAACTTTACGGAAAACGTTACCGACTGCTAAGTAAATTTCGTACCACTCTTTGCGAGTCAGCGTTATTTTGTAGTCTTTACGCAAATGGTTCTTCGCCGTCAAGAACACGCGCATAGGAGCAAAGATATCCACGTCAATTTTGTTTGCATTGCCCCGAAATAAGCATGTCTATTTTTCACAAATCATAAAGCGATTTATCATATTATTTTCAGTCTTTGAATCCATTGGGATTTTTTTCTTGCCAATTCCACAACGATGCGCACATATCGTCAATGTTCAATTCCGCTTTCCAACCGAGTTCGCGCTCAGCTTTGCTTGCGTCGGCATAGCATTCGGCAATATCGCCCGGTCTGCGTGGTTTTATCGAATAGGGCAATTCGCGGCCGCAGGCTTTGTCAAACGCGTGAATAACATCCAAAACGCTGTAACCGTTGCCTGTGCCCAAGTTATAAACGTAAGTTCCGGGCTTTTTCACTCCATCAATGGCTGCAACGTGTCCTTTTGCCAAATCCACAACGTGAATGTAGTCTCGCACTCCGGTGCCGTCTTTTGTGGGATAGTCGTTGCCAAACACCCCTATTTCTTTCAATTCGCCAATAGCAACCTTTGCAATGTAGGGAGTAAGGTTGTTGGGTATGCCTTGCGGATCTTCGCCGATAAGTCCGCTTGGGTGGGCACCAACCGGGTTGAAGTATCTCAAAAGCACCACCGTCCATTCGGGATCGGACTTTTGCAAATCGGTAAGCATAATTTCTTGAAAATACTTAGATGTGCCGTAGGGATTTGTTGTGCCGCCGGTTTTGCAAGTTTCGTCAAGCGGCAACCTTTCGGGATCGCCGTACACAGTTGCGGAAGAAGAAAACACAATCTGTTTGCAGTTGTGAGCTCGCATTGTTTCCAACAGCACCAACGTTCCGTAAAGGTTGTTGTCGTAGTATTCCAAGGGCTTTAAGCAACTTTCGCCAACGGCTTTTAGCCCGGCGAAGTGTATAACAAAATCTATTTGGTGCTCGGAAAAAATCTTTTCCATAAGAGCTCTATCCCTGACATCGCCTTTATAAAAAGCTACACTTTTGCCGGTAATTTGTTCTACACGGTCAATTGCCTTTGCCGACGAATTGTACAAGTTGTCCACAACCACCACTTCATAGCCTTTTTCCAAAAGTTCCACACACGTGTGCGTGCCTATATATCCGGCGCCGCCTGTAACCAAAATTTTCATAATTTCCTCCCAATTTTTTTCGCCTTTTCGCTTTTTGAGTTTCTACTTTACACTTTCCCTTTTGCGATTTGCGTTTTTGTATTTTGTCCTTTCACTTTTTCGCCTTTTGCATTTTGAATTTAGCCATTCACTGCGAATACACCGCAAAAGTTACCGTTTCGTTGCGGATTTTGCTAAATCTTTTCCACAACTATGCCGTCGTCAATATCCACATCGTAAAAGGACGCATTGTATCCTATTTTTTCTTTATACTTTTCGCCAACATATTTCTTAAAATCGACAACGGCATCTTTTTTTACAATGGAAATTGTACAGCCGCCAAATCCCGCACCTGTCATGCGCGAGCCAAGACACTGCGGAAAACTTTGCGCCGCTTCCGCCAAAGTGTCCAATTCGATGCCTGTAACTTCATATTTTTCTTTTAGTGATTTGTGAGAAGCATTGAGCAACTGTCCTAATTTTGCCAAATCGCCTTGTTGCATGGCATTTACCGCCTCGTCCACACGCTTGCACTCGTAAACTACGTGCTCGGTCCTGTCGCGCACCTTACCAAAAAGCAAATTTTTGTGCATTTCAAACTGTTCTGCCGTAACTTCCGCCAAACAGTCTATGTTCAGCACTGTTTTCAACGTTGCAAATGCGCTTTCCGTTTCCTCGCGCCGTTCGTTGTATTTGCTTTCCACCAAATTGTGCGGCTTATTGCAGTTTGCAATAACCAACTTGTAGTCGCCCAAATCCAACGGCACATATTTGTGCGTTAGGTTTTTGCAATCCAACAAGATGGCGTGATTCTTTTTGCCGTTTGCCGAAGCGTATTGATCCATAATTCCGCAATTTACGTGAGCATACTCTCTTTCGGCGCGTTGGGCAAGCAGCGAAATTTCCTTTTTGTCGATTTTTTCCCCTGCAATTGTGGCAAAAGCCGCAAGCGTAGAAACTTCTATCGCTGCCGAAGAAGAAAGTCCGCTACCAAAAGGCACAGTGCAATCTTGCAACATATCGCATCCAATCAGTTTGTGCCCGGCGTTTTTCCAAATGAGCGCACACCCTGCCTGATAGTTGCCGTATTTCAAGTTGGCATATCTCTCTAAATAGTTTATATCCAACGAAACTTTGTCCGACAAGGTAGTCCACTGCAAATTTATTTTGTTTGTGCCGTTTGGGCGCACGTAAACAGTGTTTTTTAGCGAAAGTGCTGCGGGAAATACCTTTCCACCGCAATAATCTACGTGTTCGCCAATAATATTCACCCTGCCTGCGGCAGAGACTTTATATGAAAAATCATTTTTGTTCAAAGCCGATTTCCTCCAAGAATGCCGTCATTTTCTCAGCCGATTTGAAAACCGCCGTGTTTTGCAAAATTCGATAGCAAATGCTTGCCAATTCTTTTTGCATTGCCTCGTGAACGCCGATAGCGTTACGCAAAGTTACCAGCAGTTCCGTTTCGCAGCGAACCATTTCAAATTCTGCAAGTTCTTGCGGCAAAGGGGCGGCATTACAAATACAGTTTTCCACTTCGGAAAGTTGTTCCACAAGTCTACCCGGCAAAATAAACAAGCCTTGCGCTTCGATAAGTCCAATTGACTCCTTTTTGATAATATGAAATTCCGGATGCGCATGGAAAATTCCATCGGGATACTGATCGGACGTGATGTTGCTACGCAAAATAATGCTCACTTCATAGGTATCGCCTTTCTTCACCACCGTGGGGCTTATAGCGTTGTGCTGTCCCTTCTCTGTTCGGCACACAATTTGTTGGCTTTCGTCGGTAAAGTTCACCCAACCTTGGCGAATTCTATCCGAAGCTTCCACAATGTGTTCGCGGTTTTTGCCGATAATTCTTACCACCGAGCCAGGCCAATCTAACACGCCAATAGTCAAATCTTCACACCCGGAAAGCGTAAAATACTTTGTGATTGCCGCCTTGTGCAACGGCAAAATTTCGCCGCCGCCCTGATAGTGATCATGCCCTAGAACACTTCCGCCAATACGCTCCAATGCCGCATTGCTTCCAATAAAATAACAAGGAAATTGATCTACAAAATCCATCAAGTTTACTATCGTTTGTCTGTCCACGTGCATGGGAATGTGCTGCGTGTTTACAGCAATTCCGTGTTGATGAAAATATCCGTAAGGGGAATATTGCCAAAACCACGGTTTACCGTTCAAAGTGATGGAAACAGTACGCAAGGTGCACTTGTTGCGCGCAACCAACCCTTCGTTTTCACGGCAGATGACACACTTGGGATATCCCCCTTTAACGCTGTTGCCGCTTGCTGCCATTTTGGGGTCGCGAAATTCGGGTTTAGCCAAATTTATGGTAACAACAAGTCCGTTTTTGGCATCGAAACGCGGATTCCTGTCCAAAACAGACTTTTTTACGTAGTTGTTGTTTACGCAGTAGTCGTAAAGCCAATTCATTGCCTTTTCGCCGCCTTCATATTCCTTTATGCGCCGAAATTCCGAATCCACACGGCTGGGCAGCATAGAAAGTGCCCCCATAATTTTGTCGCAGTAGTATGCCGCAAAACCACTTTCGAAAACACCTTCTTCCTCGGCAGTTAAGCAAAAATCCTGCAACAATGCGTCCACGTCGTCGCTTGAACACGAAACTTCGCACTCTTCGAAAGTGGGCAGATTTAACATGTCCAAAATGCTGTTTCTAACATACGAAACATCGGCGCTTTGCAACCCCAAATGTCTTTGGGCAAAATCTATCAAATTTGTTATACAGCCAAAAATTTTCATAAACACTTCCTCATTTCAGTTGGTTGACAAAACATTATTTTTTTAAATATTATATCATCAAACGTTAAATAGTTTAAGTGAGCACTTTGTTCTCCACGTTT
>CAZHUH010000046.1:0-4099 GCA_964535505.1 uncultured Oscillospiraceae bacterium
CAGAAGATTATGTCTACATAAACAAAAAGGGCAATCCGATTTATTACTTTATTAAGGCTTTATAAAACAAATTTCAATTTAGCAGACCATTCGCAGAGCGTAGGTATAGCGCAACCCTTGCAAGCAATATGTGTGCCCAACGGGGCTATTAGTCCACAAGGAAAGAGAAAGGATATTAGGGGAAAGAATTTCCCCTAACGAGGACGACGCAAGTCGAGTGTTTGGCTTGCCACAAGCAAAATCCGTCGGAAAAATTCCGACGGATTTGTTATTTTTGCATTAGAAGCACAATTTGACAACCAAAAGTCTATAACTAACCTAATTTCAGTTGGCGGCACTTTGCAATTTGTCTTTGTTGAATTGCAACATGTACAAATCGTAGTAGCGGCCTTTTTTGTGAAGCAATTGATCGTGGTTGCCCTGTTCGATGATTTCACCGTGCGAAAGCACAATGATGTTGTCGGCGTGCTGAATTGTAGAAAGTCTGTGCGCAACAATAAGCATTGTGCCCACGTTCATCATTTTGGAAAGGGAATCTTGAATGAGAACTTCCGTTTCCGTATCTATGTTTGCGGTGGCTTCGTCCAAAATCATAACTTCGGGGCGATGAATTATCGTGCGTGCAAAGGACAACAATTGCCTTTGACCTGCGGAAAAGTTGTTGCCGCGTTCGCGCACTTCTTCGTCCAGACCATTTGTCAATTTGGAAATAAACTTGTCGGCATTTACGTAGCGGCAGGCTTCCAATACCTGCTCGTTGGTAAGTTCTTCATCGCGTAGCACAATGTTGCTGCGAATTGTGCCCGCAAAAAGGAACACGTCTTGCAACATTTGCCCAAAGTGTCTACGCAAATCTGCTATTTTGATGTGGCGGATGTTGATGCCATCCAACAAAATTTCGCCCTTTTGGATATCATAATTTCGGCACAACAACGAAAGTATAGTGGTTTTGCCGCTGCCCGTTGCCCCAACAAATGCTACGGTTTGTTTAGCATCGACGTGAAAACTTACGTCTTTCAGCACCCATTCGCCTTCGTTGTAGGCAAACCAAACGTGTTTGAACTCTATTTCGCCGCGAACGGTTGGCAAATCGATGGCATCCGGCTCATCGACAACATCCAAAGGAATATCCAAAATGGTGAAGATTTTTTCCGCCGAAGCGAAAGCCCCTTGCAAACGGTGGAATTGTTCCGCCAAACTTTGAATGGGATTGAAAAACCTTGAAATGAACATGTAGAACGCAACGATAACTTCGCTGGTAACAGGTTGCCCGAACACCGTCCACCCATCCAAATAGCCTTTGCTTCCCAAGAAAAACAAGCAAAGCACCGATGAAATGTACAGCATATAAACCGATGGGCGGAAAATGCCGAAAACAAAAATTTGTTCTCGTTGCGCCTTGTAGTACTGATTGCACCTTGCGGAAAATTCCTCCATTTTTTTGTCTTCGCGGTTGAAAATTTGAATGATTTTCATGCCGGAGAGATTTTCCGAAAGAAATGTGTTCATCGCGGTGCTGCCGTCCTTTACCCTACGAAAAGCGCGACGCGAGAACTTGCGGAAAATGATGGTGAACAGCAACACAAAGGGCACAAAGCACAAAACCATTAGGGTGAGCATGTAGTGCACGAAAAACATTGCCACCAAAACGCCCAAAATAACAAAGCAGTTTTGCACCAAATTAATCAACATGCCAGTGAACATCATGGAAATAGAGCCCGTGTCGTTGGTTACGCGCGTAACCAAAGTGCCCACAGGTATTTTTGCAAGTTGTGCGTGCGAGAGACTTTCGATGTGTTTGAAGGTGTCTTCACGCAGCGCAGAAATGATTTTTTGCCCGGTTTTTTGCAAAATCAACGATTGCGTGTAGCTGCTTGCCAACGAAACCACCAAGATGCCCGCGTAAAGCAAAACTTTCAAAATAAGTTCCGAAAAGGCAAAACCATCTTGCTTCACCATTCCTTCGATATCCGAAACCAATAGCGGCGAAACCACGCTGTAAACAACGGAAATGAGCATTAGGAAGAACACCAGCACAAACACCTTCCAATAAGGTTTTGCATAGGCCAAAAGACGTTTCATCAACACGCCGTCTTTCATCTTCCTATCAAAGCCCATTGCTTCCTTTTTGTCTTTTACCATGGCAAACGCCAAAATAAGCACGGTGGAAAACAGTCCTATTATTCCGCCCACTATCAACAGAGGTAAGTATTCTTGCATATCACTTTTCCTCCTCTAACTTTTGAAGTTCCACCATTTTGTTGTAGTCAGCGCAAGTTTTCAGCAACTGTTCGTGAGTGCCGAAGCCCACCACTTTGCCATCGTCCATATAAAGAACCTTATCCAAACTTTGCACAGTGGAAACGCGGTGCGCTATCAAAATTGTGGTTTTGCCTTGACGATTGTCTTTTAAGTTGCTCAAAATTACCTTTTCGGTGTCTGTATCCACGGCGGAAACGGAGTCGTCCAAAATCAGTATCGGAGCATTTTTGATGAGTGCACGCGCAATGGAAATACGCTGTTTTTGTCCGCCGGAAACGGTTACACCCCTTTCGCCCAATTTGGTTTGATATCCTTGCTGAAACTCGGAAACGTTGTCGTGAACATCAGCCAAAACTGCCGCTTGTTGCACCTTTTCCAAATCGGTTTGGTCCTCGGCAAAGGCAATGTTGTTTGCAATTGTGTCGCTGAAAAGGTAGTTATCTTGCGGCACATAGGCGCAAAAGCTGCGCAAACTTTCGGAAGTTAGTTGGTTCACGTCGGTGCCGTCCACAAACAATGCGTCTTGCGGCACGTTGTAGCAATGCAAAATCAAATCGGCTAACGTTGTTTTTCCGCAGCCGGTTTTGCCGATAACACCAATGCTTTCGCCGGCGTTTATTTTGAAAGAAACATCTTTCAATGCGTCGTAGTCGGCATCGGGATAGCGGAAAGTTAGGTTGCGAAACTCTATTTCGCCCTTGATGTTTGCTGCTTCGTGGGCGGCGGGGTTGTCTTGAACTTCGTTTGGAGTATCCAACAAATCGGAAACACGTTTTAGCGAGGCTTTGCCGCGAGAGGTCATATCTATCAAATCGGTGATAGCAGTTATCGGCCAAACGATAGTGTTAAAGTAACCGATAAATTCCATCAGCTGCCCTGCATCAAACCGCTTGATATACACCAAGTAGCCGCCGTAACCCAAAATTACGCAAATTACCGATTCAACAAAAAATGTTACCGTTATGTTAAGCAGCACGCTTATGCGAGTGTATTCTACGTTGGCTTTTTCGTTCTTTTTGTTGAGATGACAAAACGCCAAAAGTTCTTTGAACTCTTTTACAAACGCCTTGATAACGGCAATGCCGGAAAAACTTTCCTGCGCAAAATCGGACAAATCGGAAAATGCCGCTTGCCGTGCATCCCACTTTTTGGTTATGTACTTGCCCACAATTATGCCGATTGTCAGCATCAGCGCCATGGGTATCAACGAATAAAGGGCAAGAGTCCAATCCATTTTAAACATTTTATAGAGGGACATAACACCCAAAAACAAGGCGTCGCACGTCTCCATAACGCCCCAGCCGAAACATTCTTGCACGGTGTCGAGATCGTTTGTGAAAAGCGACATCAAGTTGCCCACTTTGTTGCGTTGATAAAATTGCGGCGGTAGGTTTTTGCAGTGGTCGAACATGCGTTCACGCAAGCTTTTTTCCACCTTAATGCCGGGGATAAAAAAGCAAATACGCCACAAAAAACGACCCGTTACCATAACAACTATGACTATAAGCAGCGGCAAACAGATATTTTGCCACAAAAAGTCTGCATTGAAATCCACAGATTCGCCGCCAATGATGATTTTGCCGTTGTTGATGCCTGTGATCACCATACCGTAAAGTTCGGGAATTTTCAGTTGGAAATAATCCACAGCCACCAATGCGCATAAGCCAAAAAGCAAAAGCGGCGCATATTTCAAATAATACTTATTTATATATTTGCCTAAAATCATTGGTATTTTCCCTTAAAATGTATGTATCAATAATAATGTGTAGGTTTTATTATGCCACAACAAAATTTTTTTGGCAAATGATTTTCGTCAAAACGTGAAGGAAAATTTGCG
>CAZHUH010000047.1:0-3635 GCA_964535505.1 uncultured Oscillospiraceae bacterium
CAAAAAGAGCGACAGCGTTCCTGCCACAGGCTTTGCCGGCGGTCTTGGCACAGAAGCCAGCCCGTATTTGATTGCGGATGAAGACCAATGGCTAAGCTTCAGAAATTCTGAGTTGACTGACGATGGGCTTTATTGGTCAGTTATAAGCGATTTGGATTTCGGCTCTGAAGCATACAAAGCCGCAACAGTTAAAACTTTTTGGGGTTCAATTGATTTTAATAATCATAAGGTAGTAAACTTACAAATGAATGATTATACATTTAATGGTGACTATTGGTCTTTATTCTATAATGTTACAGGGAACACAGAAATCAAAAATCTCGATTTTTATGCACATAGCACAGAAGCAGATAAAGTTTCACGATTGATTTTAAACATTGAAGGCACATCATATAACATAACGTTAAAAAATGTGGATGTTTACGGTAACGTGACTTACACTGATAATAATACTGGCGCTTATTTGCATAGCACTTATGGTAGCGGTTCAATTACTTTTGATTCGTGTGATAACTATATGAATATAACAAATACCGGATATACAGGAATGTATGTGGGGCGTGTTTATTCGGCTACTGACCTTTCTTTAACATTCAGAAACTGCACAAATTACGGAAACGCCACCACTACTGGTAGAAGCGTAGCGATGTTGATAAGTAATCCTACACGTCATGATCAAACGGAGTTGACTCTTACCGTTGAAAACTGCGTAAACAATGGTGTTCTTCTTGGCACAACAGGATGTAATTACTTGGCAGTGAATAGTGGAGCATTGATTAGTGATAGCGAACTCGCTGCACTTCAAAATAATGGCATTGCCAACGGCCCCAAAGGAGTACTTATGGTAGCACAAAATGCTACATTCGATGTTGTTGACGGCAAATATGCTTTAAGTTCTGTAACCAATGCTACGAGATATGAACTAACCTTTACTTTCTCGGGATGCACGTATGTCCAAGGTGGAATTGTTTCTGTTTCATTTGCGCTTACGGAAAGTGAACTCAATTCAGTTTATGCTTATGATTGGATTGATATTTCAGAAGCGACTAATGTGGTCACAGAGAATAAATATGGAATTACGTTGAAAACATCAGACGAGAACTATGTATTTGACGTTATTAATGATTCAGGCAATCAAATTGGTTTGACTAGCCAGTCTAAAGTATCCGTAGTATTCGCTGCTTATAATGAAGACGGCGAACTTCTAGATATTTCTATTTATCCTGAGTAACTGGCGTTGTGGCGGTGTTGCGGCAAGCAAGGCTGGTGCACCGCCGCGCAAACTTGTTCGGTTGCCGATTGTGTTCATGTTGTGCAATGTCGGTGGAGCGACAAAAAACTCCACGAAACAAGAACTATCGACTGTGGCACGACACAAAACAAATCATAATCGGCAAACAGCGTGCGGCGTAAAAACGCACACCGAAAGCAAACATATTGTCGCTTGTGGCACGACAAAAAAACGTCACAAAAACAAAAAATATATCACGGCGAAAAGCCGAAAGGAAAATTAGAAAATGAAAAAACAAAACAGAAAACAAGGTTTCACATTGGTGGAATTGCTTGTTGTAATTGCGATCCTTGCCATTTTGGCAACGGTATCTGTTGTTGGCTACACATCGTTTATCGGTAGGGCGAACAAATCCAATGCGTTGGCTGCTTGCAGAAGCGAACTTACCGAATTGCAAGGTCTTTATGCGTTGCGCGGAGGATTGGACGAACTTGAAGGAGCGATCCTTTCAAGCGATGGTTACTACTTCGAAGTTGTAAACGGTGTTTTGGAAGAAACAACAAAAGACGCTGTCGACGGCTTAAACTACGCTCCTTTGGAATTAGAAAATTCCTTTATCTACTTCGAGGACAACATCGGAGTTGCAATTGGCGCAGGCAATAGAGAAACTTGGCCAGGCGATGGTAAATATTTGTCTGATTGCATAACACTTGAACTTCCAAGCTCACATGGTTTAGAAACAAAGATGACTATTAAGGTTTGGGATGACAATGGCACTTTGATTTTGGACGATAGCGGAACTATTACTGCAGAAACAAAATATGTTAGTTTTGACCTTTATCATATTGCAGGAACACATGAAAGCGGAAATGCAAGTGGCTTGACTGCCTCCGCACCTAAAACAGCCGCAGCAGCTTATGGTCGTTACTACACCTTTACTTTGGAAGGCGAAAATGATGTGTCAATTAGTGGACTTTTCTACTATACTTTTGAAGGCGAAGCACAATCAGTGCAAGGCAAAACGGCAACCGACAGCAGTGATTAACTATTTTTCAGTTGACTAACAAGGAAAAAGGTTTTTGCCACAAAGGCGCACAAGTGTGCACCGCAATGCACAAACAAAAATTACAAATTTAGGGCGCGGAACATTTCCGCGCCCTTTTTTGCGCAATTTCGCAGTAATGTGTGTTTGAATTAAACAACACCCTCATGCAAGCAAACACTCTATGTCGTCATTGCGAGGAGCGTAGCGACGTGGCAATCTAGTTAGATATTGTCAAAGACACTAGATTGCTTCGCCGACAAGTTGACTCGCAATAACGGCCTGCGCGCTCGGCGACTGCGGGCATATAGCCCACCTAGTGTTTTAGACAATAGTTTGCTTGATTGCCTCGACGTGATTATAGAAGGGGCTCGTAATGACGGGACTGCGCGTCCGGCGGTGAGTTGTCAACCTAGTGCCTATTGGCAGTAGGTAACTAGATTGCCGCGTCGCTCCGCTCCTCGCAATGACGGGACTGTGCGCTCGGCGGCGTGGGGCAGTTTGACAACCTATGTTTTAGGAGCAATATTCACAATCCCTCAGCCACCTGCGGTGTCAGCTCCCTTTGCACAAGGGCGCCAAGAAATAAGAAATCGTTGTTAATTAAACAAAGCTACTCACCCCAAACCCCTCAAATGCCTATTAGTAACATCAAATCAACAATTTTCTACTACTTCACTCCGCTCGCCGCGTAGGTGCGAACGGACGCGAAGTCCCGCCCACCGCGCAGGTGCGTTGGACGCATAGCAAAACTACATACCGTTCAAAACTTCTCAAATGCCTACAAGTGCTCTCAAAGTTACTCACTAATACTTCAGTCGCTGGACGCGTAGTCCTTTTTCGACATTATTTGTGCTGCGAAGGCGTTTGTTTCGGCGTGTTTTGGAGATAATTTTTGTATGAAAAGAATTTGTGTTGCAATGTGCTTTTTTGCGGCGGTGGTGGGCGTTATGCTTTGTTTTGTTCCGCAACCCTTTTGCAAGGCGGCGGTGCGGTTTCCCAAACAGTGTCAAGTGAGCATTTTTTGCCGCAAAACATCTTGCCCGGCCACAAATTTGGGCAACGGCTTTTTGGTGGAGTGCCGCGTGGAAAACTTGATGCAAACGCTGGAACTTTGCGGCGGCGTCGATGGTTTAAGCGTTAAAATCGGCGGAAACGAACAGCTTTTGCGCGAAATTTTACAAAAGTTGCGAGTAAAAACGGTGCACAGCCAAAATTTGCAAGGGTTAACCGTGGTGTGCGGCTACTCGTCGGCAATTTTGGGCGCGGTGTTTGTGGACGGAAAAAAGGTGAACGTTCAAGTGGCATTCGATGGCGAAATAATTACGGTGGGCAGTCCGCTTATTTTGGATAGTTTTTGAC
>CAZHUH010000048.1:0-3499 GCA_964535505.1 uncultured Oscillospiraceae bacterium
TCTACCGGAAGTGACAAAACGGCAACAAATTTTTACGTTCAATGCGGAAACATGCTGGTACCTATTCAAATTAAGTTTTTCGCAGACGAGGCCGGCAAAGACTTGCAGTATGCGTCTCGCAAGGCGGTTTTGAAGTCTTTTGCGGAACCACTGCCACCGAAGGATGCAAAATAATTCTTGAGTGAATCATGTTTATTTAACTTGAATCAGATTCGGATAACATTCTGATAGGAAACAAAGATTGTTTGTTCCGGCATTAACCGCCATGAAAAAGTTTGGTTATTGTATTTCATTGACGGTGATTTTTCACAATTTTGACGTCCTTAGAAGACGTTGAAAAGTATGTTGAAAAATAGCGTGGCAAAAGTTGATTTTAAAAATAAATTAAATTTTTGTATAAAACGTATAAAACGTATAAAAGAGTTTCGGTTTTTACGTTAAAACCACCTCTTTTCCCACAAAAAACACATTAAATGACCACGTTTTCACCCCCTTGGGCTTGTCAAGGGGGTGCGTATAAAACGTATAAAACGTATAAAAAATATCTGTCTAGGGGGCAAAAGTATGTTGATTTCGTTTCGTATTGACACAAACGCTTTGGACGTTGATATCCGTCAAGAGTGTTTGAAACATAAAGAAATTTTCAGATGGGCTTACGTTGCGCACGATTTTGACACAGAACACCCACACTACCATATTTTATTGGATGTGTTGGATGTTTACTCGGTTTCGGAAGAAAACGTGCGTGATTGGTTTGGGTTTAGCGGTCCAATTTTGCATAAATACACATTGCAAGAGACTTTGGGATATTTCCTTAAGGTTGGCTGTTCAAAAAAATTCAATTTACACAGCGGAGTTGTGGTTTCAAATTTTGACGTTGAGTCGGAACTTAAACAACTTTATTCTAATTAATACAAAAAAATTGCAAAGGGGTTAATAAATGAATGCAATTAAGACACATGGAGATTGTAACGGATGCAGATAAGTTAAAAGTAGATATTCAGCAAACGTGCATGGCATATAAAACTATTAAACAGTGGGCGTACATTTTGCACGATAAAGACGACACGCGCCCACATTACCACATCTATTTGAATTTTCATCCGACAAGCGCAAACACGTCGGATGTTGCAAGGTGGTTCAAACTTGCCTACACAGACGACAAGGGCATTGAACATAGCGGCGAACAGTTCATAGAAAAGGTAAAAGGTCGCAAAACGGATGTATTACTGTATCTTATTCACGGCAACGACAGTCAAAAGTTCAAACATCAGTACAGTCCTAACGAAGTCGTTTCCAATTTCGATTTTGAAAGCGAAATAGCTACGTCGAAGATAATAGGCGATTTTGAAAATTACAGTTATGCGCAAATGCTTGCGTACATAAATAGTTTGCCCGTTTCGGAAAAAGCTCGTGCATTTACACAGTTGGAAAAATTGTGGAAAATACAGTGTCAAAGTATGACGCTGAAAACCGATCGCAAATTGGAAGTGGTATTTATTTGTGGCAAAGGCGGAACGGGCAAAACGTATTACGCGAAGAAGTTGTTAACTTCGTTGGGTTACGATTTTTGTATAAGTTCATCGTCTAACGATCCGTTTCAAGATTACCTTGGACAACGTGCAATTATATTGGATGACTTGAGAGACCGGTCTTTTGAATTGGACGATTTGTTGAAGATGCTGGATAACAACACAATGAGTTCGGTGCGCAGCCGTTTCAACAACAAAGTATTCAACGGCAGCATGATAGTTATTACTACACCGGTGCCGTTGAAATATTGGTACAAAAGCATTACTACAGATTTTGACACGTTGGACCAACTGTACCGCCGTATTTCCGTTTATGTGGAAGTTACAAAAGAAACAATTTTGGTTTACGATTCTATAGATAAAAAAGGATGTCCGTCCGGAACGCCCAAAAGGTACGTAAACGAAATACCGGATCTGATAAAAAAGCCGAACGACAAAACGGACTTCGGTTCAATATTTAGCCGGATTTGCGACGTTGACAAAAGTTATTGTCCGAATAACACTGTACCGGTGGATGTCGATGACGGCGATTTGCCTTTTTAACCTTTTTGTAGGCTTAGTAAAACCTACACCATTACACCTACCACAGCAGGTGTGCCGAACAACTTTTTAGGCTGTGGGGTTCGGCAACTTTCCAAAAGTTGCCTTTACATTTAATTGGAGGTAATTGTGGCAAAGAAAAAAGATAAACGATTTCACCCACAGTTTAGGCATAGTAAAAATGCAAATCGTCAACACCCGACTTACATATTTGCTAAAAATGGTGATGATTACGAGTTTATTGGTATAACGCATTCAAAGATTACAAACGGAATTAAGAATATTCCGCTGGAAAAGAATCCCAATCCGCGCGATTCTCGAAGCGCGTATATTCGTCCTTGTGTTGAAAAAGACAAGAAAAAAAATTTTGGCAAACGTGAAAAAGATTGGCGCTTTGCCGATGAAGATGTTGGAAAAGTAAAGTCGGTAATAAAAAGGCATAAAAAAAAGAAATGACCGACATAAACACAGCAGAATATGCCTACTCAACCACGACTGCAAAACTTGTTGCAGAGCCCACTGTTGTGGGGGCAAAACAATCATTTCTTTTCTGTATTGTACGACATTCAACAGAAAATGTCAATAATTTTTCTCGTTGTTCCGAAAAATAAAAGACTAAAAAATACGCGTGCCGTATGCGAAAAGCGGTAAAGGGAAAAAATTGTGGCTAATTATGAAAAGAAAAGGCACAAACGCAGTGACACGGTTAAATGGGTTGTCGCAGTTGTGGCTATCGCGCTTGTAGTTGTTGCCGTCGTTGGAATTTTGAATATTATACCTGCCGAGTCTACAGAAAAAACTCCTGTCGTCGAAACGCCGGTGGACGAAGAAAATTTGTCTATGACTGAAGTGGCTGCCACAATTTCTTTCGACGACGTAGCGAACCGCACGGAATTCTCCACTGAAAAACAAGTTTGGGAGCAAAACGGCGTAACGGTAACCAACGAAAAAGGCGAATCTACTTCTAATGTTGGCGACTATTACAATCCGGCTCGTTTCTACAAAAATTCAACGTTGACGATTGCCTACCCCGGCATGGCAAAACTTGTGTTGGATTGTACAGGCACCGGCAGTGCAAATCTCGCCAATTGGCAGGCGGTTACGGAACTTGACGGCGCGACTATCTCTGTTGACGGCTCGACCATTACAATCGTACTCGCTGCCAAATCCGATTCCTTCACTTTCCAATTATCTGCGGCTCTACTTCGTGTAGTCTCTATTGATATCTACACCGAAGTTGGCGGAGAATCCGAAGATCTTGCAAGTGGCGATACCATCGGAAAAGAATTTTGCGCTATCGGCGCAATCGGCAAAATCTCAAACACAACTTATGGCGACTGGGTGTACTAATAAGTGCCACTCTTACTTTCCGAATTGAACTCGATAAAAAAATAACCGCCCGCAAAAACGGATGGTTAGAAAAAACG
>CAZHUH010000049.1:0-3393 GCA_964535505.1 uncultured Oscillospiraceae bacterium
GCTCATTGCGGGCGTTTGCCTCAATTACAACAACAGGACGCTCTTTTTTAGAACCTGTCTTTTTACCGCCGCTTAAATAATTATCGCGCGTGGTAAGCGTTCTGCCTTGCGGAACTCTGCCGCTTGCCGTTCTGCTTTGATTTAATTTCTTTTTAGGTGTCGCCGTCCCATTACTTCGGAGCGGCTTATTCTTCTTAGCCATTTTATAGTGCCCCTTTAATTCCTAAAACAAGTGCGACTTGTAAGCCTACCCAAACAAAAAAGGCAAGCAACGCAACGCCGGCAAGGATTAAAAGTATCTTAATTACTATGCCGGTAACGCTTAACGCCTTGCGGACTTTTTTAGTTTCTTTTTTCTTTTCCTTTGTCATTCTGTTTACCTCGCTTGTTTTTACTTATGGACTTTTGGGGCATATTTCACTCCGTAGTGTTTTTCAGTAACCCCACAAGCAGCTCAGCCATAAAGTAACTGTTCTGTCGCAGAAATTCTTGAACGGTTGCTTTTACGCTTGAGTATTCCGGCAAGTCTTCCAACCCAACAAGACTGTCTAATGCCTTTTTTGCATAAAAGTCACTGTAGCAGTCTGTCGCAAATCGCCGACTGTAAATCTTTTTGTACATCAAATAGTACTGCTTGTTTGTTAAAATGCCGTCGCGTGTTCCGCTTTCTACTTGTATTTGCAACGTGCAGTACCCAAACGTATTGTATATCTTTGTTCGGTAATCGTTTATCTTTGCCGAAAGCGCCTTGAAAAGGTGCATGGATAAACAATTGTCGCCTCTACGGAAGCGGTAATCTGAATACCGCTTCTGGAAAAAATCCACTTCCCAATCAAACACCAAACCACCCAAATTAAAAAACGGCATTGCCAGACGTTGTTCGCCACTTTCTTTTATGTAAATTATTTCGCACAGTTCAACGGCATCCGCGCCCCAACTGCTTGGACGCTGCTCATCTGAGATTATCTTTACAAACGGAAAACTATCTACCGTTGCAGAGTGACGACACAATTTCAGCCAGCTGTTAAACAAATCATTCTTTTGGTTGGTTTCTTTGGCGTCTTTTTTCTTCTCTTTCAGCTCCAATGTGTTTCCGCGTTCCTTGCCAATTTCCGTCACAAGAACAACGCCAAATTCAAAGACGTTGGCAAAAGCATTGTTTTCAACAACCTTTTTGCCAAGGCGCAACGCATCGAAGTCCAAAATGTGACTGTGCCGACTATAAGCCTGCATCATTCTACTGTCACGTTTAAACAACTCTGTGTTCCAACGTGGAAAGTTGCCTAAATCTTCTAAAACGTTGTCAGTTCGTATGGAATAGTTGGAAATTATTAAACTGCACTCCATAACGTAGATAAAATACAACTGTGCGTAATCCGAAAGCACGTTCCAAATATCTACCGTTTCCAAACCGTTGTCGTAAACCACTCCGTACCGGAGATAATCATAACCGAAAAAGTAGTTGTATTCCAACGGACGCTTTTTACATTTATTCCGCAAGTATTTTCTCTTCTTTCCATTTACAAATCTTTTACACGTTGCCAGATTGTAAACGCTGTGCTTTTCAATGGCTTTTTTCAAACTGTTTTCAAAGTTTATCCATGGAAAATACGGAAACTTCAAATCCGCTTTCAGCAGTAATTCAAAGGCCTTATCTCGAAACATTATCTCCTGCGAAAGTGCCATGTCGGTTATCATGGTGGTTTTCTTTTTGCCCATTGTTCCGCATACTAACGTCAAAATAGGACGTTCATTAATGAATCCTCGGTTTCGACGTTCAAAGTGGTTTAACCGTTTGTAGCCAACGTTGCGCCGAACTTTGTCCAAAATCCAAAAAGCGATTACGCACCAAAACACAATCGGCACAAAGTTTATTACTACCGACAAGTCTATTAGCAACTTCAACACTTGTTTGTAGATTCCGATGAAATCGAAAGAAGCAACGAAATACAAATAGAAGGCAATAAAATCCATAAAAATGGCAAATGCGTTGAAATTGTAAAGCCAAATTACAAGCCAAATTTTCCAATAATAACCATGAGCTTTAATGAAGTTAACAAACTCTAACATCCACGCTTTTACCGGTGCAAAAACAGTCGCACACAGTTTTTTCCAAAACGTCAAAGGTTTGCTGTCTTTGTTGTAGTTGTTGTTGGTTTTGTTGCCGAAGAACATATTGTAAACGACGGCAAACCAAAGTAACGGCATACTGTACAAAAGAACGTATGCAAAAACGACAAAAACGTTCAAAAGCCAATCGCAATAATTTGCAAAGTTGTCCGAGCTTACCCAAAGCGACCAATAATCGGAAAATCGCAACTTGAATTCATCCCAAGTGTTAGGCAAATTTAAGGGAAGTTCAAACGGCATTTGCGAAAACTCCGTAACAGTCACACTTCTTTCGCTTTCGTCAAAAACAAGCGTTTCAAAGAAGTAAACAACGGAATTGCAAACATCTTTCAGACTTTCAACAAAACGTCCGAACGCATGCGGAAACACAAACACCGACATCACAACAAACAATGCCGTGATGCCGATGCAGATATAATGGCGGTAGTTAATTTTCTTCATAGATTCACCGCCGTAAAAATACAATAGCCTAAAAACAGCGCAATAACACAACCCAAGACAATAGCTAAAATTCTTTTTCTTTTATTCATAAAGCTCACACCATATTACAGCTTTTTCTAAATGTTAATCATTTGTTTTTCATATCACCTTAACTCGGCATTGTAAGCAATACGCTTATTGTTTTTGTGCCGCAAGTTATTTCAAGCACAAAGTACGGAAAGTTCTCGACGGGACTTCTTTCTTCATAAGAAAAAGTTGACGAATTGTAATATTTTGTCAGAACTTGTGAAATCGTTGTTGCAGAAACTTTCAAATTTTTTCCGTTGGCAACAATGGTAAAGGCTGCAGTAGAGTCGTTTCCGCCGCCGACAAAAATATAAGAGGCAGTATCTACAGAAAACATAAACCATTCATATTGGTCGTAGAGTGACTCACAAACGATTGAATCACAAGTACGAATAGAATAATCGTAATCGTCAACGTCCGATACAATTACCAATTCCAAATCGTTGCTTAAGTCTGCCGTGTATCCGTCAGCCGCCTCTTGTCCGTCCACAACCAAATAAAGCGTAGTGGGTTCTGTATCGGACTGTTCGGGATCATTTTTGTTCTCCGACTTGTCCAAGGAAAAATTAAACAACGCAAGGAGCAAAGCGCAAACTAAAATGAACGCAAGCGACAACAGTACAATTTGTATAATATATCTTTTTTTTGTTTTCATTTTTTCACTTCCTTATCAAATATTTCACAAAGCCAATTACCACAAATGTAACCAGCAAAATTAATGCCACCGTAAATAGTAACGTCAAAACGCGTACCCAA
>CAZHUH010000050.1:0-3371 GCA_964535505.1 uncultured Oscillospiraceae bacterium
ATACGCTTCCACATATAAAATTATTTGAATTTGCTTTTGCGTTGCAATTTCTTTGGTTACTTGTGGTCACGACCACTTCGCCGCTGTCTTTGCGCTTCGCCTGCCTTTGGCGAAATACGCTTCCACATCTTCTTCACATTGTGTTATTATACCATCATAAAACGTAGTTGTCAATTTGTGTTACACATTTTTTCCTTTTTGGTTTAGCAAGGCGTTTTCTCAAAACAAATACATCTCCGCAAATTGACTAATTTTGGCCTTGCAAAACTGTCAAAATGTAATAAAATAGGCAAATTGCCTGTTTCAATTTATTTCATCCGCTTTGCGTAGTTGACTTCGGCGTTCTTATCGGGGAAAAGTGCCGAAACAATATGCTTATTGACATATCTGTGGGTTTTGTGTATAATAAAATTCACAAAAGATTCGAGTTTTATCGGTGCGGAGCGAAAAACAGTTTCCAAAACAATCTATTTTTTGTTGCAAAACGTTATTCCGCCCCAAAGGAGCGCTTTATGAAGTTCAAAAGGTCGGTGGCGATAACCATTTTTTTGATGTTGCTTTGTGCAACGATTTTTGCTGCGTGCACCACAGTGCACAGTCACAATTTTTCGGAGACGTGGAGTAGCGACGCCGATAATCACTGGAAAGAATGTTCTTGCGGTGCAATTTCGCAAAAAGAATCTCACGTAGCAACCGATTGGATTGTGGATATCCCCGCAACCGAAACAACCGAAGGCAGCCGGCACATAGAATGCGCGAAATGTGGTGTGGTTTTGCAATACGCCACAATAGATAAAATTACCGCTACTTCTTCACGAACAGTCGATTTCTACGCAATAAACGATTTTCACGGCGAAGTGGACAAATTGTCCACCGTAGCGGGGTATCTTTCGGAAGTGAAGTACAACAACGAAAACACCGTACTTCTCAATTCCGGAGACATGTTCCAGGGCTCTATGGAATCCAACTCCAACTACGGCAGTTTGCTTACTCAATGTATGGACGATGTTGGATTCGACGCTTTCACTTACGGCAACCACGAGTTCGATTGGGGGCTTTCGGTTATGGAAAACCTTTCGGCAAGCAGTTCGACGCCATTTTTGGGAGCAAACATTTACCATTGGGATTCCGCCACAAAAACTTGGGGCAGTTTTGCAAGCGAACTTGCGCAAGAATATGTTGTAAAAACATTGCCAAATGGCCTTAGAATAGGCATTATAGGGGTTATCGGCAAAGATCAAATAACTTCTATTTCCTCAAATTTGGTGCAAACAATCGGATTTAAGGACCCTGCCGAAGTGGTGCCGCAACTTTCGCAAAAACTGCGTGAAGAGTTGAAGTGCGATATCGTTGTGGTCAGCGCGCACACCGGAGAGGAAACCTTTTTGGAAAACAGCTCTTTCGATATAACTCGTTATGTCGATGCGGTTTTCTGCGCACACACCCACAAAAACGAAGTAAGCATAAAAAACGGCGTGCCCTTTATTCAAGGCGGTTCCAGTGGAGAATACGTTTCGCACGTTACCCTTTCGGTAGATGACAATGGCAACGTTTCTTGCACAAATCGTCAAAACATCAAATATTCGTCTGCTTGGCCCAACAAAGTTTCCGTGCAAAACTTAATAGACAATTCTAACGAACAACTTGCCCAAGAGGCCAACGAAGTTTTGGCAACTTTGGATGGCACTTTGGATGCCGACGAAGGTTTGCCGCGCTTGGTTTGCCACGCCATTGCCAACTACGTGCAACAAAACTACGCCGACCAAAACGTGGTGCTTTCCATGACCAACAAAGGGCGCAGCGATTTGTACGGTGGCGAACTTACCTATTCGGAACTTTACGAAGCGGTGCCCTTCGACAACGTAATTTACATCGCGCGCGTAAGCGGTGCCGACATTTTGAAAGAAGCAGGCTACGGCTCCAATTTCGTTTGGCGCATAAGCGGCGAAGCAATAGAAAACAGCAACGACGTTTACTACAACATTGCCGTGATAGACTATCTGCTGTTCCATCAAAACTCCGAACGCAACTACGACTACTTCCCATCGGCTTTCCAAAACGATTTTGAACCTATTGCGTTAGAAAACGAAAATTTCGACGGCGTGTACAACTATCGCTTTTTGACACGAGATTTCTTGCGGGAGCAGGGTGAAATAAATTGTGCAATCTACAACAACATATTTGACCGCACAAACAAATCTAAATTGGATGAATCGGTGTATTTTTCCAACGAAAACGTTTTGCCGCACGGTCAAGCCAAAGACGACCCCTACACCGTCGCGGAAGCACTGACACTCGCTCAAAGCGCAACGTCTAATGCCGCCTACAAAGGTTACGTAAAGGGAATTGTTTCCAACCTTAGCGGCGCGAACGTATCCAACGACGGACGTATGTACGAAATTTATATTTCCGACGATAGCGGAGCGGAATTGTACGTTTATCGCGTGTACAAAAACGCCGGCCAAGATAGGTGGACTTCCGCAAGCCAACTTGAAGAGGGCTGCGAAGTGGTGCTTTGGGCGGAACTGTACAGCTACAACGGCACACCGGAAGTTGGCGGCGGATACGTTGTTTCCATAAACGGTGAACCTACCTAGCCGCAAAGCATATTGGGCGTTTATGGCGCGTATACTGCCTTGAAGTTTTACGTCGAAAAAATTCTTGCGCGCAAAGGATGGTGTAAATTATGGAAAAAGCAAAATTCTTGAAGGTGTCTTGTAAACAATTTCTGCCATACGGTAGTGAGAAAACATATCAACACATAAAAATGCCGCGCCGAGCCACCATTGCTAGTGCAGGCTACGACTTTTTTGCCCCGACGGATTTGGACATCGCCTCGGGAGAAACCGTCACCGTTGCAACGGGCATACGCGCACTGATGCCTCAAGATTGGTGTTTAATGATTTTTCCGCGCAGCGGTTTGGGGTTTAAGTATCGCCTAAAACTCAACAACACGGTGGGAATAATAGACGCCGACTATGCGCAAAGCGACAACGAAGGGCACATTTTTGTCAAAATGACCAACGAAAGCGACAAACCTCTGCACGTAGATTGCGGCAATGCCTTCGCGCAGGGCATTTTTGTTCACTATCTGTTGACGGAAGACGACAACGTCGAAGAGTTGCGTAACGGCGGTTTGGGAAGCACCGACAAATAGCCGACGGAAATAATCCGAGTCGACATGTGAGGCGGCACTGCACTTTTGGCTACTGTTTGGTAGGCGGAGAACTCAACGTGTCGGTGAGACAGATGCGGCGCTATTGATGGCGTGAGACTTTTCTCCGCATATAAGACGCATTGGTTGTTTTCTTGTGTTCGTGGCAATATCTGCGCGCACCATTTGATGAAATTGTGCATTTTTTTAGCATACG
>CAZHUH010000051.1:0-3370 GCA_964535505.1 uncultured Oscillospiraceae bacterium
ATATGAAAATACCTCGTTCGCTGAACGAGGTATTGGAGCGGGAGACGGGATTCGGACCCGCGATATCTGCCTTGGCAAGGCAGCGCTCTACCACTGAGCCACTCCCGCAAATATTTAGTTGGTGCGGCTAAAGGGACTTGAACCCCCACGTCGAAGACACTAGATCCTAAGTCTAGCGCGTCTGCCAATTCCGCCATAGCCGCGCGACGTGATTTTGTGGTACACCTTCAGGGACTCGAACCCTGGACCCACTGATTAAGAGTCAGTTGCTCTACCAACTGAGCTAAAGATGCATAATTGGTGCTCCATCCGCGACTCGAACGCGGGACACCTTGATTAAAAGTCAAGTGCTCTACCGACTGAGCTAATGGGGCATAATGGCAGGGGTAGCAGGATTTGAACCTACGAGTGTCAGAGTCAAAGTCTGATGCCTTACCGCTTGGCTATACCCCTATAAATCTGGGGTGGGCTATGGGACTCGAACCCATGACCTCCAGAGTCACAGTCTGGCATTCTAACCAACTGAACTAAGCCCACCATAATGGCGTGCCTGAAGGGATTCGAACCCCCGACAAACGGCTTAGAAGGCCGTTGCTCTATCCGGCTGAGCTACAGGCACAGGCAAACGTGTCGTTGCGGGGTGAGAATACTTTCAGTTGGACTGCCACAAACCCGATGATTGCTGTCTTGCCGCAGAAGTCGCCCTGTATTCACCCCTTCAATAATGGAGCGGGTGATGGGAATACTCCGCATTGGATATTTCGCAAACCACAAAGTGTAAGTGCTCCG
Source organism: uncultured Oscillospiraceae bacterium (assembly GCA_964535505.1). Lineage (GTDB taxonomy): Bacteria > Bacillota > Clostridia > Christensenellales > CAG-314 > Fimimonas. The sequence continues at coordinate 790 of CAZHUH010000051.1, forward strand.
TGGCGCGCAACTTTGTTGCTTGGCTAGCGGACCCGTGGGTCCTCTTCCCAATAAAATATTTCCGTTGCAGAAGTCGGTTCCCTGTATTCACCCCTTCAATAATGGAGCGGGTGATGGGAATACTCCGCATTGGATATTTCGCAAACCACAAAGTGTAAGTGCTCCGTGGCGCGCAACTTTGTTGCTTGGCTAGCGGACCCGTGGGTCCTCTTCCCAATAAAATATTTCCGTTGCAGAAGTCGGTTCCCTGTATTCACCCCTTCAATAATGGAGCGGGTGATGGGAATCGGACCCACGCAGCCAGCTTGGAAGGCTGGTATTCTACCATTGAACTACACCCGCACTTCAACAGCTTTTATATTATATCTCACCACCCCAAAACTGTCAACGATTTAATTGCAAGTTTTCCAAATTTTTTATATTGGTTTCTTGGTAAACAAGAACAATCCGAACACAACGTTCACAACGTTAATATGTATTATTTTAGTCTGTTTTGCGGCAATTTTTGCACGGCAACAAATCATTCCGCATATTTTTTCTTACGAAAATCCCGTTCGTCTTGCAATTTGCCAAACCGAAGAATTTTTGAACAAATTTCCGCAAATTTCAAATTTTATGGGACAAAACCATGCGTAAATGTGTTTTATTTGTGAAGATGAGTTACCAACTAAAACAGAATTTTGAAAGGATTAAACTTTGGAGGTAATACAAAATGAAAAAGAAAACCGCATGGTTTGTTTTACTGCTTTTGTGCGTGTGCGCTGTGTTTGCTTCGTGCACCACTACTGTCACGCTGCCCAAAACAGACGCCGTCGCCGTGGCTTTGGCGTCACCAAAAATCGACACTCCGAACTTTCCGCCGCAAGGCTACGAAGAATTTGCCGACAAATTGCAAGTGTTTGCCGCAAAGCTTACCACACAACTTTACTCGGGAAACGACGGCATAACCAACATGTGCATTTCGCCAATTTCCGTCTACATGGCATTGGCGCTGGCATGTGAATGTTCAAACGGCAACACGCGGCAGCAAATTTTGGATACGGTGGGCGTAACCTACGAAGAAGTAAGCAATTTTACAAAGTATCTCTATGCCTATTGCAACAATGAATACTCGGCAACCAACGACGACGGCAACAAAGAAACAACGGGGTTGGAAGAGCTTGCAAACTCCATTTGGGCGGATGACAACCGCGTAGAATTGAAGGAAGCGTGCGCCCAAAACCTTGCGGAAAACTTCAACTGCGATTCGTTTGTTACGGATTTTGACAGCAACGCGGGCACAAACGCCATAAACAACTACATCGAAGAAAAAACACGCGGACTTATCGACGGCAACGTGAATATCGACCCCGATACTCTTATTGTGTTGATGAACACCTTTTACTTGAAGGAAGTTTGGAATTCGTTGGGGAAAGAGCTGCGTTTTGACAGCACCGAAACACAATTTGAACAAACGGACGGCACCACAGTTTTGAAAAAACTTTTGCTTGGAAACTACTGCCTAGGGCAAGCGTACGAAAGCGAAACTTATAGAACATTTTTAACCACAACCGGGCATGGTTTTAGGATAAAATTTATTGTTCCTGCCGATGGACACACGCTTGAAGAAGTGTTTACAGCGGAAAACATCTACAACGTAAGCAGTATGAAAGACTACCGCGGAACCGACGACGAGAACGAAGTGTGCCACTACACGCGCGTTCTGTTCCCCGAATACTCGGCGGAATTTGACGGAGAAATAAAGTCGTATCTGAAAAATATTGGCATAACGGATTTGTTTACGCCCAAAACTTGCGATTTTTCCGCGCTGACAGATACCGAAGTTTATTGCTCTTCCATTATCCACAAAAGCAAATTGGAAGTTACAGCAGAGGGCATTGAAGGCGCAGCCGTTACGATAATACAACAAATGGGACCGACTTCGGCAGGCCCGATACACGAATACAAAAGCGTGTATCACGATTTTGTGGTAGACAGAGCATTCGGCTTTGTGCTGATGGACAGCCATGACAGCGTGTTGTTTAGCGGCGTGGTGAACAGCTTGTAGGTTTGGCGGCTTGCTACGGCGGCGAAAAGTCACCAAAAAACACGGCGGCAATATTATTGAGAAAAACGGCGAAAAGCCGATTGGCAAACTTGCAAAATTATCAAGAAGTGTTGCAAAAATCCACTTGCGGAAAAAGATAAAAACTTTCAAAACATCCACCCCAACACTTTGCAAGTTATCACAAAACGCGCGCATTGGTAAATTTTGCAACACAACAAGCAAATACATTTGACATTTTCGCGCGAAAGGGCTATACTGAAAACCGACAAACGTTGGGGTATAGCCAAGCGGTAAGGCAACGGATTCTGACTCCGTCATTTCGCAGGTTCGAATCCTGCTACCCTAGCCAGATGGCGGCGGCGCATTTACTGTCGTCAAAGATAAAGCGGAGAAAAACTCCGCTTTTTTCTTTGCCTCCGTTTTAGCTTGCCGCCTTTTCTTGCGTGTAGACAGGACAGTTCGAATTATGTAGCGCTCCGTTGCACTACGCTTACCGTCGCTTGCGCGATCGGACGAATCCTGCTACCCTAGCCA
>CAZHUH010000052.1:0-2861 GCA_964535505.1 uncultured Oscillospiraceae bacterium
CATGATTTGACGCTTGCGAAAGCAGAAAACTCAATGCGTAGCAGCGGTAGGGCGTGGTGGCGTGAATGGGGCTGACATCCGGGCAAGGTTTGTTGCGTGGGGTTGGTGGTGTGAATGGCTGACATCTGAGCAGTTCGAAAGCTCGTTGTACGTCATTGCAGTTCAAACGCCCACTGTTCGTCATTGCGAGGAGCGCAGCGACGTGGCAATCTAGTGAAATATTGTCAACAAGCGCAAGGTTTGTTGCGTTGGGTTGGTGGTGTGATTGGCTGACATCTGAGCAGTTCGAAAGACTCAACTCCTTGTACGTCATTGCAGTTCAAACACCCACTGTTCGTCATTGCGAGGAGCGCAGCGCCGTGGCAATCTAGTGAAATATTGTCAACAAGCGCTAGGTTGGCTGCGTAGGTTTGGTGGTGTGATTGGCTGACATCAGCGCAGTTCACAAACTCGTTGTACGTCATTGCGAGGAGCGCAGCGACGTGGCAATCTAGTGAAATGCTGTCAACAAACGCTAGTTTGGCTGCGTAGGTTTGGTGGTGTGATTGGCTGACATCTGAGCAGTTCGAAAGACTCAACTCCTTGTACGTCATTGCAGTTCAAACACCCACTGTTCGTCATTGCGAGGAGCGCAGCGCCGTGGCAAATATGTTGCTTGCAAGCAAACCGCGACAATTTGCAGGCGACGGCAAACATTTATAACAAAAAACAAGGGCATTTCGCAAAAAGCGAAATGCCCTTGTTGTACGCAATTTTCAGTCGCACGTATGCGCAAAGTTGTGTTTTTGCACAATTCCGCACCTTTGCGTCTGCAACCACGCACTGCAATCACTATTGTGCGTTGTACGCCCACACCACAGGGCGGCTGTCTGGGTTCCAAGAATTGCTCCAACCGATAGGCTTACTTGCCGCCTCGCAATATATTGTCAAACAAGAACAACCGTAGAATGCATCCTCTCCAATGGCAGTTACCGGCAATTTGTTATAGGTGGATGGAATAACGACGTCGGTGTCGGCGCAAGTGCCAATACCTGCTACAGAATACGCCGTGCCATCGCTGTTTAACGTGTATTCTAACCCATCTGAGGCGACGAGAGGTTCTTTTTCGCCGCAAACAGTGCAAACTCCACCTACAAAGTTGTGCCCCTTTGCGGCAACTTGTTGTTGTTCTACCAAAATTGTTTCGCACACGGAGCATTTAGTCCCTTCGGTTAGACCTGTTTCGGTGCATGTGGGTTCAACAGCAGGAATAGCAACTTCGGTGTGCGGCGCGCATATATAAAGTACAATAATTTGGTCACATACTGGGCATGTCACGCCGCCGTTGACAACAAGGTTACACGTTAATGTCGAATCTTCAAAAAGCATTATCCCGCGAGAATTATTGTTCGTATCCAAAATTTGGACTTTGGCTCGTTCTTCTGGTGTAATTTCCGTGCCGTCGGCAAACTTGTGGTTTTTCAACGGAATTTCTTGTTGTTCTACCAAAACCGTGTTACAAACGGAACATTTAGTCCCTTCGGTTAGACCTGTTTCGGTGCATGTGGGTTCAACGGCAGGGATAGCAACTTCGGTGTGCGGCGCGCATATATAAAGTACAATAATTTTTTCACATACTGGGCATATCACGCCGCCGTTGACAACAAGGTTACACGTTAATGTCGAATCTCCCAAAATCATTATCCCGCGAGAATTATTGTTCGTATCCAAAATTTGGGCTTTAGCTAGTTCTTCTGGTGTAATTTCCGTGCCGTCGGCAAACTTGTGGTTTTTCAACGGAATTTCTTGTTGTTCTACCAAAACCGTGTTGCAAACGGAACATTTGGCTCCTTCGGTAAGACCTGTTTCGGTACATGTGGGTTCAACAGCAGGAATAGTTTCCTCTGTGTGCCCCTTTGCTGAGACAACGGTGCTTTCAAGCGTAATTTCTGTTTTGCCATTGCTGTCTGCAAAAAGTTTATCGCATTTGGTGCATTGCCAATATTGCGTGTTGCCGCTTTCGGTACAAGTGGGTTCGGTCGCAGCAATTTCCGCAAGTGTGTGAGTGTGCGACAATTTTTCTATAGCCGTGTTTTCGTTTCGGATTGCGTAGCAGCGTGAGCACTCTTCGTGTTTCAAGCCTTCTTCCGTTTGGTTGGGCGCTTTGTCCACAACCCATTGCCAATCGTGCCCATTTGCGGCAACTTGTTGTTGTTCTACCAAAACTGTGTTGCAAACGGAACATTTAGTCCCTTCGGTTAGACCTGTTTCGGTGCATGTGGGTTCAACAGCAGGAACAGCAACTTCGGTGTGCGGAAGTTTTTCCGTCAAGCGAGTTTCCTTTTCATTGCAAACGGAACACGAGCGTTCTTCACTGCCTTCCGTCGTGCAGGTGGCAGCAGTTGTTTCTGTCCATTCGCCCCAATCGTGCCCTTTTGCGGCAACTTGTTGTTGTTCTACCAAAATTGTTTCGCAAACAGAACATTTAGTCCCTTCGGTTAGACCTGTTTCGGTGCATGTGGGTTCAACAGCAGGAATAGTTTCCTCGGTGTGCGGAAGTTTTTCCGTCGGGCGAGTTTCCTTTTCGTTGCAAACGGAACAAGTGCGCTCTTCACTGCCTTCCGTCGTGCAGGTGGCAGCAGTTGTTTCTGTCCATTCGCCCCAATCGTGCCCTTTTGCGGCAACTTGTTGTTGTTCTACCAAAATTGTTTCGCAAACAGAACATTTAGTCCCTTCGGTTAGACCTGTTTCGGTGCATGTGGGTTCAACAGCAGGAATAGTTTCCTCTGTGTGCCCCAAAGCCGCAACAACGGTGCTTTCAAGTGTAATTTCCGTTTTGCCGTTTTTGTCTGCAAAAAGTTTATCGCACTTGGTGCATTGCC
>CAZHUH010000053.1:0-2316 GCA_964535505.1 uncultured Oscillospiraceae bacterium
TTGAAAAGCAATTTTTGCGCAAATTTGGTGTGAAAACTGCGAAGCAATAACACTGCCGCAAGCGACGCGCCCCCCTACCGTCATTGCGAGGAGCGTAGCGACGCGGCAATCTAGTTCTGTTAAGCAATACCATTCGAAGTAGTTTTATTCCGACTTCGTCGGAGTGTTGTTGGCAACCAAAGTTGCGACCACTGAGAAGTAACAAACTACGCGGAAAACACTCGCCGTAATGCGAATAAAACTGACTCAATGCAATATGTTTTTTTACTTTTGCGAAAAAACCAACATATTCTATTGCAATTTTAAAAACAGTGTTGTATAATATAAATACCAAAATTTTTAGGAGGGAACTTTTCATGGCAGGCAAAAGTGATTATTTTGGACTTGGTTACCTTGTTAGCTTGATTTTGGCTATCATCCCTGTAACCGCTTGGATTTGCGGTCTTGTTACCAGATTCCAAGAAGGCAAAATTGTGGCCGGTATCATTCGTATTTTCGGTGGTTGGCTCATATGGGTTTTGGACCTTATTTGTATGCTCTTTAGCAAACACATTTTCCGTTTGTTGAACATTTAATCCAAACTAATCCCAAAACTTCGGCTTTTTCAAGTCGAAGTTTTTTTGTCGCAGCGAAAATTGCTTTTTTTACAGGTGAAGCGGACCCCTGTTCCAAGCCAATTGGTTGCCGTAATAATCGGCATACGGTTTTGCACCCTACCAAGTTAGTCAAACATAAAACAACAACCCTGCAAGCAGTTTCTTCAACGCAAAATTTGCCCACACGTTTTCGGAGTGTGGGCAAATGCTTTTCACAATTATTATTTTTTCTTGTGATTTTGCGTGCAAATTTTTGTGCGGCGGTGCGGTCCGTTCGTAGACTCAACATCGCCACAGCATTTTTGCTACGTCTTTTCGCCGTGATAATGATTTTGTAATGTTAGTTTTGTAATATCTGATATTAGGTATTAATCTCCACTGCTTGCACTGTTGAAATTGCTTTTACCATTGATGGTTGCGTACTCATTCCCGGAAATTATGTCGCCGTTGATTACGCAATCACTGTCATAGGTCAACGTTGCGCCGAGACTTTCGCCGCTGTTTCCGTAACCGTAGATCGCAGGATAATTATAGTTGCAAGCGCTATTATCCGCGATGACGGTCGTATTTTTCAGCGTTACGCTCGTCGCATATTGATAGCTGGTTGAATGGTGGTTTCCAAATACCAGTGCGCCTACCGTCACTTCGTTCCCACTTTGCCAACCATCGTCATATTTGTTGGTAAAATCGCCTGTTTTAGTAACTTTATTGATAATGGTGCAATTTGTCAATATCGCCGTGCCGCCGCGGACGACCACGCCTTGGTATGCGCCGTTTATCGTCGTATTCGTTATGTTAAGCTTACCTGGAATATTGAAAAGAACCGCCGCCTCGGCCTTAGACGTCAGCGTAGAATTTTCTACGTTTATTACCACATTATAGTTGTCAAGCGTTGCGGCATTCGTCGCAATCGCATAGCATTCAGCTATAATCGTAGAGTTGATAACGTTTATTGTTGTTGCGTTTCCCTTCGGGTAAAGAGCCGATGCGCTTGTTTCGAACGTTACATCTTCAAGCGTTACAGAACTACCTTCTGACGCACAAATAACTCCAGTAGTAATGTTATTTATGCCGTTAGCCTCAAGTGTTCCGCCCTTGATCGTTAGATTTGCACCCTTTGTTACGCTAAACCAACTATATTTACTATTAGTATAAGAAAGCGTGTTCCCATTGAGTGCAATTGTAATATCCTTTTCCGCATTGTCATAGCTGAGAGGTTCCGACAAAGTTATGTCATTTGTCAAAACAAAGCTTTCACCGTCGAGCAAAGCCTCTTGAAGATCTTTAGAAGAACTTGCTAACAAACATATTCTATCAGGGTTAACATCCAAAGCTTTAAGCGCAGTCACGTCTGCAGACGAGGATACCGCATAATACCACTCATCCTTAGTGGAAGTATAGTCTCTACTACTATAGATGACATTCAAATTTTGGTCTAGATATAAAATTTGGTTGCTATCAGCGTCCCATGCGTACCAATTGCCCTGATTTGTGGGATTTAGATTTGCAATTACAAAGCCATTGTCTTGTAAGATTGCGACAACGGCGTAGAAGTCCTCTGGCTTGCCACTGACTACTTCTTCTGCAATAAGAATATCGTTAATTTGTTTTGCAAGTGCAGTGTCGTTGGACACGTTTGCTTTTTTAATAAAAGATGTGTACCCGACGATAGATACTGTTGCCAAAACTGCCAGAATGGCAATGACAACAAGCAATTCCA
>CAZHUH010000054.1:0-2194 GCA_964535505.1 uncultured Oscillospiraceae bacterium
CGATTGCTTCGTTTTTGGCAAGAGTACGGCGCGTTTTCCTGCGGTCTTTTTCAATGCCGTTTGCTCACTGAACGTTTTGAAGCAAAGAAATAGAGCACATCTGCTTGATGTGCTCGTGCTTTTGTTCAAAACTTGTTTCTTGAAAATTTTCTTCGCAGAATATAATGCAACTTATTGCAAGTTGGGTTCCATTTGTAGGTGTTTGAAAAATTGCGCGAAAAAATTTGCCGACGTCGGTAACTTTGCCATCTAATTTTGGCCTTTGTGCTTTTTGTTGTTTTTCAAATAGGCTTGGAACAGCAACGAGATGTCGTCGCTATCCAAAAATGGGTACAACTCGTCCAAATCTAAGTTCAAAGTGGGGTTGTCGATGTACATTAGCACAAGGCTGTGCAATCCGTCGACGCTTACAAATGGCAGTATTGCTTTGTCTATTTTGCCTTGTTTTGCCTGCGCTTCAAGCAGTTTGTCTACGTATTCGTCCGAGGCAAATGGATACAATGCCACCATATTTACCTTTGCGGCCCATTCAGGATTGTTTGCCAAATCGACGCAAATTTTGTCTATGTCCTCTTCGTCCATAAAGGGGAAAAGTGCCACGATATCCATATCCACGTTGCCGTTTAGTATTTCTTGCGCCAATTCGTACAAATCTTCGCTTTCCAAAAAAGGCAGCATTTTTGCAATGTTCTTTATCATAAACTGTTTTTCTCCTTTTCAAGTTTTTTGCGGTACTCTTCCATGTATCTGTGCGTGGAGTCGTCAAACAAATTTGCGGGGCTTACGTTTGGGTTAAACACTTGTATGCGCGGGCAATTCGGCACAAATTGTTTCAACACGGGCATTTTCATATTTTCACCTCAAAATTTTGTTCTTCCTTGTTTTGCCACCCGTCAAAAACCGCGTTTCTTCGGGAGTAAGTTTGTTCAGTAGTAGCGGCATGTTCACTTGCAGTTTGCCTTCTTTTATGGCACGCAACAGCAGCAAACGTTCTTGCGGAAAAAACACGCCGAAGTTTGCGGCAACGTCGTAGTTGCAGCTGCCTGCTGCAAGGTTCTTCACCACAAACATTCGGCTGTGCCCTTTGAAGATGTCTTTTTCGTCCAAATGTATTTCTTTGTTGAGGCAAAGCAACTTTTCCAGGCTTACTTCAAACAAGTCGCACAGTTCCACAAGGTTGTCCACCGTGGGTGCGGTAAGCCCTAATTCCCATCGCGAAACAGCTTGATGTGAAACGCCCAACAACTCGGCAATTTGATCCTGACTGTATCCGTGTGCGATGCGCAAATCGTGTATGGTGTTGCCTATCGATTCAAAATCCAGCATATTTCCTCCTCTAGATACTAGGAGCGCAACCTTGGTTCGTTTTATTCTCCTCTGCTATGCTTCAATTGTACCACAGCATTTTTGCACTTTCAAGCAATCTGTGATTGCAAAACAAATCGATATTGCCAATCCATCCGCAAAACAGTAGTTTGCCGTACTGTTGCAAGTTGTTTGCGCTTGTTACCTGTCGATGCGCAACAAAGCACAGGGACATTGCCCAAACGCCACAACGCACAAGAAATCGACGTTTTTCCTCTAAAAAAATCTGCCGCAACTGCCGTGGTTGGTTTTCTGTACAAATGGCGACAACAAAAAAAACAGGTTGGAAATTTCCAACCCATCTTTTTCGTTAAAATTCAATAGTCTCAAACATATTTTGCGACGAAATCCTCCAAGGAAGGTATGTTTTCTTTCTTCCAATAACACCTGCAATCGTCGGTTCTATTCAACAGGTATTTGTTGAACATTTCTCTTCGCAATGTTGCGGGGTCGCCGAAGACCGCCCACGTATTCAACAGTTCGTTTATTTCCTTTTCGGTGTATTTTTGTTGTGCGTCTAGTTTTGTAGCCAAATAATAATATGCCACCAGTTGCTTTTTGTGTTTTGACGGTAAGGCAGTCAGTTGCATATTTTCATTCAAAAACGGTTTCAGTTCATTGATAATATCCATTTTTTTTATTCCTATCATTCTGCTATTTTTCGACAATCTGTTACCATTTTCCGACAATCTGTTGCGTTTTTCAGACGCACTAAAAACAACGCAAATGCGGCGACGAAAATTTTTGTTCGTTGTCTAATAAATATAAATGCGCTTTTTAAGATATTCTTTCAATTCCGCAAGGGAAACACGTTCTTGTTGCATGGTGT
>CAZHUH010000055.1:0-2008 GCA_964535505.1 uncultured Oscillospiraceae bacterium
TTTTGGCGCACCGACGTTCGCCTTCGGCTCGGTTGAGGGCGCGCTCTCCTTCTCTTATAATTGGCTGCTATGGTTTTGACATTTAGAGCTGCCGTTTTTATTCTAAACAGCGTTAAACAGAATGTGTCTTTCGTATAAGCGTCTGCAATGTTTGTGCTTCGGTTAACCTTCTCGAAACTGTCGAATATCCGATGGTTTTCTTTAACAAAAAAATTGGTTATGTAACAAATGTTTATGGCAGTAGCATAACTATTTTTTAGCGGTTGGACAAATTTATTGACTTTTGACTTTTGCACCCCAATATTTGACAAAGAATCCAAAAATTCCCCACAGATTTCTGTGGGGAATCGAATTTTCAACATTTCTTACATACGTGACGTCAAAATTGTGAACTGCGCAAGGCAAATTTGTTATTCGCCTTCGCCATTCTTTTTGGCTTCGCGCGCTTGTTTGATTTTTTCACGGCGAATTTGCATTTTGCGATCGCGTTCTTTCATTGCGGAATCGTAAGCAATATCGATACTGTTTTTGGCGGCTTGCAAAGTTTCGTCGTCAATAACTTTCAAAACAATGGGCGCTTGTTTTACTTTCACCTTGTTGTCATATATGTAGCTTTGGAAATCGCTGTTTACCAAAATGAATTGGCAAACCACAACGCCATTTTTCACTTGCAAGCGAACAAGGCGTGCATGGAACAGTTTGTATTCTTCGTAGCTGGAGTTTTTGATGCGTTTTGCGCCATCTTTGCGCATAGCATATTGCACAATTTGATCGTAGTACGATTTGTACTGCGGAGTCAAATCCAAATACTTTTCTTCCAAAGTTGCGCTTTTTGTAGCAACGGCAAAACTTACGCTGCCTGCCGCATCTTCGTTGGGTTCTTCTTGAGTTTCTGCTTGTGCCACCACCGTAGCGGCAGGTTGAGCAGGTGCATCACTTTCTGCTGCGGGTGCGGCTGCTTGTTGATTTTTGGATTTTCCTCTACGCAACAAATCCAGAACAATCAACACCACCAGTCCACACAAAGCAATTATCGCAATCACAAATAGTGCGTCCATAATGTAGTCTCCTTTATCTTCTATTTTTTCAAAACTATATCTAGGCAAACAACTTTGTGTTGCCAAGTTTTGCAACTTAACGCGGCATTTTTGAAAAACGAAAAATTCACAATAAAATGCATTGCGCAAACAGCCAATCTCGACAGAACACGTGCCGCTTTCGCCCTCTTTTTATGCCGAATATAACTCTATATGCTAAAAAAACGCAATACGCTATTATCAACTTGTATATTATCACTTTATGTGCCAAGTTGTCAATAGAGTTAAGAAAAATAAGTGAAATTTTCTTGAAAAAAATTTGCAGAATTGCGCGTTAGGGCGGAAAAAATGTCGAAAAAGCGCAAAATTGACGCGTTTGCGCCGCCCAAAAAGTGCCAAAACACTGCTTTGCATGAAGTTTTTGAAGCAGAATACATTGCGGACGATTACAATTTTGCTTATACGTATGTGAGAAAACGCAATTTTTATGATACAAATGACAGATGTTTGAAAGCGCTGTTTTTGCAGAACTTTTGTGTCGCCCGAATTTTGGTCGCACCGCTTCTGCACAAAAAAATTTCTGTCAAACATTTGGTTTAATTTGGAAACTTCACAACATAAAATCTAAACACCACAAACGTTCCTTGCTTGCGGGAAAACTGCGTTGCGCTGTCTGTTGCAGCCACCGCTACTATGCGCACGAAAAAAACAACGGGGAATTGTTCATGCCGCAGCATTTCTTGCAAAGCCGCACCAATAAGTTTGCAAATTGTGCGGTCGCGCCGTTCCGGCGCCCAAAATCATCAGCGATTTGTCCATGCCGCTACCACACAATCAAAACAGCGGTTTGGTTGTGCCGTTATTACAAATAATCAACAACGAGTTCTTCGCGCCGCTTCTAAACAAAAAAGCAACCCCCAATCGGCCGCTTTTCCCATTGAATTTTGCTCATTTTTACATTTTATATGGTG
>CAZHUH010000056.1:0-1625 GCA_964535505.1 uncultured Oscillospiraceae bacterium
TATTCTGCCATCCAGTGCGTGTTGTTGGTAACAAAGTCGATGCCTTGTCCGTGGGTGGGGTTTTGTTGCAAAGCCAAATCCCAATTCAGTTTCACAATGGTAGCAAGGGTGAAGTCGCCTGTGAGGCTTGTCAACACCAACTTTTCGTTGGTGGTGGTGTTGCCTTGTTGATCGGTTACGGTGTTGATCAAGTAGGTGTGCCCAACATTCAAGTTCAGTTTGCCAAAGTTTTGGTTCAGCGGAGACAAATCCGCCTGCACTTTAAACATACTGTCTGTGTCGACGTTGGTCTCGTATTCGTAGTTCAAAAAGATGTTTTGCAGTTGCGCCAACGTGTCGTTTGTCGACAAACCTTCGTCACTGCTTTCCCCATTCATAGAATTTTTTATGGCATTTTCTATGATATCGCTAAAATTCAGCATTTCGAAAATTTGGTCTTGCAGTGTTGCCACAAAGTCTTCCGTCGTCAACTCGGCGGAGTAGTCGTTTTGTGTCAAACGCAACACATAAAGCCTGTGCAATATGCGACTTTTACATTGGCTCACACTTGTTTGGCACTTTGTGCAATAATCACTGTCCTTAATGTTCGAAAGTTGTTTATAGTAAGAATCGCGAATCACGGTAAATTCGCCCGTTTTGCCGTTGTAGTGCAGGTAACTGTAGCCGCCGTAGTCGTCATATATCAAATTGTCTTTTGCCCTCACAATTTGTGCGGCAATGTAAACGTAGCCGTCTTCGTCCAAGTCTATTCTCAAATGCAGTTGCAACTTAACTTCCATGTTGATTATATTGATTACTGCGGTGACATCGCCGTCTATCGCAAATGTGTCGTTTTGTGCCGTGTCGATAAGGGCGCGCAACAGTTGCCGCAAGCTGTCGAAGTTTATGTGTGCGCTTTCATCGCCGCGTTCGGTTAGGTATTGCAAAACTTCACCCGCAACAACGTAGTTTTCGTAGTCGTGTTCAATCGTTTCACCATCGTCAAGTTCTGTCAACTCCGATGCGGAAACGGTAATTCCGCACAAATTCAACGAAACGTTGTCGTATGTTAGTGACAGTTGTTCCAACGTAATGGTGTTTTCCGTGCGCAAAGTGTAAATGGTTATGTCGCCCAGTTTGTCCGAAAACAACCTGCCGTTCAGCACAATGCCAAACGCATTGCTTTCTTTGTCGTAACTTATGCCTTTGATTATCGCCGAGTAATCCAAATTGTTGACGAGTTGTTCGGCGTCGTCTTTGGCATTGGCAAGATTGTTCAACAGTTCGTCCAGTTGCGGAATGGTTTGTCGCAGTTCGTCGATAAGGTCGGAGCAACTTGCAATGGCTTCAAGCGAAATGGAAAATTTCAAGGTTTCGTTGTAGGTTACGTAAATTCTGCCGTTGATAAATGCCGCGTCCACGGTAATAAAATCTTCCCAAACACCGTTTTTAAGTTGCTTCAAAATGATGTTTGCACGAAGCATAAAATCTTCCGGTTGCGCCAGATTGAAGTAGAACTTCACGTAACTGCCCGCCGCAATTTGATACGAAGTGGTGCTGCCTTGTTGATCTTTCACGTCGATTTGGCTGTCGCTGTTAAAATCGAACGTCCAACTGTGCGTGTGTACCAATGCTTCGATTGTGGG
>CAZHUH010000057.1:0-1604 GCA_964535505.1 uncultured Oscillospiraceae bacterium
AACTGAGTTCTTTTTTACAAAAAAATGTTTAATGCTACGGCTCTTTTATATTGTTTTTAGGAAATCTAGAAGCATGGTTTGCTGTTTGGGGGAAAGGCGGGCAATAAAGTTTTGTATAAGTGTGTTAAGTTCCTTTTGTTCGTCGGTGTCGCGGAAAAATTCCGCAAGAGTAATTCCTAAACCATCACAAATATACCCCAAATACTCTACGGTCGGGCAACGCTCGCCGTTTTCCAGTTTATCAATATACGTTGGCGAAACCCCTGCAAGGTTAGCCAACGTATTTTTCTTTAAATTTCTTTGTTCACGCAAATATTTTATATGCGCTCCTACTTCTTTTGCCGTCATAATTCACCCCAACAATTAAACTATTGTATATAGTTTATGCCAATTTCTGTGGCGATATTTAAACTATTGGGTTGATTTATCAAGACAATTGTATTATAATACTTGTACAATAGTTTAAAAATTATGACAATCAACGAAAAACAAACAAAATCAAAAACACGGGTGCGCGAGCATGGCGAAGTGTACACTGCCGAAAGGGAAGTCAAGGCAATGTGCGATCTTGTGGACAACATGTGCCAAGATTACAGCAAGCGCTTTTTAGAGCCTGCTTGCGGCAATGGCAATTTTCTTGCCGAAATTCTCACTCGCAAACTCGCCAACATCAAGAAGAATTACCGCAGAAGTTCTTATGATTTCGAGCGCTTCTCTGTTTTTGCCGTTTCCAGCCTGTATGGCGTAGATATTCTGCAAGATAACGTTGCCGAGTGCCGCAACCGCCTGTTTGAAATTTGGAACACGGAGTACAAGTCAATTTGCAAAAAAGAGTGTAACGAGCAAACTCGCAACGCCGTCAAATACATTTTGAACAAGAATATACTTTGCGGCAATGCGCTCACCCTTATGTGCGTTGACGAAAATCAGCAGGACACAACGGAGCCTATCATTTTTCCCGAATGGAGTGTGGTTGGCGGCACAAGCCTAAAACGAAGAGATTTTCGTCTTGACGTGTTGCTTAAAGTAGGCGAAAAGCCGACTAGCAAACAGCGTTCCATGTTTGACGACGAAGACGACATCTCTAAATATTTAAGAATCAATCCCGTAACGGGTGAATATGACGCTCTGCCCATTCGGGAATATCCACAATTACCTTACAGGAGAATAAGTGAAAATGGCTGAAACATTTTTCGACAGAGTGAACAAAAACAAAACTTTGCACACACCGGACGTGCTATCTTGCCTTGCAAATCTTTCCAGCGACGAAGTTTTCACACCACCTGAAATAGCGAATAAAATGCTAGATATGCTACCGCAAGAACTGTTCGAAAATCCTGATACAACGTTTCTTGATCCTGCATGTAAATCAGGAGTATTTCTTCGAGAAATTGCAAAGCGGTTGCTTGTGGGGTTGGAAGACAAAATCCCCGATTTGCAACAAAGGGTAGACCACATTTTTCACAAACAACTTTTTGGAATTGCCATTACGGAACTTACAAGCCTGCTCTCTCGCAGAAGTGTGTATTGCAGCAAATCTCCCAACGGCAGATATTCCGTAACTCATTTTGAAAACCCCGAAGGCAACATTCGTTTCAAAAAAA
>CAZHUH010000058.1:0-1601 GCA_964535505.1 uncultured Oscillospiraceae bacterium
TCAAACGTTAAATAGTTTAAGTGAGCACTTTGTTCTCCACGTTTGATGGATATTTCGGTTGGTTGACAAGACATTATTTCTTTTAATATTATATCACAGAGCTTTCTTATCTGTAAAGTATCAAACTTGCACAAAACGATTAATGATCTGATTTGTATATTTCATAATGTCTTGAAAAATGGAGTTTCGTGCAAGATTTTTTTCATCTCAAATATAGATTGGCTTTTAATATGCGATTTTGTTGTTCGACTGCTACGCTAAACAAATTCAAATAAGCCATACCCCAAGCCGTTTAATTATATATTACTATCACTCGATTGTTGTAAGCACATCGCCTTGTGCGAAACTAAAACAGTTCCGGATGATTTTTCAGCGAATCTTCTTCCGTAATTGTGCGGATAACCTTGCACGGCACGCCAACCGCAAGGGAATTTGACGGAATATCCCGCACAACTACACTGCCGGCACCTATCACACAGCCTTCGCCGATTGTAACACCGCCGCAAATGGTAACGTTGCCGGCAATCCAGCAGTTGTTGCCTATTGTGATGGGCTTGGCATACTCTTTATCGGTGGTTGCGCCGTTGGCTTTAACGTAGGAATTTCTGTCTTGCCAACGCAAAGGATGCACAGGCGTCAATATGGAAACGTTGGGTCCAAAGAAAACATTTGCCCCAATTGTTACGGGACAGCAATCCAGACAAGTAAAATTGAAGTTTGCATAGGTGTTGTCACCGATTTTCGTAAAGCAACCATAATCAAACTGTACGGGGCCTTGCAAATACACGTTGGGGTTTATTCCAAGTTCTTTAAGAATCTCCACGCGACGCTTGTCCGTTTCAAGCAGACTATTGTATTCTGCACTCAATTTGTGTGCCCTTTCGCGAAGAGCAAGTAATTCGCTATCCGACGGATCGTATATTTTGCCGTCCAGCATTTTTTCTTTTTCAGTCAATTGTTGCACTCCAAATAAGTTTTTGTTGATTTTAGGAGCAAAAACTCTTGGTTTGTTCTCGCCACTGCTTTCCCACATCTTCTTCGTCGATGTTTTCACCACTGCTTCTTCGTCGCTGTTTTTCGCCACTGCTTCTTCGTCGCTGTTTTTCGCCATAGCTTTGCAAGAAGACGTTTTACCATTGCTTTTTCACTATGGTTTATCGACGCTGCTCCTAATAGCAATTTCGCAAGAAAGCGTTTTGCCCTAATCACTTTATTTTTTCAAATACATTATAATTTTTCCAACACAAAAAATCAAGTGTTAAACGTAATAGGAGAAAAATTTAATGCGTTTTGATCTTCAATTAGAACGGCTCTATCATAAGATTTGGGGTGATAGCATAACTATTTATACATGCAGCAATATTTCTTGACTATTGGGCTTTGCACCCCAACCTTTGACGACGAGCCAAACTTTTTGCATCAAAAAGGGCTTGTCTCGGTTGCGAGACAAACCCTAATTTGTTGTGTAAAAAACACTTTGTTAAGTTGTCGAGAAAACCTTATTTTTTGCTGAACAAACCTTTGATTGCTTTGCCGGCATCTTTGATTCCCTTAGATATTTTGTCGCCCATATCGCGAGGATATTTGATGTTTGCTTGTGC
>CAZHUH010000059.1:0-1598 GCA_964535505.1 uncultured Oscillospiraceae bacterium
TATATTTTGTCAAATTGTTTAAAAAAATTTTTAAATTCAGATATTTTTTGAGTAAAATGCAATATGCAGGGCAGTACTGCCCTGCATATTGCTGCATAATTGGTGTTTGTTGGTACGACAAAAAACAAGTCGAAGACTTGCTGAACAAAAATGTTATAGATATCCGGATACGGAAATTGAATGTTTGTTTGCAAAACACAGTTTACTGTGCAAACGTTGCGCATGCAGAATTGCCGGAAGACTTTCGTATGTTTTGTATTTCGGCCGCAAACAATTCTGCGGCAGTAGCGTAAGCTAAAACTTGCCGGGGATAAGCATTAAGCCAATATTCCAACCTTTTCACATCTCTTTGCGACAACTTTGAAAAGTCAGTACCTTTCGGGAATATTTTACGCGCCTCACGGTTTAATCGTTCGTTACTTCCACGTTCCCAAGCGGAATACGGATGACAGTAATACATCTTCGTTCGCTTACCGCCATAGACAGATTGTTCCATTCCGTTTACGTCTGAAAATTCAGAACCGTTGTCTACCGTTATTGTTTTGAAAACTTGTTTGAATATTTTTCCAAAACGACGTTCCAAAGCATTCAAGCAACTAACAACACATTCTGCCTTTTGCTTTGGCATTCTAAAAAGAATTACGTTGCGAGTAACTCTTTCCGTTAAATTCAAAACAGTCGTAGAACCAGGACCACAAATGCAGTCCATTTCCCAATGTCCGAATGTGCCACGTTCAGAAATTTCGCGAGGACGTTGTTCTATGCTTGTGCCTTTCGGCGGTCTTTTAATTTTCGTTTTGCGGTAACGCTTTTTCAATGCTACGTGTTCCATGGTTATATTCTCAAAAAGTCCCATGCGAATGTAACGGTAGATTGTTGTTTTCGAAACGTGCGTATATGGCAGATTCTTCCTGCGTATCTCTCCAACGACTGCGCCGGGAGAAAGTTTGTCTTTAACTATCCGCTCTTCAACGTAGCGCACAAAGGCAAAGTCGCTACCAATTTTTAGCGGTCTTCCTTTTGCCGTCATGTTGGTTTCGTAATTGTTTTGAGCGATGTCTGCCGAATAACGATTTTCATAACGAATTTTCTTTCCAGTCCAAAAGTTGTAAGAAATAACTTTGTGTTGGTAGAGTCCGCGTTTCTTTTCGCGGTAGATGGTGCGAACGCTGCATCCGACTTCCTCAGCAATAATATTCAGAGGCGTTTTGTCGTTAAGCATGTTTTCAATTTGTAATCTTTGAGTTTTGGTTAAGTTTTTACAGTGCGTTTCTCGCTTCATAAGGGTTCTCCTATTCAACAGCCTTGTATAACATTGCTCAACAGCCGTCAAGGCAACAAAAAAAGACGGCATAAAACAAAAATTTATACGCCTTTTTTGTGTTGTTTTTCCTTGACAGCCGTTTCGCAAAGTTATTTGCGCTAGTTAACAGTGAATGAACAAAAATGTTCATTCACTCCCATTTTGGAAGGGTTGAGCTATCTTTAGCCTGTGACGGAGAAATCTAACGCGGCAAACGGCGAAGCGGTACGCTAAACCGCTTGCACCGTCTTCGCCTTGCTTTTGCCGTGTTAGTTAGATTTTGCGCCCATCGGGT